>NZ_JAMXBK010000028.1:0-560564 GCF_023913815.1 Pseudarthrobacter cellobiosi
GCCGGCCGGGGAAACCCCGCCGGCCGTTGGCTCCTGCCCAAAAACGATCCGCCACCATCTCGAAGGAAAACCCGTCCCAACGCTTGACAAAAAACATAGGGACACCCCCCCACCTGCGACACGCAAAATCCCTGCCGCTACCGGTATTCAGGTAGCGACAGGGATTTTGCGCGTCGGGAGCGCATTAGCGCGTCGAAACCTACGGGATCGGAACCGGTACGACGCCGAGCGGCACCAGGTGCTCCGCTCCGCCGTCGGGGGCTGAGAGTACCCAGATCCCCTTTTCGTGGACGGCAACCGAGTGCTCCCATTGGCAGGAGCGCTTGCCGTCGGTGGTCACCACTGTCCAGTCGTCCTCCAGCACGGCGGTGTCGATGCTGCCACGGACCAGCATGGGCTCAATGGCCAGGCACAATCCGGGCTTGATCTTGGGGCCACGGTGGCTGGTGCGGTAGTTCAGGACATCCGGGGCCATATGCATCTCGGAGCCGATGCCGTGGCCCACGTAGTCCTCCAGGATGCCCAGCGGCTTACCGGGCACGGAGGAGACGTAGTCGTCGATGGCCGCGCCGACGTCGCCCACGTGGCTTCCTGTGGCCAGTGCGGCGATGCCGCGCCACATGGCTGCCTGGGTGACGTCTGAGAGACGCTGGTCCTCGGGGTCGGCCTTGCCCACGATGACGGTCCGGGCAGAGTCGGAATGCCAGCCGTCGACTATCGCGCCGCCGTCGATCGAGACGATGTCGCCGTCGTTGAGGACCTTGCCGCCGGGGATGCCGTGCACCACTTCCTCGTTCACAGAGGTGCAGATGGTGGCGGGGAAGCCGTGGTAGCCGAGGAAGTTCGACTTGGCGCCGGCCTCATTGAGCACCGCGGCGAAGACGTCGTCCAGCTGCTTGGTGGTGACCCCGGGAGCGGCTGCGGCCACTGCCGCGTCCAACGCACGGCTCAGCACCAGCCCGGCGTCGTGCATGATGCGCATTTGGGCGTTGGTCTTGTATTCGATACGGGGCTGGCCGAAGGCCATGGTGTGTCCTCTCAATGGGTGAGGCTCCTCCCGGATGCCGGGAGGAGCCTCGGAAAAGCATGTTGCGGGGGCTTAGGCGGCCTGGGCTGCCTTGATGGCCTGCATAACGCGGTCGGTGACCTCGTCGATGCCGCCGATGCCGTCAACCTGGGTCAGGATGCCGCGTTCGGCATACTTGGCCACAACGGCCTCGGTCTGCTCGTGGTACAGGTCCAGGCGGTGGCGGATCACGGCTTCGTTGTCGTCGCTCCGGCCCGTTTCCCTGGCACGGCCCAACAGGCGGGAGACGAGTTCCTCGTCGTCGGCCGTGAGCTGCAGGACGACGTCGAGCTTTTCTTCGCTGTTCGCGAGGATGCCGTCAAGGTAGTCCACCTGCGCCGTGGTGCGCGGGTAGCCGTCCAGGAGGAAGCCGTTTTCGACGTCGGACTCGCTGAGGCGGTCGCGGACCATTTTGTTGGTGACGCTGTCCGGAACGAAGTCCCCGGCGTCCATGTACTTCTTGGCCTCGATGCCAAGAGGAGTTTCGCCCTTCACGTTGGCGCGGAAGATATCACCGGTGGAAATCGCCACGACGCCGAGGCGCTCGGAAATGCGTTCCGCTTGAGTTCCTTTTCCGGAACCGGGGGGTCCAATAATCAACATTTTCGTCATCGCAAAAGCCCTTCGTAGTGACGTTGCTGTAGCTGCGCATCTATTTGCTTGACGGTTTCAAGGCCAACGCCCACCATGATCAGGATCGAGGTGCCACCGAACGGGAAGTTCTGGTTCGCGTTGATCAGTACCAGTGCCACCAGCGGAATCAGTGCCACGAAGCCCAGGTACAGGGCACCGGGCAGCGTGATCCGGGAGAGCACGTACTGCAGGTAGTCCGCGGTCGGTTTTCCGGCACGGATACCCGGGATGAAACCGCCGTACTTCTTCATGTTGTCCGAGACCTCTTCAGGGTTGAAGGTGATCGCGACGTAGAAGTAGGTGAAGAACACGATCATGGCGAAGTACAGCGCCATGTAGATCGGGTGGTCTCCTCGGGTCAGGTTGTTGTTGATCCACTCAACCCACGGCGCGAGCGCCTCGCCCGCTTTGGGCTGGTTGAACTGTGAGATCAGTCCCGGCAGGTAGAGCATGGACGATGCGAAGATCACGGGGATCACGCCTGCCATGTTCACCTTGATGGGGATGTAGGTGCTGGTGCCGCCGACGGTCCGGCGTCCGATCATCCGCTTGGCATACTGCACCGGGACACGGCGCTGGGACTGCTCCACGAAGACCACCAGGGCAACCGTCACCAGGCCGATGACCAGGACCATAAAGAACGTGCCCGGGCCCTGTGAGCTCCAGATGGCGCCCAAGGACGTGGGGAACGTCGCCGCTATGGAGGTGAAGATGAGCAGCGACATGCCGTTGCCCACACCCTTTTCGGTGACGAGTTCGCCCATCCACATAATGAGCCCGGTACCGGCGGTCAGCGTGATGATCAGCAGGATGGTGGTGATGATGCTGTCGTCAGGAATGATCGGCAGTGCACAGCCCGGAAGCAACTGGCCTGAACGTGCCAGCGACACCAGCGTCGTTGCGTTCAGCAGGCCCAGGGCAATGGTGAGGTACCGCGTGTACTGGGTGAGTTTGGACTGCCCGGAGGCGCCCTCCTCGTACAGCTCCTGGAAACGGGGAATGACCACCCTGAGCAGCTGCACGATGATGCTGGCCGTGATGTACGGCATGATGCCCAGCGCGAAGATGGACACCTGAAGCAAGGCACCGCCGCTGAACAGGTTGACGAGCTGATAAAGCCCGCCAGCGGTCTGACCGTTCTGCAAGCATTGCTGGACATTCTGGTAGTTCACACCAGGCGAGGGGATGAATGCACCCAAGCGGAAGATTGTGATGATTGCCAGCGTGAACAACAACTTGCGTCGCAGATCAGGCGTGCGAAAGGCCCGGCCAAATGCGCTAAGCAAGCGTCCTCCTGTGTTGTTTATAAGCGTGGTGTGATGGGGACAATAATCCCAACAACCGAGTCTAACGGGTGGATCGGCCCTGCGAATAATCCGCGAACCCGCGATTGCGGCGAACGGGCGGAAATGGTCGGCAGGCGGATGCGAAAAAAACTCCCGGTGTGCAGGGCCCTGGGGGCCTTGCACACCGGGAGTTCACAACGGGCGTTCGCCCACCGTCTACTAGAGAGCGGTGGTGCTTCCGCCTGCTGCTGCAATCTTTTCTGCGGCGCTGGCCGAGAATGCGTGGGCGGTGACGTCAACCTTGACGGTGATGTCGCCGGTGCCAAGCACCTTGACGGGCTGGTTCTTGCGAACGGCACCCTTTTCGACCAGGTTCTCCACGGTGACTGCGCCACCTTCGGGGAACAGCTCGTTGAGCTTGTCCAGGTTTACAACCTGGAACTCAACCCGGAACGGGTTCTTGAAGCCGCGCAGCTTCGGCAGGCGCATGTGCAGCGGCAGCTGGCCGCCGGCAAAGCCAGCCTTGATCTGGTAGCGGGCCTTCGTACCCTTGGTACCGCGACCAGCGGTCTTACCCTTGGAACCTTCACCACGACCAACGCGGGTCTTGGCGGTTTTGGCACCCGGGGCGGGACGCAGGTGGTGAACCTTCAGTGCGTTCTGCTTCTCAGCAGTGGCGCCCTGAGCCTTTTCGGCGGTGTTCTTCTCTGCCATTTACTTCGCCTCCTCTACCTTTACCAGGTGCGGAACCGTGTTGAGCATTCCAACAGTCACGGCGTCGGCGGTGCGGACAACGGTGTGTCCGATCCGCTTCAGGCCGAGTGACCGAAGGGTGTCGCGCTGGTTCTGCTTGCCGCCAATGGCGGACTTGATCTGAGTGATCTCCAACTGCAGGTCGGAGGGAATCAGGTTCTTAGCCATGGCTTAGACACCCGCCTTCTGGTTCAGGATTGCCTTCACCATTGCTGGCGGAGCAACCTCGTCCAGCGGCAGGCCGCGACGTGCTGCCACTGCTGCCGGCTCTTCGAGCTGCTTCAGCGCAGCAACCGTCGCGTGAACGATGTTGATGGCGTTGGAGGAACCGAGCGACTTGGAGAGGATGTCGTGGATGCCCACGCACTCCAAGATGGCGCGAACCGGACCACCGGCAATAACACCGGTACCGGCGGAAGCCGGACGCAGCATTACGACGCCGGCAGCGGCCTCACCCTGAACGCGGTGCGGGATGGTGTTGCCAATGCGGGGAACGCGGAAGAAGGACTTCTTGGCCTCTTCAACGCCCTTCGCGATTGCGGCAGGAACTTCCTTAGCCTTGCCGTAGCCCACGCCGACCATGCCGTTACCGTCACCAACGACGACCAGAGCGGTGAAGCTGAAGCGACGACCACCCTTGACCACCTTGGAAACGCGGTTGATGGTGACAACGCGTTCAATGAACTGGCTCTTCTCGGCTTCGCGGCCGCCGTCACGGCCACCACGGCCACCACGGCCGCCATCGCGACCGCCCTGGCCCTTGTCGCCACGCTCGCCACGACGAGCGCCACCACGGCGGTCATCGGCAGCAGCTGCGGGCGCAGTGGTCTCAGTGGCCGGAGCAGCTACGGCTTCAGTAGCCTTCTGATCTGCAGACACAGTGTCCTTTTCCTTGTTTGCTTCCGTCACAGTGACAGCCCACCTTCACGTGCGCCGTCAGCGACAGCAGCAATTCGGCCGTGGTACTTGTTACCACCGCGGTCGAAGACAACTGCTTCGATACCGGCAGCCTTCGCACGCTCGGCGACGAGCTCGCCAACGCGCTTGGCCTTGGCGGTCTTGTCACCTTCGAATGCACGAAGATCGGCTTCCAGTGTGGAGGCGCTCGCTACGGTCAGGCCCTTGGTGTCATCGACAACCTGGACGAATACGTGACGTGCGGAACGGTTGACGACCAGACGAGGACGTACAGCCGTACCGGAGATGCGCTTACGGATACGAAGCTGGCGGCGGCTGCGCGAAGCAGACTTGCTCTTGTTCGTACGCTTCTTGTTAATTGAGATGGCCATGGTTACTTACCAGCCTTTCCGACCTTGCGGCGGATGACTTCGCCTGCGTAGCGAATGCCCTTGCCCTTGTAGGGGTCCGGCTTCCGCAGCTTGCGAATGTTGGCAGCAACCTCGCCGACCTGCTGCTTGTTGATACCTGAAACAGAGAGCTTGGTCGGGGTCTCAACTGCAAAGGTGATGCCGTCCGGTGCGGTGACATTTACCGGGTGGCTGTAGCCGAGAGCGAACTCAAGGTCAGATCCCTTGGCCTGAACGCGGTAACCAGTACCAACGATTTCAAGCTTCTTCTCGTAGCCCTTGGTAACGCCCTCGATCATGTTGGAGATCAGGGTGCGGGTCAGGCCGTGGAGTGAACGGGAGGCGCGCTCGTCGTTCGGGCGGGCGACAGTCAGGGTCTCTGCTTCCAGGGAAACCTCGATCGGGCTGGCCACAGTGTGGTTCAGCTCGCCTTTGGCACCCTTGACGCTGACGACAGAGCCGTCAACCTTGACCTCAACGCCGGCAGGAACGGTGATGGGGAGACGTCCAATACGTGACATTATTCTCTTCCTTTCCCGTTACCAGACGTAGGCGAGGACTTCGCCGCCCACGCCCTTCTTGCCGGCTTGCTTATCAGTCAAGAGGCCGGAAGAGGTGGACAGGATTGCGACACCCAGGCCACCGAGCACGTGCGGGAGGTTGGTGGACTTTGCGTAAACACGCAGGCCCGGCTTGGAAATACGGCGAACGCCAGCGATTGAACGCTCGCGGTTCGGTCCGAACTTAAGGTCCAGGGTCAGCTTCTTGCCAACCTCCGCGTCTTCTTCTTTCCAGGAGGCGATGTAACCTTCAGCCTTCAGGATGTCGGCAACGCGTGCCTTGAGCTTGCTGTACGGCATGGACACGGAATCGTGGTACGCCGAGTTTGCATTGCGCAGACGCGTAAGCATGTCTGCGACCGGATCAGTCATTGTCATTTGGGCTCTTGCCCTTCCTCATAACGGTTTCCTCGCTGCTGCATGAAGCATCAGCGAAGGACCTGTTACGTAGTTAGATTAGTCTTCGGCCTTGAACGGGAAGCCAAGCGCCTTGAGCAGCGCGCGGCCTTCGTCATTGGTCTTGGCGGTGGTTACAACCGTGATGTCCATACCGCGTACGCGGTCGATGGAATCTTGGTCGATTTCGTGGAACATAACCTGCTCGGTCAGACCGAAGGTGTAGTTGCCGTTGCCGTCGAACTGCTTGCCACTGAGGCCGCGGAAGTCGCGGATACGGGGCAGAGCCAGCGTGACCAGACGATCCAGGAATTCCCACATGCGGTCTCCACGCAGGGTTGCGTGTGCGCCGATGGGCATGCCTTCGCGCAGCTTGAACTGTGCGATCGACTTGCGGGCCTTGGTTACCTGCGGCTTCTGGCCGGTGATCAGGGTCAGATCGCGGACAGCGCCGTCGATCAGCTTGGAGTCCTTAGCGGCATCTCCAACACCCATGTTCACAACGACCTTCACCAGGCGGGGAACCTGGTTAACGTTGCTGTACTTGAATTCCTCAACGAGCGTGCTCTTGATGGAATCGGCGTACTTGGTCTTCAGACGAGGAACGATCTTCGCTGCCGGAGTCTCGAGAGTCTCAGTCATTAGATGTCCTTCCCGGAGCTCTTGGCCACGCGGACACGCACGTCGCGCTTCACGCCATTGCGCTCCACGGTCTCGGTGCGGAAACCAACGCGGGTGGGCTTCTTGGTGGACGGGTCAACCAGAGCCACGTTGGAGATGTGGACCGAAGCTTCTACGACCTCGATGCCACCAGTCTTGGTGCCGCGCTGCGACTGACCGGCCTTCGTGTGCTTGGTTACGCGGTTAATACCTTCGACCAACACGCGGTTGGTCTCCGGGAATACGCGCAGAACCTTGCCCTGCTTGCCTTTGTCGCCGCCGCGCTCAGCCTTGGCGCCAGTGATGACCTGAACGAGGTCACCCTTTTTGATCTTAGCCATGGACTAAAGCACCTCCGGAGCCAGAGAAACGATCTTCATGAACTTCTTGTCACGAAGTTCACGACCAACCGGTCCGAAGATACGGGTACCGCGGGGGTCACCGTCAGCCTTCAGGATCACAGCTGCGTTCTCGTCAAACTTGATATAGGAACCATCCGCACGGCGGCGTTCCTTCTTGGTACGGACGATGACTGCCTTAACAACATCGCCCTTCTTTACGTTGCCGCCCGGAATTGCATCCTTGACGGTAGCGACGATGACGTCGCCAATGCCTGCGTAGCGACGGCCAGATCCACCGAGAACGCGAATGGTAAGGATTTCCTTAGCACCCGTGTTGTCGGCGACCTTGAGTCGCGACTCCTGCTGAATCACTATTTACTCCTTGCGTCGCGCCGGTTCTCAGACCGAAAATCTTCCTACGGAATGAGCCTTGCGGAACGGTTGATCGGGGTGTCTCTTGACCTGCCTGGATTTTGCCAGACCAGGCCTAAACGCCCGTGCCAAAAACATTTGCTTCCCAGGCGGATCCGGACAGGTCCGGAGCACGAGGGGGCACTATGCCGTGGCACGATTGTTTACGAGGTTGATGACGGCGCACAGAGGGCGCCATACAAACTCAATATCCTAGCACAGTTGGGGGCATCTCCCATATCACACGGCGGCAGCCACAGCACAACTGCTTCCCTCCAGAGCCGGCAACGCACGACGGCGTCACGCACGGCACGCTTTCGGCCCACCGGCGGTGCCACTCCCCCGGAAACCCGGCCTCCCGCCGTCGGACGCTCTCTCACTTAATGCGCCTTTTCGGCGGACGCTCTCTCACATGATGCAAGTTTTTGAACGACGCTCTCTCACTTTCCTAAGAAAAGTGAGAGAGCGTCCGGGGATTTCCCGCATTAAGTGAGATATCGTCCTGATGCAAACGCGGACGACGGCGTCACGCACGGCACGCTTTCCGCCCGCTGGCGGTGCAACTCCCCCGGAGACCCGGCCTCCCGCCGTCGGCCGTCCCCCAAAAACCTGCTCCGCGTGACACCCCAGCCAGCCCACCCACCGCGAAATGCGGAAAACCCCCGCTCCCAAAAAGGGAACGGGGGTTTCCGGTGCAGTACCTGCAAGCAGGCTGCGGGGTGTTACTTGGCCTTTTCGAGGATCTCGACCAGACGCCACCGCTTGGTAGCGGACAGCGGGCGGGTCTCGGCGAGGAGAACGAGGTCGCCGATGCCGGCGCTGTTCTCTTCGTCGTGAGCCTTGATCTTCGTGTTGCGGCGGATGACTTTGCCGTACAAAGCGTGCTTTACGCGGTCTTCTACCTGGACAACGATGGTCTTTTCCATCTTGTCCGAGACTACGTAGCCACGCTTCGTCTTACGGTCACCGCGTTCGCCAGCCGTAGCTGCTGCGGAAACAGTTTCCGTCACGTTCTCGTCCTTTTCACTCACTTGGCATCCTCCTCGGCCTCAACCGTTTCAGCCGTTTCGGCCTTCTTGGTTGCAGCCTTCTTGGACTTCTTCTCTTCCTTGGCTTCCACAACCGGTGCGGCAACCTCGGCACGAATGCCCAGCTCGCGCTCACGGAGAACGGTGTAGATGCGTGCGATGTCCTTCTTTACCGCGCGCAGTCGACCGTGGTTCTCCAGCTGACCGGTGGCGGACTGGAAACGCAGGTTGAACAGCTCTTCCTTAGCCTTACGGAGCTCTTCAACGAGGCGCTCGTTGTCGAACGTGTCCAGCTGTGCGGATGCAAGTTCCTTGGATCCTACTGACATTTCTATTCACCACCTTCGCGACGCAAAATGCGTGCCTTCAACGGGAGCTTGTGGATTGCCAGGCGCAGGGCCTCGCGAGCTACCGATTCCTCGACGCCGGAGATCTCAAAGAGAACCCGGCCCGGCTTGACGTTTGAGACCCACCATTCCGGCGAACCCTTACCGGAACCCATGCGGGTTTCGGCAGGCTTCTTGGTGATCGGACGGTCCGGGTAAATGTTGATCCAGACCTTACCGCCACGCTTGATGTGGCGGGTCATCGCGATACGGGCAGACTCGATCTGACGGTTGGTGACGTATGCCGGGCTCAGAGCCTGGATACCCCACTCACCGAAGGAGACCTTGGTGCCGCCCGTAGCAGCGCCGGAACGACCCGGGTGGTGCTGCTTACGGTGCTTGACTCGACGTGGGATAAGCATTTAAGCCTGTCCTCCTTCTACTGCAGCAGGTGCAGCCTCAACTGCCGGAGCCTCGGCAGCCGGAGCTGCCTCTGCTGCCGGACGGTCGGTACGACGGCGGCGGTCACCACGGTCAGCGCCGCCGGCGCCACCCGGGCGGCCCGGACGGTCGCTGGGACCGCGGCCACGGGACGGAGCAGCAGCTGCCTGCTGAGCCAGTTCCTTGGCGGTGACGTCACCCTTGTAGATCCAGACCTTCACGCCGATGCGGCCGAAGGTGGTCTTGGCCTCGTAGAAGCCGTAGTCGATGTTCGCACGGAGGGTGTGCAGGGGCACACGGCCTTCGCGGTAGAACTCCGAGCGGGACATTTCTGCGCCACCCAGTCGACCGGAGCAGGCGATACGGATGCCCTTGGCACCTGCACGCTGAGCGGACTGCATTGCCTTCTTCATCGCACGGCGGAAAGCCACGCGGGAAGTCAGCTGCTCAGCAACACCCTGGGCAACAAGCTGTGCTTCCATCTCGGGGTTCTTGACCTCGAGGATGTTCAGCTGGACCTGCTTGCCCGTCAGCTTCTCAAGCTCGCCGCGGATGCGGTCTGCTTCAGCGCCGCGGCGGCCGATAACGATGCCGGGACGTGCCGTGTGGATATCCACGCGGACACGGTCACGGGTGCGCTCGATCTCAACCTTGGCGATACCGGCGCGCTCCATGCCAACTGACATGAGCTGGCGGATACGGATGTCTTCGCGAACGAAGTCCTTGTACCGCTGTCCGGGCTTGGTGCTGTCAGCGAACCAGTGCGATACGTGATCGGTGGTGATGCCGAGTCGGAACCCGTGCGGGTTAACTTTCTGTCCCACTTAGCGAGCCTCCTCTTTCTCAGGTGTAGCGACTACCACAGTGATGTGGCTGGTGCGCTTCTTGATCTGAAATGCACGACCCTGAGCACGCGGCTGGAACCGCTTCATGGTCGGGCCTTCATCAACGAACATTTCGCTGATGATGAGGTCGCTTTCGTCAAACGAAACACCGTCGCGGTCCGCGAGGGACCGGGCGTTTGCGATTGCCGACTGTACTACCTTGAATACCGGCTCCGAAGCTGCCTGGGGGGCAAACTTCAGAATTGCCAGAGCCTCATTCGCTTGCTTACCACGAACAAGGTTGACGACGCGCCGGGCCTTCATAGGCGTTACGCGGATGTGACGCGCAATTGCCTTGGCTTCCATTGCTTTCCTTCTCTCGTCTTTGACGTAAGTGCAGGCGCCTAGCGGCGCTTGCCCTTACGGTCGTCCTTGACATGGCCGCGGAATGTCCGCGTGGGAGCGAATTCGCCGAGCTTGTGCCCGACCATCGACTCAGTGACAAACACCGGAATGTGCTTGCGTCCGTCGTGTACGGCGATCGTGTGCCCAAGCATGTTGGGGATGATCATCGAACGGCGGGACCAGGTCTTGATGACGTTCTTGGTGCCCTTTTCGTTTTCCCTGTCCACCTTTACAAAGAGGTGCTGGTCAACGAAAGGACCTTTTTTCAGGCTGCGTGGCATGTGTCCAGGCTCCTATCGCTTGTTCTTGCCAGTACGACGGCGACGAACAATAAGCTTGTCGCTCTCTTTGTTGGGACGCCGGGTGCGGCCTTCCCGCTTACCGTTCGGGTTGACGGGGTGACGTCCACCGGACGTCTTACCCTCGCCACCACCGTGCGGGTGGTCAACCGGGTTCATCGCGACACCACGGACGGTCGGGCGAACGCCCTTCCAGCGCATGCGGCCGGCCTTACCCCAGTTGATGTTCGACTGCTCGGCGTTGCCGACCTCGCCGACGGTTGCGCGGCAGCGCACGTCAACGTTGCGGATTTCGCCGGAAGGCAGACGCAGCTGGGCGAAGCGGCCTTCCTTGGCTACAAGCTGGATCGATGCGCCGGCGGAGCGGCCCATCTTGGCGCCGCCACCCGGACGCAGTTCAACTGCGTGGATTACGGTACCAACCGGGATGTTGAGCAGCGGCAGGTTGTTACCGGGCTTGATGTCAGCACCGGAACCTGCCTCAACGACGTCACCCTGGGAGAGCTTGTTCGGGGCGATGATGTAACGCTTGGTGCCATCAACGTAGTGCAGGAGGGCGATGCGAGCCGTGCGGTTCGGATCGTACTCGATTTCGGCAACGCGGGCGTTGACGCCGTCTTTGTCGTGGCGACGGAAGTCGATCAGACGGTACTGGCGCTTGTGGCCACCACCCTTGTGACGGGTCGTGATCTTACCGGAGTTGTTACGGCCGCCCTTTTTGGGCAGCGGACGTACCAACGACTTTTCCGGCGTCGACCGCGTGATTTCGGTGAAGTCCGCTACGCTCGAGCCACGACGGCCCGGGGTAGTCGGCTTGTATTTACGGATTCCCATAATTTATTTCCTCGTTAAAGTGGTCTCCGCTACGAGAGCGGACCGCCGAAGATGTCGATGGTGCCTTCTTTGAGGCTCACAATTGCACGCTTGGTGTTCTTGCGGGTACCCCATCCGAATTTGGTGCGCTTGCGCTTACCGGCACGGTTGATGGTGTTGATCGATTCGACCTTGACGGAGAAAATCTTCTCCACGGCCAGCTTGATCTCGGTCTTGTTCGAGCGGGGGTCCACCAGGAAGGTGTACTTGCCCTCATCGATCAGGCCGTAGCTTTTTTCCGATACGACGGGTGCAAGCACGACGTCGCGCGGGTCTTTGATGGTGGCTGCACTCACTTGGCATCCTCCTCGTTCTTTGCTACTGCCCGGTCAGCAACGAATGCTTCGTAGGCAGCCTTGGTGAAGACAACGTCGTCAGAGACGAGTACGTCGTAGGTGTTCAGCTGGTCTGCGTACAGAACGTGAACACCGGCGAGGTTGCGCACGGAAAGTGCTGCAACATCGTTGGCGCGCTCGATGACAACCAGCAGGTTCTTGCGCTCGGAAACTCCGCGCAGCGTTGCCAGTGCGTTCTTGACGGACGGCTTGGTGCCCTCCACCAGTTCAGCAACAACGTGGATGCGTCCGTTGCGTGCCCGGTCAGAGAGTGCGCCGCGCAGTGCAGCAGCAATCATCTTCTTGGGGGTGCGCTGGCTGTAGTCACGCGGTGTGGGACCGTGGACTACGCCACCACCGGTCATGTGAGGAGCACGGATTGAACCCTGACGGGCGCGGCCGGTGCCCTTCTGCTTGAACGGCTTGCGACCTGCACCGGAAACTTCGGCGCGGGTCTTGGTTTTGTGGGTACCCTGGCGAGCAGCAGCGAGCTGGGCTACGACGACCTGGTGCAGCAGCGGCACGTTGGTCTGAACGTCGAAGATCTCTGCAGGCAGGTCAACCTTGACAGTGCTAGTCATTGAACTAGGCTCCCTTCACGGCGGTGCGTACGAGTACGACCTGGCCGCGGGCGCCGGGGACGGCACCCTTGATCAGGAGCAGCGACTTCTCGACGTCAACTGCGTGAACCGTGAGGTTCAGCGTGGTGTGACGAACGGCGCCCATGCGGCCGGCCATTTTCATGCCCTTGAAGACGCGGCTCGGGGTGGATGCGCCACCGATTGAACCGGGCTTACGGTGGTTCTTGTGAGCACCGTGTGAGGCGGGAGCACCGTGGAAGCCGTGACGCTTCATAACACCGGCGAAGCCCTTACCCTTGGTGGTGCCAATAACGTCGATCTTCTGGCCGGCTTCGAAGAGCTCAACAGAAAGCTCCTGGCCCAGCTCGTAAGTGTCAGCATCTGCTGTGCGCAGTTCGACGACGTGGCGGCGAGGCGTGACGCCTGCCTTTTCAAAGTGACCAGCCAGCGGCTTGGTGACCTTGCGGGGATCGATCTGGCCGTAGCCGATCTGAACAGCTACGTAGCCATCAGTGTCTGCGTTGCGCAGCTGGGTGATGACGTTCGAATCTGCCTGGACCACAGTGACGGGGATGAGCTTGTTGTTCTCGTCCCAGACCTGGGTCATGCCGAGCTTCGTGCCCAGCAGGCCCTTTACGTTACGGGTTGCGGTCATAGTCTCTCAGCACCTCCCTACAGCTTGATTTCGATGTTCACGTCGGCCGGCAGGTCGAGACGCATAAGCGAGTCAACAGCCTTCGGCGTGGGATCGATGATGTCGATAAGACGCTTGTGCGTGCGCATTTCAAAGTGCTCGCGGCTGTCCTTGTACTTGTGCGGAGAGCGGATAACACAGTAAATGTTCTTCTCCGTCGGCAGCGGCACGGGGCCAACTACCGTTGCGCCTGCGCGCGTGACCGTCTCAACGATCTTCCGTGCTGAAGAGTCAATGACCTCGTGGTCATATGACTTCAGCCGGATGCGGATTTTTTGTCCCGCCATGTCGCCTGACTCTCTTTCAGTTAGTGCTGCTCCCGGTGAGGGCTGCTCTGTTCACTTTCTTGTTGCATGTGGCTGCCGAAGCATTTGAAGTCTGAACTACCACCCGCCGCGCAAGCTGAATCCGGATGAATCCGGGTTCCTCAACCTGCCGACGTAACCGACCCCCGCGGTCGGGCGTGTCGCGCTTAGCACGCATACAAATCCGCAGTTCCATGGGGAGTGGGTTATGTTTGGGCTTCCACTTGGACCCTGACACCCGGCATTATCCGGATCGGGACACGAAGAAGCGCTTGAACAACTCATCTAGTATGCCGGATATTATGCCCAGAAGCGAATCTGCAGGCTGACACCTCCCCGTCCGGCCCAGTGCGCATTCGGGCCCTGCACGGCCTGGGGTCATTGCCTTCGGCAACATCCGAATGGATGATGGGGGAATGACCGTCGAAAATGACGTTTCCGTCCAGAATCTGGCCGACCGACTGCCCAGCTCGTTCACCCTGGGTGTTGCCGCGGCCGCCTTCCAGATCGAAGGCTCCCTCTCCGCTGACGGACGGGGTCCCTCCGGCTGGGACGCCTTCGCGGAGAAACCCGGCGCCATCATCGATGGACACTCCCCAGCAGTGGCCTGCGACCACTACAACCGCTCGCCCGAAGATGTGGCTCTCATGCGGAACCTCGGCGTGGATTCCTACCGCTTTTCCATCTCCTGGCCGCGCATCCAGCCGGACGGCCGCGGCGCGTTCAACAAACAGGGCTTGGACTTCTACGACCGCCTGATCGACCAGCTGCTCGAAGCCGGCATCTCCCCCATGGCCACCCTCTACCACTGGGATACGCCACTGCCCTTGGAACACCGTGGCGGCTGGATGAACAGGGCCACCGCCGAACGCTTCGCTGAGTACGCAGGCGAGGCCGGCCGGCGTTTTGGTGATCGCGTAGACCAGTGGGTAACCCTCAACGAACCAGCCTCGGTAGTCCTCAACGGCTATGCGCTGGGCGTCCATGCCCCCGGACGGGATCTCCTCTTTGACGCCTTTCCTGCTGTCCACAACCAGCTGCTTGCCCATGGCATGGCCGTCCAGGCGCTGCGCGCAGCAGGGGTCCGCGGCGGAATCGGCGTGACCAACCTCCACTCCCCCGTCCGGCCGGCCACGCGAAAAATCGCGGACAAATACATCGCGCTGGTTTTCGACCTGATGCTCAACCGGATCTATGCCGATCCGGTCCTCCTGGGCCGATACCCCCGCCCGCCGCTCATCACCAAGCCCTGGTTCCGGTCGTTCGGCAGAATCCCCGACGCCGACCTCCGCACCATCCACCAGCCCCTGGACTTCTACGGCGTGAACTATTACTACCCCACGAAGGTGGCAGCCGGACGGGGTCCGGCAGAAAGCCCCACGGGTCCTGCCGAGGCGATGGTGCGGGTGCCGTTCCATCAGGAGCCGTTCCCCGAATACGGCACCACGGGTTTCGGCTGGCCGGTAGCACCGGAGCATCTGGGCATCCTGCTGCGCGAACTAAAGGACCGCTATAAAGGGGACCTGCCCCCGTTGTACATCACCGAAAGCGGCGCCAGCTTCCCGGAGCCCGACCATGTCAGCGGCCCCATCCAGGACCTGGACCGGATCAATTACATCGCGGACCACCTGCGGCACGCGCTGGAGGCGACGGCACCGGGCGGAATTGCCCACGACGTGGACCTCCGCGGCTATTACGTCTGGACCTTGATGGATAACTTTGAATGGGCCGCGGGGTACTCCCAGCGCTTCGGCCTGGTGCACGTGGATTTCGACACCCTGGAGCGCACACCCAAGGAATCGTTCTACTGGTACCGGGCGCTCAGTCAGGCCCGGAAATCACTGGCCGGCGAAGGCCAGCCCGGCTGAACACCGGCGAACACCCCTGCCGGCTGAGGCCCAGTGGCCTTGCTACTTGTCCTTGTTTGCCCGGTTGATTCGCTTGGCGCGGTCAATCTCGGTGCGGAAATGCTTCTTGGCCCAGAAAACTCCGGCGACCACGGCGACCACGATGATCAGAAAAATCAGCCATTCCATGATGTACTCCTCTCGCTGTCAGCAACAGTATCAGTGCCGGCGTGACGGTTCCCTGCCGTCGCGGGACTGCGGGTTGGACTCAGGACCCGGGGTCACCTCTGGTCCCGCCTCCGGCGCCTGACCGGCCGTTCCACGGTTCAGCCGCCAGACGGCAAGGACGATCAGCCCCACAGCGATGAACGCCAACAGCAGGAACGTGTACTGCCGCATGGCCCACAGAATGCAGGCGGCCACCCCGGCCGCGCCCCACCAGACGAAGAGCCGTTCCCCCAGTCCAAGGCCTGCCACGAGCAGCAGGGCGAGGAGCACCAGGACCCACAGCTGCTGCCCACCGTTACCGCCGACCACTATGCCCAGGCCGCTCAGCGAGAGCAAAACAGAGGCCGCGCCCACCAGGAACCGGCCGGCAGCTTGGTTGCCGGTGAAGTAGCGCAAGCCACCGAGGACAGCGGCCAGGACCACGTACCACTGGACAACCCAGAACGGACTGGGAAAGTCGGTCAATAGCCGGCCTGTGCGACCTTCAGGTGCGTCCAGTTCGAAGATGGCAGCACGCTGGATGGCTACGGTGAGGAGCAACGCACCCACCTCAAGGGCGATCCGTCGCGCCCTTGTGGGTGCCTCCCTGTAGGAGACACCGACGGCGGCGGCCAGCACGGCGGCCGCCGTCCAGGACGTTGCATCGTGCCGGATTCCGACGAAGGCCACCAGGACGAGGCCGAGGAAGGCCACACTGGCAAGCGACCAACGACGCACCGGCTCGGCCTGCAACGGGCCGCTGCGCATGAGCCGCACAGCATAGTGGGCGGCCGAAGCCACGCCCGCGCCGGTCAGCCATGGCAGGAATCCGCCCCAGACGCCAGGGACATCCTGATACGCCTCCGCTGCCAAGGCGACGGACCCGCCGAGCGCAGCCACGGCTGCCGGCGGATACGCGACCGGCAGATCCTCGATATGCGACGCGGTAAAGCACACGGCCGACAGGACCAGTACAGCCGCTCCCGTCACCCCGTCGGCCGCCAACGGCGAGATCAGCAGCCCAACACCGGCAAATGAGCTGGCGGTAACCAGCCAGAGCCAGTTTTCGACGTCCGCGTCGCCAGTGGTCTGTTGGTGACCATTCTGCTCGTGCCCGTTCTGAGTGAACCCGTTCTGCCGGCCCGCGTTCT
This sequence comes from Pseudarthrobacter cellobiosi, assembly GCF_023913815.1. NCBI lineage: Bacteria > Bacillati > Actinomycetota > Actinomycetes > Micrococcales > Micrococcaceae > Pseudarthrobacter > Pseudarthrobacter cellobiosi. The sequence goes on from NZ_JAMXBK010000028.1 coordinate 16,730, forward strand.
GCCGGTGTCGCAGGATGCCGGCAGCGGCAGCAAGCAGCGCACCACCCAGCAGAGTCACGGCAGTGCCCGTGTGGCTCAGGACCGCGGTCACAAGGAACGTCCCGCCGAACGTGAACAGCGGGCCCAGGGCCAGCACGCCGAACAGCGCCGCATACACAGCGAAGTAGCGGGCTCCGTAGGCACTGAAGAGTCTTCTGGCCACCACTGCAGAGACCAGCAGAATCAGTAGTTCCAGCAACACCACCCAGCGGCCGCCGTCGTCGTCCTGCGCCAGCAGCCCGACGCCACCCGGCCTCGTCACGTACGCCAGCGGCAGCAACGCCTGCCCTGCCATGGTGATCCAGACTGCAGCCTGCTGGAAGGGGATGTCAGCCAGCCGTGAGCGCACCACCCAGCGGACGGCATGCTGGGCCGCGAGCACCAGGGCGAAGGTCACCGAAACCACAGTGGGCGAGGCGGTGATGTCGTAGCTGAGGACCAGCGCGAGGCCTGCTGTCAGCACGCGGGCCGCCACAAAGTACCAGCCTTTCCTGGCCCGCTGTTGCTCGGCCACCACCATCAGCGTGGAGTAGACCGCGAAGATACCCAGGATCAGTTCCACCCGAAGTAGATCGCCATCGCTGAGGACCAGCAGCACAACAAATGCAAACGGGGCCAGCCAGACTGCACGCGCCTCCCGGCGGAGAACGTACCCCGAAGCCGCCGCGCCTAGGGCCACGAGTCCTGCAGCGGAGGTTCCCTGCCAGTCTGCGGAACCTGACTGCAAAAGGCTGGCAATGCCGCCCAACTGGAGAAGGAGCACTGCGCCCGCGTCAGCAAGAATCCCGCGGGGAGCACAACGGCGGACGGCAGCCACCAGCGGAAGGGACAGCTGAAGTGCCAGCACAGTCACCAGGACCGTCGCCGGACGGAGCACTTCGTCCGCGATGACCACCGGACCGCTGTCCTGCTGCAGCTGGTGAAAGGCTGTCAGGGCAAGCACTGTGGCTGCCGCCCTGGCGAACCACCAGTAGGCCCAGCGGTGTTGGCGCAGGGGCAGACGCATCGCAGTGATGATCAGATACGCCACCACCAGCAGCAGCGACACGTTTCCGGCGCCTTGTGAAACGGCCTGGAACGCGACCGTCGCCGCCACTACGGAGATACCCAGCGGCAAGGCCTCCCAGACCGTTGCAACCCAGTCCCGTTCCGTGGCCGGCCGTGGAACCAACAGGGCGCCGATAGCAAAAGCCGCAGCAAGCTGGATGAGCAGGCCTACGGCCGTCAGGCCGTGATCCGGCGAGGTCTCAATGAACGACAGCCCGACCAGAACCAGAGCACCCCCGGCACCAAAGAGCACCAAGGTGGGCTGCGGCGCCAAGGTCCGCACCCCGAAGCGCTGCAAGAACGCAGTAAGGAGCTGCTGGCACACCAGCGCCACCAACAGCGCGAACACGGATGCCTCGGCCCGCCCAGGACCGTCATCCAGCACCGCAGCGACGGTTACGGGGACTGCAAATGTAAGGGCCAACCGGGCACCCAGAACCAACCTGCCACGGAAATCACCTGCATCAAAGGCCCCGCGGATCGCCCAGAAGCCGGCGGCCAGCAGCAACATGCCGGCGAGCGGCCACGCGCCCATCGAAGGCGAAACTATGCCAGCCAAGACCAGTACGGCCACTGGCGCCCATTCGGCCCGGCCAGCCCACCTGGCTGCCAGCACCATGCCCGTGGCCAACGATAAGGCCAGCGGCACCCACATCGGCACCGTTGTACCCGCTGCGACTGAACCGTAGCCGTCCATAGTGCGGAAGAAGCCGACAGCGGTCTCCTGAACGCTGAACGCCGTGGTGGCAGCGAGTTGCAGAGCAAACATGGCCCGGGCATCAACCTGCCAGCGTTCTCCAGCGGCGTTTGGGCTGTTGCCGGCGGCGGTCGAGTCTGCCTGTTGCTGTGGGAACCACGCGGTCAGCCTGGCCGACAGAAACGCCAGCCCCACTGTCTGCGTGGCGAACAGTAGGCCGGCGGCGAGCAGGGCGTCGGTCCCGCGGCCGGTCAGGTGCCAGATCTCGACGGCGGCAGCTACAGTCAGGGCGGCCCGTGCCGCATAGAAGTTGATCAGCCGGAACCGCCCCGGAACAGCGGCCATGAGGGCAAAATAGACTCCGCACATCCCGATGACCAGCGCGTACTCAGCTTTGTCCAAGTGCAACGGCACGCAGGTCGCGGCGACGGCAACGGCCGGAACCACCAACGGGTGCAGGACCATCAGCGGCCTGACGTACACCGGCGGCAGCCAACGCGGCCGGGCAAGGGAAATGCCAGTTAGCAGCACGGCGACGGCTATGAGCGCAGAGAAATACCAGACGAGCGCGCCACCCAGGATTGAAACGCCAGCGAACGCTGTGGAAGCCACAAACGTGAAGGAAAGGTACACGAGAACCCTGCTCTCCAGCCGGACCGCCGCCGCAACATAAGCCGCGGTACCGATCAGCGACGTGATCAGCCAGGCAGACGGGCCGTGATGCAATGCGAAGTTGTACAGTGCCAGCCCGGTCACAGGAACCAGGGCAAGCCCGGTGCCGGTGAACGCCACGGCAGCAGGCTTCAGCCGCGGGACCCGGGCGTGCAGTACAAATCCTGCGCCATAGAAAAGAGCCGTGACTGCGCAGACGCCGGCAAAGCGCAACATGGGCGGAAGGCTGGTGCCGATGAAGAGTGCTGCGGCAGCCACCAGCAGCAGGCTGGCCACATACAGCGTGATGTTGATGTTCTGCCGGTCCCGCATTTCACGGCGGGCCCGGCGCTCAACCGGTGTCTCCGGATGTGTGTGGAACGAGGCGGCCGGGGACTGTGGCGGAATCCTCGGCGGCACCGGCGCGGTGGGCGACGGCGACGATAACGGCGCCAAAGGCGACGGCGGCACCAGGGAGATCCTGACGTCGGCGGGCACCGGAGCGGCCGGCGTGGGCACACTGCTGGCTACCGCCGTCGTACGCTGCCCCAGGGGCGGGCCCTCCCCCAGCCGTGAGTCGGCGTCGGCAGAACTTGGCGATTGTGTGGCCCCCGGACTTGGCCGGCCGGACGCCTGAAGCTTGGCCACGGCGTCAAGCCACCCCTGAAGGTGACCGGCGCGGTACCCCGCTTCATATGATTCGTCCCTCACGGCGATCCCCTTTCCAAGGGCAGGCCTGCCTGCACAATTAATCCATTGATTGGATTAATCGTAGCAAAGAACAGCCCCGCTGCACTAGCAGCGGGGCTGTTCCAAACTTCGCGTCAGGCCGTCAGACGGCGATCAGCTCCGTAATCAACAAGTAAATTACTTGATGATCTTGGTAACGCGTCCTGAACCAACGGTGCGGCCGCCTTCGCGGATAGCGAAGCCGAGGCCCTCTTCCATGGCGATGGGCTGGATGAGCGCAACGGTCATCTCAGTGTTGTCGCCAGGCATAACCATTTCCGTGCCTTCCGGCAGGGTGATAACGCCGGTTACGTCCGTGGTGCGGAAGTAGAACTGCGGGCGGTAGTTCGAGTAGAACGGGTTGTGACGTCCGCCTTCGTCCTTGGAGAGGATGTAGACGTTGGCCTCGAAGTCGGTGTGCGGGGTGATGGAACCCGGCTTGACGACAACCTGGCCACGCTCTACGTCATCGCGCTTCAGACCGCGGAGCAGGAGGCCACAGTTCTCGCCGGCCCATGCTTCGTCGAGCTGCTTGTGGAACATCTCGATACCGGTAACCGTGGTCTTCTGGACCGGGCGGATGCCGACGATCTCGACCTCGGAGTTGATGGCGAGAGTTCCGCGCTCGGCGCGGCCCGTTACAACGGTGCCACGGCCGGTGATCGTGAAGACATCTTCGATCGGCATCAGGAACGGCTTGTCACGGTCACGTACGGGGTCCGGAACGGACTCGTCAACGGCTGCCATGAGGTCCTCGACGGACTTGACCCAGATGGGGTCGCCTTCGAGGGCCTTCAGGCCGGAAACGCGAACAACGGGAGCTTCGTCGCCATCGAAGCCCTGAGCCGAAAGCAGCTCACGAACTTCCATTTCAACGAGGTCCAGCAGCTCTTCGTCGTCAACCATGTCCGACTTGTTCAGCGCAACCAGCAGGTAGGGAACGCCAACCTGGCGGGCAAGCAGAACGTGCTCGCGGGTCTGAGCCATCGGGCCGTCAGTGGCGGCAACCACGAGGATTGCACCGTCCATCTGTGCGGCACCGGTGATCATGTTCTTGATGTAGTCAGCGTGACCCGGAGCGTCTACGTGTGCGTAGTGGCGCTTCTCGGTCTGGTACTCAACGTGGGAAATGTTGATCGTGATGCCACGCTGGCGCTCTTCCGGAGCAGAGTCAATCGACGCGAAGTCGCGCTGCTCGTTGAGAGTCGGGTACTTGTCGTACAGCACCTTGGAAATGGCGGCAGTCAGCGTCGTCTTACCGTGGTCAACGTGACCAATGGTGCCGATGTTGACGTGCGGCTTAGTCCGCTCGAACTTTGCCTTTGCCACAGGTTCCTCCTAGAACGTTTTCAAATGACTTACCCTTCAACCGCGCTTATCGCGGCAGAAACTCAGGCAAGTCTACTTGGGGGGCTTTGGATTGGTGAAATTGCAGATTCAGGAACTAATACTAGTCCCTCGAGCCTGTTCGTGCAGATGGCCGGGGCCCGGCTTGACCGGACCCGGCCACCTGCACCAGGTGAGCTTCCGTCAACCGGAAACGCACCCGAGTTTTTTGCTGCGAAAGTCGGAAAGACTACTCGCCGCGGTTCTTCTGGATGATCTCGTCGGCAAATGCCTTCGGGACCTCGGCGTAGCTGTGGAACGTCATGGAGTACACAGCGCGGCCCTGGGTCTTGGAACGCAGGTCACCGATGTAGCCGAACATGCCGGACAGCGGGACGTGCGCACGGATGACCTTGACACCCTGTGCATCTTCCATGGACTGCATCTGGCCACGGCGGGAGTTGAGGTCACCGATTACTTCACCCATGTATTCCTCAGGGGTGCGGACCTCTACATCCATCAGCGGTTCGAGCAGGATGGGGTTCGCCTTGCGTGCGGCTTCCTTGAAAGCCATACGGCCGGCGATCTTGAACGCCATTTCCGAAGAGTCAACATCGTGGTAAGCGCCGTCAATCAGCGTCGCCTTGATGCCAACAACCGGGTAACCGGCCAGGACGCCGTCATTCAGTGCATCCTGGATACCGGCGTCAACCGACGGGATATATTCGCGCGGAATACGGCCACCAGTGACCTTGTTCTCGAACTCGTACAGCTCGCCCTCGGAAGTGTCCAGCGGCCCAATGGCAATCTGGATCTTTGCGAACTGACCCGAACCACCGGTCTGCTTCTTGTGCGTGTAGTCGTGACGCGCAACAACATTCTTGATGGTTTCGCGGTAAGCGACCTGCGGCTTGCCGACGTTGGCCTCGACCTTGAATTCGCGGCGCATGCGGTCCACCAGGATATCCAGGTGGAGCTCGCCCATGCCGGCGATGATGGTCTGACCGGTGTCCTCGTTGAGGGAGACCTGGAAGGTCGGGTCCTCAGCGGAGAGCTTCTGGATAGCCAGTGAGAGCTTCTCCTGGTCACCCTTCGTGTTCGGTTCGATGGCAACCGAGATCACGGGCTCCGGGAAGCTCATGGACTCGAGGACGATCTGGTTGCTGGAGTCACACAGGGTGTCGCCCGTGGTGGTGTCCTTCAGCCCGATCGCTGCGTAGATGTGGCCGGCGGTAGCGCCCTCAACAGGCATTTCCTTGTTGGCGTGCATCTGGAACAGCTTGCCGATGCGCTCCTTCTTGCCCTTGGTGGAGTTGACCACCTGAGCACCCGCTTCGACGTGACCGGAGTACACGCGGATGAAGGTGAGCTGGCCGAAGAAGGGGTGCGCAGCAATCTTGAACGCCAGAGCCGAGAACGGCTCCTCGGAGGAAGGCGCGCGCGTGAGTTCCTTCTCTTCGTCGCGAGGATCGTGACCGATCATCGGCGGGACGTCGAGCGGGTTCGGCAGGTAGTCAACCACGGCGTCAAGCATCGGCTGAACGCCGCGGTTCTTGAACGCGGAGCCACAGAAGACCGGGTAGAGCTCAGAGTTGATCGTCATCTTGCGGATGCCGGCCTTGAGCTCCTCGACGGTGAGTTCTTCACCCTCGAGGTACTTCTCCATGAGCTCTTCGGTAGCGTCAGCCACCGTCTCAACGAGGGCAGCCCGGTATTCCTTGGCCTTCTCCAGCAGATCCGCGGGGATCTCCTGGACCTCGTACTTGGCACCCATGGTGACGTCACCCTTGGAGTCGCCCGGCCAGACCAGCGCGCGCATTTCCAGGATGTCGACAACGCCGGTGAAGTCGTTCTCGGCACCGATCGGCAGCTGCATAACAAGCGGCTTGGCACCGAGGCGGCTGATGATCGTGTCTACGGTGTAGTAAAAGTCAGCGCCGAGCTTGTCCATCTTGTTGACGAAGCAGATACGCGGAACGTTGTACTTGTCAGCCTGGCGCCAAACGGTCTCAGACTGGGGCTCGACACCTTCTTTACCATCGAACACGGCAACGGCGCCGTCGAGGACGCGCAGTGAGCGCTCAACCTCGACGGTGAAGTCAACGTGGCCGGGGGTGTCAATGATGTTGATCTGGTTGTTGTCCCAGAAGCAGGTCACGGCGGCAGACGTGATGGTGATGCCGCGTTCCTTCTCCTGTTCCATCCAGTCAGTCGTCGAAGCGCCGTCGTGCGTTTCGCCGATCTTGTGGTTCACACCTGTGTAGAACAGAATGCGCTCGGTGGTGGTGGTCTTGCCAGCATCGATGTGAGCCATGATGCCGATGTTGCGGACCTTACTAAGGTCTGTAAGCACGTCCTGTGCCACGGTGTCTCCCTTTCGGATGGACTACGCGTTCGCCGCCGGCTCAGTCGAGCCGGCGGCGTCCGGGAAGTATTACCAGCGGTAGTGTGCGAAGGCCTTGTTGGACTCGGCCATCTTGTGGGTGTCTTCGCGACGCTTCACAGCGGCACCGAGACCGTTGGAGGCATCCAGGATTTCGTTCTGGAGGCGCTCGGTCATGGTCTTTTCACGGCGGGCCTTGGAGTAGCCAACCAGCCAACGCAGGGCGAGGGCGGTGGAGCGGCCCGGCTTGACCTCAACCGGAACCTGGTACGTAGCGCCACCAACGCGGCGTGAGCGGACCTCGAGGGAAGGCTTGACGTTCTCCATGGCCTTCTTGAGGGCTGCTACGGGGTCGCCGCCGGACTTGGCGCGGGCGCCTTCGAGGGCACCGTAAACAATGCGCTCTGCGGTGGACTTCTTACCGTCAACCAGCACCTTGTTGATCAGCTGGGTAACCAGCGGGGAGCCGTAAACGGGATCTAGTACGAGCGGCCGCTTGGGGGCCGGACCCTTGCGAGGCATATTACTTCTTCTCCATCTTTGCGCCGTAACGGCTGCGTGCCTGCTTACGGTTCTTCACACCCTGGGTATCGAGGGCGCCACGGACGATCTTGTAGCGAACGCCGGGGAGGTCCTTCACGCGACCGCCGCGAACGAGCACAATGGAGTGCTCCTGCAGGTTGTGGCCTACACCGGGGATGTAAGCGGTAACTTCAACGCCACCGTTGAGGCGCACACGTGCAACCTTACGAAGAGCCGAGTTCGGCTTCTTGGGGGTGGTGGTGTAAACGCGGGTGCAAACACCGCGGCGCATCGGGCTGCCGTTAAGCGCGGGAGCCTTGGTCTTTTTGACCTTAGGCGTGCGGCCCTTGCGGACCAGCTGGTTAATCGTAGGCACTCTCGTGTTCTCCGTTGGTTTGATCTCTACCTTCACGCTCAGGCGCCAGCCTGAACACAATGGTTTTGGCGTTGCTCCTTGCAGCTGCGGCCTCTGGAAACTTGCGTAGGCGTGCAAAAGCGTGGCATTCGTTGCGCACCTTACCCGCAACCCGGAAACAAGCTCCACCCAGCATCATGAGAACAAAACCAAAATGATGCTGCGGCGGCCTTCATCCACTGCCACACAGAACAATTACACAAAGTTTAGCACGGCTGGACCCGGGCCCTTAATCGGGTGTAGACGAAAGGCCCCGCCTCCACAGAGTGGAAGCGGGGCCTTTCAATGCAATCGACTAGCGGAAATCGTTGCCGAGATCGTAGTCATCCAGCGGGATGGCGTGGAACTCAGGAGCTCCGTCGCCGCCCAGGGAGTCGTACGAGAAGTCACTGAATGCGCTGGGGCCGGTGAACAGGTTGGCCTTCGCTTCCTCAGTGGGCTCCACGGTGACCTCGGTGTAGCGCGGGAGACCCGTGCCGGCCGGGATCAGCTTACCGATGATGACGTTCTCCTTGAGGCCGAGCAGCGGGTCGCTCTTGCCTTCCATGGCCGCCTGCGTCAGGACGCGGGTGGTCTCCTGGAAGGAAGCTGCCGACAGCCAGGACTCGGTGGCCAGGGACGCCTTCGTGATGCCCATGAGCTCAGGACGTCCGGAAGCCGGAGTCTTGCCCTCGGACACAACGCGGCGGTTGGCCTCCTCGAAGCGGCTGCGCTCGGCGAGCTCGCCGGGGAGCAGGTCCGATTCGCCGGACTCGATGACCGTGACGCGGCGCAGCATCTGGCGAACGATAACCTCGACGTGCTTGTCGTGGATACCGATGCCCTGGCTGCGGTACACGCCCTGGACCTCGTCCACCAGGAACTTCTGCGCGGCACGGGGACCCATGATGCGCAGAACCTGCTTGGGATCCACCGGACCGTTGATGAGCTTCTGGCCTACTGTGACGTGCTCGCCATCCTCAATGAGGAGGCGTGAACGGCGCAGTACCGGGTAGGCGATCTCTTCAGAGCCGTCATCCGGAGTGATGACCAGGCGCATCTGGCGCTCGGACTCTTCGATGGCGATGCGGCCGGCTGCTTCAGCAATCGGTGCGACACCCTTCGGAGTACGGGCTTCGAAGAGCTCCTGGATACGGGGCAGACCCTGGGTGATGTCGTCGCCACCGCTGGCGGAAACAGCACCACCGGTGTGGAACGTACGCATGGTCAGCTGGGTACCGGGCTCACCGATGGACTGTGCGGCGATGATGCCGACGGCCTCGCCGATGTCCACGGTCTTGCCGGTGGCCAGTGAACGGCCGTAGCACAGGGCGCAGGTGCCGACGCTGGACTCACAGGTGAGTACGGAGCGGACCTTGACCTCGGTGATGCCGGCTGCGAACAGCTCAGCGATAACGACGTCGCCGCAGTCGGTGCCGCCGGCCGCAAGGACATTGCCCTTGGAGTCCACAACATCAACAGCGAGGGTACGGGCGTAGGCGCTGTTCTCGACGTTTTCGTCCAGGACCAGCTCGCCGTTGGCGTCCGGCACGGCGATTGCCGTGACCAGGCCGCGCTCGGTGCCGCAGTCCTCTTCGCGGACGATGACGTCCTGCGACACGTCCACCAGACGACGGGTCAGGTAACCCGAGTTGGCGGTACGCAGCGCGGTGTCAGCCAGACCCTTACGGGCACCGTGCGTGGCGATGAAGTATTCCAGCACCGACAGGCCCTCGCGGTAGGAGGACTTGATGGGACGCGGGATGATTTCACCCTTAGGGTTGGCCACCAGGCCACGGATACCCGCGATCTGACGGACCTGCATCCAGTTACCACGTGCACCGGAGGACACCATGCGGTTGATGGTGTTCATCGGCGACAGGTTGTCACGCATCACCTGGGCGATCTCGTTGGTTGCCTTGTTCCAGATCTCGATCAGTTCCTGGCGACGCTCGTCGTCGTCGATCAGGCCCTTGTCGTACTGGCCCTGGATCTTGGCAGCCATGGTTTCGTAGCCGGCGAGGATCCGCGGCTTGTCCTTGGGTACCTCGATGTCCGAGATGGCGACCGTAACGCCTGAGCGGGTGGCCCAGTAGAAACCGGCGTCCTTCAGGTTGTCCAGCGTTGCCGCCGTGACCACCTTCGGGTAGCGCTCGGCGAGATCGTTGACGATCGTGGACAGTTCGCCCTTGTCCGCAACGTTCTCAACCCACGGGTAATCCGCCGGCAGCGTCTGGTTGAAGATGACCTGTCCAAGGGAGGTCTGGACGAGCACGGTCTGACCCGGCTCGTAGCCTTCCGGAGCTTCCCAGCCCGCGTACGGAACGAAGCCTTCGAGACGGATCCTGACCTGCGAGTTCAAGTGCAGCTCACGGAGGTCGTAGGCCATGATGGCTTCGGCAACCGAGGAGAAGACGCGGCCTTCGCCAGCTGAACCGACACGCTTGGTGGTCAGGTGGTAGAGACCGATGATCATATCCTGCGAAGGCAGGGTGACCGGACGGCCGTCGGACGGCTTCAGGATGTTGTTCGAGGACAGCATCAGGATGCGTGCCTCAGCCTGGGCCTCGGGGCTCAGCGGCAGGTGGACTGCCATCTGGTCGCCGTCGAAGTCAGCGTTGAAGGCGCCACAAACCAGCGGGTGGAGCTGGATTGCCTTACCTTCCACAAGCTGCGGTTCGAACGCCTGGATGCCAAGGCGGTGCAGGGTGGGTGCACGGTTGAGCAGCACCGGGTGTTCGGTGATGATCTCTTCCAGCACGTCCCAGACCTGCGGACGGTAACGCTCAACCATGCGCTTGGCCGACTTGATGTTCTGTGCGTGGTTGAGGTCAACCAGGCGCTTCATCACGAACGGCTTGAAGAGCTCCAGTGCCATCTGCTTGGGCAGACCACACTGGTGCAGCTTCAGCTGCGGGCCGACGACGATGACCGAACGGCCGGAGTAGTCAACGCGCTTGCCGAGGAGGTTCTGGCGGAAACGGCCCTGCTTGCCCTTGAGCATGTCGCTCAGGGACTTCAGCGGACGGTTGCCAGGACCGGTGACCGGACGGCCGCGACGGCCGTTGTCGAAGAGGCTGTCAACAGCTTCCTGAAGCATGCGCTTCTCGTTGTTGACGATGATCTCCGGGGCACCGAGGTCAAGCAGGCGCTTGAGGCGGTTGTTGCGGTTGATCACACGACGGTAGAGGTCGTTGAGGTCGGAGGTCGCGAAGCGGCCACCGTCCAGCTGGACCATCGGGCGCAGTTCCGGCGGGATCACCGGGACGGCGTCCAGCACCATGCCGAGCGGGCTGTTGTTGGTGGTCAGGAACGCGTTGACCACCTTCAGGCGCTTCAGGGCGCGGGTCTTGCGCTGGCCCTTGCCGTTGGCGATGATGTCGCGCAGCAGGTCAGACTCGGCCTGCATGTCGAAGTTCTCAAGGCGCTTCTTGATGGCTTCGGCACCCATGGAGCCTTCGAAGTACATGCCGTAGCGGTCGCGCAGCTCGCGGTAGAGGCCTTCGTCGCCTTCGAGGTCTGCGACCTTCAGGTTCTTGAAACGATCCCAGACCTGCTCGAGCCGCTCGATCTCGGCGTCGGCACGCTTACGCACGTTGGCCATCTGACGGTCCGCGGAGTCGCGGGCCTTCTTCTTGTCGGCAGCCTTGGCACCTTCACCTTCGAGGCGCGCGATCTCGTTTTCGAGGTCACGGGCGATCGTGGCGATGTCGGAGTCGCGGTTGTCGATCAGCTGCTTCTTCTCGATGTCGTGCTCAACCTGAAGGTTGGGCAGTTCCTCGTGGCGGCTGTCGGCGTCGACGCTGGTGATCATGTAGGCAGCGAAGTAGATGACCTTTTCGAGGTCCTTCGGTGCCAGGTCAAGGAGGTAGCCCAGGCGGGACGGAACACCCTTGAAGTACCAGATGTGCGTGACCGGGGCGGCCAGCTCGATGTGGCCCATGCGCTCACGGCGGACCTTCGCACGGGTGACTTCAACGCCACACCGCTCGCAGATGATGCCCTTGAAGCGCACGCGCTTGTACTTACCGCAGTAGCATTCCCAGTCGCGGGAAGGGCCGAAGATCTTCTCGCAGAAGAGGCCGTCCTTCTCGGGCTTGAGCGTGCGGTAGTTGATGGTTTCCGGCTTCTTAACCTCGCCGTAAGACCAGCCACGGATGTCATCCGCGGTGGCGAGGCCGATCTGCATGAGGCCGAAGGAGGATTCGCTGGACATATGGTCCCTGTTCTCTCTTGTTCTCTAAATTCTGAAGTCTTGGTTACGGGAAGAGGGAGGTGATGTCCGACGGCGGGTGGTCACCCGTCGTCGGACATCACCTGCTAAACCTCTTCTACGGAACTGGGCTCTGCACGAGACAGATCGATGCCCAGTTCTTCCGCAGCCGTGAAGACTGCGTCATCAGAGTCACGCATTTCAATTGTGGTTCCGTCCGTGGAGAGTACTTCCACGTTCAGGCACAGCGACTGCATTTCCTTGATCAAGACCTTGAAGGACTCAGGAACGCCCGGCTCGGGGATGTTCTCGCCCTTGACGATTGCTTCGTAGACCTTGACACGACCGTGGATATCATCCGACTTGATGGTGAGGAGTTCCTGGAGCGTGTACGCGGCGCCATAAGCTTCGAGCGCCCACACTTCCATCTCACCGAAGCGCTGGCCACCGAACTGTGCCTTACCACCCAGCGGCTGCTGCGTGATCATGGAGTACGGGCCAGTGGAACGGGCGTGGATCTTGTCGTCCACCAGGTGGTGGAGCTTCAGGATGTACATGTAGCCGACCGAGATCGGATCCGGGAACGGCTCGCCGGAGCGGCCGTCGAAGAGGCGGGTCTTGCCTGAGGAGTTGATCAGGCGGTCGCCGTCGCGGGTGAGGTTGGTGGAGTCGAGCAGGCCCGTGATTTCCTCTTCACGGGCGCCATCGAACACCGGCGTTGCAACAGTGGTCTGGCCACTCTCGCGCGGCAGGTTCGGCAGCTGCTTCATCCACTCGGGCTCGCCTTCGATCTTCCAACCGGTCTTGGCAACCCAGCCGAGGTGCGTTTCCAGCACCTGGCCGACGTTCATACGGCCCGGAACACCCAGCGGGTTCAGGACAATATCAACGGGGGTACCGTCGGCAAGGAAGGGCATGTCCTCGATCGGGAGGATCTTGGAGATAACGCCCTTGTTGCCGTGACGGCCGGCGAGCTTGTCGCCGTCGGTGATCTTGCGCTTGGCGGCCACGTAGACGCGCACCAACTGGTTCACGCCCGGGGGCAGCTCGTCGTCGTTGTCGCGGTCGAAGACGCGGACGCCGATGACGGTGCCGGACTCGCCGTGCGGAACCTTCAGGGAGGTGTCGCGCACTTCGCGGGACTTCTCACCGAAGATGGCGCGCAGCAGGCGCTCTTCCGGGGTCAGTTCGGTTTCACCCTTCGGGGTGACCTTTCCGACCAGGATGTCGCCGGCTTCAACCTCGGCACCGATGTGGATGATGCCGCGCTCGTCCAGGCCTGCCAGAACTTCCTCGGACACGTTGGGGATGTCACGGGTGATTTCCTCGGCACCAAGCTTGGTGTCGCGGGCATCGATCTCGTGCTCCTCGATGTGGATGGAGGAAAGAACGTCCTCGGCAACAATGCGCTGCGAGAGGATGATGGCGTCCTCGAAGTTGTGGCCTTCCCATGACATGAATGCCACGAGCAGGTTCTTACCAAGGGCGAGTTCGCCCTGGTCCGTTGCCGGACCGTCGGCGATGATGCCGCCGACCTCGAGGCGCTGGCCTTCGTTCACCAGGACACGGTTGTTGTAGCAGTTGCCCTGGTTGGAGCGTGCGAACTTGTTGATGCGGTAGTTGGTTTCCGTACCGTCGTCGTTGAGCATGATGACGAGCTCAGCGGAGACCTCGGTAACCACACCGGCCTTCTTCGCAATGGTGACATCACCGGCGTCGACGGCTGCGGCGCGCTCCATGCCGGTACCCACGAACGGGGCCTCGGAACGGACCAGCGGCACGGCCTGGCGCTGCATGTTGGCACCCATGAGTGCGCGGTTAGCATCGTCATGCTCGAGGAACGGGATCAGGGCCGTAGCCACGGACACCATCTGGCGCGGGGAAACGTCCATGAACTCGACCTCGCCGGCGGGAACGAGCACAGGCTCGCCTCCACCACCACGGGCGCGGACCAGGACGGTCTCTTCGGCGAACTTCTTGTTCTCATCCAGCGGAGCGTTGGCCTGTGCGATCAGGACCTCTGCCTCGTCGTCGGCCGTGAGGTACTGGACCTCATCGGAGACAACGCCTTCAGCGACGAGACGGTAAGGAGTCTCGATGAAGCCGAACGGGTTGATGCGGCCGTAGGATGCCAGCGAACCGATCAGACCAATGTTCGGGCCTTCAGGGGTTTCGATGGGGCACATACGTCCGTAGTGGGACGGGTGAACGTCTCGAACTTCCATGCCTGCGCGGTCACGGGACAGACCACCCGGGCCAAGCGCGGACAGACGGCGCTTGTGGGTCAGACCCGACAGCGGGTTGTTCTGGTCCATGAACTGTGACAGCTGGGAAGTTCCGAAGAACTCCTTGATGGCTGCAACGACAGGGCGGATGTTGATCAGTGTCTGAGGCGTGATGGCCTCGACGTCCTGGGTGGTCATCCGCTCGCGGACAACGCGCTCCATACGGGACAGGCCGGTGCGGACCTGGTTCTCGATGAGCTCGCCGACGGCGCGGATACGACGGTTGCCGAAGTGGTCGATGTCATCGATCTCGACGCGCAGCTCGTGGTCCTGGCCGTCGCGCTTGCCCGTGAGGGTCTTCTCGCCGGCGTGCAGGGCAACCAGGAACTTGATCATGGCCACGATGTCTTCAACGTGCAGGACCGAAGCTTCCTTGTCGCCAAGGGAGCGGTCAATGCCAAGCTTGCGGTTGATCTTGTAACGGCCAACCTTGGCCAGATCGTAGCGCTTGGAGTTGAAGTACAGGTTGTCCAGGAGTGACTGGGCAGCCTCGACTGTGGGCGGCTCGCCCGGTCGCAGCTTCCGGTAGATGTCCAGCAACGCGTCTTCGCGGGTCTCGGTGGCGTCCTTCTCCAGCGTTGCGCGCATGGAGTCGTACTGGCCGAACTCTTCGAGGATCTGGCCTTCGGTCCAGCCGAGGGCCTTCAGCAGAACGGTGACGGACTGCTTGCGCTTGCGGTCGAGGCGAACGCCGACCTGGTCGCGCTTGTCGATCTCGAGTTCAAACCATGCACCGCGGGACGGGATGATCTTGGCAGTGAAGATGTCCTTGTCACTGGTCTTGTCGGCGGTGCGCTCAAAGTAGGCGCCCGGTGAACGGACCAGCTGGGAGACGACCACACGCTCGGTGCCGTTGACGACGAAGGTGCCCTTCTCCGTCATGAGGGGGAAGTCGCCCATGAACACGGTCTGCTGCTTGATTTCGCCCGTGTTGTTGTTCATGAACTCGGCCTTGACGTACAGCGGCGCCGAGTACGTTGCGTCCCGGTCCTTGCACTCGGCCATGGTGTACTTCGGGTCAGCGAACTCCGGATCGGAGAAGCTCAGGGACATGGTGCCCTGGAAGTCCTCGATCGGGGAGATCTCTTCAAAGATGTCCGACAGTCCGGACGAGGTGGCGACGCTGAGATCGTTTTCTTCGACGGCCTTCGCTACGCGCGCCTGCCAGCGTTCGTTTCCGACCAGCCAGTCGAAGCTGTCCGTCTGCAGGGCAAGGAGATTCGGAACGTCCAGCGGTTCGTGAATCTTTGCGAATGAGAGCCGGCGAGTGGCACCATCAGTGCTGTCGGCGGTGTTAGCGGTTTCGTTATTAGAGGTGCTCGAGGCGACCAAGAGGGATCCTTCCACAGACCTTCAGGCGTTTTCAGATCTCCCCCGCTGTGCACCCTGCGGAATGACTCCGCAGTGCTACCATCCGGTTCCGCTATATGACCCGGGCCGGGGCTTTCCATACAATGACGTTGTTGACGGCACGTTGATGGTCAGCTGCCAGGCAAAGCCCACCGCTATATGAAGGCTGAAGGTAAACAGGGAAGACGCAAATATCTACGATACGGCAAAACCAATTACGTGTCTACCCCACAACCGGACTTATTGCAAGCACTGATTTTTTGATACCGGAAGCGGCATCAAAGCCGGAGCGTAACGTCCTCAGCCGTGCATGCCTGGGCGTTTGCGAAGACAGCATCACGCACACCATCCTTGGAAGCCTGCTCCGGGTCGCCGCCCTTTTTCGCGGCCGTGGAGTGGTCAAGCGCGAGGACGCTGAGCGAGGTAAACAGTCCCACCAGGTTCCCGGACACCGTGTCCTTGGCTTCCTGCGCGGCAAAGTAGATGCCCTCGTAGGCGTTGGAATCATCCTGGATGGCCTTGTAGTCGGCGTAGAGCGAGTTGAACGTCTCGCAGGCTCCCTTAACACCGCCGGCCTGGGGCGCTGCTGAAGGACTGGAAGAGCGCGACGGCGACGCGGTGGAAGGTGCGGACGTGGACGCAGTCGGGGCTGCTGTGGATGAAGTGCTGTCCGGCGCAGGAGTGGCAACGCTGCAGGCGGTGAGTCCGGCGAGGCTGGCCATGGCTGCCGCGGCGAGGATTTTCTTCAAGATGCTGCTCCCTGTTTTGCGTTGCTCTGTTGCTTTCGTCTTCGCCGTCCACCCTACGCACCACCGCGACCACGCGCACAACCGGCGGATGGGTAGTTCTCCCCTAGTGGCCACGACCGGCACGAATGGAATCACCGGCACCCCTGCGGCGTTTGGATAAATAGGTGACATGCCTCACGGTAGCCTTGGAAGTACATCGATTCAGAGCGGAAGAGATCACAATGGGCAACTCCAACGACAACACTGACGTGGTCATCCTGGCCGGTGCGCGCACCCCGCAGGGCCGGCTCAACGGGCAACTGGCGAGCTTCACCGCCGTCGAACTCGGAGCGCACGCGATCAGATCCGCGATTGCCACGAGCGGCGTGGAGGCCGGCCAAGTGGACGCCGTCATCATGGGCCAGGTACTGCAGGCCGGCGCCGGGCAGAACCCCGCACGCCAGAGCGCTATCGGAGCGGGAATCGGCTGGAACGTTCCCACGGTCACCATCAACAAGGTGTGCCTGTCCGGGCTGACCGCGGTGATCGACGCCGCCAGGATGATCCGCAGCGGCGACGCCACGGTGGTGGTGGCCGGCGGTCAGGAATCCATGACCCGTGCGCCCCACCTGCTGCCGGGTTCCCGCCAGGGCTGGACCTATGGCGCCATCCAGGCGCTGGATGTCGCGGCGCACGACGGCCTCACGGATGCGTTCGACGGCCAGTCCATGGGCCTTTCTACCGAAACCAAGAACCTGACCCTGGGCATTGACCGGACCTCGCAGGACAACGTGGCCGCCCACTCGCACCAGCGTGCGGCGCTGGCGGCGAAGAACGGCGTCTTCGACGACGAGATCGCACCCATCAGCGTCAAGCAGCGCAAGGGCGATCCCATCGTTGTCTCCGCCGATGAAGGCGTACGGCCCAACACGTCCATCGAGTCCCTGGCCGGGCTGCGGGCGGCCTTTGTCAGCGACGGAACCATCACCGCAGGCAATTCTTCTCCCCTGTCCGACGGCGCCTCCGCACTGGTGCTGGCATCGCGCCGTTTCGCGGAGGAGAACGGCCTGGAATACCTGGCTGTGGTGGGGAAGCCCGGACAGGTTGCGGGTCCGGACAATTCCCTGCATTCGCAGCCTTCCCACGCGATCATGAACGCACTGCAGCGGGCGGAATGGAGCACCGCGGACCTGGACTTCATCGAAATTAACGAAGCCTTCGGTTCGGTCGCGGTGCAGTCGCTGAACGACCTGGACTACCCTCTGGAGAAGTGCAACATCCACGGCGGCGCCATTGCCTTGGGCCACCCGATCGGGGCGTCCGGTGCGCGGTTGGCGCTCCACGCGGCCCATGAACTTAAACGGCGTGGCCGCGGTAAGGCCGCGGTTTCGCTGTGCGGCGGCGGCGGTCAGGGCGAAGCCTTGCTGCTGTACCGCGACTGATGGCGGGCACGAACTGATGGTGGGGCAGGCCGACAACGGGAGCGCCGCCGTCGGACGTCAGCGTTTCCTCGCTGACGCCGCCGCGCGCGGACTGGACGTGCAACTTGTGGAGCGGCTGGCCGCGCGGAGCCTCGAGGAGGCGGCCGGGATCCTGGGCATCACGCCAGCGGACATCGTGAAGTCCCTGGTGGTCAAGCACAAGGACGGAACGTTCCTGTTCGCGCTGATTCCGGGTGACCGGCAGATCTCCTGGCCAAAACTGCGGACCCTGGTGGGCGTCAACAAACTCTCGTTGCCGCCCGCGGACGTGGCGCTTGGTGCGACCGGCTACGAACGCGGGACCATCACCCCGCTCGGCAGCACCACCGCCTGGCCGGTATACGCGGACGCCACCATTGCCGGCCGCCGGATCTCCATGGGCGCCGGCGAACACGGCTACAGCGCATTTGTGGACGCCGATGCGCTCACCGCAGCACTGGGCGCCGTCGTCGCCGATATCTCCGAGCCGAATTAGGCACCACACGCAAGTAGGTCGCACTAACTGTCGTTATGAGCGCTCATAACGACAGTTAGCGCGACCTACTTTGGTTAAATGCAGGAAAACCCCGCCCACCGAAGTGGACGGGGTTTTCCGTGAAGCGGCGTGAGTTACTTGAGGGTAACGGTTGCGCCGGCAGCCTGGAGCTGCTCGACTGCCTTTTCGGCAGCTTCCTTGGTGACGCCTTCGAGGACAGCCTTGGGGGCGCTGTCAACAACGTCCTTAGCTTCCTTCAGACCCAGGGAAGTGATTGCGCGAACTTCCTTGATCACTGCGATCTTCTTTTCGCCAGCTGATTCGAGGATAACGTCGAATTCGGTCTGCTCTTCAGCTTCTTCAGCTGCGCCGCCACCGGCGGGGCCAGCAACAGCAACTGCAGCTGCAGTAACTTCGAAGGTCTCTTCGAAGAGCTTGACGAACTCGGAGAGCTCGATGATGGTCAGTTCCTTGAAAGCTTCAATGAGCTCTTCGTTGGTGAGCTTCGCCATGGTGTGGCGTCCTTCCTATAGGTGGTGCTTGGCGGCCTGGGCCATTGCCTTCACACCGGAGTCTGGTGGGTGAAGAGAAACTAGTTCTCTTCGGCAGCGGGTGCCTCGGCGGGTGCCTCAACACCAGCTTCTGCAACTGCTTCGGGGGCTTCGTCTGCGGCAGGAGCTTCTTCAGCGGCGGGAGCCCCGGCAGCTGCCGGTGCACCGTTCGCTTCCTCAAGCTTGAGGCGCAGTGCGTCAATCGTGCGTGCAGCGGCGGCAGCAGGAGCCTTGAGGATGCCTGCAACCTTGGCGAGCTGCAGCTCGCGGGACTCGAGCGCTGCCAGTGCAGAAACTTCGCTGGCGTTCAGTGCCTTGCCCTCGAAGTAACCGGTCTTGATGACCAGCTGCTTGTTGGCCTTGGCAAAATCCGTCAGGCTCTTGGCAGCTGCAACTGCGTCACCCTTGATGAACGCGATTGCAGTGGGGCCGGCAAGCTGGCCGTCGAATGCTTCGACACCGGCTTCCTTGGCTGCAATGGCGGTCAGGGTGTTCTTGACGACCGAGAACTTGGTGTCCTGGCCGAGAGAAACACGCAGCTGCTTGAGCTGTGCAACGGTGAGCCCACGGTATTCGGTCAGGACAGCGGCGTTCGATTCCTTGAAATCGTTAGCGATCTCAGCTACTGCTGAAACCTTTGTAGGCGTTGCCATAACCCTCCTTCCGGGGATAGTGCCGGTATGCGACGGTCCCCGCTCAGATGAGCTAAAACGAAAAAACGCCCCGCGCAGATGCACGGGGCTTGGCTCAACACGGCTTTCGCTGTGGAGCGTTGCTTCGTTCACCTGCGCCGGCCGCCCTATGTTCAGGGTCCTTCGTCCAGAAATACACTTGGCCTCCCGCACACAACTACAGAGTTGAGCTGCGTTCAGGAGAGTGGATTTCCAACAACCGACGGTCTTTGGTCCTTCAAGCTTACGGGACGGGCCGCCGGACCACCAAATCGGCCTCAGCTCTTACTGGTACCCAGGTACGGGAGCTCTTTCTGCCAGATGCCGGTCACGCCGGCGGTGGTGAAGCCGAGCTGCTGGTTGACCGTCAGCAGGTACCTGTTCTCGGGCGCGTTCCAGGTGTAGATCACCCGGGCATCGGGGAACTGTTCAGTGAGCCGCTCCATGTTGGCGACCTTGATCAGCAGTCCCAGCTTGTTCCCGCGGTGCTCCTGTAGGACCAGGGTGTCGTCCTGGAACACCACATCGGGCCGGTGGGCCAGGACGCTGATGGTGGTCAGGCCCACCAGGGCCCCGGTGGCCAGATGCTCGACGGCGGTGACCACCGTCCGCCTCCCCTGCGCGATGGTGACCTCTTCCGCCTCGCGGAGGATGCCGCCGTCGAACACCATGTCCTGCTCAACGGGAGTCTCAAGGGAAGGGTCGACGTCGGCGCCCGCCTGGTTCTCGAGCACGGCCACGGCTTCCAGCCACTCATCCGGGCAGCGGTCCGTCCAGTGATGGAGCCGGTACCGCCCGTTATTGGCTTCATCGGCCTCGACCTGGAGATCGGCCACGAGTTTGGTGTCCAGCGGCAGTGCACAGGAGCTGAACTGCTCGATGTGCTGAAGTGTGTAGCCGGTCCGGCGCGCGAATTCGACTTCCCGGCTGTCCAACGGCACAAAGCCCTGGCCTGAACCCGGCACCAGCTGGGCCGTCTCGAACTCGTGCAGGGACGCGCCGGGATGGTTGGTGTCAACGAGGATCAGCGTGCGGCCCTCGCTGCGTGCCAGGTGTTCAGCCGCGAGGAGCAGCTTGCGGCCAACTCCCTGGCGCTGGAATTCCGGCAGGATGTCCAGGGTGAACTCCGCCATGTCCAGGTTGTCGGTCAGCGGCAAGGCAATGTCAACCGTACCGATGATCTGCTCCCCGGCCTTGGCTACCAGGATGACCTGGCGCTCATAGGGATCGGCCAGCTCCAGGAGTTTCTCCAGCGGCGTGTATGCGAGATCGTCGCTGCCCCAGGTCTGCATCCGGACTTTGCGGCCCACCTCTACGGCAGCCAGGAAATCCACTGCGTCAGGTGCGTCCAGGGTGTCCGGGATCCACAGCTGCTCTATCCGTACGTCTTCTGCCATAAGGTGCGTCATCCCAGCCGTTTCTGCCATTCGCCCTCATAACCAGCAGGTTTGAATCCAAGCAAATTATTTATCGCCAGCATATGCCGGTTTTCCACGGCGTTCCATGTAAGCACCGACCGCGCCGCGGGCCATCGATGCTGGGCGGCGCGGAGGTTCGTGGCCTTGATCAGCAATCCCAGCCTCTTGCCGCGGTGCCCGGAAGAGACCAGGGTGTCCTGCTGGGTAATGCTCGCAGGAATGCCCGGCCGCCAGTTCAGGACCGTGTAGGCCACGAGCTTGCCCGTAGGCCTGTGCAGCGCCGCTGCGACCTGGCACTGCACGCCGCTGCGGCTGTTCGCCTGCTCCTCCTGCCGGACCCTGGCAGGGTCCCAGTCCTCGGCTTCCCAGTCCAGGCCGGCAATAGGGACATCCGTGCTCATGCGGTTCTTGAGGACTGCGTATTCAGCCACGAGTTCGTCAGGACACGTATCAGACCAGCCCACCAGGGCGTAGCCGGTTGCCCGCGAAGACGTCTCCGTCTCCAGTGCGTCGAGCTGGCTCGCCGGGACCGGCAGCGTGAGCCGGCTGGACCTCTCCACCTGCTCGAGTTCGTAGCCGGCACCGGCTGCAAAGGCCACGTCAGGGTCATCTGCGGGGAGCCCGCCCGCGCCCGATTTGGCGGGGATCAGCCGGACCGCACTCTCCACCGTCCCGGCGGGCAGCTCACAGTAGGCATCCAGGGAAGTGCGGCCGCTGTCCGCGGCCACAGCCTCGGCGTGCTCCAGCAGCCGGCGGCCCCAACCCCGCCGCCGGAAGGCTGCCGACACGTCCACCATGATCCCTGCCGTGGACGTGCTTTCACGCAGGGGCAGGGTTACGGAGCAGGTTCCCACGGTGTGCTGGCCCAGCCGTGCAATGAAGAGCCGGCGTTCCTCATACTCATTGCCGCGCCAGTATTCCAGGCTCTCCATGGCCGTGGGGCAGCGGTCCAGGTCGCCCCATTTCTCCAGCTCGTGCTTCTCGCGCAAGGCGTGGCACTCGTGGAAGTCCATCACGCCGCCGGTGCCGCCGGCACTGTGGTCTGTCCCGGCATCGAGCGCTGAAGGAATGGCGACTGCGGTGATCATCAGCTGCTGACCGGTCATTCCCCATCTTAGCCATCCGTACGGTTTGGTCGAGGGCGGGACGGGGGCCGTTTGGCCCAGGGCTATTGGGGTTAAACCAAAGGACCGCCCGGCGCAGTGCCGGACGGTCCCAAGATGTGCCGGGATAACCCGGCCGAAGTGCTGTTGAGGACTAGACCTCGGTCAGAACCTTCGTGACGTTGGGGTCGACGGCGATGCCGGGACCGAACGTGGTGGCCACGGTGGCCTTCTGGATGTAGCGGCCCTTGGAAGCGGACGGCTTCAAACGAAGCACCTCTTCCAGTGCTGCTGCGTAGTTCTCGGCCAGCTTGATGGCGTCGAAGGAGACCTTGCCGATGATGAAGTGCAGGTTCGAGTGCTTGTCGACGCGGAAGTCGATCTTGCCACCCTTGATGTCGTTGACAGCCTTGGCCACGTCTGCGGTCACGGTGCCGGTCTTCGGGTTCGGCATCAGGTTACGGGGACCCAGGACCTTACCAAGACGGCCAACCTTGCCCATGAGGTCAGGGGTGGCAACGGCGGCATCGAAGTCGGTCCAGCCGGCTGCGATCTTTTCGATCAGGTCATCGGAACCAACGAAGTCGGCGCCGGCAGCGATTGCTGCCTCAGCCTTGTCGCCCGTTGCGAAGACCAGGACGCGGGAGACCTTACCGGTGCCGTGGGGCAGGATAACGGTGCCGCGGACCATCTGGTCAGCCTTGCGAGGGTCAACGCCCAGGCGGAAGGCAACCTCAACGGTGGCGTCGAACTTGGACGGGTTGGTGTCCTTGGCGAGCGTTACTGCCTCGAACGGCGCGTAGAAGTTCTCCGCGTCGATCTTGGCGGCTGCTGCCTCATATGCTTTGCTGCGCTTTGCCATGCTGCTTATTTCTCCTTGTGCAGTTGTGGTCTGCGGACCGCGCTGGGCCCTGCCACAGCCGAGGATCCTGCAAGGATCCTGCGGCATTACGGTTTGTGCCGGTTGTCCGGCAGTGGTGCCGGTTTCCCGACGGTGAAGGCTATTAGCCTTCTACGGTGATACCCATGGAGCGGGCGGTACCGGCGATGATCTTCGCTGCGCCTTCGAGGCTGGTGGCGTTGAGATCTTCCATCTTGGTGGTGGCGATCTCGTTGACCTGGGCCTGAGTCAGCTTGGCAACCTTGACGGTGTGCGGGGTGGGTGAACCCTTGGCAACGCCTGCAGCCTTCTTGATGAGCTCTGCAGCCGGCGGGGTCTTGGTGATGAACGTGAAGGAACGGTCTTCGTAGACCGTGATTTCCACGGGGATAACGTTTCCGCGCTGGGCTTCTGTGGCAGCGTTGTACGCCTTGCAGAATTCCATGATGTTGACACCGTGCTGGCCAAGCGCAGGACCGATCGGCGGGGCCGGGTTAGCGGCGCCTGCCTGGATCTGCAGCTTGATGAGGCCGGTGACCTTCTTCTTGGGAGCCAATGTAAGGTCCTTCTCTCAATATCTTCCTGGGACACAGGAGCGTGCCTCAGGTTGTTG
This sequence comes from Pseudarthrobacter cellobiosi, assembly GCF_023913815.1. Lineage (NCBI taxonomy): Bacteria > Bacillati > Actinomycetota > Actinomycetes > Micrococcales > Micrococcaceae > Pseudarthrobacter > Pseudarthrobacter cellobiosi. The sequence continues at coordinate 40,286 of NZ_JAMXBK010000028.1, forward strand.
GCCGCCATGGCGAGGCGACCGGCCGTTCCGGGGCTGCTAAGCGGGCAGTCCGGAACGAATTCTGTGCGGGTAACTAGATCTTGCTGACCTGGTTGAATGCCAGCGTGACCGGGGTTTCGCGTTCGAAGATCGACACGAGCACCACGAGGGTCTGGGATTCCACCTTGATCTCGGAGATCGTGGCGGGGAGGGTCTCGAACGGACCTTCCTTGACGATGACCGACTCGCCGACCTCGAAGTCGACGTCGATCTGGGCGGCAGCGTGCTTGACGGGCTTGCCCTTTTCGGCCTGCTCTTCTTCGAAGACCGGCGCGAGCATGGAGAAGACTTCGTCGAGGCGCAGCGGCACCGGGTTGTGGGCGTTGCCCACGAAGCCGGTAACACCGGGAGTGTGGCGGACGGCGCCCCAGGAGGCATCCGTCAGGTCCATGCGGACCAGGACGTAGCCGGGGATCCGGACGCGGTTGATGACCTTTCGCTGAGCGTTCTTGATCTCAACGACCTCTTCCATGGGCACCTGGATTTCGAAGATGTAATCTTCCATGTCCAGGGTCTGGATGCGGGTCTCAAGGTTGGCCTTGACGCGGTTTTCGTAGCCGGCGTAGGAGTGGATGACGTACCAGTCACCCTCCTGGCGGCGCAGCTTGGCTTTGAATTCGTCGGCGGGGTCAACCTCGGCCTTGGCGGCCGCGGCTGCCAAGGCGTCTGCATCAGCGTCGTCGCCCGCTGAGTCGCCCTCAGCAGGTTCGCCTTCTACGGCGTCACCCTCTGAATCGGCATCCTCTGAATCGTCTGAATCGTCGGCGGAATCGGCGTCGGCGGAATCGGGCGCAGCGGACTCAACCTCGGACTCTTCACCGGCTTCAGCCGTGGGGGCCGCCGTGTTGTCCGTGGACTCTTCCAGCTCAGTCTCGGTTACCTCGAGCTCCTGCTCAGACACTTGGTCTCCTGCTTCCTCATTGCCTAACATGCCTATTTAAATGGCTCAATTCCGCACACCGCGTGGATTCTTCCGGTTTACCCGGACAAGGCCACACGGCCTGCGGACGATTTTGCCTTAGCGGTCCCCGGGAGCGATCCCGCCGAAGACCCAGCTGACCGCGGTTCCAAAACCGATGTCCAGCACGCTGACGATGACCATCATGATGGCCACGAACACCAGCACCACGAGCGTGTAATTGATCAGTTCCTTGCGGGTTGGTGCAACAACCTTCTTCAGTTCGCCGATGACCTGGCGCATGAAGAGTGCAATACGAGCGAAGAAGTTTGCCTTGGCGTCCTTCTTAGCTGGGCGGCCCTTGGAGCTGCTGGCAGCTGTTTCGGTCACCTGGTCCTCGCTCATCTTTGCAATGTTGGATTACCCGGTCCTGATCAGAACCATGGTTGCTGCGCTTGCTCCGGTATTCCGCCGGAACAGCTTGCGCAGGGCAGACAGGACTCGAACCTGCAACCTGCGGTTTTGGAGACCGCTGCGCTACCAATTGCGCCACTACCCTATGGATCGAAAACAGCACCATAACAAACTTCCGCAGTTTTCACTGGGGCGCACGTCATCATCCGTGTTTTCAACACCGGAGAACCAGTCTACGCAACAACTTCGTCTACGTCGAACCGGCCTCATTCCGGACCGTCCAATCCGCCCTGGTGGCTGAGTTGATCCACGCCGGCAGCCCGAACGATCCGCTGAACAGCATAGAGTAGATCACGTCGAATTCCACCATTCAGCCCTCCCGGCTGCAAGCGAAGAACGGACCCCGCCATGTCTGCCGCCCGCGTTTCCAAGCGCATTTCCGCAATTGCCGAATCCGCAACCCTGGCTGTTGATGCCAAGGCCAAGGCGCTGAAGGCAGCTGGCCGGCCGGTTATTGGCTTCGGGGCAGGGGAACCGGACTTCCCCACCCCGGACTACATCGTCAAGGCATCCATCGAGGCCGCCAGCCAGCCCAAGTACCACCGCTACTCCCCCGCCGCCGGCCTGCCGGAGCTCAAAAAGGCCATCGCTCAGAAGACTCTCCGCGACTCCGGCTATGCCGTGGATCCGTCCCAGGTCCTGGTGACGAACGGCGGCAAGCAGGCCGTGTACAACACCTTCGCCACGCTGGTGGATCCGGGCGACGAAGTGATTGTTCCCACGCCGTTCTGGACCACCTACCCGGAGGCCATCAGGCTCGCCGGCGGTGTCCCCGTTGAGGTGTTCGCCGGACCTGAGCAGGACTACCTGGTCACGGTTGAGCAGCTTGAGGCCGCTGTGACGGACAAGAGCAAGATCCTGCTGTTTGTCTCGCCGTCCAACCCCACCGGCGCCGTGTACAGCCCGGAGCAGGTGGCCGAGATCGGCAAGTGGGCCGCCGCCAAGGGGCTCTGGGTGGTCACCGACGAGATCTACGAGCACCTGACGTACGACGGCGTCCCGTTCACCTCCATCGCCACGGCAGCCCCTGAACTGGGCGACAAAGTGGTCATACTTAACGGTGTCGCCAAGACATATGCGATGACCGGCTGGCGTGTGGGCTGGATGATCGGCCCGGCCGACGTCATCAAGGCGGCCACCAACCTGCAGTCACACGCCACCTCCAACGTTTCGAACATCATGCAGATTGCAGCCCTCGCCGCCGTCTCCGGACCGTTGACCGCCGTCGACGAGATGAAGGTGGCGTTTGACCGCCGCCGCAAGGCGATCGTTGCCGGCCTGAACGCGATCGACGGTGTTGAATGCCCGACGCCGAAGGGTGCGTTCTACGTCTACGCGGACGTCCGTGCGCTGCTGGGGAAGGAATTCCCGACGGCGGCAGGCACCGCAACGCCGTCGACCTCCGCCGAACTGGCGGCGTTGATCCTGGATGAGGTTGAGGTGGCAGTGGTGCCGGGTGAGGCGTTCGGCCCCTCAGGCTACCTGCGGCTCTCCTACGCCCTGGGCGACGAGGACCTGGCCACCGGCGTCGCCCGCCTCCAGGGCTTCCTGGGCCAGGCCAAGTAGGCACGCTCTCTCACTTCCTGCAAGAAAAAACCAAACGCTCTATCACTTTCTTTAGGAGAGTGATAGAGCGTTCCGGTTTAAGCCACAGGAAGTGAGAGAGCGTCTTACAGGAGGCGGCGTTCTGCGGCCCATTTGGTCAGCTCGTGCCGGCTGGAGAGCTGGAGCTTTCGCAGTACCGCTGATACGTGGGTTTCCACGGTTTTGATGCTGATGAACAGCTCCTTCGCCACCTCCTTGTAGCTGTAGCCGCGGGCGATCAGCCGCATCACTTCGAGCTCGCGGGCGGAAAGCCTGTCCAGTTCGTCGTCAGCAATGTCCGCCGGGGCGGTGCCGAACGCATCCAGCACGAAGCCGGCCAGCCGGGGCGAGAACACGGCGTCGCCGCCGGCCACGCGGAACACGGCGTCGGTGATCTCGGCCCCGGAGATGGTCTTGGTGACATACCCGCGGGCGCCGGCGCGGATGACCGACACCACGTCCTCGGCGGCGTCGGAGACGCTCAGGGCCAGGAACTTGGTGGTGCCCAGGAGCGCCGCGGAACCCGCAATGACCTCCCGGCCGCCACCGCCGAGGCCGCCCGGCAAATGCACGTCCAGGAGCACCACTTCCGGACGCGCCTGCGCGATCACGGCTATGGCCTGCTCAACCGTGGCCGCTTCACCTACGACCTGGATGCTCTCATCCAGGTCGGCCTTGAGTCCCGAGCGGAAGATGGCGTGATCGTCCACGATCACCACCCGGACCGACTGCGCGGGGCGGATGGGCCCGGTCCCCTGTAGGTTGTTCATGATTTCCCTTCCGCGTTGTCCGTTTGGAGCGCCGGCATTCCCAGCCGTACCTCGGTGCCGTCCGACGTGCTGGTGATGGAAGCGGTCCCGCCGTGGCGTTTCATGCGTCCGATGATCGACTCGCGGACGCCGAGCCGGTCTTCGGGAACATCCTGCAGGTCGAAGCCCGGCCCCCTGTCCTTGATGAAGATTTCTGTATGCCCGTCGGAAACTTCCAGGTAGACGGAGACGGTTCCGCCGCCGTGCCGGGAGGCATTAAGCATCGCCTCACGGCTGGCCTGGACCAGCGCCTCGTGGGATTCGGTCATGGCCGTATCCCCGACGCTCACCACCTCCACGGCGTTGCCGAGGGCGTCTTCCACCTCGGCACCCACGGCCTTGATACGGTCCGAAAGCTGGCCCGCCTCCTTACCCGGGTCCTGGAACAGCCAGCTCCTGAGTTCGCGTTCCTGGGCCCGGGCGAGCCGGACGACGTCGTGCTCGTTTCCCGCCCGCCGCTGGATCAGGGCGAGGGTCTGGAGGACGGAGTCGTGCAGGTGGGCCGCGATCTCGGCGCGCTCCGTTTCACGGATCCGGCCCGCACGCTCCGTTTCCAGGTCCCGCCAGAATTTGAGTGCCCACGGAAGCAGCACCAGGACCACGCCGCCCAGCACGGCCACCGATGCCAGCAGTGCCAGCCAGGTCTGTTCCCACGATCCGGAGCCGGACACCATCACCAGCACGCCGGCAACCACCAGCGCCAACCCGGCGGCCAGGCGCGCCCAGCCGCCTGCCTGATCGGCTTTGGTCTTGTCCACGAGGCCCGCGCGGCGGGTTTCGTCGAGCTGCATCCAGGCGATGGCTGCACCGCCCAGCACGGCAGCGGCGGGGATGAGGGTCTCCAGTGGCACGTCCACGCCCAGGAGCTGGGCAATCATGATGCCCGCCACCAGGAGGAGGCCGGCGCCCAGCAGCATTTCCTTGCCGTAGCGCATTCTGCGGACCCGGAACCACGGCGGCCGCACGGCGGCCCCGTAGCTCGACCCGTAGCCTGCACCGGGCCCGCTGCGGGAAACACCCTCCGGGGCGAAAGCATCGGCGTCGGGATTTCCCCACCAGGGAGCGGCCGCGGGCGAGCCCTGGTACGGCGACGGCGAGGGCGGCCCAGCGCTGAATGCCGGGTCAAGGCTGACGGCCGGGGCAATGGGCGACGCCGGACGCCTGGCATTGCGCCGGGCACTTTCGTCGGCGGTGGGGACCATGATCCACAGCCACGCATAGAAGGCCAACCCGGCGCCACCGGCGAGGGTCGCGAGCGCCATGCCGATCCGCACGCTTTTCACCGGCCAGCCCAGATGCGCCGCGAGGCCGGCACATACGCCCGCGATGACGCGGTCGCTGCTGCGGACAAGCGGTGGACGGGTGAGGGCGGTGGTCATGTGTCAATCCAAGCACGGATCAGGGTTCCCCGGACCCGATTCCGGACTGAACCGGGGGTGACTCAGGGGCGAGTCAGGGTGTTCCCCAGTAGAGCTGCGCCGCCCCGGACGGCAGGATCAAAGTATGAACTCCCACACCCCCACCCCCGATGACGGCCAGCCCACGGAACCGCTCCCCCCACGCGACCCGGACCAGCCAACCGAACCACTCCTGCCACCCCCAGCTGCTTCGCAGGACACACCCCCGGCCGCCGGTCCCGATGCCGGCCCGTATGCCGGGCCGTCCGCAGGCCCGTACTCCAGCGCCAAAGCGCCGGGGCAGTCCGGTGACTTCTTCACCTGGGTCCGGAGCCACGGCATCCAGCGCGGACGCGACCGGTGGATCGGCGGTGTCTCCAGCGGCATCGCGCACCGGATGGGCATCGATCCGCTGATTGTCCGCGGCATCTTCATTGTCCTCACCCTCTTCGCCGGAATCGGCGTCCTGCTCTACGGCCTGGCCTGGGCGTTCCTTCCCGAACCCGACGGGCGCATCCACGTCCAGGAAGCCGGCGCCGGCCGCTGGTCCAGCGGCATGACAGGCGCCCTGATCACCACCGTGGTGGGGCTCACCGGGCTGGGCGGCGGATTCTGGGGCTGGAGCCGCAACGGCTTCGGCGGATTCCTCTGGACCGTCTTCTGGGTGGGCGGCGCCATCTACTTCATTTACTACCTGACCCAACGCACCAAGGCCCGAAATGGAGCTCCCATGACCGCCGCACCGCAGCCGGCCGGCGCAAACTCCGGTTACCCGGCCGCCCCCACCGCCCCCTATGCCTCGCCGTTTGCGGCCACGGATTCCGCCTCTACCCGCACGTCGAGCACGTCCGGCGCGACCGGCAGCGCGCCTTACCTTCCGGTCCCGCCGTCGAGCGTCAACCCGCCTTACGGTGGGGGCAGCTACGGCGGGGGCGGCAGCGACGGCGGTGCCTACGGCGGCTACCAGCCTCCACAGGGCCCGGCACGCGCACCCAAGGTCCGCCCCTCCGGCCCCGGCGCCCCGGCAGTAGCCATTACAGCCGGAACAGCGCTCCTGGTGGGTGGCGGGCTCAAAGCCCTGCACGCCGGCAACGTGATCAACCTCGGCGACGCCGCCAACGCGATCGTCTGGGCCAGCGGTGCAGCCATCCTGGGCCTGGGTATCCTGGTCGCGGGCCTGCGCGGCAGGACGTCCGGAATCCTCGGATTCTTCGCCGTTGTTGCCCTGGTGATTGGCGGCATCTTCAACGTTGTGGGCAACGGCGACAGGGTCCGTTTCACCCAGGTCGACTGGGCACCGACGAGCCAGCAGCAGGCGGCCGATGGCTTCAGCGTCACCGGCGGCAGGGGAACCGTTGACCTCACCCAATTGGGCGCGCAAGCCCCGCTGGACTCAGAAGTCGTAGTTCCCCTGGACATCACGGCGAGCAACGTCACCGTGATCCTCCCCAGCAACATTCCCGTGGACGTGAGGGCAGACATGACGCTGGGGAACCTCAACGAAGGCACCAACCACCGGGGCGGCATTACCTCCCAGGAAACCAGCTACAACACCGACAAGCCAGGCGGCCACCTGATCATCCGGATCGACGGCACCCTCAGCAACGTCACCATCCAGGAAGGAAACTGACATGAGCAGCTTCGATCCGGCACCGGATTCGTCTACCCCGCAAACCCCGACGACGGTGCACACCGACGCGGCCGGACCCTCACCCACACGGGTGGGCACGATAGTCTGGGGCCTGATCGTGATGGCGCTGGCCGCCCTGATCATCATCGCCCAGTTGGGCGTGGTAACCCTGAACGGCACCTACGTACTGATCGGCCTTATGATCGGCGCCGGCGCCGCGCTGGTGATCGGCGGGCTGCTTTCGGCCCGAAAGCGTGACAATGAACCCACAACAGGGAAGTCTTGAACCATGGACAAGTTCTTCAGCATCGTCAGGGGCTTCGGCCTGAAACGTGGACCCCAACGCTGGCTGGGAGGTGTGTGCGGCGGCATTGCAGCAAAGCTCAACGTGGATGTGGCATTCGTCCGGATCGCTTTCCTGGTCTTCTGCCTCCTCCCCGGCCCCGCCGTCGTCCTCTACATCGCAGCGTGGCTGGTCCTTCCTGACCAGCAGAACTCCATCCCGCTGCAGAAATTCCTGGACCGCCGCTCCATCAGCTGACCTCAGGTCAGAACCGCAAGGCCACCGCTCCCCGGAGAATTCCTTCCAGGAGCGGGGGCCTTTCTGCTGTCCTTGTCCACCGGCCGGTGGACAACAGATTCAACCGGCCGGGCCTGTCGACCGGCACCCCGGGACTGCAACGCTGGAAGCATGAACACTTCCCTCATCCCCGGGCAGCGGCAATCCCCTGATGCCATCACCGTGCGCGGCCTCAACAAAACGTACGGCCTGCCCAAAGGCGGGACCCTCACGGCCGTGGACCAGCTGGACCTCACCATCCATGCCGGCGAAACCTACGCCCTCCTGGGTCCCAACGGCGCCGGCAAGTCCACCGCCATCGAGATCCTGGAAGGCCACCGGAAACCTGACAGCGGCGAGGTCATGGTTCTGGGAACGCGCCCCTGGAAGGCGGCACCGTCCTTCCGCGCCCGGATCGGCATCGTCCTCCAGGAGTCCACCGACTCCGGGGAACTCAGGGTTTCAGAGGCCCTGCGGTCACTGGCTGCCTGTTTCCCGGCGCCCCGACCGGTGGACGAGGTCATGGAAGCCGTGGGGCTCGGGGGCAAGGGCGGCGTCCGTATCTCAACCCTTTCGGGCGGCCAGCGGCGAAGGCTGGACGTGGCGCTGGGGATCATCGGCAACCCGGAAGTCCTGTTCCTGGACGAACCCACCACAGGATTCGATCCGGAGGCCCGTCGGCAGTTCTGGGACCTCATCCGCCGGCTGAGCAGCGGCGGCACCACCATTGTCCTCACCACGCACTACCTGGACGAGGCCGAGCAGCTGGCGGACCGGATCGGCGTCATCAACCACGGGCGGCTGATCGCCGAAGGCAGCCCGCAGGACATCGGCGGTCCGGGCCTCCGCATGCCTCGCGTCCGGTGGCGGGATGCTTCCGGCCTTCGCGAAGTGGTGACCGAGCAGCCAGCTTCCCTGGTCGCGTCGCTGTCCGACGGCGGCGCAATAGAGCCGGCGGAGCTCGCCGTCGTACGTCCCAGCCTCGAGGACATCTACCTCCAGCTCATCGGTGCCGCGGACGGCGCCGAACCCTCTGCCGAACCATCCGCCGCACGATCTACGGACGCATCGTCCGTTTCAGGAGCCCTCCGATGAGCACGGCAGTCCCCGCATCCGTCTCCCCCGCCACCGGCCGCCCGACCTGGCGCCCATCAGTCCTGCGCCTGGGACTTGGCCGGGTCCTGCTGGAGATCAAACTATTTAACCGTGACGTGCTATCTCTGGTCCTGGTCCTCTTCTTCCCGATCCTGATGATGTCCCTGTTCGGGACTGTTTTCGGTGATGAGCCGGTCTTCGGGGCCGGCCCGGACGGGCAGGGCGGCATCACCCCGGCGCACTACTACCTGCCCGGCATGCTTGCGCTGAGCACCATCCTCAGCGGGTTCCAGAACCTCAGCAGCTACGTGGCCACTGAGCGTTTCAACGGCACGGTGAAGCGGCTGGCCGGAACGCCATTGCCTGCGGCGTCGTACTTCATCGGGAAAACCGGCCAGACGCTCTACCTGATCGTGGCCCAGGCTGTTCTCCTGCTGCTCGCGGCAGCCGTCCTGTTCGACGTCCCGTTGCCACGGGATGCCGGGCAGTGGGGCCTGGTGGCGCTGCTGATGATCCTGGCCACGGCTGCCTGGGCCACCGTGGCCATCGCGTTCACTGCCTTGCCCAAGTCGGCACAAAGCGCGTCCACGCTGGCGGTCCTGCCGGTACTGCTCCTGTCCTTCACGTCGGGCGTGTATTTCCCGTTCTCGCAGCTTCCGGACTGGCTGCAGTCCGTGGCCAATTTCTTCCCGCTGCGCTGGACGGCGAGCGCCTTCAGGTCTGTTTTCCTGCCTGCCGGCTTTGAAGCCGTTGAGCCCGGCGGCACCTACAACCTGCCGCTGACGTTCCTGGTCCTGGGCATCTGGGTGGCCGCGGGTGCCGTGCTTGCCCGGTTGGCGTTCAAGTGGCCGCCGCAGAAGTAGCCGGCTCCAGGCCTCACCAATCGTTGATCTTGGTGGCTCGGCGGCACGCGGATAGGGTGCAGCCATGAGCTATATGAGCGGACGGACCGAGCGGCTGCTGCCGGCACGGTCCGTATGGACCACCTCCATGGTCTGGTGGCATGCCGGCTTCTACGCCGCGCTGGCCAGCGTGTCCTATTTCGCCCTGTTCGGCGACGAGCGCTATTCCGGGACGCCCCTGGTCATTGGTGCGCTGGTGCTCCTCGGGGCCGCGTACCCGTTCCTGACCCGGACCAGGGATCTCCGGACACTGCGGCCCACTATCTACGTGGCACTGCTGGTGGCGGTGGTGGTGTTCCTGTCCTTTGTGTACGACGGCGCCGGGGTCCTGCTGTTTGTGGCCTTCCCGCAGGTCTGGATGTTCACGTCCTCGCAGCGCCAGGGCGTGGCAGCCACCGCCGTACTCTGCGTCGGAGTGGCCGTTGGCCAGATCAGCCGCTGGGGACTTGCCGGCACGGAGGTCTACGGCATCACGGCCCAGTTGGTGACCTCGTTTGTGGCCAGCTGCATGATCGGACTCTGGATCTCGAAAGTCATTGAGCAAAGCGAACAGCGTGCCGAGCTGCTGGCCGAGCTCGAGGCCACGCGCTACGAACTGAACAACGCCGAGCAGGCACGCGGTGCATTGGCTGAGCGTGAGCGGATGGCACGGGAAATCCACGACACGCTGGCCCAGGGGTTCACGTCCATCGCCATGCTCTCCGAAGCGGCGCAGGCCCAGCTCAGGGCGCAACCGGAAGCCCCGGCAGGCCTGGTGCGCAGCCTCACCGCAATCTCGCGGACCGCCCAGGAGGCACTCAACAACGTCCGCAGGCATTCCGGAGCCACGGCCGCGGAGGTACTGATGGATATCCCTGCCGGCGGCCCGCCGTTGCTCCGGCTGACCGTCACGGACAACGGGCAGGGCTTTGACGTCTCGGCGGATCACCAGGGGTTCGGCCTGAAGTCGATGGCTGCCCGGCTGGACGAAATCGGTGGCCGGCTGCAGGTCACTTCCGCGCCGGGCGCCACCCGGCTGGTGGCGGTGGTCCCCACCGAGGCCCTCGGGCCCGGCGGCACGGACGCCGAGCCAGGGACCCGCGGTACGGACGCACCCCTGCCCGGAGCCGTGACATGAGCCTCCTGGAAACTGTGACAGTTGTCCTCGCCGATGACCACCCCGTGGTCCGGGGCGGCCTCGCGGCGCTCCTGGCTACCGCGGACGGCATCAAAGTGGTGGCCGCCGCGGCCAACGGCCAGGAGGCTGTGGACGCCGTAAGCCGGCTGCGCCCCGCCGTCGTACTGATGGACCTGCGGATGCCCGTCCTTGACGGCGCCGACGCCACCGCGCAGATCCGGGACCGGTTTCCCGACACCAAGGTGCTGGTGCTGACCACGTACGACGACGACTCAGACATCATGCGCGCAGTGGAGTCCGGGGCGGTGGGCTATCTCCTGAAGGACACGGCCGGGGACCGCATCATCGAGGCCGTGCGCGCTGCCGCGCGCGGTGAGACGGTTCTCGCCCTGCCGGTGGCGGCACGCCTGGTCTCGCGGATGCGCGCGCCTGAACTGCCCCGGCTGACCGCCCGGGAGGTGGAGGTCCTTCGCTGCGTGGCGCAGGGCTTGAGCAATCCCGAGGTGGCCACGGCGCTCCACATTGCCGAAGCGACGGTCAAGACCCACCTGCTGCGGGTCTTCAACAAACTGGATGTGGACGACAGGACCCGTGCCGTGGTCCTTGCCATGGAACGGGGCCTTTTGTAACCGGTTTGTGTCGTAACGCACACCGCCGACTACAATCTAGTTGAGCTCAGCGTGGCGCTCTGCCTGTAAACCTTCACACCAGGATTTGAGCCGAGACATGAAAATTGGAATTCTTACCAGCGGTGGCGACTGCCCCGGACTGAACGCTGTCATCCGCGGAGCCGTCCTCAAGGGCATCGCCATCCACGGCCACGAATTCGTGGGCTTCCTGGACGGCTGGCGGGGCGTCGTCGAAGGCGACATCATCGACATCCCCCGCAGCATGGTCCGCGGCATCGCCAAGCAGGGTGGCACCATCCTGGGCACCTCCCGCACCAACCCCTTTGAAAACGGCGGCGGGCCGGAGGTCATCAAGGCCCACATGGACCGCCTCGGCATCGACGCCATCATCGCTATAGGCGGCGAAGGGACCCTCGCGGCCGCGAAACGCCTTACCGACGTCGGTCTCAAGATCGTGGGCGTCCCCAAGACCGTGGACAACGATCTTGACGCCACCGACTACACGTTCGGTTTTGATACGGCCGTCCAGATCGCCACCGAGGCCATCGACCGGCTCCGGACCACGGGCGAGTCCCACCACCGCTGCATGATCGCCGAGGTCATGGGCCGCCACGTTGGCTGGATTGCCCTGCACGCCGGCATGGCCGCCGGCGCCCACGCCATCCTGATCCCCGAGCAGAAGGTCAGCATCGAGCAGATCACCGAATGGGTCCAGGAAGCCCATGACCGTGGCCGCGCCCCGTTGATTGTTGTTGCCGAGGGCTTTGTTCCGGACCACATGGAATCCCCGCACTCCGAGCGCGGCCTGGACACGTTCGGCCGGCCCCGTCTGGGCGGCATCGCGGACCAGCTCGCCCCCGAGATCGAAGCCCGCACCGGCATCGAGACCCGTGCCACGATCCTGGGGCACATCCAGCGCGGCGGCGTCCCGTCCGCGTTCGACCGTGTGCTCGCCACCCGCCTGGGCATGGCCGCAATCGACTCCGTGGTGGAGGGCTACTGGGGCACCATGGTGGCCCTCAAGGGCACCGACATTGTACACGTGAGCTTCGACAAGGCCCTGGGCCAGCTGAAGACCGTACCGCAGAACCGCTACGACGAGGCTGCGGTCCTGTTCGGCTAAGCCCGATCAGCGCGAACGGACACTTGAGGCCCCTCCGCTGTGGGGCCGCAAGTGTCCGTTCGCGCTTCCCTGTGCTGGGTAGGCTGGGGATATGACTCTTGACCCCGGTTCCGCCGCCATCATCCAGCTCGCTTGGGCCCGGCATTTGGGGCTCGACGACGGCGCTTTCGCTGCGTCGCTGACTTCCGGCGAGCGGATGGTCAGGGCCGACGACGCTGCAGAGACTGTGGAGTTCGTCAGGCTGTTCGGCAGCTCGGCACTGGTGGGGCCTCAATGGGTCATTGACGCCGCAGCAGGAATTCCGGACGAGGAGATGGCGCATCATGTGACCCTCCTGACCCTCACCCGGTCCCACGGAGGCCACGGCCTGGGCTCGGCGGCGTTGTTCTTCGCCGACGACCTGCCCCTGCGCCAGCCCTCCGAAGAGCTCACCGTGTCCCATGGAAATCCGGAGGCGATCGAGCTGGAAGGCCTGTGCCCGCCGGACGACGTCAACGAAGTGCACCTGTCAGAACTTGAGAACCGGTTCACGATCCTCCACGAGATGGACGGGCTGCGTGTTCCGGTGGCCTGCGGCGCCTACGGGGAATGGGAAGGACTTCTCGCGCAAATGGGAGTCCTGGTGGACCCCGAGTGGCGGCGCCGCGGGCTGGGATCCGTGGCCGCATCCATCGCTGCCCACGAGGCCCTCGCTGCGGGCCTCACCATCCAGTGGCGCGCCGAGGTCAGCAACACCGGCGCCGTCGCCCTGGCACGGCAGCTGGGCCTGTCCGCCGGCGGCATCCAGACCAGCGTGCACCTCGGCTGACGCCGCCTAGGACGACCGGGTGGCGTCCTCTACTGCCGGAGCCGCCGGCTGAGCGCTCCAGCCCGCCACGGCCTTGGGCTTGGCGAAGAACAGTGCCACGGCAGCGCCCACCAGGATCACACCGGCAGGAAGCAGGATGGACTGGCCCATCGCCGTCGAGAATCCCTCATGGAGCGCCTCAGGCAACAGTCCGGAGAATTCCATTCCGCCCGCCCCGGGAGCTTGGGCGGGAAGCTCGGCGGCCAGGCGCGACTGGATGAGCACGGCGATGGCCGCACTGCCCAGTACCGCGCCGATCTGGCGTGTGGTGTTGTAAACCCCGGAGCCTGCCCCAGCTTGGCGCGGCGGCAGATTGCGCGTAGCCGTGGAGCTCAGTGGCGCCCAGATGCCGGCATTCGCGAACCCCAGGACAGCACTGGGCAGGAGGAAGAGCAGGATGGGGGTATCCGGGTGCATCAGAGCCGAGTTCCAGAACAGCGCCACAGCCATCAGGATTAGCCCGCCGGCAGTGATGTACTTCGGATCGACCCGGTCGATGATTTTGCCCACGACGGGCGCCAGGCCACCGGAGATGAGTGCCATGGGAACCATCATGAGTGCCGACTCGGTGGGGGACATGCCCCGCACCAGCTGGTAGTAGAAGATGAGCGGCAGCGCGAAGGCGGTGACGGTGAAGCCAACGGTGGTGATCCCGATGTTTGCCAAGGAGAAATTGCGGTCCCGGAACAGGCCCAGCGGCAGGAGCGGCTCTCCCTTGTTGAAGCGCTGCCAGAGAATGAACGCCCCAAGCACCACCAAGCCCGTGATGATGAGACCCCAGACACTGATGGGGCCCACGATGGTCGCCCAGTTGTACGTCTCGCCTTCCTGGATGCCGAACACCAGGAGGAACAGCCCGACGGCGCTGAGTAGCACGCCCGGGATGTCGAACTTATGGGGGTGCGTGCTGAGGGTGGGAACGAACCGCCAGGCGAGGATAAATCCAACGATGCCGACCGGCACGTTGATGAAGAAGATCCATTCCCAGCCGAGGCTGTCCACGAGCAGGCCGCCCAGGATTGGACCCACGAGCGTTGCCAGGCCCGCGGTGGCGCCCCACAGGCCCATGGCGGCGCCCCTGCGGTCCGGCGGGAAGATCCTGGTGATCACCGCCATGGTCTGCGGCGTCATGATGGCGGCGCCCAGACCCTGGAAGATCCGCGCGGTGATCAGCGTCTGGACGTCACCGGCCAGCCCGCACCAGAGGGAAGCGAGCGTAAAGACCACGAGGCCGGAGAGGTAGAGCTTCTTGGGTCCGAAGCGGTCGCCGAGCCGGCCAGTGATCAGCAGCGGCACGGCGTAGGCCAGCAGGTAGGCGCTGGTCACCCAGATCACGGCGTTGATGTCCGTTCCCAGCCCCTCCATGATGCTGGGGTTGGCCACCGACACGATGGTGGTGTCGATCAGGATCATAAAGAACCCGATCACCAGCGACCAGAGGGCAGGCCAAGGCCGCGCTACATTTTCCAAGTCTCAGTTCCCCAGCAGATCGAGGATGTCCGTGCGGGCGAACATCTGCGCGGCAGCCCGGGCGGAGGGGCTGCCGGCGTCAGGATCTGCACCGGCAGCCAGCAACACGCGGGACACGTCCGTGTACCCCTTGAATGCAGCACCGGCCAAGGGGGTCTGGCCGCGGTCGTTGGCCGTATTGGCCTCGCCGCCGTGTTCCAGGATCAGCTGTACCGTCTCCGCGTGCCCGTGGTAGGCGGCCAGCATCAGCAGCGAATCGCCGGCCGAGTTGGTCATGGTGGCCGGAGCCCCGGCGTCCAGATACGTGCGCAGGAGTCCGGTGTCCCCCTCCCTGGCAGCCTGGAAGAGCCGGTGGGCCAGTGCCACGGCCTCGTCGTCGGGCGTTGAGGTGTCGGTTTTGGCGTCGCCGGGCGAATCGGCGCCGAGTGCGGTGTTCTCGGTCATCAGCGGGTCCCCCTCAGGAATCCAGTCTGGCGGCCCACTACCTGGCCGGCGTCGGGAGCAACAATTACTTCCTGGGCAGCGATGTACGGCTCCTCGCCGTCCAGCACGGTCAGCATTTCATCCGGTGCGACGCACCGCTTGATGACGGCCAACGCCACCGGGCCCATTTCATAGTGCTGGGCAACGGACGTCACTGTCCCGACCTTCCGCTCGCCGAGCATGACCTGGCTGCCGGGCGCGGGCATGGTGTGCTGCGACCCGTCCAGCTGCAGGAACACCAGGCGCCGCGGCGGATGGCCCAGGTTGTGGACGCGGGCGATGGTCTCCTGACCTTTGTAGCAGCCCTTCGACAGGTGCACGGCGGTGCGGAGGAGGTCCAGTTCGTGCGGAATGGTTTTGTCGTCGGTTTCGGCGCCCAGCCTGGGGCGCCACGCAGCGATGCGGAGGGCTTCGGCCGCCATAACACCGGCGAGCGGGCGGTCTGCCAAGGTTTCCTCGAGTTCAGCGGCCGGCACCAGGTACTCGATCCAGGGCCGCTCCAGCCCCGGGTGACCTTCTTCCGCAACCACGGCATAGGAGTAACCGCCGGCGCCGACGTGCGGCCAGGGATCCCGCCAGGCCAGCAGTCCGGACCACTCCTCCACAGCCTTTGTGGACCCGAGCACGGCCCAGTCGGCGGAGACGTCGGTGACCTCGACGCGCAGCATGAACTTCATTTTGTTCAGCCACTCAGCCAACGGTGCCGCCTCGGCGGCCTCAACAATCAGCCAGGTGGTCCCGCCGTCGTCCACTACGCGGGCGTCAAACTCGATCCGGCCCTGGACACTCAACAACAGCAACTCGCTGGCCTCCCCCGGCTGCAGGCCGGTGACCTGTTGGGAAGACAGGGTGTTCAGCCAGCTCAGCCTGTCCGGACCGCTGACGGTCACAACGCCGCGGTGGGAAAGGTCGACGACGGCGGTACCGGCTGCGAGGGCGCGCTGCTCGCGCAGCGGCTCACCGTAGTGGGATGCGACGCCGGCGTCCGCGCCGGTGGCCTCGACGGCGCCAGGGCGCAACAGTAGGGGGCTGGGAGTAGTCATACTGGGGGAACGTCCTTAGGTCGGTGGGTATTCCGGTCTCCGCACGGTGATCGAGCCTTGGGGCCACGACCGCTGGGTTCCCTGGCCGTGGAACCGCTCTGGCGAGGGCCCCGGCCCGAGCTTGCGAGGTTAGGGAGCCGGTGCGGCCTTGCGAGGTTAGGGGGCGGTTGGAGGGCGGTATTCCGGGTTTTCGAAATCGAAGCGTGTTCCGGCTTTCCATTCTTCAGGAAGATTGCCGTACGCGGGAATCCCGCCGGCGTCCTTGAGCATCCGGGCGAAATGCAGCAGGTTCCAGGTCATAAACGTAGTGTTGCGGTTGGTGAAATCGGATTCGGGGCCGCCGGAGCCTTCGTCCAGGTAGCTCGGGCCGGGACCCACCGGGCCGATCCAGCCGGCGTCGGCCTGCGGCGGGATGGTGAAGCCGACGTGCTGCAGGCTGTACAGCACGTTCATGGAACAGTGCTTGATGCCGTCCTCGTTGCCGGTGATCAGGCAGCCACCGACTTTGGGGTAGAACACCCACTGGCCCTTGGGGTTGAGTTCCCCCGAATGGGCGTAGAGCCGTTCGATCAGCTTCTTGGTCTGGGAGGAGTTGTCACCCAGCCAGATCGGCCCGGCCACCACCACAATGTCGGCCTCTTCAACAGCAGGGTACAGTTCCGGCCACTCATCGGAGGGCCAGCCGTGCTCGGTCATGTCGGGGTAAACACCGCTGGCGATGTCGTGATCGACAGTCCTGATCACACGGGTGCTGACGCCCTGCTTCTCCATGATGAGGCGGCTGACGTTGATCAGGCCCTCGGTGTTGCTGATCTCCGGCGACCGTTTAAGGGTGCCGTTGAAGAACACAGCCTTCAGGTCGCTGTAATCAGTGGAGTCCTGCGGTGCAGCCATGATGCTCCTCGATTCACTCGTGGGTGAAGCCCAGGATGCCAAGTCTACTGAGAGTCGGTGACGCGGCAGGGCGTCAGGAAACCTTTTTCAGGAACGCCGAGGCGTGCGCTTCGAGACCCTTGCCGGGCTGCGATGTTCCGCCTGTAGCCACGTCCCAGCGCCAGAGCAGGTTGCCGTCCACCAGACCGAAGATCCGGGTGGCCGCGCTGTAGTCCTTGGAATGGCTGCCGCGCATCACCATGTCGGTGGTGAGCTGGATCTGCGGGCCCTTGATCTGCCCGTAGTAGAGCTCAGAGATCCCGCCGGGATGTGAGATGGACACCGAGATATCGAAGCCGCCGTCTTTATTGCGCAACGCTTCGACTTCGTCGGCGCTCTTGAGGGCGGGAACAATATCGGCCGGAATCAGGCCCGGTCCGCCGTCGGCATCAAGCTGTTTGCGCTCCAGAGCCCAAAAACCGGTCTCAACTGTCAGCGGCCGCAGGCGCGTGCCGTCGTCGTCAGTTAACCAGCTCTCCGCGCGGTACTGAAGGTATGGCAGCCCGTTGTGGGTGAAGGACACACGCTGGAGAAAGTGCTCCGAGTCCTCGTCCCCACTTCCGAGCCGGCCGCTGCCTTCCCACTCACCAATGAGCCAGGAAAGCGGAACAAGTTCGGGTGTCAGGTCTGTAGGAATTTCTATCGGCACGACAATTACCTCAGGAAAATGCTAGCTCGTCGAACGGGTTTACTTCTGGCCTTTGAAGAGGCGGTAAACCACAAAGCCGGCGAACCAGGCCATGGACAGGCTGGCGATGCCGAGCAGGACGAGGAAGAAGATTTCAAATGCAAGTACGGACATGATGCCATCCTAACCGGTTAGTAGATGAGTAGTTTGTCTATGAAGTAAGCCAGGGAACCCACGGCCGAAACCGGTGCAAGCCCCATGCTAACCGCAGCCAGAAGATTCAGCGGACCGCCGCGGAGTGTTACGAGGCGGCGGAAGCTGACCAGCACGGCGCCCACCACAACACCGAAGATCGCCGCCGGCAGGACAGCAATGTCGGAGAAGACCAGGCCAGCGAGCGGCCCGGCAAGTCCTGCCATCACGAGGCCGAAGGGCGCCACGATGCTGTCCGGCCAGCGGATCAGGCCGGCCAACAGTGCCACAGCAGCGCTGATGGCTGCCACCAGGAGCATCTCGCGGACGCCGTTGAAGCGCGCGCCGGCGATCCAACCTGCTCCCAGGCATGAGAGGAGAACACCGGCGCAGCATCCCAGGGTGGATTCAAGCCGTTGGGCCTGGCCGGTGCCTCGGATGAGCTGCACCACAAACACGGCCATCATGCCCAGCGCCATGAACGCAGGCGTCCAGTCCAGGAAACCCGGGGCAGGGACGAATCCGGCAGCGAGCGCCGAACCGACGCCGGGCAGCGCAATGACGGCAGCCAGGGTCTTCTTCGCCGGGATGCGGAGGAAATGCGGCCAGCCGATGCCGACCGCCACGGCAATCACCGCGGCGACGCCGATAAGTGCCTCGCGTGAGATGTAGACGCCGGCGATGATCGCCACGAGACCCGCCACGCCAACAACACCGATGACCCAGGAACCCAGTGACTTTGCCGGGGCCTGCACCTCGGCGGTCATCGGGGACCCGGCCGGCCGGTTCGCGGCGGCTTCGACTCTGCACTCAATTCGTGGCATCCCATTCTGGCTGTGGACCCGGCGGCTCTGCCTTCGGTGTCAGGGCGTTCTGCCCCACGGCTCAATCCTGCCTTATATGACCCGGATATGTCGCAAAACGAAGGTTTGCCGGGGCGAAATCCATGCCGTCGCGCGGGCCGGTGGGTATACTCAAAGTTCAGCTACGCTTCCTGCCACGGATGCCGGCCGGATAGATCCTTACTCGGCCAAGTCCGCTGCAGTCAGATAGTACCGGCCGGTGAAAACCCGGTTCAGTCGCCCAAAGATGCGCGGACGCCCCTTGGAGGAACAATGTCGCACATCCTGCTATTGACGAACAGCACCGGTTCTTCGGTAGACATTCTGCCTGCCCTGGAATTGCTGAACCACCGCGTGCACATCCTCGCCGCGGAACCCACAGCCCTGCTGGAGACCGATCCCTGCGATATTGTGCTTCTCGACGCCCGCAAGGACCTGGTGGGCGCCCGCTCCCTCACCCAGCTGCTCAAGGCCACTGGTCTGAGCGCACCCTTGGTCCTGATCCTCACCGAGGGCGGTATGGCCGCTGTTTCTTCGGCCTGGGCCGTGGATGACATCGTGCTCGATTCAGCCGGTCCCGCCGAAGTGGAAGCCCGCATCAGGCTTTCCGTGGCGCGGGCAGTGCCGGACAAGGATGACGCCCCCACGGAGATCCGCGCGGCAGGCGTGGTCATCGATGAAGCGAGCTACACTGCCCGCGTGAACGGCGCCCCGCTGAACCTGACGTTCAAGGAATTCGAACTCCTCAAATACCTGGCCCAGCACCCCGGCCGCGTCTTCACCCGCCAGCAACTGCTCACCGAGGTGTGGGGCTATGACTACTACGGCGGCACGCGCACCGTGGATGTCCACGTCCGGCGGCTGCGGGCCAAGCTCGGCGCGGACCACGAAAACCTGATCAGCACGGTCCGGAACGTCGGCTACCGCCTGACCCTGGTGCGGCAGCAGGAAGACGAACTGACCGAAGCCTGACACCGCTAAGACAGCAACAGCCCCGGACCACTGGTCCGGGGCTGTTGCTGTCTTAGTGAAGCTGGATTTGTGGAGGACATACGGGTCGAACGTATCGAGGCCACCCCACTGGTGGATCCCCCTCGTCCCCACCGTTACCGGCGGGTGAGATATCGACTATACGTGCCTGCCCCAGGTGCCATCAAATCGGAGCGCCTTCCGGCCGGGGCGTATAGCCTAGCCTCATGAGTCCTGCGCACCCGGAAAAATGGCCCGTCCTTATCGTCCACAGCAGTGTAGAAGAACAGCTGCTGAAGGACTGCGTGGCGCTCCTCGCAGCTGCCGAGGAGTCTGACGGCAACCCCTCGCTTTCCGAGCAAACGGTGGTGACGCTCCGCGCCGGGGACTCTGCAGAGCATTCCCTCCTGACCCTGGCGCTCTACGCGCCGGACGAGGACTCCGATCCCTCCTCCGGCCAGGACCTGGCCGGGTTTGCCGTTGTTGTGGAGGATCCGGACGGCAGCGGAGTGCTGGAAATTGCCGTCCACCCCAGCTACCGCAACCAGGGCGTGGCGGACCGGCTTGTCGGCGCACTCCAGTCGGGGCGAGGCCTGGATGGGCTGAAGGCCTGGTCCCACGGCAACCACGAGGCAGCCGCGGACCTCGCCGCCCGCTACGGCTACGGTCCAGTGCGCGAACTCTGGAAGATGAGGCTGACCACCGCCACGGCAGAACTGCCCGACGTCGGCCTACCGGATGGCGTCACGCTCCGCCCCTTTGCGCCGGGCAAGGACGAGGACCGCTGGCTGGCTGCGAACCGCGCCGCGTTTGCCCACCACCCCGAGCAGGGCTCGATGTCCCGCGCGGACCTGGATGCCCGGATGGCCGAGGACTGGTTTGACCCTGCCGGTTTCCTGTTGGCCGTGGACGCCGAGGACCGGTTGCTGGGCTTCCACTGGACCAAGGTGCATCCGCGCCGCGGCGCCCACCCGGCGATTGGCGAGGTCTACGCGGTGGGCGTCACACCGGCCGCGCAGGGTATGGGCCTGGGTAAAGCCCTCACTGTGGCTGGCATCAGGCATCTGCAAGGCCTGGGGCTTCACGCCGTCATGCTCTATACGGATGCCGACAACACCGCTGCCGTTTCCCTCTACCGGGGCCTGGGCTTCACACGCTGGGATATGGACGTGATGTACGGACCGCTGGCCTCCGTTTAGTGGCACCCGGGTGAGTTAGCCCACTCGTGTGGCTAGCGGCTTCGGGTGGCCCGAAATCTAGGGCTTGTGGACGCTGATTGATTGTAAGGTTGGTAAAGAACCGCGCCGGCCGAGTGCCAGCATCAAGCGCCAGGTAAGAGGAGAGACCATGAAACCGGAACCCGCCGGAACAGTCACGTCCGAGGGCGCGTCAGTGCCGGTGCGCGCGCGCTTCGGCTCATCCGAAGTCCCTGCCTCGCGTGCAACGCAGGACCGGATCGACATCCCCGAGTTTGCGCCCAACCTTGTGCCCGAAGGGGACATCCGGCCGGACCGTTTCCTGGACCGCGAGCTCAGCTGGCTGGCTTTCAACTCCCGCGTCCTGGAACTCGCCGAAGATCCCACGCTCCACCTCCTGGAACGCGTGGCTTTCCTGTCCATCTTCGCGTCCAACCTGGACGAGTTCTTCATGGTCCGGGTGGCAGGCCTGAAGCGGCGCATCGCCACCAACCTCGCCGTGCCCTCCCCTGCCGGCCTCAGCCCTGTTGAGGTGCTGGAGAAGATCGGCGACGAAGCCCACCGCCTCCAGCAGCGCCATGCCCAGGTCTACGCAGAGCAGATCCGCCCCGCCCTGGCCTATGAGCACATCCACCTGATGCATTGGGATGAACTGGACGACGCCGCCAAGCAGCAGCTCAGTGCCATGTTCGCCGAAAAGGTCTTCCCGATCCTGACGCCGCTGGCCGTGGACCCGGCCCACCCGTTCCCGTACATTTCGGGGCTCTCCCTGAACCTGGCAGTGGTGGTGCGCAACCCCGTCAGTGACAAGGAACTTTTCGCCCGCCTCAAGGTTCCGGACCAGCTTCCCCGCCTGATCTCCATCGATGGTCCGCGGGCCGGGGCCGTGGCGGGACGCGTGGCGCGCTTCATCGCGCTTGAGGAAGTCATCGCCGTCCACCTGGACAAGCTCTTCGCCGGCATGGAAGTCCTGGAACACCACATCTTCCGCGTCACCCGGAACGAGGACCTCGAAGTGGAAGAGGACGACGCCGAGAACCTCCTGCAGGCGCTGGAGAAGGAACTGCTGCGCCGCCGGTTCGGCCCGCCCGTCCGCCTCGAGGTCACCCACGACATCAACCCGAACATCCGGGCCCTGCTCATCCGTGAGCTCGGAGTGGACGAGTCCGAGGTGTACTCGCTTCCGGCTCCGTTGGACCTCCGCGGACTGTCCGTCATTGCCGGAATTGACCGTGCCGACCTTCATTACCCCAAGCACATGCCGCACACGTCCCGGTTCCTGAACGAGTCCGAGACGTCCAAGGCCGCCAACGTTTTCTCGGCCATGCGCCGCCGCGACATCCTGCTCCACCACCCGTACGACTCGTTCTCCACCTCGGTTCAGGCGTTCCTGGAACAGGCGGCCGCGGACCCCAAGGTCCAGGCCATCAAGCAGACCCTGTACCGGACGTCGGGCGACTCCCCCATCGTTGACGCCCTGATCGATGCCGCCGAGGCCGGCAAACAGGTGCTGGCCCTCGTGGAGATCAAGGCCCGGTTCGACGAGCAGGCCAACATCTCCTGGGCCCGCAAGCTGGAACAGGCGGGCGTCCACGTGGTCTACGGCATCGTGGGCCTGAAAACCCACTGCAAGCTGTCGCTGGTGGTCCGCCAGGAAGTGGACGGGCTGCGCCGCTACTGCCACATCGGCACCGGCAACTACCACCCCCGCACGGCCCGCTACTACGAGGACCTTGGCCTGCTGACCGCCAACGACCAGGTGGGCGAGGACCTTTCCAAACTGTTCAACCAGCTCTCCGGCTATGCGCCGAAGTCCACGTTCAAGCGGCTCCTGGTTGCTCCCCGCTCCGTCCGCTCCGGGCTGATCGACCGCATCGAGACCGAGATCCGCAACGCCCGGGCCGGACTGGCCGCCAGGGTGCAGATCAAGGTCAACTCCATGGTGGATGAAGCCATCATCGACTCCCTTTACCGCGCGTCCCAGGCCGGCGTGATGGTGGACGTCATTGTGCGCGGCATCTGCTCGCTGCGTCCCGGCGTTCCGGGCCTCAGCGACAACATCACCGTGCGCTCCGTGCTGGGCCGATTCCTGGAACACTCCCGGGTGTTCGCCTTTGCCAACGGCGGCGATCCTGTGGTTTACATCGGCTCGGCGGACATGATGCACCGGAACCTGGACCGCAGGGTCGAGGCCCTGGTCCAGTTGTCCAATCCCGACGACATCAGCTACGTCCTTAACCTGCTGCGCCGCTACATGGATCCGGAGACAGCCAGCTGGCATCTGGATAACGCGGGCATGTGGAACCGGCACCACATTGCCGACGACGGCAGCCACCTCGACGACATCCAGTCCTGGCTGCTGGCGTCGCGCACACGCCAGCGCAGCCTGAGCCGGCGGTAGGGCTACGGCGTTGGCGAGCGACATCCTCGTAGCAGACCAAGCAGACCATCCCGGCGAGGCAGTCGCCGTCGTCGCCGCCGGGGCGCTGCCCTGGCGTATCAACTCCGAAGGTCTCGAAGTCCTGCTGATCCATCGTCCGCGATATGACGACTGGTCCTGGCCCAAGGGCAAGATCGACGCCGGCGAGACCCTTCCCGAATGCGCGGCCCGTGAGGTGCAGGAGGAGATCGGACTTGATGCGCCCCTGGGCATTCCGCTGCCACCCATCCACTACCGGGTGGCGACCGGACTGAAAGTGGTCCACTATTGGGCGGTCCACGTCAACGGCGCCCGCCTCGTTCCCGACGGCAAGGAGGTGGACCGCGTGGTGTGGTGCGCCCCTGAAACGGCCGCGGGGCTGCTGTCCAATCCGACCGACGTCGTTCCCTTGGAGTATCTGCGGGCAGCCCATGGCCGGGGTGACCTCAACACGTGGCCGCTGATTGTGGTGCGGCATGCAAAGGCCAAGCCCCGCTCGTCCTGGTCCAAAGCCGAGGGTGAACGGCCCCTGGCCGCGACGGGAATCAGGCAGGCGCAGGCCGTGGGCCGGCTACTGCAGGTCTGGAAGCCACCGCGCGTGGTGACGAGTCCCTGGCAGCGCTGCGTTTCAACCGTGTCGCCATACCTGAGGGCAACAGGGGCCAAGGTCAAACTGGTGGAAGCGCTGACGGAACACCGGCACGCCAGGACCCCCAAAAAAACCGCTGCCGCCATTGAGTCGCTCCTGGAGAAGGCACGGCCCGTCGCCGTCTGCACGCACCGTCCCGCACTGCCCACCATCCTGGGCCAGCTGGGCAAGCACATGCCGGGCCGCGTGCGCGCGCTCCTGCCGGCCTCGGACCCTTACCTGTCGCCCGGCGAACTGGTGGTGTGCCACGTGGCCATCGACAATAGGCGCCGCATCGTGGCAGTGGAGCAGTTCAAGCCCTTCGACGACTAGGTTTTCGGCACGCCCGGCCGCGACGCCACAGCCTGTCGACCCCGAGATGTTTGTATCAAATACTTAGTACATTGATGCGCAAAATCTGGGGGGATGATGTGCCAGGCGTCGACGGTCTCGAAATAGCGGTGCACAGTGTGCCGCCCATGTTCCTGTTGTGGCCCATCCTGTTGGCCGCCGGACTGTACCTGCTGCTGCGGTGGGTGATCAGGGCCCCGGGCGGCGGGACCACCGCCGTGACGGTTACCCAGCATGCGCTGTGGATCGGCGTGATCGGCGTGATCGGGTGGTTGGCTAGCTCCCTGCAGGCCGCGGGGACTGCGGGCATCCTTCCGGTGCGCACCACATCGCCCATCCTGGCCACGCCAACAAGCATCCTGGCCGCCCTGGCGTGGCCGGTCCTGGGCTGCCTCGCGGTCCATGCCGTGGGGCAGCTGAGCTATCCCGGACCCGGCTCCCCCGCCGGCTGGCCTCGCTGGAGATCCGCCGCATCCGGGACTTCCTGCCCCGTCCCCTGGCCTGGACTGTCGCCGCGATCTTTGTGGGTTCGGCACTGCAGATCGGGTTTGTGGCTGGCCTTCCCGCCTACGACGCCATCCCGTATGGCACTTTCCAGGAAGACCCCGGCAGTTTCAGGCGCACCGGTGGGGACGGCCGGATCCAGGGTTACGTTTTGGCCGCCTGCCTGGGCGCTGCCTGGCTCACCCTGGCGTTGGGAACCGCGCTGGTGCTCAAACTCATCAGCCACCGGAGGCAGCTCGAGGCCCTGGTTGCACCGGAGAACGACCTGCTGCGGACCATCGCCATGAACAGGCTCTTGAGGACGGTCGCAACCATCGCCGCCGGGCTTGCCGCGGTGGCGGGCAATTTTGCTGCCCGGCCCGATCCGGCCGCCAATGTAACCAGCTGGACAAACCCGGCCGGGCTGGTGGTGCTGGTGGTGTTGTTGGCGATGTGGGGGTGGGCGCCGCCCAAACTGCCCAGCGTCCAGGTCAGCGGCAACGGCAGCAGGCAGGCGTTCACACAAACTTCGGCCGCCGCACATCCGGCGACCCGTCTCGTAGTGTCCCTTGGGGCAGCCATGGGGTTCACGCCGGTAGCAGCCGCCGTACTGGGATTGTTCGTGCCCAGTCTCTATTTCCCCGGCGCCGGAGTTCCGGGGCTGCCGGTGCTATTTGTCGCGCTGATGGCGGGAGCCGTTCTGCTGGTGGCTGGGGCCGGAGAACTGCTGCTCCAACGCAACTATGGCACCCACGGGATACCGCGGACACGGCCGCGGCAGGTGGTGAGCCCGGCCTTGCTCACCACGGCGATCGTCGCCGTCGTATTCTTCGTCGCGATCACGGTGCTGACTGCTGCGGGCGAATGGGAACTGCGTGAGGCCG
The DNA here is from genome assembly GCF_023913815.1 of Pseudarthrobacter cellobiosi. NCBI lineage: Bacteria > Bacillati > Actinomycetota > Actinomycetes > Micrococcales > Micrococcaceae > Pseudarthrobacter > Pseudarthrobacter cellobiosi. Next base: position 65,910 of record NZ_JAMXBK010000028.1, read on the forward strand.
GGCTGGACGGCTTCCTGCGCCCGGGCAGCACACCCCCCGATGGTTCTCCCGGCTGGGTGATCGCGGCGGTGGCGACGGCGGCCGTCGCGGCCATCGCCAGCCTGCCGGTTGTTGCGGCCCTGCTGCGTCGCAGTATTTCCACCGACATCCCGGGCCTGGACGCCGCCCTGCGGGCCATCACGGTCCATCGTGTGGTCCGGACGTTCGCCGCCTTCTGCACAGCACAGGCAGGCGTCCTGCTGATGACGGCAAGCGAGGCCTGGCCGCCGCTGCTGGGTCTGCCGGCACCAACCTGGGCCGCCACGTGGCAGCCGGCACTCATAGCCGGGGCGCTGCTTGCGGCCGCTGGCGTGGTGATCGCCGTCATCCCGGTCAAGGGTTTTGCCCGGACTCCATCCGCCTCGGTGAAGCCTGTCCCGGGCCGGGTGCCGTGAACGCCGGTATCTCCGTGGACCTGCCCTCGGCAACCCCGCCGTATGAACAGATCCGCTCGCAGATCAGCTCCCTGATCGCCACCGGAACACTCACCGCCGGAAGCCGGCTGCCCACTGTCCGCAGCCTGGCCACCGATCTGGGCATCGCCGCCGGAACGGTCGCGCGGGCGTACAAGGAACTTGAGGCTGCCGGATTCATTGAATCCCGACGGCGGAACGGCACCGTCGTCGCGCAGCCGGCACCGGGCGGCGCCCAGCAGGCAGGCGGGCCGGTGCCGGAAGCGGTGACTGCCGCCGTCGACCTTCTGGTCAATGCCGGGCGCGACGCCCGGCTCACCGATGAGCTGCTGCTCGATCTGGTGCGCGGCAAGCTGAGGAAGGGCTGATCCGATGCGCGGCCGGCAGCCAACACTGAGGCCAGCCTCGGGACCATTGCGGGGTCGGCAGGACTTGGCCCGGTAGACTTTAGCCGTGAGCATCCCGACGCCTTATGAAGACCTCCTGCGCGATGTCCTGGCCCATGGCACGCACAAATCCGACCGCACGGGCACCGGAACCACCAGCGTTTTCGGCCGTCAATTGCGCTTTGACCTTGGCCGGAGTTTCCCGCTGATCACCACCAAACGCGTGCATTTCAAGTCCGTGGCAGTGGAGCTGCTGTGGTTCCTGCGCGGTGAATCGAACGTCAAATGGATGCAGGACCAGGGCGTCAGCATCTGGAACGAGTGGGCTGACGCAGACGGCGAACTGGGCCCCGTATACGGCGTCCAGTGGCGCAGCTGGCCCACCCCTGACGGCGGCCATGTTGACCAGATCGCCGAGCTGGTGGAGAACCTCAAAACCAACCCGGACTCGCGCCGGCATATCGTGTCTGCCTGGAACGTCTCCGAGCTCAAGGACATGGCACTGCCCCCGTGCCACGCGTTCTTCCAGTTCTATGTGGCCGACGGAAAACTGTCCTGCCAGCTGTACCAGCGTTCGGCGGACATGTTCCTGGGCGTGCCCTTCAACATCGCTTCCTATGCCCTGCTCACCTGCATGATTGCGCAGCAGGTGGGGCTGGAGCCTGGCGAGTTTGTATGGACAGGCGGCGACGTCCACATCTACGAGAACCACATGGACCAGGTCCTGAAGCAGCTGGACCGGGAACCCTATGAATACCCGCAGCTGAAGATCATCCGGAAGCCGGCCTCGATCTTCGACTACACGCTCGAGGACTTCGAAGTGGTGGGCTACCAGCACCACCCCACAATCAAGGCCCCGATCGCCGTATGAGCACCGAGAACGCAGCAGACCCCCAGGACTTTACGCAGGAACTCGCCGGTTCCGTGACCGGCGTCGGCCTTGTCTGGGCGCAGACGTCCGGCGGTGTGATCGGCAAGGACGGCGATATGCCCTGGCACCTCCCTGAGGATCTGAAGCACTTCAACCGGCTCACCAGGGGGCACCCCGTGATCATGGGCCGCAAGACGTGGCTGTCCTTCGCGGACAAGTACCGTCCCCTGCCCGGCCGGACGAACATTGTGATCACCCGGCAGAAAAGCTGGGGCGAATCGCCCGAGGCGGAGGGCGCCGTCGTGGTCCCCTCCCTGGATGATGCCCTCCTTGAATCGCAGTTCGTCGACGGCGGCGGGACTGTGTGGATCCTGGGCGGCGGGGAAGTCTTCCGCCAGTCCACCGAACTCGCCAACGTTGCGGTGGTCACCACCATCGATGTGGAGGCCGACGGCGACACGTTTGCTCCGGAACTCGATGAGACCTGGGAGGCGGCGGCGTCCGTCCCGCCAGACGGGTGGCTGACGGCAGCCAACGGAACGCGCTACCGGTTTACCAAATGGATTAGGACGCAGGGCTGAGATGTTGAAAAAACCGGAAACACTGTTTGTGCTGGGCTACATGCTGCTGCCGCTGCTCGGGCTGCTGTCCGCGATCGTGGGCCTGACCATGATCCTGGGCGGCAACAAGATCGCCGGCGCCATCGTGCTGGTGGTGGTCACGCAGGTGTTCGCCTTCGGCGCCTTCTACGCGTTGCGACTCCGCAAAGCCGCGGTGCTGGAGGAAACCAACCGCAGCTGACGTCGGTTTCCTGCCCCACGCGCCGTCGCGCGTTATCCCTCACGGCAGTGACGTAACCGACTGCGCCCTGCGCGATCCGGCGTCTAAACTGGACGAATGACTACAGCAGCTACCCCCTCCGTCGGCCTGGTCGGATGGCGCGGCATGGTCGGCTCCGTCCTGATGCAGCGCATGCAGGACGAGGGCGACTTCGCCAACATCAACCCGGTGTTCTTCTCCACGTCAAACGCGGGAGGTGCCGCCCCGTCGATTGCCGGTGCTGCCGCTGGCGCCGCCGGCAAGCTTGGGGACGCGTTCGACGTCGACACGCTGGCTAAGCTGCCCATTATTGTTACCGCCCAGGGCGGGGACTACACCAAGCGCGTGCACACCGAGCTGCGCAGCCGCGGCTGGGACGGCCTCTGGATCGACGCCGCCTCCACGCTGCGCATGAACGACGACTCGATCATCGTGCTGGACCCGATCAACCGCGACGTCATCGACAAGGGCCTGGTCAACGGGACCAAGGACTTCATCGGCGGCAACTGCACCGTTTCCTGCATGCTCATGGGCCTCGGCGGGCTGTTCAAGAACGGCCTCGTCGAATGGGGCACGTCCATGACCTACCAGGCTGCCTCCGGCGGCGGCGCCCGGCACATGCGCGAACTGCTCAGCCAGTTCGGCACGCTGAATGCCGAAGTCAGCTCGGAACTGGACGACCCGGCGTCGGCCATCCTGGAAATTGACCGCAAGGTCCTGGCCCACCAGCGCTCCGACATCGACGCCACCCAGTTCGGCGTGCCCCTGGCCGGCTCCCTCATCCCGTGGATCGACGCGGACCTGGGCAACGGACAGTCCAAGGAAGAGTGGAAGGCCGGGGTTGAAACCAACAAGATCCTGGGCACTTCGGACGAAAACCGGATCATCATGGACGGCCTGTGCATCCGGATCGGCGCCATGCGTTCGCACTCGCAGGCTCTGACGCTCAAGCTCCGCGAGGACCTCTCCGTGGCCGAGATCGAGAAGCTCCTGGCCGAGGACAACGAGTGGGCCAAGGTCATCCCGAACACCAAGGAAGACTCCATGGCAGGCCTGACCCCCGTGGCCGCGTCGGGCACGCTGGACATCCCCGTGGGCCGCATCCGCAAGATGGAAATGGGCCCGGAGTACATCAGCGCGTTCACCGTGGGTGACCAGCTGCTCTGGGGCGCCGCCGAGCCGCTGCGCCGCATGCTCAACATCGCCACCGGGAACCTGTAACCTCCCGCGACTCCCCCGCCACTCGAACGGCCCTGCCCCGCAGGAACGGTGCTGCCCCGCACCGCTCTTGCGGGGCAGGGCCGTCTTTGCGTTCAGGGCCGTCTTTGCGTTCAGCCGGTCAGGCCTGGGGCACGCAAGATCCCGGACCGGTCCCTCATGGCCAACAGCCGGCGCCGCACTTCTGCCGGGTACGCCAGGTGTTTCCATTCAAGTCGAAGGACCAGCCAGCCTTCTTCGATCAGTGCGTTCTCCCGGCGACGCTCGGCGAGCAGCACCTCGTCCGTGGGCCTGTACTCGGTGTATTTGCCGCTGCCATCAAACTCGATCACGATGCGAGTTATCGGATCCGCGAAGTCTGCCCTGAATTGACCACTCGGTGTCTGAATCTCGAACTGCGGAATGAACATGTTCAGACCGAATGATCGCAGCAGCAGCCTGGTGCGCGTCTCCCCCACCGATTCCGATCGCCCATCCAGGGCGGCCAGCAGATCCAGCGCCCGCCGGTTCCCGCGTTTGACCGGTCCCACGTCCAGCAGTTGCCGCATGCTGTCGATCCCGGCTCCCTTTCGCAGCGCGTGGTCGCCGATCACGGCTGCCTGCTCCAGTGGCAGGATACGGGCGCAGTCCAGGACGGTCCGTTCAATGCCGGTAGTCAGAATCTCTTTGCCATCCATGCTCCACAGCGTTGTCACATCTACGGGTTGCAGGTCCATCCGGTGGGTGCGGACGTCCGTGCCGGCACTTTTCGTCGAGTTGGCGTAGTCCGTGGTGACGTGGACCATGGCCCCGGCATCCCAGACGTGACACTCATGCAGTCTGGCAGCACTGATATGGCTGTAGCGGCAGGCCCCGCCGGTGGACAGGAAGTGCGCCTGGATCCGCAGGGCGTCCTTGGTCCACGGCTCCGCTCCCTTCCAGTCAGCGTTCCGGACGTACGCTCCGCGTCGAAGTCGCAGGAGGATTCCGGCGCGGACTGCCGCCGTCAGGACCCGCTCGTCCAGCCCTGCCGCGTCCAACTGTTGCGTGGAGGCAACGGGGAAGGCCGGCCAGCGCCCATCCAGCAGCACACGGACTTTGTCGCCATTCATGGTCCAAGGCTCTCGGACCAGTGCTGGCCCGGGTAGGTCGCGGCCACGTTATGTGGACAACCTCCGGCAGCAATACCCGCATCCGCTTCTTCCGGCATCATTCGCTGCCCTGCCCCGCAGGAACGGTGCTGCCCCGCACCGCTTTTGCGGGGCAGGGCCGCTCGTGTTCGGCAGGGCAGCATTTTGCGTCGGTGTCGGGGGAACGGGGCAGGGTAGTTCGTGTTCGGGCGTAGCTTAGATGTCCAGGAATGCGAGGTACTTTACGGCGGCCTTGCTGAACACGGCCTGCGCAGCGGGTCCAAGTGGCTTGGCGTCGTCAAACAGTTCAGGCACGACGGCGGCGCTGCGGCTGGTTCCGGCCCGCGCCCACGTGCCGATCACCTCTCCCCGGGCCACGACGGTCTTCTTGAACACTCCGTTGCCGCCCGGGACGATCTTGTTGGCGTGCTCAGGGGCCAGCACCAGGCTTCGGTCCATGTAGCCCAGCACAAACTCGTCGAAGCCCGGCAGGAGGAGGACGGACTGCTGCCCGGGCACACCGTCGTCGAGCATTGATGCAGTCTCCGGTGACATCCAGTAGTGGACGCCCCCGAATTCCAGCTCCACCAGTTGCCCGCTGACCAGCTCAAACGCTGCCCGCACGTCGGTCAGGGGAATCTGCGTCCACCAGGCGAAGTCGCGGATGGTGGCAGGGCCATGGCTGCGGAAATAGCGCAGCATGAACTCGGCGATCGCTTCCTGCCGCTCAAGCTCGCGCGACACCGGGATCCAGTCATCGAACGCCACCAGCAGCTGCTGATTCCTGGCCAATGGACCCTGAACCAGCCAGGCGTGCCGGCACAGGGTCCCCAGGATATGGATCCCCCGCTGTCCGGTGGTGGGCTGCCCGGCCGCCTCAAACACCTCGAAGAGTTCGGTCCGGCTCACGGGACCGCCGGCCGCAATCCGCTCCAAGGCAACGTCGCGGCACTTCTCGACGTCCGCCCAGGTGATGTCCAGTTCCCGGTGCCGGCCGGCAACGATGCGGCTAAGACGCTCAGTGGTGAGGTCCAGCATCCAGCGCAGATCCTCTGGAGCCACCAGGTGCAGGGTGCCGCGCATCGGCCAGGACCGGACCACGCTGCCGTTGTGCAGTGCAGCGCGCACGTCAGTCAACCCTGCGCCCGGAACCCGGACGCCGATGGCCCAGAGCGCGGCCTGCAGGTCCTGAGCCTGCGTGGCCGTCATCCATCGGACCGCGCCCTCTACGGAGCCGAGTCCGGGGCCGACTAGTCCTTGAGAGGCAAGGCGTAACCTGCCCATCACCTTGGGGCTTACGCGGTTCACTGCCATGTGCTCATCGTAGGACCTGGCCCGATAGGGTGTAAGCATGACTTTGGGGAGTTTGTGGCAATTGTTCGCGCGCGGAACACAGGCATGGCTGGTGGCAGGGACCGTATCCGTCCTGGCCGGCGTGGCCATCGGGCTGGCCCCGGCCATTGGGTTCCAGCCCGTGGGATTCCCGGGAGGCGGCGGCGAGGCACCCCTGGAACTCTTATTGCCTTCCCTGTTCCTGTCGCTGGGGGGAGGGTACGCCGTGCTTTTTCCCGGTATCCGGGTGGGCCGCGGCAAGGTTCGCATTGTCCGTGACTGGAAGCTCTATCCCGTCAGCGGCCGGCTGCTCTGGATCCTCGCCCATGCCACCGCCGTGATCGGTTTGGTGGTTTGCATTCTTGCAGCCGCGACCCACCCGGCGGTTCCGGGACTTATGGTCTGGATGTTTATGGGGCCATATTTGGCGCTGACCGGTTGGGCCGCCGCCCTGCTGGGCATGGCCACGAACGTCCGGCTGATCGGCGCCGTTGACGGGCGCCTGGCGCCGGTCACGCAAGCAGGCTGATGCCTTCAACGAGCTGACCCTAGAGCGTCAGGCCGATGAGCAACGGTTCCGGGTGCAGTTCAATGCCAAAGCGCTCGACGACGCCGGCGCGCACCGCGCGCGCGATGGCCAGCATGTCCTTGGCGCTGGCCGAGCCGCGGTTGGTGATAGCCAGCGTGTGTTTTGTGGACAGTGACGCCCGCCCGCCGGAGGCGCTGCCCTCCTCCAGGCCATAGCCTTTCCCAAATCCTGCCTGGTCGATCAGCCACGCGGCGGACAACTTCACCAGACCGTCCGCACCCGCGGGGTACTGCGGCGCGGTATCCGGCAGCGTTGCCGCCACGTCCACGGGCACAACCGGGTTGGTGAAGAAGGACCCAGTGGAATAGGTGTCCCGGTCCGCGGGATCCAGCACCATGCCCTTCGAACCCCGCAACCGCAGGACCTCCCGGCGCACATCGTTGGAGTACGCCCGTTTACCTGCCTCAACGCCCAGTGAGCGGGCCAGTTCGGCGTAGCGGATGGGTGTGCTCATCCGGCCCAGCGGCAGCTGGAATTCCACGGTCAGCACGATGTAGCGTGGTGAGCCGTCGACGGTGGTCTGTTTCAGGATGGAATCGCGGTAACCGAACTTCAGCTCGGAGTTGGTGAAGGTCTGGACCGCGTTCCGGGTCCGGTCCCAGGTGCGCACCACCGCGATGGTCTGGGAGACGTCAGAGCCGTAGGCACCGACGTTCTGCACGGGCGTGGCGCCCGTGGCCCCCGGGATGCCGGAGAGCGCCTCAATGCCGGACCAGGCATGCAGCACGGCGTGTTCCACCAGTGCATCCCAGTTGTGGCCGGCCTGGACCACCACCGCCACGCCGCCGCAGGAGTCTTCGGCGTTGACGGTGAACCCTTCCGAGGCGATCCTGACTACGGTGCCGGGGAACCCGTCGTCGGAAATCAGCAGGTTGGAGCCGCCGCCGATGATGAGGACCTGCTCCCCCGCAGCGTCTGCCGTGCGGACGGCGTCGATGATCTCCGCCTCGGTGCTGGCCTCAACATATTTGCCGGCGGGGCCTCCGACGGCGGCCGTGGTCAGGGTGGAGAGCAGTGTTTGAGTCACCAACTTAGACTAACTTAGGCCAACACTATGCAACTTTCCGGGCCACCGGCGAGAGCAGGAACGTGGCCACCAGCATGACCATCACGGCCAGCAGCGAGTGCAGGATGCCTACGTGTTCGGCCAGCAGCCCCAACAGCGGCGGCCCGCACAGGAAGGCACCGTAGCCGATGGTGGAGACCACGGAGACGCGGGCCGCAGCCTTGGCGGGATCGTCCGCCGCGGCGGACATGCCCACCGGGAACCCCAGCGAGGCGCCGAGTCCCCAGATGGCCAAGGCCACAAAGGCGAGCCAGGGAACGGGAGCAAACACAAAGAGGCCGAGCCCGAAGACCGCCAGCGCGGCGCACCAGCGCATCACCGGGACGCGGCCGAAGCGGTCCAGGACCACTGTGCCGGCGAAGCGTCCGATGGTCATGAAGGTCACGAAGAGCCCGTAGCCAGCGGCTCCGGCGGCGTCGGTCTGGCCGTGCCCGTCGGCGAGGGCCAACGCCACCCAGTCCCCTGCTGCACCTTCGGCCAAGGCAAGCCCCAAGACCATGACTCCGAGCAGCAGGGTGCGCCGGTCGCGCCAGGCCTCCGCGATTTTTCGCTTGTTGTCCAGTGGTGCACCGGAGCCGTCAGCCGGCGCCCCGGCGGTGACAATGGGGATCGGGCCGGTGAACGGGTCCTCGAAGTTGTCCTGTACATACTTCCGCTCCCCCGCGACCGGGGTGACATCTGCACGGAACCAGGCTGCCGCCGTCGTCACCGAGACGGCAACCACGACGCCGGCCGCGGCCAGGTGCCAAAACACCGGGACGGAGGCAGCCGCGGCCCACGCGCCAAGGCCTGCACCTGCCACGGTGCCGAGGCTGAACGCGCCGTGGAGCCTGGGCATGATGTGCCGGCCCACAGCGCGTTCCACCGAGGCGCCCTCGACGTTGGAGGCCGTACTCCAGCTGGCGGAGCCGAGCCCGATGACGGCAAGACCCACGGCCACCGCGACCGGCGTGGCCAGGACCGACGTTCCAAATCCGGCGATGGCCATGCCGCAGGCCACCATGATGGCGCCGGTGCGGATGGTCCGTTTGGAGCCCAGGCGGAGCACGATCAGCCCCGACGCGGACACCGAGACGAACGATCCCAGGGTCATGCACAGCAACAGTAAACCGACAGTGCCGGGGGTCAGGTCCAGCCCGTCGCGGATCGCCGGAAGCCGGGAAACCCACGACGCGAAGGCCAGCCCACTGCCGGCATAGGCAACCACCACGGCATTGCGCCAGGCAGTGACCTCGGCAGCGGCAGTTGTGTTGACGGTCAAAGGATCATGAAAGCCTGACGACGGCCTGGGCCTTCATCAGCACTTTCTGGCCGGCAGCAACCACGGTGAGGTCAACGCGGGCGGTGCCCGCATCGGCGTCGAGCTTTCCAATGGCGCCGCTGACCTCGATGGTGGCCCCGGCGTCCGTGGTTCCGGTGGTGTCCGTGACCAGGACCGGCTTGGTGAAGCGGGTCTGGAAGTCGACGACGGCGGCGGGGTCGCCTGCCCAGTCGGTCACCAGCTGCACGGCGGCACCCATGGTGAACATGCCGTGGGCGATGACGCCGGGCAGTTCCACGCCGGTGGCGAAGGCTTCGTTCCAGTGGATGGGGTTGAAGTCGCCGGAGGCGCCGGCATACTTGACCAGGTCGGTGCGGGTGACCTCGATGGTGCGGCTGCCGATGTCCTGCCCGGCGCTGAGTTCGTGGAAGCTGGGGCTCATGGTTACTGTCCCTCTCCGCGGACGAGGATGGATGATGTGGTGGTGGCGACTGCCTCGCGCGACCCATTGCCGCCGTCGGTCAGGGCGAAAATTTCCTGGCGGGTGGTGATCATGGCCCCGCCGCCCATGGCACGGACACCGTCAACGTGCAGTTCGGCAACCAGTCGGTCGCCGGCAAAAATGGGGCGGTGGTGGATAAAGCGCTGATCGGCGTGGACCACGCGGGAGAAGTCGATGCCGGCATCCGGATCCTCGATCAGCTGGGCATCGGCGCGCTGGGCGATGATGATGGCGAACGTGGGTGGTGCCACCAAATCCTTGTGGCCGAGGGCCTTCGCGGCCTCGACGTCAAAATGGGCTGGGTGCGTGGCCTTGACCGCGCGGGCGAACTCGCGGATCTTCTCGCGGCCGACGTCGTAAACCTCTGCGGCAGGGTAGCTGCGGCCCTGCAGGTCCGGATTGATAGTCATAGGTTCAAGCCTAGCGTCATGCGTCCGGGCGCCCGCGCTGATGACATGAGGCAGTACAGGAATACCACATGCGGTATGATGAAAACATCAATTCATCAATTCATGGCCCGTCCCCCCACTCCGCGGTGACGAGAAAGCACAGGCAACGATGATTTCGACAGCACAAACCCCCTTGTACGAGATCAAGGCGAACCTGTTCAAGGCCCTCGCCCACCCGGCGCGGATCCGTGTGCTCGAACTGCTGTCCGCGGCGCCGGACAACTCGGCGACCGTCAGCTACCTGCTGTCCGAGACGGGCCTCGAGGCATCCCACCTTTCCCAGCATCTCGCCACCCTCCGCCGGCACGGGGTGGTGACCTCGGTCCGTTCCGCAAACACCGTGACTTACCGGCTGGCCCATCCGAAGATCGCCGAATTGCTGGCCATCGCCCGGACCTTCCTCCTCGACAGCCTGGCCGAGTCCAACGAACAGCTCAAACTCGCGCAGGGACTGCCCAGCGAGCATCTGAAGGGTTCCGATTCATGAGTGCCGGTCTGGCGCATCTCAGCCGGTTCCTGCCGTCCCGCCGTGACTATGACGGGCTGCGCTCGTCCTGGAAAACGGATCTGCTGGCCGGCATCACCGTGGGGATCGTGGCCCTGCCGCTGGCCCTGGCATTCGGAGTGAGTTCCGGCGTCGGCGCCGAAGCCGGACTCATCACCGCCGTCGTGGCCGGCCTGGTGGCTGCGGTCATGGGCGGCTCGCACGTCCAGGTCTCCGGCCCCACCGGCGCGATGGTCGTGGTGCTGGCCCCGGTCGTCGCCACGCACGGCGCCGGAAGCATCGCGTTGGTCTCCCTGATCGCAGGGCTGCTGGTGGCCATCCTGGGCATCAGCAGGCTGGGCCGGGCGGTGGCCTTCATCCCGTGGCCGGTGGTGGAGGGTTTCACGCTCGGCATCGCCGCGATCATCTTCCTCCAGCAGGTCCCCATGGCCACGGGCACCGCGGGGATACCGGGCCACAACACACTGCTGGCCGCCTTCGAGAGCGCCTCCCAGGCCACCTTGCCCGCCGTTCTTCAGACGCTCGGCGTCGTGGTGGGTGTGGCCGCCGTGATGCTCCTGCTCCCGAGGCTGAACAAAGCCCTGCCCGTGAGCCTGATCGCAGTGCTGCTGGCCACAGTGGCGGCCGAGCTGCTGCAGCTGGACATTCCACGGATCGGCGTCCTGCCGCATTCCCTGTCCGCACCGTCGATGCCGTCCCTTGATCCGGCAGCGCTGAGCGGGCTGCTGATGCCCGCGGTGTCCATCGCGATGCTGGCCGCTATCGAGTCCCTGCTGTCCGCACGGGTGGCAGCCGGCATGGTTGGCCCTGACGGGAGGCCCTCCGGGGCTTACAGCCCGGACCGGGAGCTCATGGGGCAGGGACTGGCCTCCGTTGCGGCGGGGTTCTTCGGCGGCATGCCGGCCACGGGTGCCATCGCCCGGACCGCGGTCAACGTACGCTCCGGCGCCAAGACCAGGCTCTCCGCGATTGTTCACGCGCTCGTGCTGCTGGCCATCATCTACCTGGCGGCCGGTCTGGTCGGGAAGATCCCGCTGGCGGTCCTGGCCGGGATCCTGATGGTCACGGCAACCCGCATGGTTTCAAGGCACACGGTCACCGCCATCATGCGTTCCACCCGCGCCGACGCCTTCGTTTTCGTCCTGACGGCGCTCATCACCGTGGCCTTCGACCTGATCGTGGCCATCGAGATCGGGCTTGTCGCCGCGGCCCTCTTCACGCTGCGGAAGTTCGCGTCGCTCAGCGGCGTGAAGCGTGAGGAGATTCCGGGACCGCGCGAGGAGGGGGACGAGCACATCGCGGTCTTCAGGCTGGACGGGGCCATGTTCTTCGGCGCCGCGGAACGCGTCCTGCAGGAAATCAGCCAGGTCCGGGACATCCAGGTGGCAATCATCCGGCTGTCACAGGTGCGGATGCTCGACGCCACCGGGGCCCACACGCTGGTGGAGGTCATCTCGGCGCTGGAGCTGCGCGGCGTGACAGTCCTGCTGAAGGGCGTCCAGCCGCAACACCTCGACCTCGTGACCAACGTCGGGGTAATCCGCTCGCTGCGGCATCACAAGCACCTGTTCACGTCCCTGCCCGAGGCTGTGGAGCACGCCCGCAGCCACGTGCTCCGGCACGCTGCCGCTAACGCTTGAGGTTCTTCCGGATCGTCTGGCCGCGGACCACAATCCCGGCAATGTGCAGGACCAGGCCTAGGCCGATGACCGCAAGGGACGCCAGGGCGAGGTCACGGTTGTTGGTGTTGTTGCCCACCAGGTTCAGGATGATCCCGACGGCGATGAGGCCCATGGCGCCGAAGACCAGGACTTTGTACGAGGTGGGCGCTGACTCCCAGAATTCTTTGAGCACCGTGACAGTCTACCGAGCACGTTCAGAACAGCGATTCCTGCACGGCCGGCACCTCCGAGGCGAAGTCCCCCAGGACGATGGTCCGGGCAGCCAGCCGGCCAAGGTTCACCACAAATGCCGCGTCCGTTCCGGCCACGCTGGCGAGGGCGTTGGTCCCGCTCAGCGCGGTGATGCCGAAGCCGTGCTTTCCCTGCTCCAACGGATGCGGGTAGGTGTGGCGCGCCGTGGAGGCACAGAGCCCTGCCGCCTGCGCCGGCCGCACCCACAGTTCGTCCACAGTGCTGAAACCTTCGACGGCGGCCTGGCCCAGCAGCGTGCGGACCGCCGCCGCGTGCCGTTCATTGATGCCGTCCAGGGCGGCCGCGGGCAATGGCCCCGCCAGGGCCTCGGCTTTGGCGGCGGAGCGGACCTGCTGCGCCAGGCCGGCCTCGCGCGTCACCATGTCCTCGAGGAGCCGAACCACCCGGCCGTCCTCGGCCCTGGCAACGTACCGTGCAACCACCGCTCCCTGTTCCGCGAGCCGGTTCCATTTCCTCAGGTGGGACGCCGTGCCCACCTTGCTGGCGCCGCCGGCGAACGTGGCCACGTAGAGCCAGTGATCCTGCAGAAGATAAGTTCGCAGCCCGTCCGGAACACGGCCACCCCGTGGAAATCGTGGATGAGGCGGGAATCGTCCAGCACAAAGCAGCGTTCGCACTGCTTGCCCTTCACGGCGCGGGCGCTGGCCGGGCACAGGATGCGGTCTCGGCTACTGGCTGAGTGGACCTTGTAGTGCCCCAGGCAGAACCTGCCGTGATCGGCCACCGCGAAACCGAGCCTGGCGCCCGCCTCGAGGCTGACCTCGCGGAGATCCCCGGACGGTGACTGGAGGCGCAGAACCGGGCTGCCGCCGTCGTGCCTTACCGTCTGCGCCGGGGCGCCATCCCAAAAGACCCCGTGAACCAGATAGCGAGTATCGGTCACGGGGTCTCCTGTGCTTGGGTGTACGGGTAGCGCTACAGCGCCGGCTGCACGCCGAACGCTACCGCGAGCTTCATGATCTTTTCAGCGCGGCCCAGGCGGGGCAGGTCCGAGCCGTCACGGATGACGCGGCCGTTGGCCTCGAAGTCGGACATAAAATCCGTTGCCCAGGCGACGTCCGACGGGGTGGGGCTGATGACCTCGTTGATGACGTTCGTCTGGTCGATGGCCAGGCACAGCTTGCCGGTCATCCCCATCATCACGGTGATGCCGGTCTGCTCGCGCAGGATGGGGTGGTTGGTGCCGACGGTGGGGCCGTCGATGGGGCCCGGCAGGTTGCCGACGCGGCTGGCAACCACCAGTTTCGCGCGCGGGTAAGCCATGGCCTCCGGGGTGGCCGCCATGCCGGTGTCGCGGCGGAAGTCACCGGAGCCGAAGGCGAGGCGGAAGGCGCCCTGGGCCTTGGCGATGTGGTTGGCTTCCTCGATGCCGAGCGCCGATTCCACGAGCGGGATGACAGGAGTCTTGCCGTCCATCCGGTGGAAGCTTTCGGTCACCTGGTCAGCTGATTCGGTCTTCGCGAGCATCACACCAAGGAGGCCCGGGGTACCGCGCAGCCCCGCCAGGTCATCGGCCCAGAACGGGCTGGTGGCGTCGTTGATGCGGACCCAGGCCTGGCCGCCGCCGCTGAGCCAGTCAATCACGTGTCCGCGCGCCTCGTCCTTTTGCGACGGGTCCACGGCATCCTCGATGTCCAGGATGATCGAGTCAGCGCGCGAAACAGCCGACTGGTCAAACAGGTCGGTTTTCATCGCGTTGACCAGAAGCCACGAACGGGCGATTTCTGCTGGGATGTTGCGCTTGGGGCGTAATGTCTCGGTGGCGGTGGGTGACGTCATGCTACTACCGTATCTGCCCGGGCACTGCCAGCGCTAAGCCATGGCGCCGGACGTGCCGAACAATACAGATACGACCGGCCAGCGCCGGTGGTCGAGCCTGTCGAGACCCAGGTTTCGACAAGCTCAATCACTGGTTTGGACAGGCTTAGTTCCCTGTGAGTTCCGCATGGAGCTTTCGGACGCGGGCGTTGATGTCGTCGCGGACGAGGCGCATGCGCTCCGTGCCTTCGATGCCCCGGGTGGAAGGTTCGTCGGTTTCCCAAATTTCGAAGCGGGTGCCTTCGCGGGCTTCGAGCTTGGCTTCGGTGCCCAGGACGATCACGACGTCGACGGCGTCAAGCACCTCGTCGGTGACGGGCTTAGGGTGTTCCCCGGTGATGTCGATGCCGAGTTCGTTCAGGGATTCCACGGCCTCGTTGTTCAGGCGGCTGCCCGGTTTAGTGCCTGCCGAGTAAACGGTGACCTCATCCCCGGCAAGGTCCCGCATGAGACCGGCCGCAAGTTGGGACTTCCCGCCGTTTTTGCTGCAGACGAACAGGATACGGGGAGTCTTGGTGCTTTCGGTCATGAGTTGATGTTTTCTTTCTGTTCTGCGGCCAGGAGTGAGCCGACGAGGGTTTTGATGCGCGCCTGGATTTCGTCGCGAATGACCCGGACCGTCTCCAGGGACTGACCGGCGGGGTCGGTGAGGTCCCAGTCTTCATAGCGTTTCCCGGGGTAGATGGGGCATGAGTCACCGCAGCCCATGGTGATGACGACGTCAGATGCCCGCACGACGTCGTCCGTGAGTGGCTTCGGATAGTCCTTGCCCATGTCCAAGCCCATTTCGGACATTGCAGTCACAACGGTTGGATCCAGCTCAGCTGCCGGCATGGAGCCTGCCGACCGGACGCGGATCCTGCCCTTGGCTTCAACATTGAGCAGCGCGGCAGCCATCTGTGACCTCCCGGCGTTCTGCACGCAAACGAACAGGACCTCCGGGACCTCGGAGACCACCGACCCTTTGGATTTGGCCAGGGCGGCCAGCCGGTCGTTGGCGAAGTGTTCCGTGGTGGCAGGCAGGTAGGCGCTGATCTTCGCTGTCCGGGCCAAGGCCGTGTAGGACTCGAAGACGTAGCGTTCGACCGTCTCGACGGCGAACACCCCGGTGAAACGCTCGGCGAGGCGTTCGCTGATCCGGTGCAGGATTTCAGTATTGTCCTGCAATCCCAGCGTCGTTTTCTGGTGTTCGGTCATGGCAATACTCCCTTGGCGTGCGTCTGGAACGGTGCGTCGTGGTTGGTTGTGGTCAGTGTTACCCGGAGCGGCCGTGAGCCAGCCCGGTGGGGAATCCAACGAGGACCGGTTCCGGGGCGGCGCAACAGCCGCTCTCCGCCGATCCGTCAGTGTCTGCTGTTGAGGCCGCGAGGACGTCGCAGCTGGTGCCGGCGTCGGTGGAGCAAACCCCGGTTTCGGGCAGTTCAAGGTGGACAGTGTCCGCCGCGGCCTGGTCGCCGGAGAGTGCCGCAGCGACGGACCTGACCTGTTCGTAGCCGGTAGCTAGCAGGAAGGTCGGCGCACGGCCATAGGACTTCATGCCGACGATGTAGAAGTCCTTTTCCGGGTGGGCGAGAAGCTTGGCGCCATGCGGCTTGACCGTGCCGCAGGAATGGAATTCGGGGTCGATCAAAGGGCCCAGCTCGACGGGTGCTTCGACAGCGGGGTCAAGGTTGAGCCGGAGTTCGTGCAGGCTGACCAGGTCCGGCCGGAAGCCCGTGCAGGGGACGATGATGTCCGCTTCCAGAGTGCGTCCGTCGACGGCTTCGACGCTCACGCTGGAGTCCAGGCTCTTGAAGGCAGCGATCCCGAAGCCGGTGTGCAGTTCGATTGTTCCGGCCTCCACGAGTCGGCGGAGCCGGGCTCCGAGTTGGCCGCGGGCGGGCAGGCCGTCGGCGTCGCCGCCTCCGTAGGCCTTGTCAGCGGATGCTCCGCGCACGGCCCACAGGATGGTGGTTCCGGGTTCCTCCTTGGCGAGGTCTGCCAGATTGATCAGTGTGTTCGCGGCCGAGTGCCCGGCGCCCACGACCAGGACGCGGCGGCCCGCGAAGGAGGTGCGGTCCCGTCCTGTGACGTCCGGCAGGGGCGAGGAGATCCGGGCGGCGGCCGTGTCTTCACCGATGGCGGGCAGCCCGGAAGTTCCGAGCGGGTTGCGGGTGGACCACGTGCCGGACGCGTCAATGACGGCCGCCACGGTGTGGTCGCGGATTTCACCGCCGTCGTGTTCGACCCGGACGGTGAAAGGGGTGGCGTCACGGTCCCGGACGTGGGTTTTGTCCATGCCCTGGCGTGTAACGGCAATGACGCGTGCGCTGGTCTGGAGCCGGGAGGAGATCTCCGGGGTTGCAGCCAGCGGGGCGAGGTAATTGTCGATCAGTTCCCCGCCGTAAGGCAGTGCCGTCAGGCGAGGGGTTTCCCAACCGGCGTCCTCCAGCAAACGCACGGCCGCGGCGTCGAGGTTGAACCGCCAGGGTGAGAACAGCCGGATGTGGCGCCACTGTTCGATGGCGGATGCCGCCGTCGGGCCTGCCTCGAAGATCAGCGGCTCGAGGCCGCGTTCGAGCAGGTGGGCTGCGGTAGCAAGACCGACGGGGCCGGCGCCGATGACTGCGACGGGAAGGTTCTTTACTGGATCCATGCTGTCCTCTGTTTCATCCGTTGGTGTGCGGTTCGATCGGGGTGCCTGCCGGAGCCTTGTGGGACCGGCAGGCCGGGGCGGCGCTGTCCAGCAGCAGTCCAGATCGTCCTCGTCGCAGCAGCCCGTATCGGTGCAGCAATCGGTGTCCATCCAGTTCACCCCCTCCCCTTTCCCGGTGGTCAGGCGTGGATCGGCTCTTCGACCAGTGCGGTGGCGATGCTGTCCGCATCTTCCAGCGCGGCGAGGTAGCGTTCGGCGTCGAGGGCTGCCGCGCAGCCGGTGCCGGCTGCTGTGATGGCCTGGCGATAGCGGTGGTCCACGGCGTCGCCGCAGGCGAACACGCCGGTGAGGTTCGTGACGGTGGTGGGCGAGTCGACCTTGATGTAGCCTTCGGCATCCAGGTCAACCTGTCCGGCGACGAGTTCGGTCCGCGGCAGGTGGCCGATGGCAACGAAGATCCCGGCGGCGGCCTGCTCGCGGGTCTCCCCGGTGCGTGTATCGGTGAGGGTGACGCCGGTGACTTTGGCATCACCGTGGATGGCCGTGATGGCGGAGTTCCACGCGAAGCTGATCTTGGGGTTGTCCTTGGCGCGCTGGGCCATGATCCGGGAGGCCCGGACTTCGTCCTTGCGCACAACGACGGTCACGGACTTCGCGAAGCGGGTCAGGAAGGTGGCTTCCTCCATGGCGGAGTCGCCGCCGCCCACCACGATGATGTCCTGTTCGCGGAAGAAGAAGCCGTCGCAGGTGGCGCACCAGGACACGCCGTGGCCGCTGAGCTTCTTCTCCTCCGGCAGGCCCAACTCCTTGTAAGCGGAGCCGGTGGCCAGGATGACGGCGGGTGCCTCGTGGGTCTCGCCGGATCCGGTGACCACGCGCTTGAGGTGCCCCGTCAGCGTGACTTCCATGACGTCGTCGAACACGATGCGGGCGCCAAACTTTTCGGCCTGCTCCTGCAGCCCGTCCATCAGCTCGGGGCCCTGGATACCGCCCGGGAAGCCCGGGAAGTTCTCCACCTCGGTGGTGTTCATCAGGGCGCCGCCAGCCGTGACCGAGCCGGCCAGGACCAGCGGGTTGAGTCCCGCGCGGGCGGCGTAAATGGCCGCCGTATAGCCGGCAGGGCCGGAGCCGATAATGATCAACTGATCGGTGCTCACGTTGGTCTCTCCTGGTGCTTGAAAATGCGCGGGGTGGGTTACTTGGCGGCCGGGATCAGGGACTCGATGAGTCCTTCGATGCGCGTCTTGATCTCGTCACGGATGGGGCGGACAGACTCCACGCCCTGTCCGGCCGGGTCTTCCAGGACCCAGTCCTCGTAGCGCTTGCCGGGGAAGTAGGGGCATTCGTCGCCGCAGCCCATGGTGATCACGACGTCGGACTCCTTCACGGCCTCGGTGGTGAGGACCTTGGGGATCTCTGCAGACATGTCGATGCCCAGTTCGGCCATGGCCTCGACGGCGGCCGGGTTGACCTTGTCCGCAGGCTGGGAACCGGCGGAACGCACCTCAATCCCGCCCCTGGAGAGGGTGGTCAGGAAGGCAGCGGCCATCTGGGAACGGCCGGCATTGTGGACGCAGACAAAAAGGACGGAAGGCTTCTTGGCGGTTTCGGTGCTCACGTGTTTCTCCTGGAATCAGTTGCGTGTGGATCAGTTTTGATGAGGTCGTCGTGTCCGCACCACCCACACCGGCTAGACATTGATATGCGTCGATGTATGCAGTATCGGACAATATATTGATGGTTGTCAATATTTACGGGCGTAGACTATCAGGCAGCATGCAGTCGGGGCGCGAGGCCGGAAACGCGGTGGAAGATGTCAGTGAAGGCGCCCTCGAAAGCATCCTCCGTGTTTAGGCGCAGTGGATCCGGAACAGACCAATGGATCCCTCCCAGGTTGAGGATTTCCTCGTGGGCGTTGTCGCATACGGTCACGACGAAGTCATCATCGTGCGCCACTTCATCGAGCCGGCGCGGGGGAAGGTCCGCGAGAGCAACGCCGTGGCGACTCGCGACATCAATGGCACCCAGGGCGATGCGGTCCGCCGGATGGGTGCCCGCCGAAGTCGAGGGGATGTCGCTGACCTGATTCCAGAGTGCGACGGCCAGCTGGGACCTGGCGCTGTTGCGCGTGCAGACGAAGAGGACACGGCGGGCGCCGTGTTCGCGGCCGGGGGCCAATCCCTCCAACGCCCCTGCGGCCAGCCGGATGTAGCTGCGGCGCTTGTCCGCCTCCGAACGGTGGCGTGTCGCCAGGCCCGCGGCTTCCAGTGTGCGCAGGTGGTGCGACAGCAGGTTCGACGGCATCCCGAGCTCGGCCTGCAGCTCCGTAGGGGAAAGATCCCCCAGTGTCAGCAGGTCCACGATACGCAGCCGCGCGGGATCCGCCAGGGCCGCATGCTTGGCGACCCGCGCGCGGAAAACTTCAACTGGGTCAATGTTCATTGATTCAATTTTGACTGAGTAAATATCTTGAGTCAAGCTGTTGGTATGACTTCTCAACAACCGCCGTTGTGGCGCCGCGCCTTCGCCGAACTACTCGGTTCCAGTTTGCTCGTCATGATCGTCGTTGGCTCGGGGATCATGGCACAGCAGCTCTCCCCCAGCGACATCGGCCTGCAGCTGCTGCAGAACAGCACCGCCACGGTTCTGGGTCTGACGGTGCTGATCCTCGTCTTCGGCCCGATCAGCGGCGCGCATTTCAACCCCGTGGTCTCGCTCGTGGACTGGGTCCTCGGCCGGCGCAGCGGAACCGGATTGACACTTCCGGACCTGGGCACATATGTAGTTGCCCAAACCGTCGGTGCAATCAGCGGCAGCGTGGTGGCCAACGCCATGTTCGAGGTGGGCACTTCCATCTCGGTGAAGGACCGCGCCACCACCGGGCAGCTGCTGGGCGAAGTTGTCGCCACCGCAGGGCTCGTCCTGCTGATCTTCACCCTGGCGGCCACAAACCGGGGCACCCTCGCAGCTCCGGCCGTGGGCGCCTACATTGGAGCCGCCTACTGGTTTACGTCCTCAACGTCGTTCGCCAACCCCGCCGTGACGGTCGGCCGCATCTTCAGTGACACCTTCGCCGGCATCGCACCCGCTTCAGTTCCCGGCTTTGTGGTGGCGCAACTGCTCGGGGCGGCCGTAGGCTTGGGGCTCCTACTCGCCCTTTTCCCCTCCGTGGCGCGCAACGCGGACGACGTCGTTCTTCCGCACGCCACGGAAAAGACCAGCTCCTAAGACTTCGTCGACCGGTCCGACGGCGGGCAAGCCTCCGGAGCGTAGCCACTTCCGGGTCGAGCGGCGGGATTAATACATTGATGATGGTCAATATTCGGGCATAATAGGTACATGAACTTGCTGCCCGTAATCGATCAGGCCACGGATGACGCCTGCTGCATCCCGGCAGGTCCGCCCGCATTGGGGGCCCAGGAGGCGAAGCAGAAAGCCCTGGTCTTCAAGGCGCTGGCCGATCCGAACCGGCTGCGGCTGCTTTCCATCGTCAAGGCCGAATCCTCGGGCGAGTCCTGCGTGTGCGACCTGACCGACCCCCTGGACCTGGGCCAGCCAACGGTTTCCCACCACCTGAAAATTTTGGTGGAGGCAGGGCTGCTGCACCGCGAAAAGCGTGGCACGTGGGCCTACTACTCTCTCGTTCCCGGAGCCCTCGACGACGCCGCCGGCATCCTGGCCAATTTATGACCTACCCGGTGGCCTTGCAGAACATGGAGCAGTCCGACTGGCCGGCCATCCGACGGATTTACCAGCAAGGTATCGACACCGGGCAGGCCACCTTCGAAACCAAGCCCCTGACTGGGACTCCTTCGACCAGTCCAAGCTGCCCGGCCACCGCCATGTCGCAGTATCCAGCGAAGGTGAGGTCCTCGGCTGGGCCGCGGTTTCGCCCGCCTCCTCCCGGCCGGCCTATGCAGGAGTAGTGGAACACTCCATCTTCACCATCGTCGGGCGCAGAAACCGCATCGCCCGAATGCCACACGGCCCTCGCGCCGGCCAGTGGCGGGACACCCTCCTGATCGAGCGCCACTCCCCCGCCATCTGAACGGAGGACGAAAGCCAGCCAAAGGCCGCCATGCGCAGGCAATGCCATGATGGCCTGAATCTCCGCTTTGAGTACACGATTGCGTGAATACACACTTGGATGTACTTTGGGTATATGGAAACCCTCGTACACGCCCCAGTGCTGGCCCGGTTCGGCTACGCGGTCTCCGACCCTACCCGGGCCCGGATTCTGCTGGCATTGGAGGATGCGCCCGGATACCCGTCGGACCTGGCCGATTCGTTGGGTGTCTCACGGCAGAGCATGTCCAATCACCTGACATGCCTGCGGGGCTGCGGCCTGGTGGTGGCTGTCCCGGACGGCCGGCGGACCCGGTATGAGCTCGCTGATGCCCGGCTGGGCCACGCGATCTTGGATCTGTTGGGCGTAGTGCTGGCCGTGGATCCTGCCTGCTGTGCCCCAGATGGGACGTGCCTGGTGTGACCACGGCAATTCACAGTACGCCTGCGGCCGGCCGCCGCGTTGTTCTAAGCCGCCGAATCCGCCTGTTCGCGGCCGCGACGATCACCTACAACGTCATTGAGGCCGTCGTCGCGCTGTGGGCGGGCAACCTGGCCGACTCCTCGGCCCTCGTCGGCTTCGGCCTTGATTCGGTGATCGAGGTCGCTTCCGCAGTCGCGCTGTCCTGGCAGTTTTCCGCGCGGGACCCGGAACGGCGAGAGCACCTAACCCTGCGGATCATCGCGATCTCCTTCTTCGCCCTTGCGCTGTTCGTCTCCGTGGACTCGGTCAGGGCCCTGTCCGGAGGCGGCCAGGCACAGCATTCCACTCCCGGTATCGTGATCGCTGCCCTGAGCTTGGCCATCATGCCCGTCCTGTCCTGGCTTCAACGCCGCGCGGGCCGTGAACTTGGCTCCCGAACGGCGGTCGCAGATTCAAAACAGACCCTGCTGTGCACATATCTCTCCGCCGTTCTGCTGGTGGGCCTGGTTCTCAACAGCGCACTGGGATGGTGGTGGGCAGACGCCGGCGCGGCGCTGGTCATCGCCGGGATCGCCGCCCGTGAGGGTCTCAACGCTTGGAAGGGAGACACCTGCTGCGCCGTCCACGAGCCGGGCACCGGCAGCAAAAACGTCACCGGACGGACCGATTTTGGCGAACCGGCATCCCGGAAGTCGGATGTTGAGCAAAGCGATGCTTCCGGCTGCTGCGGCCCGGACAAGGACAAGGACAAGGACAAGGACAAGGACAAGGACAACGTGAGAATAGAACTGCTCCACATCGATAATTGCCCGAACATGGAAACAGCACTCGAGCGGGTGGAAGCCGCCCTCGCCGCCTTGGGGCGCCGGGACATCCGCGTCCATATGCGGCACATCAAAACTCCAGCAGATATTGCCGGGACCGGATTTGCCGGTTCGCCGACGATCACAGCAGACGGGGCCGACATCTTCCCGGACGCGGCGCCGGCCAGCGATTTAGCGTGCAGGATCTACCCCACGCCAGATGGTATTGCCGGCGTTCCGACCGTCGATCAGGTGACGGAAGCACTGACGAACCATGGCCTCTGACACTTACCATCAGTGTTCCAGCTGCGGCCGGACAATGCAGCGCGAGAAGCTTCATGCCCTCGGTGCCGAACCCGCCTACATTTGCCGGAGATGCGGGCTCTGGGTCGCATTGCGCCCTCGCCCTAAGCCCAAGCCACGCACTTGACGTCCCCCACGACGACGTGTAGGGCTTCGACGTGGCGCAACTGATCGGAGCGGCGGCCGGTTTGCTGCTCCTCGTCATCCTGCTCCTCTCCGCCGCCCACGGCACCGACGACGTCGCTATCCCGCACTCCCGGTATAGGCCAACTCCTAAAGGCTTCGCCTCAGGGGAGGTTGCTGCCCCGCGCCGCAATCCACAGCCCGTACCAGTCGGCCCGGGTCATGGCCTCCGCCACGCGGGCGGCGTCCGCGCAGGCCGCGATTCTCGCCGGATTCACGGTGCCGATCACGGGCGCAATGCCGGCCGGATGCTTCATCAGCCACCCCAGGAGAACGGCCTCCCCCGTGGTGCCGTACTGACCGGCAAGCTCCGCAACCATCGCGGCCGCGGCAGTCTCCGCCGCCGTCGGTATTTCCGGAACTGCCCCCGTGTACAACCCCTGCGCCAGCGCACCGTAAGCCTGCACGGTAACGCCGTTGCTGCTGCAGTACTCCAGGGTCCCCTGCGGGAAGCTGTAGTCCAGCGACTCCGGATGGTTCACCAGGACCTGGCTCTCCAGCCAGGCCCGCTTCAGCAGGCTCATCTCCAGCTGGTTGGCCACCACGGGCACCTCCAGCCGCTCCTGCAACGCCTTGATCTGCGCGCCGGACATGTTGGACACCCCTAGCGCCCGTACCTTGCCGTCGGCCAGCAGTTGCCCGACGGCGGCCGCCACCTCCGCCAGGTCCGTCAGGGGATCCGGGCGATGCAGCAGGAGGACGTCCACATAGTCCGTCTGCAGCCTCTTCAGGCTGCAGTCCACGCGTTCCAGGATGGATTCCCGGCTGAGGTCATAGTGTGTGGCCAGCCCGCGTTCGCGCAGCCGGATCCCGCACTTGGTCTGCAGCCGGATCCGGTCACGCAGGCCGGGCGTTGCCGCGAGGACCTCGCCGAATACTGCCTCGGACTTGCCGCCGCGGTAGATGTCCGCGTGGTCGAACAGCGTGATGCCGGCGTCCAGCGCGGCCTCGACGGCGGCAGCGGCCTCGTCCACATGCTGCACCTGATGCGGTTCGTCGGACCAATTGCCGCCCAGGCCCATGCAGCCGTAGATGAGTTCCTGCGCGGAGGATGGAACGTTGCGTTGGGTCATTGCTTCACTCTTTCATGAGGGGCAGACGCACAGGTGGCGGGGCCCGGCCGGGCCCCGCCACCTGTTTGATCTTGGGTTATGTCAGCGCAGCCAGGCAGTGCTGTTGGCGCCCAGTTTGCCGTCCGTCAGCGGGGCACTGCTGACCAGGACAGTGCCTGCCGGCAGGTCGACGGCGGCGTCCCCGAAGTTGGTAACGGACTGCCAGCTACCGGGGCGGCGGAAGTGCAGGACCTCCGGGTTGCCGGTCTCCACCCACTCCAGCTCCTCGCCGGCCTGCAGTTCGCGGCGCAGCTTCAGGGCCGTGCGGTACAGCTCCAGGGTGGAGTTGTCGGTGCCGTCCTGCGCCTCCACCGCGTACTTGCTGAACCAGTCCGGCTGCGGCAGGTGCGCGCCGCCGTCGCCAAAGCCGAAGGAGGTCCCTTCAACCTTCCACGGCAGGGGAACGCGGCAGCCGTCACGGCCCACCTCAACGCCCCTGTTCCGGAAGAACGCGGGATCCTGGCGCTCGGAGTCCGGAATCTCCGCCACTTCCTGCAGGCCCAGTTCCTCGCCCTGGTACAGGTAGGCCGAGCCGGGCACAGCGAGCATCAGCAAGGTGGCGGCGCGGGCACGGCGCTCGCCAAGGTCCACGTCGAGTTCCTCCTTGGGGCCGCCGGCCAGCAGCCAGCCCTTGCCGTCCTGGCCCTTGGCGTGCTTCTTGCCCTTGGACGCCTTGGGCAGGCCGTAGCGCGTGGCATGCCGGACGACGTCGTGGTTGGAGAAAACCCAGGTGGAGGAAGCACCGGTCGCGGCAGCCTCGGCGAGGTTACGGGTGATGATTTCGCGGAAATCCTCGGCATCGAAGTCGGCCTGAAGCAGGTCGAAGTTGAAGGCCTGGCCCAGGCCCTCAGGGCTGGCGTAGCGGGCGCGGCGGGTGGCGTGCACCCATGCTTCGGCGACGGCGGTGCGTGGCGGGTTGTATTCGTTGAATACCTCGCGCCATTCGACGTAGATGTCGTGCACGTCGTCGCGGTCCCAGAACGGGTGCGAGCCGTCGTCGAACCCGTCGGTACCGGTGTTGGCCGCAGTCAGTTCCAGCTTGGAGAGCAGCGGCTCGGTGAGGTCTTTGGTGAGGGCGTGGGCCACGTCCACGCGGAAGCCGTCCACGCCGCGGTCGGACCAGAAGCGCAGGGTCTTGAGGAAGTCATCGCGGACCTCGCGGCTGGACCAGTTCAGGTCCGGCTGCTCCTTGGCGAAGATGTGCATGTACCACTGGCCGGGGGTGCCGTCCGGCTCGGTGATGCGTTCCCAGGCCGGTCCGCCGAAGACGGAGTCCCAGTCCGACGGCGGGAATTCGCCGTTGGGTCCTTTGCCGTCACGGAAGATGTAGCGCTCACGCGCGGTGGAACCCTTCGGCGAGGCGAGCGCCTCCTTGAACCATTCGTGCCGGTTCGAAGAGTGGTTGGGGACGATGTCGGCGATCAGCTTGATGCCGGCGGCGTGCAGCGCCTTGGCCATCTCGTCGAAGTCCGCCAGCGTGCCCAGCTTGGGGTCCACGTCGCGGTAGTCGTCCACATCGTAGCCGCCGTCGGCCAGGGCTGACGGATAGAAAGGGCTGAGCCACACGGCGTCGATCCCCAGTTCCTTCAGGTACGGGACCTTGGCCGTAATGCCCTTGATGTCACCCATGCCGTCACCGTTTGAATCGGCGAAGCTGCGCGGATAGATCTGGTAGACCGCGGCCTGGCGCCACCAGTTGGGATCGGCCAGACGGTCGGAATCGGACAGGGTTGCCAGCGTGGCAGTGGTGGACAAAGGATGATCCTTTTCTCTTGTTTGCGTTGTTCTTGGGTGGATAAGTCTGGCTATTTAACGGCCCCGCGCATGACTCCGGACAGTACCCAACGTTGGGCCAGGATGTAAACCACCAATGTGGGTGCCATGGCCATCAGGTAGGACGCGAACGCGAGGCTGTAGTTGGTGTTGAACTCGCCCTGGAACAGCATTTGGACCACGGGGAGGGTCTGCAGGGCCGGGTCGGCGATCATCATCTGCGGCAGCAGGAAGTCGTTCCACGAGCCCAGGAAGGCGAAGATGCCCACCGTGGCGTTCATGGGGGCCAGCAGCGGGAAAATGATCTTGCGGAACACCTGCCAGGTGGTGGCACCGTCCATCCGGGCCGATTCCTCCAGCTCCACCGGGATGGAGCGGACGAACGCGATGTACAGCAGCGCGTTGAACGAGATTCCGCCCAGCACGTGCAGGAAGACGACGCCGGCCGGGTTGTCCAGGCCGAGCAATGCCGTCTGCTTGATCAGCGGCAGGATGATCACCGGGAACGGAATGAACATGGCGGACAGAAGGTACACAAAGGAGCCGCGGAAGAATCGGTGGTTCCAGTTCCGCGCGATGGCGTAGGCAACCAGCGAGCTACAGGCCAACGAGCCCAGGACGCTGAAGACGGTGACGAATGCCGTGGACATAAAGGCCCGGGGGAAGTTCGTGGCAACATATGCCTCTGCGAAGTTCTCCCAGTTCAGCGGGTTCGGCCAGGCAAGCCCGGTCCCGGTGCCGATCTGGTCCGGTGTTTTCAGCGCCATGGCCACGGTGAAGTACAGCGGAAGCAGGACAGTCAGCGAGGCCACCAGCATCAGGGCGGTGAGCCACCAGTTGATCTTGAAGCCCTCGCGGCCGGACGGGCGTCTTGTGAGGACGCGGGCGCTGCGCTGTGGAAGTAGTGATGAGGTCATTACAGTGATACCCCCCGGCGCTGGATGAGGCGCAGCTGGATGACGGAGATCAGCAAAGTGATCAGGAAGTAGATGACCGCGTTGGCCATCTGGTAGGAATAGTCGCCACCCGTGAAGCCGGAGAAGATGCGCATGGCCACTGACTGGGTTGCCATGCCGGGTCCGCCGCCTGTGAGGCCCACGATGATCTCGTAGGTCCCCAGGAATCCCTTGAAGCCGAGGATCACATTGATGACGAGATAACCGAGGATGAGGGGCAGGGTGAGGCTGAGGAACTGCCGGAAACTGCCTGCTCCGTCCAGGTCCGCGGCTTCGTAGACTTCGGCGGGCACGCTCTGGAGACCCGCGAGGTAAATGATGGTCGCCCCGGGCGCAGCCTGCCACACCGTGACCAGCACAATGGCCAGCCAGGCGAGGTTTTCGTTGGCCAGGATGCTGGTGGCAAGCGGCGTTAGGCCGAACCGTTCAGCGAGCACCGGCAGGGTGTTGGAGAACAGGTAGTTGAAGACAAACGACACCACCAGGGCTGAGAGCACCATGGGGATGAAGAACACGGTGCGGATGCCGGTTCGCCACTTGATTTTCGCATTCAGTCCAAGGGCGATCGCCAGGGCCACGATGTTGACCACCACTGTGGTAGTCAGGGCAAAGACGAACGTGAAGATGTAGGACTGCAGGATTGCCGGGTCCTTGAAGATGTTGACGTAGTTGGACAGTCCGATGAACTTCCAGTCACCGTAGCCTGCGTAGTTGGTAAGGCTGAAGAACACACCAACCAGCGCTGGCAGGGTGATGAAGAAGGCGAAAAGCGCCAGGACCGGCACTACCATCCAGTAGTAGGTGGGGTCGATCCGGCGCTTGGACCGGACAGCGGGCGCACGGGCGGGGTCGTTGTGCGCGGCCGGGGTTGTCTCAGCCGGCAGGGCAGTTGCGGTCATGGGGGCTCCTGGGATCGGGGTGGGCATCAGACCGCTGTCCGCTCGGCGACGCGGCGCCATTCGTCGTCGACCGTGGTCAGGAACTGTTCACCGTTCTTGTTGAAGACGAAGGACTGGATGTAGTTGTTCATGGGGACCGACGGCGGGAAGTATGTTCCGGCGCCCTGGTAGTAGCGGCCTTCGGCCACGTGGGCGGCAACACCGCGGAGATGGGGGTTGCTCACGGCAGGGGCACCCAGCAGCGGAGAGAACGCTGCGTTCTTCTCGTTGTACGTGTTGACCACAGACGGTTCCAGCAGGTAGTTGAGGAACCTCTCCGCAGCGGCCCTTTTCCGCGTGTTACGGGTGATGGAGAGTGCCATGTCCACGTTGACGCGCACCTTGGTCTGGTCCGGGTCGTTGGTGACCGGCAGCGGAAAGGTGCCCAGCTTGATGTCCTTGTTGGCCTGAACCAGCTGGGAGAGCGCCCACGGCCCCTGCAGATACATGGCGGCCTGGCCCTTGCCGAAGGCGGCATTTCCGTCAGAGTAGTTCTTGCTGGCCGCCCCGTTCTGTGAGTAGGACGCAAGCTGCAGGATTTTTGGCAGCGAGGAGCGGTAGTGATTGCTGAATGACTCGGGGGCGGACTGCGAGATGTTGGCCCCCTTGGCCACAAGGTCCCTGAAGAATCCCCCGACGTCCAGCATTCCGCCGGTGACGTAGTCGAAGGCACCCTGGCGGAGGGTCCAGGCGTCCTTGAACGTCCCGTAGATCGGTGTGATGCGTGCTGCCTTGAAGGTCTCACACGCGGCGATGAAGGCGTCCCATGTGGTTGGAACAGCCACTCCGTGGGCCGCGAAGAGGTCCCGGTTGTAGATGACCCCGGCCGCGGCAATGGAAAACGGCAGGGCGCTGGTTTCGTGCCCCTTGTATTGTCCCCAGGAACTGATGAGGTCCTGGAACTTCGGATCGATGGTCTTGGCCACGGGAAGGCCGGACAGGTCGGCGAAGATTCCCTTCCGGACGAACTCCGCCGTTTCGGTGGCGAATCCCCGGGTCACGACGTCAGGCGGATCGTTGCGGACCAGACCGGGGACGAAGTTGCCCTCATTGAAGTCCTGGATGACCCGGATATCCGGGTTCAGTGCTTCGAAGTCCTTGATCACGTGGTTGAAGTAGTCCACTACCTCAGGCTTGTTCTGCATAAACCGCAGGGTGGTGACGCCAGCCTGCTGCCCTGTGCCGGCGGCGCAGCCGGTGAGGGGAAGGAAGGCAGCTGCTCCGGCCAGGCCGGCCGCCCGGAACAGTGAGCGCCTGCTGGGCAGTGTTGCGGCCACAGCGCCGTTCACAGGACGGGGGCCGACGTACGGGGGTGGCGGGGAGAGGACGATAGTGAGGGCGGGCAGTGCTTCGGGATGCGGTTCACGGTTGCTCCTTTGCAAAGGCTGAGTGAAGGACTTGGAGAAGGCCGGTGGTTCGGCGGCCGTCCGACCCACCTGGCAAGCATTGTTGATTTTGAATCTAAATTTAGTTTCTCAAGTATTATGTGGTGCAGAACACAGGGGGTCAACACCATGTCCGAAATTTCCGTCGCAACGCCCCAGTTGCTCAGGCGCGTGAGTGCCGGAGCCGTGCTGGATTTCATGCGCGCCTCGCAGGCCGTAACGGTCACCGACGTTATGGAAGCCACCGGACTGACCCGGGCCACGGCCATATCCGTGTGCGAGGACCTCATGCACCGAGGCTGGATCCGGGAGCTGGAAAACCAGCGGGCATTCGGCGGCTACCAGAAAGGCAGGCCGGCACGTCGGTTCGAGCTCAACGAACGCGCAGGCTACGTCTTGGGCATGGACGTGGGTGTCTCCAAGGCCACCGTGGTGGTGTCCGACCTTCGCGGAAAGGCCGTCGGCAGGTCCAGCCAACCCTTCGCGGAAGCGGACATCCCGGCCGAGGAACGCATCGCCGTCATTGACCGCACCGCCATGATGGCCCTCCACAGCGTGGGAGCCTCCCCGGATTCCGTCCTTGCCGTCTGCGCCGGCATTGCGGCGCCGGTGGACCGCAACGGCGAGGTGCTGGTGACGCAGCACTTCTGGGGACTGTTCGACGTCGGCCTGAAGTCTGCGCTGCGGGATCGGCGCGGCTGGACGGTGCTGCTGGAAAACGATGCGAACCTGGCCGCCTTGGGCGACCGCTGGCGGGGCGCCGCTGCCGGCGTGGACGACGTCGTGGTCATCCTCGCAAGTGAGCGCCTCGGTTCGGGCGTGATCGACGGCGGACGGCTGCTGCACGGCCGCGGCGGAGGCGCCGGCGAGCTTGCCTTCCTCGACATGCTGGAGGGAGTGGGAGATACCTACGGTATCGCCGCACTGGCCAGGAGGTGGGCCGCAGAGGCGCTTGCGGGCAAGGTCAAGACGTCGCTTCGGGACTACGCCGCCAGTGGCGCCGAAGCGGAGCACGTCTTTGCGGCCGCCGCGGACGGCGATGCCGTGGCGCTGAAGATCCTTGAACGATTGGCCGACAGGATGGCCAGGGTCATCGGGGCCGTCGCCACCATGATCAACCCCGAACTCGTGGTTATTGGCGGGGCCGTAGCGAACTCCGCCGGCGTGCTGCTCGAGCCGATCGCCAGGCACCTGACCAAGTACACCGCCACTCCCCCGCGGGTCGCGGTCTCGCCCTTGGGCGATTCAATCGTGACCGTGGGAGCCGTGCGGTGCGCCCTCGACTACGTGGAAAAGAACACCCTGGATCTGGAGCTCGCAGTCCCGACCTAAGCTGCGTGCTCCAACGGTGTTATTCCAGCGTCGCGGCCGGCCCCTCGGCTACGGCTGCGGCTCCAGGGCGGCCGCAATCGGAAGTGTACCGTCACGGAATTCGATGGTCCTCCCCGCCGTTTCGGGCAGGTCAAGCACCGCGGCGGCCACACTGGCCGTGTTGCTGCGGGAGGTTGCCCCGCTGCCGTCCGTTCCGGGGTCCACTTCGATGAGCCCTGTCCCCGGCTGGTCGGTCAGCGTCCCCGGACCCAGGATGGTCCAGGCCAGTGCGGTGCCGCGCAGGTACTCATCCGCCGCCGCCTTGGCGTCTGCGTAGGCAAAGAAGCTGTTCTCCGCCGGGACGCCATGGTCCGGCCCCGCGCCCAGGTAGGACACCATCACATAACGCCCGACGCCGGCCTCCGCCGCCGCGTCCATCGACCGGATGGCCGCGTCCCGGTCCACCGCATAGGTACGTTCCGGGCTTCCTCCCCCGGCCCCTGCAGACCAGACCACGGCGTCATGGCCCCTGAGGGCATCGGCGATTGCCGCCGTCGTCGAATTCTCAACGTCCAGGACCGACGGCGTAGCGCCGGTAGCCGCGACGTCGGCGGCATGGTCCGGGTTGCGGATGATGGACGTGACGCTGTGACCTTCGGTTGTAAGAAGCGTGGACAGGTGGAGAGCCACTTTGCCGTGGCCGCCGATGATAACGATGCTGGTCATGACCCCATTCTGCCCCTTATGCCCGTGTGCGGTAGCGGAGGTAGACCACGCCGTTTCCAAAGGTGTGCTCTTCGAGGAGTTCCACCCGCAGGCCCAGCCCGTCCGGCAGGAAGCGCAGGCCTCCTCCCACGGCCACCGGATTGAGGAACATGCGGCATTCGTCCACCAGCCCGGCGTTGAGCGCCGCAGCGGCCAAGGTGGGGCCGCTGATGCTGATGTGCGCGTCCGTGGCGTTCTTGAGGTCCCGGACGGCGTCGGGAACAAAGGTCCGCTCGATCCTGGTCTTGGCCGTGGATGCGGCGGTGAGAGTGGTGGAGTAGACAACCTTGTCTGCCCCTTGCCAGATCCGCGCGAAGTCCCGGATGTAGTCCGGCTGATCGGGGGTATCGAAGGTTTCCCACGCAGACATGACCTGGTACATGCGGCGGCCGAAAAGGTAGGTGCCCACATCGCGTTCGAGATCATTGACGAACGTATGGACTTCCTCGTCCGGCTCGCTCCAGCTGAAGTTGCCGTTGCGGTCCGCGACATATCCGTCCAGTGACGCGATTGCTGAGTAGATGAGCCGGCCCATGCGGCCCATTGTGCCGCCGTCGGCAGCGGATGGGTAGGCTGTAGCGGCCGCGGGGTGCCCGCCCCGCGGTGAGGGGTGAGGTTTCAGCGCTTCGGGCGGCCGTTAGCGTCGAAACCTCACCCCTCATTTGATGGTGAACTGCTGCGCCATGGTCCAGAGGTTGGTGGTAGTCCAGTAGATCAGGACGCCGATCGGGAAGAGGACGCCGCCCACACCGAAGACGAGCGGCAGGGCATACAGGATCACCTTCTGCTGGCGCGCGAGGGGATTGTCTGCGGCTTCGTCAGGCACGGTCCGGGCCACGATGCGTTGTTGCGTGATGAACTGTGCGGCCGTCATGGCCAGGATCATCAGGATGGTCAATACTGCGACCGCAGCGGGGTCGCCACCACTGCCGTGCAGCACGGACGCTGACAGCGGGGCGCCGAAAATGCTTGATTCGTCGAACTGCACAGCCTGTTCGTGGGTCATCGCTCCGATGCCGCGGGCTTCCCTGGCTGCGGCTGGGATGCCGGAGAGGACCTGGAAGAGCGCGAAGAAGAACGGCACCTGGATGAGCATCGGCAGGCAGGCGGAGAGCGGGTTGGTCCGGTGTTCCTTGTAGAGGGCCATCTGTTCCTGGGCCATGGCCTGCCGGGACAGCTGATCGGTCTTGCCCTTGTACTTTTCCTGCAGCCTCTTCAGGTCCGGCTGCAGGAGCCGCATCCGGCGTTGGGCCTTGACCTGCTGCAGGAACACCGGAATCAGGGCGGCACGGATGATCAGCACGAGGCCGATGATGGACAAAGTCCACGTCCAGCCGCTTGCCGCAGGCATGCCCATGGTGCTCAGGACGTCATGGATCCCGACCATGATGGCGGACACAATCCAATTGAACGGACCCATGATTGTTCCGAAGAAGTCCACTGATATCCCCCATCGCCATGTGCAGCAAAGCTACGGCGAAAAGGAGCGCTTGTCACGGCCTCGCACCGCCGCAAACACACCGTCGTGCGGGGGAACAGAAAAGCCCCCGGAATCCGTGGATTCCGGGGGCTTAGCCTGTAGCGGTGGGGAGGCTCGATCTCCCGACCTCACGATTATGAGTCGTGCGCTCTAACCAACTGAGCTACACCGCCACGAATGAGAAAAACCTGCGCCAAGCCGGTCAAAAACCGCCTTGACACAGGCCCTCATCCAGAGCCCCCCACCGGAATCGATCCGGTGACCTCGTTCTTACCAAGAACGCGCTCTACCACTGAGCTAGGGGGGCAACGAGTAAATACTCTACCCGAAGATTTGGCCACCAACAAATCGGCTCCAGAACGACGCCCGCGGCGCCAAAAGTGCCGGAAATTCGGGCTTTCTGGGCCCTCCGGACGACCCATAAACCGGCCCAGGGACGGATCCCCACGGGGATGTGACGAAGCGAACTTAAGCAGCAAACTTAAAGCAGAACGGGCCGGCAGGAAGCCGGCCCGTTCTCAATTCACTTTAGGAAGCAGTGGTTACCACTTGTTGCGGGGCTTGAAGCCGCCTTCGGTGCGCGGCTTGCGTGCCGCGTCGGTGCCCACGCTGCGCTCGTTGCGGTCGCTGAAGGAGCGGCCGCCGCGGTCAGCGGAGCTACGCTCGCCGTCGGTCTTGCGGAATTCCTTCTTGAACCCGCCGTTGCCCTTGAAGTTGCCGCCACGGTCGCCGCCACCGGCGCCGCCGCCGGAGTAACCACCACGGTCGCCACCGCCGGAGTAACCGCCGCGCTCGCCGCCGCCACGGTTGCCCTGGTAGCCGCCACGGTCGCCGCCGCCACGGTTGCCCTGGTAGCCGCCACGCTCGCCATCGCCGGAGGGCTTACGGCCGTTGTCCAGCTCGAGGTGGATCAGCTCGCCGCCGATCCGGGTGCGGGACAGAGCCTTCAGCTGGTCGGCACTGAGATCCGCTGGGAGCTCCACGAGGGAGTGGTCCGCACGGATGTCGATGCCGCCGATGTTGGCCGAGGAGATGCCGCCTTCGTTGGCAATGGCGCCCACGATGGAACCCGGCATAACGCGCTGGCGGCGTCCGACGGCGATCCGGTAGGTGGCGTTTCCCTCGGTGAGGGTACGGGTGGGGCCACGTGAGCCGAAGCCGTCCTTGGAGCGCTCGCGCTTCTGGAAATCGGGAGCTGCGGCCAGTTCCTTGACCAGCAGAGGCTGACCGCCCTGGGCCATCACGGCCAGCGCAGCAGCGATCTCCGAGGCCGGCACGTTGTGCTCTTCCTCGTAGGAGGAGATGAGGTCGCGGAACGCGGCAACGTCCTCGGACTCGAGGGTCTCCGTGATGCGCTCGGCGAACTTGCCCAGGCGCAGCGTGTTGACGGTCTCGGCCGTGGGCAGGTGCATCTGCTCCACCGGCTGGCGTGTTGCCTTTTCGATGGAACGCAGCAGGTACTTCTCCCGCGGCGTCATAAACAGGATGGCGTCGCCGGAACGGCCTGCACGGCCGGTGCGGCCGATGCGGTGGACGTAGGACTCGGTGTCATGCGGGATGTCGTAGTTGACCACGTGGCTGATGCGCTCAACGTCAAGGCCGCGGGCCGCGACGTCGGTGGCCACCAGGATATCGATGCGGCCTTCCTTCAGCGCCTCGACAGTGCGTTCGCGCTGCTGCTGCGGGATGTCGCCGTTGATGGCTGCAGCCTGGAAGCCGCGGGCCTTCAGCTTGTCAGCCAGGTCCTCGGTAGCCATCTTGGTGCGCACGAAGGCGATAACGCCGTCGAACTCTTCAACCTCGAGGATGCGGGTCAGGGCGTCAAGCTTGTGCGGGCCCATGACCTGCAGGTACCGCTGGCGGGTGTTGGCGCCGGTGGTGGTCTTGGACTTGACCGAGATCTCGGCCGGGTTGTTCAAGTACTGCTTGGACATGCGGCGGATCTGGCTCGGCATGGTGGCCGAGAACAGTGCAACCTGGCGGTCCGACGGGGTCTGCTGGAAGATCTGCTCCACGTCTTCGGCGAAGCCCATGCGCAGCATTTCGTCAGCCTCGTCCAGCACCAGGTACTGGAGCTCGGACAGGTCCAGGGAACCCTTGGAGATGTGGTCGATCACACGGCCGGGAGTACCGACAACAACCTGGGCACCGCGGCGCAGGCCGGCGAGCTGGGGGCCATAAGCGGAGCCGCCGTAGACGGGGAGGACGGTGAAGTCATCGATGTGCTTGGCGTACGAGGTGAAGGCCTCGGCAACCTGCAGCGCGAGCTCGCGGGTCGGAGCCAGGACCAGGGCCTGGGTCTTGCGGGACGGGCCGTTGAGGTCGTGGAGCTCGGCCAGGCGGGACAGGGCCGGTACTGCGAATGCTGCAGTCTTACCGGTGCCGGT
The DNA here is from genome assembly GCF_023913815.1 of Pseudarthrobacter cellobiosi. Classification (NCBI taxonomy): domain Bacteria; kingdom Bacillati; phylum Actinomycetota; class Actinomycetes; order Micrococcales; family Micrococcaceae; genus Pseudarthrobacter; species Pseudarthrobacter cellobiosi. Next base: position 100,741 of record NZ_JAMXBK010000028.1, read on the forward strand.
CTGGGCGAGGCCCACAACGTCGCGGCCTTCAAGCAGCAGCGGGATGGTTGCTGCCTGGATGGGGGAAGGCTTTTCGTAGCCGACGTCCATCAGGGCAGCGAGGACGCGGCCGTCGATGCCGAGATCGGCGAACTTCACGCCCTCTTCTTCTTCGGCTTCCTCAGCCTTGGCGGGTGCGTCTTCGGTCTTCGCAGCGGGCGCTTCTTCGACCTTGGCAGCAGGCGCTTCTTCGACCTTGGCGGGGGCTTCAGCTTCGGTGGCGGCGGGCTCTGCTGCGGGGGCAACGGCCTCGGTGAATTCGACAGCGACGGTTTCGGCAGTTACTGCTTCGGCGGTGAAAGCTGTCTCGTCGTTGGTCTGATTTTCAGGCATAGGGAAATTTCCTCATCCATAGGGGGCCAGGCGGCACAACCCGAGGTGAGCGGAGCCGCAGTACGTGTGCCGTGGGTGCCGGGCATACATTGACCGGCCGGTCACTTAGAAGTCCGGCGCTTTCGCAATCCCGTGGCAGGACTTCCCGCTGCATCTCTTGGCTGCTATCCCAGCAGTCTGTACAGCGTTTTCTTTAGCCGGCTCTCCCTATGAAAATGCCCGCATCACATTAGCGGGCCCCAACACTTGCCAGTCCTGCCTCAAAAATTGGGCAGGAATAAGGGATTTCCGGAGTGGGGGATGTTTCAAGTGTAAGGTACAGATCCGCTTTGCGGCTAATTGAACGTACGACGGCGGCGGTGAGCTTGCGCACATGGCCGTCGAGTTCCATCCGGCTATGGCCGTGACGCTACCGTCCCAGCCGCCGCAGCAGCGCCTCAAAGGTGTCGTGATACTCGGACTGGAGGCGTATCTCACCGTCGGCGTCGGCATCCCGCAACGCTTCCATAGACTCAAGGTCAGGCTCGCTGAACCACTTTCCGATGGTGATGCCGTGGGTCGGCACGAAAAGCCGGTGGATGTGGTCGCCCGCCTGGACAGTGCCGGTGCGGATCACGCGCAGGTAGGTACCAACCCGGCCCGCTTCCGTGAAGCGCTTGACCCATTGCGGCTCCCCCATCCGACGCTGGAAGGCGGCGCACGGGACGCGCGGCGAAGTGACTTCAACTTCGACGTCGAGCCCGATCTTCCAGCGTTCCCCGATCACTGCCCCGGTGGTCTCGATGCCGGCCACTCGAAGGTTTTCCCCGAATATCCCGGGCGGGAGGTCGCGCTGAAGCTCCTTCGCCCAGTAGTCGGCATCATCCTGGGAGTAGGCGTAGATGGCCTGGTCCTCCCCGCCATGGTGGACCCGGCTCGCCTGGACGTCACCGTGGAGGCCGAGTTTGTGTACTTTAACGGGACCTCCCACCGGCCGCTTATCGATGGCGGTGACTCCCACGCTGCCTTCATCGGGAAGGAGCTGGTGGACACGGCAGACGGCTAGCACTGATGCGGTTTCCATGGCTCCAGTGTAGGGTTCCCGGCGTTACAGCCACCGTTGGAACCGGAGATGGGCAGTTCTCTCCCGTTGCGTGCTCGCAGCCGGACCGGGCAGAGACTACGCTGATTTCAGGATTGAGCTTCCGGCGCACAGCTGCGCCCACATTCAGCATGGACTACCAAGGGGGGACGTCATGGACCCGGAAAAAGACCAAGGCAACGGTCCGGACAAAGACCCGGCCAAAGACCAGGGCAACGGTCAAGGCAAGGACCAGGGGGCGCCGAAGCCGCCGCCGTGGCAGGTTCCCAAGCCGGAGTTGCGTCCTGAACTCCTGAATGAACCCATTCCCACGGTTGATCCCTTCGCCCGGGACCACGAGCGCCAGGCCCATGATGCCGCCGCTCGCAAGAAGCGGTCCCAGCGCCGCACAGTGGTGGTGGGGTTGGGAGTCACGGCCCTCCTCGCCGGCACCATCACCGCCGTCGTGGCCAGCAATCAGGATGAGGCCGACTACGCCCAGGTCTGTTTCAACGACGAAACCGGCGAGCGCGTGGAGGACACGCAGTGCAACAGTTCGGCTGGCCGCAGCGGTGCACTCTACGCGTGGTACTTCTACTCCCGCGGCGCCAGCGTTCCCGGGGTGGGCCAGAACCGGTCCTCATACCCGAGCTACACCAGCACCATCCCCAGCGGTGCCAAGGCTTCCACCGGGTACAGCACCAAGGGCGGAACGGTCAGCAGGGGCGGCTTTGGCAGCAGCTCCAAGGGCGGAAGCACGGGGGGCTAGGCGTGAAGCGGTTGTTATCGGAGCCCAGGCCTGACTGGAAGCAGAAGATCGAAGAGCAGGGCCTGGTCTTCTCCACCACCACCATGCCCGACGGTAAGAAGATCGAATACTGGAACGAGGCCGCCTACTACGAATTCACCATGGACGAGGTGGAGACGCTGGAGGTCACGGCCGAGGACATGCACAAGATGTGCCTGGAGGCAGCCAAATTCCTGGCCACGGGCGCCATGGGGAACATCGGCATCGGCCCGCAGGCACTGGAGCTCGCGGCAGAGTCTTTGCAGGCCGCGGACATGGATGTCTACGGGCGCTTCGACTTTATATATGACGGCCAGGGCGGACCGGCCAAGATGCTGGAGTACAACGCCGACACCCCCACCGGCCTGATCGAGGCCGCCGTCGCGCAGTGGTTCTGGCTGCAGGACGTGTTCCCGGAAAAGGACCAGTGGAACGGCATCCATGAGGCCCTGATCCGGCAGTGGAAGAAGATGCAGTACCGCACCGGCATGAGCACGCTCCACATAGCCCATTCCGAGGCTGAGGAGTCCGGCGAGGACTGGATGACGGCCGGATACATGCGTGACGTGGCCAGCCAGGCGGGCTGGACCACCATCGGCATCAACATGTCCGATATCGGCTGGGATCCCAACCTGAACCGCTTTGTGGACCTGGACAACTTCATGATCAGCACCATGTTCAAGCTGTACCCCTGGGAGCTGATGATGAAGGAGCCGTTCGGGCACCGGCTGCTGCAGCGCGCACACAATCCCCGCTGGGTGGAGCCTGCGTGGAAGATGCTGCTCTCCAACAAGGCCTTGCTGGCCGCGCTGTGGCACCTGTACCCGGACCACCCCAACCTGCTGCCCGCCTACCTCAACGAGCCAGGTCCCCTGAAGGAATGGGTGGCCAAGCCGCTGCATGGCCGCGAAGGCGACAACATCAAGATCCATGCCCCGGGCATAAGCCTGGAGCAGCCCGGCGGGTACGGCCGTGAGGGCTGGTGCTACCAGCAGTTCCATGCGCTGCCCGACTTCGACGGCAACCACCCCGTCCTTGGCCTGTGGGTGGTGGACGGCGAATCCGTGGGCTGCGGGATCCGGGAATCGGACGGCCCCATCACCGACTATTTCTGCCGTTTTGTGCCCAACACCATCGACGCCCCGGCGCCGCTTTCAGCGCAGGCCCACTCCAGCAAAGCAGGTATCGCACTATGAGCCCCCTGACCTTCCCGAGCCCGGTGACAGTATGAGTGCGGAGACGACGACGGCGGGCGGCGGTTCCGGCGGACCCTCCGGCGGTGCCGTCCCCGCCAAGGGGCTCCACGCGGGAATCCTGGACCTCGGCGACTCGGTCATGCTGGGCCTCGCCTCCACCGCGCCCGTGTATTCGCTGGCCGCCACGCTGGGCCTGATCGTCGCCGTCAACGGAACCTACACTCCCCTGATCCTGGTCCTCGGGTTCATCCCCGTCCTGTTCATCGCCTACGCCTTCCGTGAGCTGAACAGCGCCATGCCGGACTGCGGCACCACGTTCACCTGGTCCCGCCGGGCGTTCGGTCCCTGGGCAGGCTGGCTGGGCGGCTGGGGTGTTGCCCTGGCCGGCATCGTGGTCCTGGCCAACCTGGCACAGGTGGCAGGACAGTACCTGTGGCTGCTGATCGGCGACGGCTCAGTGGCAGAAAACAAGGTGGTGGTCACAGCCACCGGTGTGCTGTTCATTGTTTTTATGACCCTGGTGAACTACCGGGGCATCAGGCTGGGCGAACACGTCCAGAGGGTCCTGACCTACGTGCAGTACGTTTCATTGGGCATCTTCGCGCTGGCCATCATAGTGCGGATCGCGGGCGGGGCTCCGGAGGGCCAGGCGTTCGATTTCGAGTGGTTCAACCCGGCCGGAGCCTTTGCTGACCCCTTCGCCGTGGTGCACGGTTCGCTCCTTGCCCTGTTCATCTACTGGGGCTGGGATACCTGCCTCGCGGTGAACGAGGAGACCGAAAACCCGTCAGTCACTCCCGGCCGCGGCGCTGTTATTTCGGCCTTTGTCCTGGTGGCCATCTACGTCTCGGTGGCCCTCCTGGTCATGATGTACGCCACCGTGGGTACCGAGGGCATTGGCCTGGGCAACGAAGCGAACCAGTCCGACGTCTTCCTGGCCATGAAGGACGTGGTCCTGGGTCCGTGGGGCTGGCTGATTGTGGTGGCCGTGCTGGCTTCGGTCCTGTCGTCCACGCAGACCACCATCCTGCCTACGGCCCGCGGCACACTGTCGATGGGTGTGCACGGCGCGCTGCCGCCGAAGTTCGGCGAAGTCCATACCCGCAACCAGACCCCCGGATTCTCCACCCAGGTCATGGGCGCAGCGGCCGTGGTGTACTACGTGGCCATGAGCTTCCTCAGCGAAAACCTGCTCTCCGATTCCATCAGCGCCATCAGCCTGTTTATCGCGTTCTACTACGCGCTGACGGGCTTCGCGTGCTTCTGGTATTTCCGGGGCACTTTCAGGGAATCGGCCCGCAACCTCTGGTTCCGCGGCATCCTTCCGCTGCTCGGGGCACTGATTCTGACGGCGGCGTTCTTCATTTCCGCTGTCCAGATGTGGGATCCGGCGTACGGTGACACACAGATCTTCGGTGTCGGCGGGGCGTTCGTCAGCGGCGTGGTACTCCTGGCCTTGGGCGTTGTCCTGGCCGTTGGCTGCCGGTTCCTGCCGTCAACGCGGGAGTACTTCACCGGGAAGCCGGCGTCGGGGGCTGCCACACCGATGTCGGCCTAAGATACTCAGATGAGCGACGCTGAAGTCACCGCCGAAGTGCCCCCTACACCGGACCCGTCCGACGTCCTGGCCCTTAATGCGCTGCTGAGCGCTGACGAGCGGGCACTCCAGCAGCGGATCCGAGACTTCACCGACCAGCGGATCAAACCAAACATCGCCCGCTGGTATGACGACGCCGTCTTTCCGCTGGAGCTCGCTCCCGAACTTGGCGAGCTGGGCGTCCTGGGGATGCACTTGGAAGGCTATGGCTGCCCCGGCCGCTCCGCCGTCGAATACGGTCTGGCCGCCATGGAACTTGAGGCCGGCGATTCCGGGATCCGGACCTTCGTCTCGGTGCAGGGGTCCCTGGCCATGACGGCGATCCACAAGTGGGGTTCGGAGGACCAGAAGCAGGAGTGGCTCCCCCGGATGGCCGCCGGTGAAGTGATCGGCTGCTTCGCCCTGACCGAACCCACAGCGGGCTCCGACCCGTCCTCCATGACCACTTTCGCCCGCCGGGACGGTTCCGGGGACAGCGCCGGCTGGGTCCTTGACGGTGCCAAGCGTTGGATCGGGCTGGCGTCCGTGGCTGGCGTGATGGTGGTGTGGGCCAAAACCGACGACGGCGTCCGCGGCTTCCTGGTGCCGGCCGGAACGCCGGGCGTGACTGCCACTCCGATCGCCCAGAAACTGTCCATGCGCGCTTCCATCCAGTGCGATGTGGTGTTCGACGCCGTCCGGCTGGGACCGGAGGCCATGCTGCCGGCTGCGCTGGGCCTGCGCGGGCCGTTTACGTGCCTGAACGAGGCGCGGTACGGGATCGTCTGGGGTGCCATGGGAGCCGCGCGTGATTCCTACGAAGCGGCCCTGGCCTATTCCCAGGACCGGCTGCAGTTCGGCAAGCCGCTGGCCGGGTATCAGCTGACCCAGGAAAAGCTCGTGAACATGCTGCTGGAGATCCAGAAGGGCACCATGCTGGCCTTCTATCTGGGGCGCCTCAAGGACGAAAGGAAGCTGCGGCCCGAGCAGATCTCGCTGGGCAAGCTGAACAACGTGCGCGAGGCCATCAAGATCGCGCGGGAAGCCCGCTCCATCCTCGGCGGCAACGGCATCACACTGGACTATTCGCCGCTCCGGCACGCCGCCAACCTGGAGTCAGTCCGCACCTACGAGGGCACCGATGAGGTCCACATGCTGGTGCTGGGTCAACACATCACCGGTCTCGGCGCGTTCCGGTAAGCCCGCCCGCCCCTCCCCAACTGAGTAGCAGTAAGTGTCGTTTTGAGGGCTCATAACGACAGTTAGTGCTACTCAGTTGGGGCTCGTTCGACCTGATGGAGCTGGCCGGGGGTCATATATGCGTTGGTTATTCGGGCAGGATGACCAGCTCAAGGTAGCCACGCAAGCACCCTGCCATATCGACGCTGTCGGGCGACAACAGCCACTGCGTCTGGATGCCGTCCCACAGGGCAATCAATGATGCCGCGGCGGCTTCCGGTTGCACACCGGGACGCAGCCGGCCTTCCTCGGCGAGCTGCGTGAACCGCCGGGTGTAGCTCCGCCGCAGCCGTTCAAATCGTTCCGTGAAGAATTCACGCCCCGGATGGCCGTCCGTGACGGATTCCGCGCACAGCACGGTGTACAACTCAATGACGCCCGGGATCTCTTCGTTGAAGCGTGCCTGGCGGATCACCGCGTCAACGAGCGCTTCCTCAGGATCGGGAGGTGTGGTGCCATCGCCGGTATTCGAGTCGCGCCAGTTGAGCACGGCCAGAAGCAGATCGCTTTTCGACGGGAAGTAATGCAAGAGGCTCGTCTGGCTCATTCCGACGCGGTCGGCGACATCCTGCAGGGAGCCCCCGCGGTACCCGCGGGCCGCAAACACGGCGTGCGCGGCACCAAGGATCGCGTGACGGCGTTCCGTCGACTTCGCGTATGGTCCCCGCCGGGACGGCCGGCCCGACTCGTTTGTGGTCATGGCAAGCCAGTGTACAGGCGGATATGCGGGATAAATTCAAAACTCGAGTTACTACTCGAATTTTATGTTAGCCTTTCTCGTATCGGTCCCCCACGTGTCGGACATCACAGTCTTGCCATGGTGGTCCTGCAGCGCTTCTGGCGCGGCGGGCTTACAGAAGGAGCAGTCAAGTAATGTCCCAGTCCACAGCATCCGGGCGCACCGCCGATGTTTCCTACATCATCGACCGCGGACCGGGTTCGGGCAGGCGGACAGCCGCCCGCTCCTGGCTGCACAGCAATGCTCCCACCCAGTCACTCAACGGCAATTGGCGCTTCAGGCTCCTGGCCGGCGCACCCGGGACCCCCGGGGGCCGCGGCGCCCTGCCCGCCGGTGAGGCTGTGGAGGACGTCGCCGAGGAGGCTTTCGATGACTCGGCATGGGAGGAGATCGCCGTCCCGGCCCACTGGGTACTGGAAGGCGCCGGTCGCTATGGGCGGCCGATCTACACGAATGTCCGCTTTCCCTTCCCCACCGATGCCCCCAACGTCCCCGATGAGAATCCCACCGGCGACTACCGTCGCACGTTCGACGTCCCGGAGTCATGGTCCGAAGCCGGGCGGATCCTGCTGCGGTTCGACGGCGTCGAATCGCGGTACAAGGTATGGGTCAACGGGGTGCCGATCGGCGTCGGGGTCGGTAGCCGGCTGGCTCAGGAGTTCGACGTAACGGACGCGGTGCGTCCGGGATCGAACGTGCTGGCCGTGCGCGTGCACCAGTGGTCGGCATCGAGCTACCTTGAGGACCAGGACCAGTGGTGGCTGCCTGGCATCTTCCGCGACGTGACGCTGCAGGCACGGCCGGCGGGCGGCATCGACGACGTCTGGCTGCGCACCTCGTTCAGCGGCTCCGGTGATTCCGGCGCCGGCACCATTGACCCTGAAATCACGGCAGACGGTGACGCCTTTCCGGTGACGCTGTCCGTGCCGGAGCTGGGCGTGGACGTCACGTGGACCTCCGCGGGGGACGTTGCCCCGGTGGCGATCGACGCCGTCGAACCGTGGTCTGCCGAGATCCCGCGGCTGTATGACGCAACGGTGAGCAGCGCTGCCGAAACGCTCTCCCTTCGTCTCGGTTTCCGCACGGTGGAAATCGTGGGGGACCGCTTTCTGGTGAACGGCCGGCGGGTGGTGTTCCACGGCATGAACCGGCATGAGACCCATCCCGACCGGGGCCGCGTCTTCGACGAAGAATCTGCCCGCGCCGATCTGGCCCTTATGAAGCAGTTCAACGTCAATGCGATCCGCACCAGCCACTATCCGCCCCATCCCCGGTTGCTGGACCTGGCCGATGAAATGGGGTTCTGGGTGGTGCTTGAGTGCGACCTCGAAACGCACGGATTCCATGCCCAGCAATGGGCCGGCAATCCCAGCGACGATCCCGCCTGGCGCGAAGCCTTCGTGGACCGCATCGAGCGCACCATCGAGCGCGACAAGAACCACCCCTCCATTGTTATGTGGTCGCTCGGTAACGAGGCCGGCACGGGCGCCAACCTCGCCGCAATGGCCGCGTGGGCCCATGCCCGCGACACCGGACGCCCGGTCCACTATGAGGGCGACTACAGCGGCGCCTACACGGACGTGTATTCGCGGATGTACTCCTCCGTTCCCGAGACCGAGGCGATCGGACGGGACGACTCCGGCTCGCTGCTGCTCGGCTGTTCGGCCGCCGAGTCGGCACGCCAGCGGACCAAACCCTTCATCCTGTGCGAATACGTTCACGCGATGGGCAACGGCCCCGGCGCCATCGACCAGTATGAGGACCTCGTTGACCGCTACCCCCGACTGCACGGTGGGTTCGTCTGGGAATGGCGGGACCACGGCATCCGCACACGTACGGAGGACGGAACCGAATTCTTCGCCTACGGCGGCGATTTCAACGAGGTCATCCACGACGGCAACTTCGTGATGGACGGAATGGTCCTCTCCGATTCGACGCCGAGCCCGGGACTGTTCGAATACAAGCAGATCGTGGCGCCGATCCGTTTGCGCTTCGGCACCGAGGTGCCCGATGGAACAACGTACGACGGCGGTGCCCGGCGGTTCATCACGGTCACCAATCTGCGGCACTCAGCGGACACGTCCGACGTTGTGTTCCAGTGGCGGACTGAAGTGGACGGCATCCGCAGCGACTCGGGCGAACTGGCAGTGGCCGGCACGTCGGGCAAGGCTCTTGCGGCAGGCGAATCGGCGCAGCTGGAGCTGCCCACGCTCGCCGTCCCCAGCAACGGAGAGCACTGGCTCACCGTTGAAGCTGTTCTTCGCAAAGACACCGATTGGGCTCCCGCCGGACACGTGATTTCAGCCGCCCAGCTGGATCTCACGCCGCCTGCGGCACCGGTTCAGGCGCCGCGCCCGCTGGCTTCAGTCGGCCGTTCCGGCTCCTTGGGGGCCGAGTCTGCGGGTGCCGAATCCTCGGGAACCGGAACGGTAACCCTCGGACCCGCGGTCTTCGAGGAGGGCCGGCTCGTGTCGCTGGGCGGCCTGTCCGTAGCCGGTCCCCGCTTGGAGCTCTGGCGCGCACCGACGGATAACGACGGCGGAGCGGGCCACGGCAGTTACGATCTGGGCGACCCCTGGCTGAACAACGGAAACGGTGAGCCCGCCCCGCCGTCGGCCGCGGTCTGGCGCAAAGCGGGCCTGGACCGCCTGACGGCCCGGGTGGAAATGATCTCGGCGAACGATTCAGGCGTGGCGGTCCGGACACGGTATGCGCCAGCCGACAGCGCTGACTCCGTGACGGTCGAAGAGCAGTGGCAGCTCGCGGATGGGGAGCTGTGGCTTCGCCTGGACATCGTCCCCAGCGCGGGCTGGAATATGATCTGGCCACGCATCGGGGTCAGGTTCGATCTGCCCGGCTCCGTGGACGGCGCCTCCTGGTTTGGCGCGGGCCCCCGGGAATCGTATCCGGACAGCATGCACGCGGCACTGATCGGGCGGTATTCGGCAGCAATCGACGACCTCACAGTGACGTACGCGAAGCCCCAGGAGAGCGGGCACCGCAGTGCCGTGCGTTCTCTTGAGCTGAACAACGCGGGTGCACCGTGGCTGAGGATCACGACGGTGGCGGATGCCCGCGGGCGCCGGCCCGGTTTCACCTTGGCCCGTCACACCGCACAGGAGGTCAGCGCCGCCGCCCATCCCCACGAGTTGCCCCGGAGTGAGCACAGCTACCTCTACCTGGACGCTGCCCAGCATGGTTTGGGTTCGCGGGCCTGCGGCCCGGATGTCTGGCCGGACTTCGCCCTTCGTCCGGAGGCCCGCACGCTGACGTTGCGCATCGGGACGGCCGTGTAGCCGCCGAGAACGGGGAAAGGCAAGGGCCGGGCACGCACAATCTGCGAGCCCGGCCCTTGCATTTGCCTCACCGCGGCCCGGAAGTCGGGCGATCCGGCGGTCCAGCTCAAGCCGCCACGGCCACCGGCTCCTTCTGGCCTGCGTCCTTGCGGATGGTCGCGCTGATCACGGCGGCGATGGTGCACATGGCCGCCGCGCCGAACCAGGCGTAGGTGTACTGGCCGGTGGCGTCCCGGATGGCTCCGGCGCCGAGGGCAGCAGCGGCCGCGCCCAGTTGGTGCGCCGCGAACACCCAGCCGAACACCACGCTGCCGTCCGCGCCGAACGTTTTCCGGCAGATTGCCGCAGTGGGCGGTACAGTCGCCACCCAGTCGAGGCCGTAGATCACCACAAAAACGATCATGCTCGGCTGGACGGTGGCGCTCAGGAGCAGCGGCAGCACCAGCAGGCCGATCCCCCGGAACTGGTAATACACGGCCAGCAGGATTTTGGGGTTGTACCGGTCGGTCAGCCAGCCGGAGGCGATGGTGCCCAGGATGTCGAAGATCCCGACGACGGCGAGCAGCCCGGCCGCGGTGGTTTCGGGCATGCCGTGGTCGTGGGCGGAGGGGATGAAGTGGGTGCCGATCAGCCCGTTCGTGGTTGCCCCGCAGATCGCGAAGCCCGCCACTAGCGCCCAAAATGTCCGCACTTTGCTGGCCTGTTTGAGCACCTGGAGGGCGCGCACTGCGGCGTTGCTGCTCCGTCCGCTTTCGACGGGGTCCGCTGCCGCAGCAGGGGACCCAACCGTTCCCTCCTCAGGTGCCGTTTCACCGTAAGGCAAGGCGCCGACGTCGGCCGGTGAGTTCTTGAGGAACTTCAGCACCAGCGGAACCACCGCGAGGGCGCCGGCGGCGATCAGCAGCGATGCCTGCCGCCAGCCCGGATCCTGGGCCAGCATGGCGATGAACGGCAGGAACACCAGTTGGCCCGCGGCGCTGCCGGCGGTCAGGATGCCGATCACCAGGCCCTGGCTCTTGGAGAACCAGGTGTTGGCGATGGTGGCGGCGAAGACGAGTGCCATGGAGCCCGTGCCGAGGCCGATGAGCAGGCCCCAGGTCAGGAGAATCTGCCAGGACTCGGTGACCAGAACCGTAAGCGCGCCGCCGGCGCCGATCATCACCAAGGCGGTGGCGGTTACGGCGCGAATCCCGAACCGTTCCATCAGGGCCGCGGCGAAGGGGGCGGTCAGGCCGAACAGCACCAGGTTGATGCTGACGGCTGCGGACAGAACGGTGGTGGACCAGCCGAACTCCTGCTGCAGCGGCACCATGAGGACACCCGGGGCAGCACGGAATCCGGCGGCTCCCACAAGGGCCAGGAAGGCGACAGCCGCGACGGTCCAGGCGGGGTGCAGGAGTCGGCGGCGGGTGGTTTCGGTGGCGCTCATGCGGCGGTGGCCAGTTGCACGGGCGCGTCCGTCCGGGTGAGGCTGTGCCAGCTGGTGTTCGCGGCCGTGAGCCGTTCCCCGCAGCCGGTGCACGTGTCCGCGGAGCTGGTCCGCTGGCCGCAGCCGGAATGGATCACGAACATGTGGGCCTGGTCAGAGGGTGCCGGGAGGTGCTTTTCCGCCCACATGACCACGGCGTTCAGCACCGGGAGGACGTCCTCACCCTTAGGAGTCAGGACGTACTCCTGGCGGGGGCGGCCGCCGTCGTCGTACGCCTTCTTCCCGAGCAGCCCGGACTCCACGAGACCCGCCAGACGCCTGGTGAGCACCGAGTCCGCGACGGCGAGCCGGGACTTCATGGCGTCGAAGCGCCCGTTGCCGAAAAAGACCTCGCGGAGCACCAGCATGCTCCAGGGGTCACCCAATATGTCGAGACCGCGTGCCATGCTGCAGTTGCGCTGGGACCAGTCGGAGCGGAGAACCATAAAAGCACCCTAGCTAACTTTCTTGAAGAAAGTTAGCTAGGGTGCCTCTGGTTGGCGAGCGCGGTGTTACTGGAGCGCGGCGCTACTTGAGGAAGGTGAAGGCCCGCTCCAGGTCCGCGATGAGGTCTTCCACGTCCTCGATGCCGCAGGAGAGCCGGATCAGGTTGACCGGAACAGCAAGTTCCGTGCCCTTGACCGATGCGTGGGTCATCTCGGACGGGTAGTTCATCAGCGATTCGATGCCGCCCAGGGACTCCGCCAGGGTGAACACCGACGTGTTTTCCGCGACCGTGCGGGCCGCCGCCTCGCCGCCCTTGAACTGGACGGACACCATGCCGCCGAACTTCTTCATCTGCTTCTTCGCCAGCTCATGGCCGGGATGGGAGGGCAGGCCGGGGTACAGGACGGCCTCCACCTCGGGGCGCTCAAGCAGCCATTCGGCCACGGCCTGGCCGTTGTCGCTGTGCCGGTCCATGCGCACGCCGAGGGTTTTCAGGCCGCGGGTGGTGAGGAACGCGTCCATGGGGCCGGACACCGCTCCCACCGCGAACTGGACAAAGCCGATCTTCTCGGCGAGCTCCGCGTCGTTGACCACGATGGCGCCGCCCACCACGTCAGAGTGCCCGCCGATGTACTTGGTGGTGGAGTGAACCACGACGTCGGCACCCAGGGCGAGCGGGTTCTGCAGGTAGGGCGACGCAAAGGTGTTGTCGACGACGAGGAGGGCCCCGGCGTCGTGCGCTATTGCGGCGAGCGCCTCAATATCGGTGATCTTCATCAGCGGGTTGGACGGGGTCTCCACCCAGACGAAGCGGGTCTTGTTCGCGGCCACGGCTTTGCGTACCGCGTCCAGGTCCGCCATGTCCACGGGGGTGTTGCCGATCCCCCAGTCGCCGAGCACGCGGTTGATCAGCCGGTACGTGCCGCCGTAGGCGTCGTTGCCGAGCACAATGTGGTCGCCGGGCCTAGTCAGCGCCCGGATCAGGGAGTCCTCCGCCGCGAGGCCGGAGCTGAAGGAGTACGCGTGGCTTCCGCCTTCGAGCGCCGCGAGCTGCTCCTGCAGGGCGTCACGGGTGGGGTTGGTGCCGCGGCCGTATTCGTAGCCGTCGCGGAGCCCACCGATACCGTCCTGGGCGTAGGTGGAGCTGAAGTGCACCGGCGGGACCACAGCGCCGGTGCGTGGTTCGAAGGCCTGGCCGGCGTGGACGGCGCGCGTGTTGAAACCCTGGTTTTCAGAAACAGACATGGAGTTCCTTTAGCTAGTTGCTGAGGTAGGCGAGGAGGTCGTGGCGGGTGAGGATTCCCACGGGGGCGCCGACGAACGTCACCATCACGGTGTCCACGTCGGAGAGCAGCTCGCGGGCTGCGGAGATGGTTTCCAGCGAGCCGATGACCGGCAGCCTGGGGCCCATATGCTCGGAGATCTTGTCCGTCAGCTTGGCCTCGCCGCGGAACAGCTTGGAGGTCAGGGTGCGTTCGTCCACGGCGCCGAGGACCTCGCCCATCACCACCGGCGGTTCCTGCGAGAGGACCGGGATGTGGCTGACGCCGAACTCGTTCATGATGTTGATGACGTCGCGGACGGTCTCGTTGGGGTGGATGTGCACCAGGTCCGGCAGCTCGCCGGTCTTGGACTTGATGACCTCGCCCACGGACGCTTCCTCGCCGCCGGAGAGGAAACCGTAGGAACGCATCCACTGGTCGTTGAAGATCTTGGCCAGGTAGCCGCGGCCGGAGTCCGGGAGGATGACCACCACCACGGCGCTTTCCGGGAGGTCGCGGGCGGTCTGCAGCGCAGCCACCACCGCCATGCCGGACGATCCGCCCACCAGCAGCCCTTCCTCGCGGGCCAGCCGCCGGGTCATGGCGAAGGAATCGGCGTCGGAGACGGCAATGACATCGTCCGGGACGGATTTGTCGTAGTTGGCCGGCCACATGTCCTCGCCCACGCCCTCGACGAAATACGGGCGCCCGGTACCCCCGGAGTAGACCGAACCTTCGGGGTCCGCCCCGATGATCCTGACCCGGCCGCCGTCGGCCTCCGCACGGTCCGCCGAGATCTCCTTGAGGAAACGGCCGGTGCCCGTGATGGTGCCGCCGGTGCCGGCGCCGATCACGCAGTGCGTGACCCGGCCGTCCGTGTCCTGCCAGATCTCCGGCCCCGTGGTCTCGTAGTGGCTGCCGGGGGCGGCCGGGTTGGAGAACTGGTCGGGCTTGTAGGCGCCCGGAACTTCCGTGACCAATCGATCCGAGACGCTGTAGTAGCTCTGCGGGCTGTCTGGGGCCACGGACGTGGGCGTGACCACGACTTCGGCGCCGTATGCCTGAAGCACGGCGCGCTTGTCCTCGCCCACCTTATCCGGCACCACGAAGATGCATTTGTAGCCCTTTTGCTGGGCGACGAGCGCCAGTCCCACGCCGGTGTTGCCCGACGTCGGCTCCACGATGGTCCCGCCGGGCAGGAGCTTGCCCGTCCGTTCGGCCTCTTCGATCATTTTCACCGCGATGCGGTCCTTGATGGAGCCGCCGGGATTGATGTATTCCAGCTTGACCAGGACAGTTGCTTTGAGGCCTTCCGTCACGTGGTTGAGCTTGATGAGCGGCGTGTTACCGATGAGGTCCAGGACGGACTGCGCGTACTTCATAGGTACAAAGTTACCGCCTGCCGCCGCAGGTCCTGCCCGGGGCTCAGCTCCCTGCCGAGGAATCTGTCTGCCAGAGGCCCATGGTGTTGCCTTCGGTGTCCTTGAAATAGGCGTAATAGCCCATTCCCGGAATGGCGTCCTTGGCCTGGGCGACAGTACCTCCAGCGGATTCGACCTGCGCCAGCGCGGCGTCCACGTCCTCCACATCGATGGTGATGACGGGGGTCTTGAGGTTGTCCGTGCGGGGGAACAGGGCCCCGTTGATGGCCCCTGGCGCGCTTGGCATGCCCGTCTGTTCGTCCGACGGCGTGGTGATGGCGATCGTGTAGTCCATCTCCTGCATGGGGGTCAGGGTCCAGCCAAACGCGCTTTGGTAAAAGGTGTTGGCGCGTTCCTTGTTATCGGCGGGGATTTCGAAGTGCACAACTCCAGCCACAGCATGCTCCTTTGAATGCGAGGGGAAGACGCGGAGTCCCCGCGCCACACGATGGAGTCTAGTCCTGGCAACTTCGGTCTGAAAGGGCTCCGGACGCTGCGTTGCCAGCCCGCCGTGGGACCATGAATACATGACCATCCTTGACGCTCCGGCCCGGCTTGCCGCCGCCGCGGATGCGTCCCTGCGCTGGCATCCGGACGGCCCGTACAGCCTGCAGCAGACGCTGGGAACGCTCCTGCGGGGTACCGGAGATCCGTCGTGTTCGTTCCGGCCTGACGGGTTATGGACTGCGTTTACGACGCCGGATGGCCCGGTCACGCTGCGCCTCACCGCTGCTGCGGATGGGGCTGTTGATGCCCTGGCCTGGGGTCCCGGTTCCGCCGCCGGACTCGCCGGGGTGCCCCGGCTGCTGGGCGCCGAGGACGACTGGTCGGCGTTTGACGAGCCGGCCTTCCAAGCCACGCTCCCCCGGCTGGTCCGTGACGCCCGACGCCGGAACCTCGCTCTAAGGCTGCCCTCCACCGGGCGGGTGGTTGATTGCCTCGTGCCCACTATCCTCGAGCAGAAGGTCACCGTTATTGAGGCCCGCCGCGGCTACCGGTACCTGATGTACCGGTTCGGCTCGCCGGCTCCGGCGGCCGGATGCGAGGCGCCGGAAGGGCTCCGCCTCCAGCCCACCCCTGAGCAGTGGCTGCGCATCCCCTCGTGGGAATGGCACCAGGCCGGCGTGGGACCCCAGCGTTCGGCGACCGTTATGCGGGCGCTGCGATCCGCCGTCGCGCTTGAACGGCTGGCCGCCCTTCCGTCCGCGGAGGCGGCAGCAAAGCTGCAGGTGATTCCCGGAATCGGGGTGTGGACCGCGGCCGAAGTGGTGCAGCGGACCCACGGCTGCCCGGACTCCATCGCGGTGGGCGACTACCACCTCGCCGCCTATGTGGGCGCCGCGCTCACCGGCCGCCGGACCGACGACGCCGGCATGCTGGCCTTGCTTGAGCCGTGGACCGGGCACCGGCAGCGGGTGGTCCGGATGATCGGCCTGAGCGGCTTCCGCAAACCGACGTTCGGGCCGCGGATGACCATCCAGGACCACCGCCGGCACTGACCGCCGGTGGGTTCTAGCGCTCAGGGCCGCAAGTGTCCGTTCACGCGGGACTTACGTCGTCCGTTTTCGTGGCTTTCTTACCGTGGACTCGGGCCGCGGATGGGTATAGCGTGGCGCCATGGAGCCCCCACCAGAGCCCCGGAATTCCGAATTCTCTGGAGTCACCCATGATCCACACTGACAAGCTGACCAAAACTTTCGTCGTCAAGAAGGAAACGGTAGAAGCCGTCAAGGGGGTCGACATCGATGTTGCCCCGGGCGAGCTCGTGGCATTCCTTGGGCCGAACGGCGCGGGCAAATCCACCACCCTCCGCATGCTCACCACGCTGCTCCGGCCCACTTCCGGCACGGCAATCGTCGCAGGCGTGGACGTTTCGGCAGACCCGGCCGGAGTGCGGGCGCGGATCGGCTACATCGGCCAGGGCAACGGCGGCGGCCACAGCTTCCGGGTCATCGACGAGCTGATCATGCAGGGCCGGTTCTACGGTATGAACTCCACGGATGCTGCCGCCCGGGCCCAGGTGCTGCTGAAATCCCTGGACCTGGCCGACCTCGCCAAACGCGCCGTCGTCAAGCTGTCCGGCGGGCAGCGGCGGCGGATGGACGTGGCCCTGGGCCTGATGCACTCGCCGCGGCTGCTGTTCCTGGATGAACCGTCCACCGGCATGGACCCGCAGAACCGGGCCAACCTGTGGGAGCACATCATGCGGATGCGCGCCGAGCACGGCACCACCATCGTACTGACCACGCACTACATGGACGAGGCCGATTCGATGTCCGAGCGTGTGATCGTGATTGACCACGGCCAGATCATCGCCGATGACACTGCAGCCCGGCTGAAGGCCAACCTGGCCGGTGACCTGCTCGCCGTCGAGGTTGCGGCGGACTCCGCCGCGGGTGTGCGCGGGCTGCTGGGGCGCGCCGCCGCGGGCGGTGAGGTCAACGAAAACTCGTACGACGGCGTGGTCCGCTTCCGCCTGCGGCTCACCGAAGGCGCACGGCTGGCGCCGGTGCTGCTGCAACAAATGAACGACGCCGGCGCTCCCGCCCAGTCCCTGGAGCTGAAACCGCCAACCCTGGACGACGTGTTCCTGGAACTGACCGGCCGCAACCTGCGGGAAGGAGCAGACCGCTGATGGCTGTGCAAAGCAGCACCGAGATCCTGGAAAAGCCGGGCCTCCTCCAGATCCTGCATGACACCAAATACGTGTTCTGGCGTGAGATGCTGCTGCCCCTGCGGGACCCGTTCTCGCTGGTTTTCTCGCTGCTCCAGCCGCTCGTCTTCCTGGGCCTTTTCGGGCCGTTGCTCGGCGCGGCGGTGGGCGCACCGGCATTCGGCGGCCAGTCCACGCTCCAGTGGTTCCTGCCCGGCGTCGTGGTCATGATTGCCCTGTTCGGCACGTCCATGACTGGCTCCAACCTGCAGTACGAGCTGATGACCGGTTCGTATGAGCGAATCCTCGCCACGCCGTTGTCCCGCTCGTCGCTGATGATCGGGCGGGCGCTGAAGGAGTGGGCGCCGCTGGTAGTTCAGGGACTGCTGATCGCCTTGGTCTGCATCCCGTTTGGCTTCGTCTTCTACCCGCTGCATGTGCTGTTCGGCCTGGTCATCCTGGGCATTTTCGGCATCGGGCTCGGCGCCCTCTCCTACGCGCTGGCCCTGGTATCGCAGAACAAGGAGTGGATCTTCTGGGGTGTGCAGCAGACATTGCTCTTCCCGCTGATGATCCTGTCCGGCATCATGCTGCCCATCGAGGCAGGGCCGGACTGGATGAAGACCGCCAGCCTGTTCAACCCCCTGACCTACCTGGTCAACGCCGAGCGGGAGCTGTTCGCCGGCAGCGTCGGGACCGACACGCTTCTGGGCCTCTTCGCCGCAGCGGTGACGGCCGCCGTCGGGCTTGTAGTGGGTGTGCGGGCCATCAACCGCAACATCAATTAGAGCCCATGCGGGCAGCGTAAGCAGCGGCTTCAGCACGGTTGCGAAGGCCGAGCTTCTCCAGCACGCTGCTTACGTGGTGGGCCACCGTTTTGTGGCTGATGAACAGCTGCACCGCAATTTCAGGATTTGAATAGCCCTCCACCAGCAGCCCCAGGATTTCATGCTCTCGCCGGGTGAGAATGCCTGCCTCGCGGGGAACGGACCGGCCCCCGGCGCCCCACGATCGCAACAGTGCCGCTGCCGTATCGGCATCATGGGACGCCCCCAGCTTGTCCAGCACTGACAGTGCAGCGCGGGCTTCGGAGATGGCGAGCGTGGGCTGGCCTTGGGCTAAAAGACGCGCAAGTTCCAGTCGCGTGCGCGCGGCTTCCAGCGGAAGTTCCAAGTGGCCGAACCATTTGAGGGCGTCTTCAAAGTAACCCGTGGCAGGCTCCAGCCGGCCCTCGGCGGCAGCAACCCGGCCTCTGGCCAGGGCGGCATGCGCGGACACCAAGCGTATTCCTCCGGCGCTGGCGTCAAGGTCGCCAAGGTGCTCGGCGACCACTGCAGCAGCGGCAGGATTGCCTGCTGCCAACTGTGCCTCCACCAGCAGGCTGCGTGCGCTCGCTGTCTCCAGGGAGGTCCGGTGCCCGCCGGCGTGCGGTGGAGGAACGACGTCGCCGGTACCCTCAATTTCCGAACGAAGCCAGCGCTCTGCCAGGGCCACGGCCGCGGCCGGTTCGTTTCTTCCCAGGGCCAGTCCTGCCGCCACCAGGCTGGTCTCGACCGGAGCGCCGATCCTCTCAATCAAGGCCTTGGCCTCGTCGAAGTGACCTTGGCGCACACGGAGCTCGGCGAGGCTCGCGACGGCCCGGTGGTACATACCGGGGAAGACGTCCTTTGTACTCGCCACCGCATGCCGCAGCTCGTCCTCGGCTTCGGCCCAATGACCCGTCAGCAGGAGCACTCGCCCGTGGACCATGCGGCACTGAGCGTAAAGGTATGGACAGCCGTAGGCCCTCATGTAGTCATCTGCCGCCAGCGACCACTGGGTAGCTCGCCCGAGGTCGCTGAGCAGGTCGCAGACGGTCAGCATCGAGCAACTCGCCATGACCACTGTGTAGAACGTCGTTCCATCGCCACCCAGGGCGCTGGCCATGGCCTCGTCCACGCAGCGAAGCCCGGCCTGGACCTCCCCACCCTTGACCAGGACGACCCCGCGCTCCGCAAGCGCACAGACTGCCAAGTCGGGGTCGCCCAATTCATGCGACATGGCCAGCGCCCGCTCGATCAGGTCGCGACAGTGATGGGCATCCGTAGCCAGCAGCGCCGCACAGTAATCAACCCAGGCCCGGGACAGTCCGTCGTCGGGCCCGGCCATGCTCTCCGCCCGGGCAAGCCAGCCCCGCGCCGCAGCCTCGTTGCCGAGGGACATCCCGTAGACAAGGCACAGCCATACAGCGGAATCGATGGCTTCCGGAACATTGCCGGCACGGCGGCTGGCAGCGTAGGCGCGCTCACGGCAGCGGACGCTTTCACCAAGGTCGCCGAGAAAAAAGAGGGCGTCGCCCAAGCCTGCGAGCGCGCCCGGCGATCCGGTGCCCGAGAGGACCTCCTCAAACGCGGCGCGCGCATCCACCCACCGCCCCGCTTCCAGTGCCGCGTAGCCTCTCGCTGTCACTTCCTCCAGCGCCACGCTTCAATTAGAGCACTTGACACTGCCGTTCTCTAGGGACGGAACTACGGGCGCGGGCCGCCCCGGATCCGCCTGGTGAGCTCCGCCGGCATAGGCCACAAAATGGGTCAGTTGACCCATCCGCCTGGCCTTGGAGCCGGGCAGTCTGAAGTTGTCTCGAATAACGGACAACAGGACCAATAAAGGAGCAAACGATGAGTGCAGACGCAATTGCCAAGTCAGTAGACGCCATGAACTCTCATGATGCGAAGGCCTTCGCCGCAACCTATGCCGCGGACGCGGTTGTCCACGACCCGCTCTACCCGCAGCCGTTGAAGGGGCGGGACGCCGTTGAGCAGGACATGGTGGAACTCCTGCGGGCCTTCCCGGACGTCAGTCTCACCGTGGGGCCCCTGTTCCAGGACGGCGAGACGTTCGCAGCCGAGTACACCCTGCGCGGGACGCATCAGGGACCGTTGGCATCGCCCGGCGGCGAGATTGCCGCCACCGGAAAATCCTTCATCAATAACGCGGCTGTCTTCTCGACGTTCAATGCTGACGGGGAAGTCACGGAGGAACGCCGCTACTACGATGTAGCCGGCATCATGGCGCAGCTTGGGGTGACCCCGGCAACCTGAGCCGCGGAGCGGGGGCTTAACTGTCCGTTCGCGCTCAACGAGGGGGCTCAGACAGCGCGAACGGACACTTGCGGCCCCGATTGTGGGACGCCGCGCGTCAGAGCCCCAAGCGGGCCACTGCCTCCTCGCGCATCTCCACCTTGCGGATCTTCCCGGAAACGGTCATCGGGAAGCTTTCGCGGACGTCCACGTAGCGCGGGATCTTGTAGTGGGCCAGTCTCCCGCGGCAGAAGTCCGCAATTGAAGCAGCGTCCAGGGGCTCCGCGTCCGGCTTGAGGATAATGCAGGCCATCAGTTCCTCGCCGTACCTGGCATCGGGCACACCGATCACCTGCACATCCTGGATGGCCGGGTGGCTGTACAGGAACTCCTCGATCTCGCGCGGGTAGATGTTTTCGCCGCCGCGGATCACCAGGTCCTTGATCCGGCCTTCGATCACCACGTAGCCCTCGTCGTCCATCCGGGCGAGGTCGCCGGTGTGCATCCAGCGGTCGGCGTCGATGGCTTCCGTGGTCTTGTCCGGCTGGTCCCAGTACCCGGCCATGACGGCGTAGCCCCGGGTGCACAGCTCGCCGATCTCGCCGCGCTCCAGCACCTCGCCGGTGCCAGGGTCCACGATCTGGCTTTCCAGCCTCGGCATGGTGCGGCCCACGGTCTCGGTGCGATGCTGCAGCGTGTCACCGTTCCGGGTCATGGTGGACACCGGGGAGGTCTCGGTCATGCCGTAGCAGATGGCCACGTCCACCATGTGCATCTCCGAGATCACCCGGTTCATCACATCGATGGGGCACACCGATCCTGCCATGACGCCGGTGCGGAGAGTGGCAAGGTCGTAGGAGTCGAAGTCCGGCAGCGCCAGCTCGGCGATGAACATGGTGGGCACGCCGTACAGGGACGTCCCGCCGAAGTCCTGGACCGCTTCCAAGGCCGCCGCCGGCGTGAAACCGCGCCCGGGGATGATGGTGGCCGCACCGTGGCTGAGCGCGGCCAGGTTGCCGATCACCATCCCGAAGCAGTGGTAGAACGGCACCGGAATCACCACCCGGTCGTGCTCCGTGTAGCCCAGCAGCTCACCGATGGAGTAGCCGTTGTTCAGGATGTTGTGGTGCGTCAGCGTGGCGCCCTTGGGGAAGCCAGTGGTCCCGGAGGTGTACTGCAGGTTGATGGGATCGTGCGGGTCCAGTTCGGCCATCCGCGCCTTCAGGCCGGAATGGCCGACGGCGTCAGCCCGCTTCAGCAGTTCGGCGTACGTCAGCTCCCCGTCACTTTGGGGGTCACCGACGTCGAGCCCGTCCGTGCCGTAATCCGGCAGGAACACCAGTTCACGGAGGTCCGGACAGCCGGCGAGCGCCTGGCGCGCCATCCCCACGTAGTCGCTGTTCCGGTCCGACGGTGCCGTCACCAGCATCCGCATGCCGTTCTGCTTCACCACAAACTCCAGTTCGTGGCTCCGGTAGGCCGGGTTCACGTTCACCAGGATGGCACCGGCCTTGGCGGTGGCGTACTGCAGCAAGGTCCACTCGGCGCAGTTCGGGCTCCAGATGCCCACCCGGTCCCCCTTGGCCACCCCCGAGGCGAGGAGCGCACGCGCCAGGCGATCGACGTCGTCGTTCATTTTGGTGTAGCTCCAGCGGCGGGCGTCAGCGCCCGGCACCGGCGCGGCCTCGATCAGCGCGTCGTGGAAGGGGAACTGGGCCACCACCCTCTCAAAGTTCTGGCCGATGGTTTCCTCGAGGAGCGGGACGTCAGTGTCCCCGGCTGTGTAAGCGCGCATGCTGGCACGCTACCAACAGGAACGGGGCAAGAGAAGCGCAACAGGAGGGTGTCCGCGCGTAAACAGGGCGGGCCTGCATCCCGAGTCCCGGTATTGTGAAATCCATGAGTGCACCCATCGACCTGCAGGCAACGTTCATCCCCAACGACGGCGAGTTCTTCCGTGTGAAGCTCGCCCTGGAAATCGCCATCGACGAGGTGGTGAACGAACCAGGCTGCATCCGCTACGAGCTGACCGAAGCCACCGAAGAGAAGCTGGTCCTCACGGAACAGTGGGAATCCGAGGAACTGCTTGCGAAGCACTCCAAGGGCACCGCCGTCCAGGACCTGAACGAATCCCTGAGCGCGCTGCTGGCCGAGCCCGTGCAGCTGGACCGCCTCTAACCCTCGCTTTAACCATCGACTGCTCCGTAAGTGCCGTTTTGAACGTTCAAAAGGGCACTTACGGAGCAGTCGATGTTGTTAGACGGCACCAGGAGCGCTTAAGCCTCGGGGATCTGCGTGCCGTCCTGCGGACCCGAGCTCTTGGTGACGGCCGGGTTGCTGCCTGCGGCGGCTGCGGCTTCTGCCTGCGAGCGCGCCACATGGGCGTGAACCTCGTCCATATCCAGGGCCTTGACCGCATCAACAACCTGCTCCAGCTGCTGGGCGTTCAGGGCACCAGGCTGGGAGAAGACCAGAACTTTTTCACGGAAGGCCATCAGGGTGGGGATGGACGTGATGCCGGCCTCGGCGGCGAGCTGCTGCTGGGCTTCGGTGTCCACCTTCGTGAACAGGACGTCGGAGTGCTTCTCCGACACGGCGCTGTACGTGGGCCCGAACTGCTTGCAGGGGCCGCACCATTCAGCCCAGAAGTCCACCAGGACAATGTCGTTGCCTTCGATGGTCGATGCGAACTGTTCACCTGTGATGTTTACGGTAGCCATGCCTTCAACGGTACGCGAGGCGCAGGCCGATGTCCCGGCCGGGTGCGCCCTGTTCGCTCCCCGCGTCATCGGGAATACCCAGGCAGGACCGTGTACACCGGGCATTGCGAGGCCTACCCTTGGGGTCATCAGCCGCTGACTGCCGCACACAGGAGGGTTCATGGCCCAGGCTATCTCCACCCGGTCCCTGACCAAGAAATTCGGCAGGCGCGAGGTGCTCCACGGGGTGGATTTCAGCGTCGAGGCAGGCTCAGTGTTCGGCGTGATCGGCCCCAACGGCGCCGGCAAGACCACCACCATGCGCTGCCTGCTGGACATCATCCGCCCCACTTCCGGGGAGGTCCGGGTCCTCGGAAAGGACCCCCGGGCGGGCGGCCCGGAGCTCCGCCGGCGGATCGGCTACCTTCCTGGCGAGCTGTTCCTCGAGGGCCGGGTCACGGGCCGGAAACTCCTGGCCCACTACCAGGCCATCAGCGGTCCGGTGCCCCCGGGCAGGATCGATGGCCTGGCCGAACGGCTTGGGCTGGACCTGGACCGCCACACGCGCAAGCTGTCCAAAGGCAACAAGCAGAAGCTGGGCCTCGTCCAGGCGTTTATGCACGATCCCGAGCTCCTGGTCCTCGATGAGCCCACCAGCGGCTTGGATCCGCTGGTCCAGCAGGAATTCCACGCGATGGTCCGCGAGGCGCAGCACAACGGCCAGACCATCTTCCTCAGCTCCCACGTCCTCAGCGAGGTCCAGCAAACGGCCGACACAGTGGCGATTCTCCGGGACGGCCGGATCATCGCCGTTGAGTCCGTGAGCGGGCTTCGGGAAGCTGCGGTGCGCCGGGTCCGGTTCACCGCGAACGGAATAACAGCGCACGACGCCGGCGCGCTGCTGGGTGGGGTGCCCGGCGTCGGGCATGTTGAGGTGCTGGAGTCCGGCGGCAGCATCACCCTTTCGGCGACCGTGGAGGGGGCCATCCAGCCGCTGGTCAGGGCCCTGGGCACCCTGGAGCTGGCCGACCTGGTGCTGGAGGAACCGGATCTTGAAGAGTCGGTGCTCAAGATGTACTCAAGTCCGGCAGGCACGGACCCGGCAGTGCCCGGCACGGCGAAGGCCGCGCGATGAGCACCTCGCTGCCACTGTTCCGCCGGGCCTTCTTTGATTCCTGGCGCTCCACCGTCGCATGGGCCGCTGGCCTGGCCGCCGCCACGTTCCTCTACTTGCCGCTGTACCCGTCGATCGGCGGGAGCGCGCAGATGCAGGACATGATCGATGCCCTCCCGGCCGAGATGACCAAGGCCCTGAACTACGACCAGATCGCCACCGGTCCCGGGTACACCCAGGCCACACTGTTCGGGCTGATCGGCTTCCTCCTGATGACCATCGCCTCCGTGGGATGGGGTGCGGCCGCGGTGGGCGGCGACGAGGAATCGGGGCAGCTGGAGCTGACCCTCGCGCATGGGGTGACCCGCGTCCAGGTGGTGCTGGAACGCGCGCTATCGCTGTTCCTGCGCGTGGTTCTGCTCGCGGCCCTGGTCTTTGTGCTGGTCCGCCTGCTCAATGATTCGGCCCAGCTGGCCATCAGGCCGGAGAACCTCTTCGGCGCAGCAGCGCTGTTTGCCGGGCTGGCCCTGCTGAGCGGAACGGCCGCGCTCTGCGCCGGGGCCGTGTCCGGCAGGCGGACGTACGGGCTGGCCGCGGGCGCCGCCGTCGGCGTTCTTGGCTACGTCTTCAACGCCGTCGGCCGGCAGAGCGAGGACGTGGAGTGGCTGCTGGACCTGAGCCCCTACCACTGGGCTTACGGGAATTCCCCAGTGGCCAACGGTGCGGACTGGGCTGCGGCCGGGTGGCTCTGGGGAATTTCGGCGGCCCTGGTGGCAGTCGCCGCGGTGGCCGTGAACAGGCGCGACGTCGGCACGTAGCTTCCGGGTGACCGGCGCTCAGGCCTTGGGTTGCCGGGTAAGGCTGTCCCATACGTGGGGAGCCGGCGTCCGGCTGCCGGGCAGGGCGTTGGTCTCACGCCATTCGTGGATCCATTCGGGCAGCACCAGGTCCGCCGGGGGCTGGCCGAACTCGCGCAGGATCTCTTCCTGGCTGACGGGTTTGCCTTTGCTGACCAGGCGGGTGGCGATGTAGGCACGGGCGTAAATCTCGCCGTCGGCCACCATGCGCTGCTCAAAGTAGATGGCCTTGGCATCCAGGCCGATGATCTTTGTTTCGATGGTGTACTGCTGCCACAGCTGCAGCGACTTCCGGAAGGCGATAGTCTCCCCCGCCGCCACCGGGCTCCAGCCGCGCCGGCGCATTGTCTTCCATACGCCGCTGCGGACCATCAGGTCGAACCGGCCCAGGTCCATGAGGGAAAAGTACATGCCGTTGTTGACGTGCATGGCGACGTCGATGTCGGTGGGCAGGACCCGCAGCGGCAGGGACGACGCGTCCCAGATTGTCAGGGCGGAGCGGCGGGCGGACGTGAACAGCATCAGAAGGGTTCGCAGAAGCAGGTGCATCCTCCAATGTTACCCACCAGTAACTTGCTGGCAAGTCCGTAGGGCCGGCCCGCCACGTAGGATGTGGCGCATGACGCAACAACGCTACCGGGACCTCGCCGAGTGGCCCCTGATGGGGACTGCACTGGTTTTCCTGGCGGCGTATGCGTGGCAGGTGATTGGCCGCGTCGACGGCAGCGGCGCGGACTGGCTTGAGACGGTGATGTGGCTGACTTGGGGTATTTTCGCCCTTGATTACGCCACCAACCTGTGGCTGGCCACGGACCGCAGCCGCTGGTTTTTCTGGAACCTGCACGAACTCCTGATCGTGGCCCTGCCGTTCTTCCGCCCGCTGCGCCTGCTCCGGCTGGTTACGCTTCTTTCAGTGCTGCACCGAACTATCGGCGAGACCCTCAGGGGCCGGGTGGTCACCTATGTGGCCGGGTCTGCCGCGCTGCTGGTCTTTGTGGGTGCGCTGGCGGTGCTGGACGTGGAACAGTCCGCACCGGACGCCAAGATCCTGACGTTCGGCGATGCTCTCTGGTGGGCCATCACCACCATCACCACCGTGGGTTACGGCGACATGTACCCCGTGACGCCGATCGGCCGGCTGGTGGCCTCGGCGCTGATGATGAGCGGCATTGCCGTGCTGGGTGTGGTCACTGCGTCCATCGCCTCCTGGCTTGTCCAGCGTGTTGAGGAGTCCACGGAAGCTGCCGCGGAGTCCGTGGAGGAACCCTTGCGGGCAGAACTGGCCGGCCTGGTCACGGAGATCGCTGCGCTGCGGCGCGAAGTGGCCGCGCTCAAGGACCGCCCCTCGTTGTAGAAAAGTGCAGGGGTAGAAATCTGCAGCGGGCCGGGCGGCTGGACACCGAGTAGTCGCCGCCAGAACCGCGAGTAGATGCCGCCGCAGGGCCAAGTATTCGGCGGAAAAATTCAGGTAATGCCTACTGGTGCAGTGCCTGTCGCAGCTTCCTAGACTCGAAATTCCTAGGGCCAAACAAAGTTGCCGGCGCATCCTCCGAGCTGGGGTGGATGATGCCGCTTCATAGCGGAGCATCCGTATCTTCTGGGTATGCGGGCACTCCCATCATGCGCTTCCGTGCGCGGTTCCGTTCAAAGACCGGGACCGCGCAGCGCATCACACCTCGATCCGTCCTGCACGTGGAACTCGCGGCACCCGCTGCCGCCCTGTTGCCGGGCCGACCTGCGATGGGCCACCCATGTACCAGTTGACCGCAAAAACTTCCGAACCACCCCGCCGAAATTTCGAAACCGACGTCCCGCGCGTCGAACTCATGGCACCGGGGCGCAGGCCGATCAGCAACAAGCTGTGGGCAGGCATGGCCGCCGCCGCCGTGATTTCCGCCTTCGGCGTTGGCGCATTGGCCGGTCCCGTCCCCATGGCAGAGATATCCGCGCCGGCGGAGGCCATCACGACGGCGGCGGCGCCAGTTGTCCGCGTTGCCCGGCCTTTGGCCGCGGTGCCGTTGGATGCGCCCTATGTTGGGTCCGTTGAGTTTGGCAGTGCGGGAGCTGGCACTGCGGAGCCGGAAGTCGCAGAAGCTGCGGTGCCTGCCGAGGCTCCCCCACCACCGCCAGCGCCCGAACCTGCTCCGGCACCCGCAGGCGACCCCAACCTCTACACGGTTGTCCCCGGCGATACGGTGGGTGGGATCGCAGCCAGGTACGGCGTTGACACAAACGCGATGCTGGCCGCCAACGGGCTGGGCCTCTACAGCATCATCGTCCCGGGCCAGACGCTGAAGCTGACGGGACCCGCCGTCGAAGTTTCCGCTCCGGCCGCGGCTGCACCCGTTGCGGCTTCACCGGCCTACATCCCCGCCCCGGCGCCGGTCCAGGCCGCGCCCGCTGTCCGCACCATTTACGTGGCGGGCGCTGGCGGACAGGCCATGGTGGACGCCTGCATCGGGCCCATCCACTACACACCCAACGACGGCTACTCGCTGTTCATCACGGAGCATGACTTCTGCGGCGGGTGGGCGCGTTTCTCCGGCATCGGAGTGGGCGAGACCGTCAGCATTCCGGGCTACGGGACGTACACGGCGACAGCCAGGGGCCAGGTCCCCAACCCGGGAACCACCAACGATGTCATCGCGGTGTTCGGAGGGTTCCCCCGGGCCCTCCTGCAGACCTGCATCCCCGGCACCAACCAGATGCTCCTGATCGCCCTGAACTAGGCACCGGTGCGGCCGGGTTTCGCGGTCCAGCATTTCCGAAGCTTGTTCGCGGTTCCGAACCTTCAAGGCAAGGAGCCGCGAACAAGGCCATGCGGGAGTTTGTCTGACTATGCAGACATCGGGTGGCGTTCCGAAATGTGCTCCACCAGTTCGCCCACGCGCTCCTCGGAGTAGTTGCGCGCAATGTCGCCCTGGCTGATGATGCCAACCATCTTGTGGTCGACAATGACCGGGAGCCGCCGGATCTGGTGCCGCTCCATGATTTCGATGGCGGCGTCCACACTGGCATCGGCGTCAACCCAGTAGGGCTTGCCGGTGGCCAGTTCGCCGGCCAGCATCTCGCGGGGATCACGGCCGGCAGCAACGCACCTAAGCACGATGTCGCGGTCGGTGATCATGCCCTTCAACTTGCCGTCATCGCCGCAGATCGGCAGCGATCCACAATCCAGATCCAACATCATCCGAGCGGCATCTACGAGGGACTGATGCTCCTTAATACACTGTGCATCCGTGGTCATAAATTCACGTACAACGCTCATGGTTCTCCTTCATCGATTGATGTATCGACGCAGGGCATCGGGGTCACATGCGCCGATGGTGCCAGCCTACGCCGGGGCCAACGCTGATGTCGACGACGGATTCTTGGCAGACTTCCGACGCTGCTTTTCCCCGCTCCGTGGCCCTGTTACTCGGGGAACAGACCATAAGGCGGGGAAACTTGGAGCCCGCCAGGAGCTGCGGACGAGCCAGGCTGCAGGGCCCCTGGCCTCCGGGCCTGCCTCCGGGCACAAAAAAGCCTCCGGAACCTAATGGTTCCGGAGGCTTTTCCTTGGGTGGCAGATGAGGGATTCGAACCCCCGTAGGCGTTGCCAGCTGATTTACAGTCAGCCCCCTTTGGCCGCTCGGGTAATCTGCCGAACTTCAAAAGAAGATCACCCCCGGCTGCAGTGTTCAGAACGTCCGTTTCCGGGCCGTTCCGCTTCCAGTAACCGCGGGCAAGACAACTTTACAGAACTTCTGCCGAAACATCGAATCGAGGCGGCAGCCCCCCGGAAATGCCGCCAGAAGCCCCGCAATTCACCGGAAAATGCGGGGACTCAGGCGTCGCCGAGAATCCGTCCGGCCAGCCTTGCCTCGAACTTCACGGCCTGCTCCTCGGTGATCTGGTTCAGCTGGACCGCCCGCAGCAGGTCCTCGCTCACACCCTCTATGCGGGCCGAGGCATCCGGGACCGGGCTGAAGATGATGGAACCTGCCAGGGCTGCAGCGGCGACTGACGTGGCAGCAGTGGCGACAGCGCCCGCAGCTGCGGCGGTGGTTCGGGTGACATAACGGACGGCCTTGTGTCGCATAACTTCCCTTTCGATCTTCTTCCAACTCGTTCAACTCTCGCCTGCCCGGCTTCGTTCCCGCCGTGCGTCCGCTATGAGGGAACTGTGAATCGGGAACAGCGCCGAATCCACAACAGCGCCGCACCCCCACCAGCGCCACAGCCGGGCGATCCGTATTAGGCTGGAATGCAGAGATCCACGCCCTGCAGAGCCAATGTCAGGGCAACCACCGGCACAAGGAGAATCATGGCAGGCGAGTCAACGTTCGACGTCGTAAGCAAAGTGGACAAGCAGGAAGTGGCCAACGCGCTGAACCAGGCACAGAAGGAACTGGTCCAACGCTACGACTTCAAGGGCGTTGGCGCCGATGTCGACTTCAGCGGCGAGAAGATCCTGATGAAGGCGAACTCGGAAGAACGCGTCCTGGCTGTGCTGGACGTCCTCCAGTCAAAGCTGATCCGCCGCGGCATCTCCCTGAAGTCCCTGGACACCGGCGAGCCGTACCCATCCGGTAAGGAATTCCGCCTGGAAGCCTCCATCAAGGAAGGCATCGAGCAGGACCTGGCCAAGAAGATCAACAAGCTGATCCGCGACGAGGGTCCCAAAGGCGTCAAGTCCCAGATCCAGGGCGACGAACTCCGCGTCTCGTCCAAGTCCCGCGACGACCTGCAGTCTGTCATGGCGCTGCTGAAGGACTTCGACGAGGCGGACCTGCAGTTCGTCAACTTCCGCAGCTAGCCACCAGGCCTTCGTTTTCGCGGCGCAAAAATTCTATCGCTGGCAAAAGACGCCGCCGCTACCTGAATGCGGGTAGCGGCGGCGTTTTTGCGTGCCACGGTTGATTTTCAGTGTCGCCAAAGTGTCGCCAAATAAGGAAGTACGACGGCGGCGCCCGGGTTGGTCAGGTTGCCTCAGTTCGGTTGGACTCAGTTCAGCGGCCGGCCGGCAATCCGTTCCAGTCGGGCGATCCGCTCCTTCATCGGCGGGTGCGTGGCGAACAGCTTGGTCATCGCCCCGCCGCGGAACGGGTTGGCGATCATCAGGTGCGAGGTGTTGACCAGCTTCTGCTCCTGCGGCAGCGGCGCGATCCTGACCCCCTGCTCAATCTTGCGCAGGGCTGAGGCGAGCGCCAGCGGATCGCCCGTGAGCTGCGAACCGTCCTCGTCGGCGTCGTACTCCCTGGTCCTGGAGATGGCCAGCTGGATGAGCGAGGCGGCAAACGGCGCCAAAAGCGCCATCGCCAGCATGGCCAGCGGGTTGGAGTTGCGCCGGTCTCCGCCGAAGAAAAGCAGCATCTGGCCCACGGATGTGATGACGCCGGCCACTGCGGCTGCCACCGAGGACGTGAGGATGTCCCGGTTGTACACGTGCATCAGCTCGTGCCCCAGGACCCCGCGCAGCTCGCGGGCGTCCAGCAGCTGCAGGATCCCTTCGGTGCAGCACACGGCGGCGTTTTTGGGATTCCGGCCGGTGGCGAACGCGTTCGGGTTCATGGTGGGTGAGAGGTAGATGCGGGGCATCGGCTGGTTGGCCCGGACGGAGAGCTCCCGGACAATCTGGTAGAGCTGTGGCGCCTGGGCCTCCGTGACGGGGTAGGCCTGCATGGAACGGATGGCGATCTTGTCGCTGTTCCAGTAGCCGTACGCGGTGGTGGCCACGCCGATCAGGGCCATGATCCAGATGGGCGCTGAGCTCCGGGTATTGATCCCGATCAGTCCGCCCAGGCCCAGGAGCACCGCCCACAGGACGCCGAAGAGCGCCGCAGTTTTCAGGCCGTTGTAATGCTTGTGCACGTCCACTCCTCCACGTCGCCCTGGCAAAGTTGCCAAACAAGGCATTGACCCAACAAGACATGGCCCTATGGCACCGGGTCGCGGGCATCGTACTTCCGGAAGCCCGGCTGCAGCTGTGCCGCCAGCCAGGCCACCGCGATGCACAAAACCCCGCCCAGAAGCAGGACCCAGCCCTCACTCAGAATCTTAGTCCCGCCGCCTGCCAGCAGGTCACCCACGCGCGGGCCGCCGGCCACCACCACAATGAAGACGCCCTGGAGCCGTCCCCGGAGGTGGTCCGGCGCGGCGGCCTGCAGGATGGTGTTACGGAAGACGGCACTGATGGAGTCTGCGATTCCTGCCAGGGCACAGCACACAGCCGCCGGGACCAGCCAAACTGTGGCCCCGCCGTCGTCCGTCCGTCCTGCCAGGAGCACCACCGCGCCGAAGCCGGCAATGGAGGCGCCCCAGCCCATCACCGACCACACCACGGCACTCCCCTGCCACCGGACATGGCCCAGCGGCCCCGAAAACAGGCCGGCCAAGAATGCGCCCACCGCGCTGGAGGCCAGCAGGATGCCCACCGTGGTTTCGCCGCCGCCGATCACCAGCGCACCGATGGCGGGCATCAGCGCGCGCGGCTGGGCGAGGATCATGGCCACGAGGTCGATGATGAAGGTCATCCGCAGGTTGGGCCGGTTGCCCAGGAACCGGAACCCTTCGATGACAGACCGGATTCCGGCCCGCCCGGCGCTTCCTGAGGGAGGCATGGATGGGAGCCTGAAGACTGCCCAGAGCACAAAGGCGAAGCTGATGAAGTCGATGGTGTAGGTCCAGCCGAAGCCCACCCACGCCACCAGCAGGCCCGCCAGCAGGGGTCCCACGGTCATGGCCAGACCGAACGACATCATGCTGAGTGCGTTGGCCGCGGGAAGCAGTTCCTTGCGGATGAGCGTGGGAATGATGGCACTGCGTGCCGGCTGGTTGATGGCCTGGGCGCCGCTTTGCAGCGCCACCAGAAGGTAAAGGACCCAGACGTTTCCCAGCTGCAGCCAGGACTGCAGCGCGATCAGGCCGGTGGTCAGCCACAGGACAGAGGTTGCCAGGAGCGCCACCGTGCGGCGGTTGTGGGAGTCGGCGATGGACCCGCCCAGCAGGCCGCCGAACACCAGCGGCACCAGGGCGAACACACCCAGCAGGCCCACTTAGAAACTGTCCTGCGTGAGCCGGTACACCTCCAGGCTCACGGCCACCAGCGTGAGCTGGCTCCCCACGGCCGAAACGGCGGAACCCAGCCAGAGCCGGCGGAAGGCCGGGCTCTCCCTGAGCGGTGTGATGTCGGCCAGCAGTTTCCCCACCCTGCAACCCTAATGGCGCAGCAGTGTCCTGTTCTGTCACACGATTGGTATCCTCAGGCGGGGGAAAGGAGTTGGCGTATGAATGTGTCCAGGCGGCTGCTTTTTGCCTCGGCTTGCTGGGAGATTGCCCGGCCCCGGACTGCCCTGAACGCCGGCCATCTCCTGATCCGGCTCACGAACCCGGCCATCGCGTTCGATCTCCGCTCGGCCACGGACTGGCTGCACTGCCACAACATTGCGCGGCAGGCCCTCGCCGATGTTCTGGGCGCCAGCCGCTGCACGGTGGTGTTTGCGCACCAGTGGCACCCCATCGGGGCAGCCATCGGCGAGCCGGAGGCTGAGTCCTCCACCCCCACGTTCCATGTGTTCGGGCGCTGGGACGCCGAGCCGGTCACGCCCGGCGAACAGCTGCGCCTTCCCGTTCAGCGCCGCGTGCCGGCCGCAGCGGACGAGCTCAAAGAGTACGACGGCGGCCTCCGCTCCGCCCTGCGCCGGCTGGCTGTTGAGCGCCCGGCGGAGCCCGTCCCGCCGGTGGACGACACCCTCCCGGAACTCACTGCCAGTGCCCCGAAATTCAAGGCCGGTGCGCACCACACGGTGCTCGCGCCGGTGCTTCCGCCGGCGCCGGGCGACGGCCTGACACCCGGCCACCTGCTGGCGCTGGCCGCCGCCGTCGACGGCCTGACAGCCCGCCCCGGCGTGACCGGGCTGAGCTGTGTGGTGCCGGAGCCCGGACCAGGCGGCCAGGAAGTCCATGCCATGGGCCGCTCGGCAGGAGAATCCCTCAACCCCATGCAGGAATTCCTGGATCTGCCGAAGGTAAGCCAAGCCTTATTGTGATCGACTCATAATAAGTGCTTCAATAGAGGCATGACGGAACACTCTGGCGGCCACGATGCATGGGCTGCCGCCCTGCGTGCCCACGGCCGCCGGGTGACCAAACAGCGGCTCGCCGTGCTGACCGCCGTCGAACATCACCCGCACTCCGCCGCGGAGAGCATCCTCGCCGCCGCGCGCACCGAACTTCCGGAGCTGACCGCGCAATCGGTATACGTGGTCCTCGGCGACCTGACCGATCTGCACATGCTGCGCCGCTTCGAGCCGCCGCATTCTCCCGCCCTGTACGAGACCCGCGTCGGTGACAACCACCACCACGCCATCTGCATCAGCTGCGGCCGCGTGGAGGACGTCGAATGCGCCGTCGGGCACGCGCCCTGCCTCACGCCGCACTGGGATGCGAACTCCAAGCCGATGACCATCCAGATCGCCGACGTGATGTACCAGGGCATCTGCCAGGACTGCCAAGAGTCCCAAAAACTTCCTTCTGAACGTCCCAAATAATCGAGAAATAGGAGAAAAATGACTGCGAACATCTCTACAACCCAGTCCGGCGCGCCCGTCACCTCTGACGCGCACGCACAGTCCGTCGGCGCCGACGGCGCCATCATCCTCACGGACCACTACCTGATCGAAAAGCTCGCCCAGTTCAACCGCGAGCGCGTGCCGGAGCGCGTAGTGCACGCCAAGGGCGGCGGCGCGTTCGGTACTTTCAAGGCCACCTCGGACATCTCCAAGTACACCAAGGCCGCGTTCCTGCAGCCGGGCGTCGAGACCGAGATGCTGATCCGCTTCTCCTCCGTCGCCGGTGAAGCAGGCTCCCCGGACACCTGGCGCGACCCCCGCGGTTTCGCCGTCAAGTTCTACACCTCCGAGGGCAACTACGACCTCGTGGGCAACAACACCCCCGTCTTCTTCATCCGCGACGGCATCAAGTTCCCGGACTTCATCCACTCCCAGAAGCGCCTCCCGGGCACCCACCTGCGCGACGCCGACATGCAGTGGGACTTCTGGACCCTGTCCCCCGAGTCCGCACACCAGGTCACCTGGCTCATGGGCGACCGTGGCCTGCCGGCCTCCTGGCGTGAAATGCAGGGCTACGGCTCGCACACCTACCAGTGGATCAACGCCGCGGGCGAGCGCTTCTGGGTCAAGTACCACTTCAAGTCCAACCAGGGCGTCAAGACCATCTCCGGCGACCAGGCCGAAGAGCTGGCCGGCTCGGACGCGGACTTCTACATCCGCGACCTGCAGGACAACATCGCCGAGGGCAACTTCCCGTCCTGGGAACTGCACGTCCAGGTCATGCCGTACGAAGACGCCAAGGGCTACCGCTTCAACCCGTTCGACCTCACCAAGGTGTGGCCGCACTCGGACTACCCGCTGATCCACGTGGGCACCATGGAGCTGAACAAGAACCCGGAGAACTACTTCGCGCAGATCGAGCAGGCCACCTTCGCGCCGTCGAACTTCGTGCCGGGCATCGCCGCCTCCCCGGACAAGATGCTGCAGGCCCGTATCTTCTCCTACGCCGACGCACACCGCTACCGCGTGGGCACCAACCATGCGCAGATCCCGGTGAACCAGCCGAAGAACCAGGTCAACAACTACAGCCAGGACGGCGCCGGGCGTTACCACTTCAACGCCCCGTCCGTACCGGTTTACGCCCCCAACTCCTTCAACGGCCCTGCAGCCGTTGAGCCGGCTTCCCCGGCCGGCGGCTGGGAGAACGACGGCGAGCTCACGCTCTCCGCACACTCCCTCCACGCCGAGGACGGCGACTTCGGCCAGGCCGGCACCCTGTACCGCGAGGTGTTCGACGACGGCGCCAAGGCCCGTCTGCTGGACACCATCACCGGTGCGGTGGGCGGCGTGAAGAACGCCGAAATCAAGGAACGCGCCATCCAGTACTGGACCAACGTGGATGCCGAACTCGGCGCCAAGCTGCGAGCCAACCTCGGTGCGGGCTCCACTGACTCCGCTGCCGAGGCTGCCAACAAGATCGGCTGATTCGCCACCTGCGGCCCTTGGGCCACAACACGAACACCCCGCCACGGATTTTCCGTGGCGGGGTGTTTCTGTTGTTGCCGTCAGGGCTACGCGACGTCCGGGCGGCCCGCCGGCGCCGAGCCTGCCGCCGCGGGCCGGTGGCCCTTCTTGGCGAGCTGGATCTGCTCGTACACGTGGTGGCGGAGCTCGGTGAAGCGCGGCAGTGCCCTGGTATTGAGCTGGTCCCGGTCGTCGGGGAGGTCGATCACGATGTCCTCTTGGATGACTGTCGGAGAGGACGACAGGATGATGACGCGTTCGCCGAGGTAGATGGATTCGTCGATGTCGTGGGTGACGAAGAGCACGGTCACACCGAGCTTCTTCCAGACCACCCGGATCAAGTCCTCCAGGTCCGCCCGGGTCTGTGCGTCTACGGCGGCGAACGGCTCGTCCATCAGCAGCACCTCGGGCTGATAGGCGATGGCGCGCGCGATCGCCACGCGCTGCTGCATGCCGCCAGAGAGCTGCCAGGGGTAGGACCGCGGAACATGGGACAGGCCCACGGCCTCGAGGGCCTC
This sequence comes from Pseudarthrobacter cellobiosi, assembly GCF_023913815.1. Classification (NCBI taxonomy): domain Bacteria; kingdom Bacillati; phylum Actinomycetota; class Actinomycetes; order Micrococcales; family Micrococcaceae; genus Pseudarthrobacter; species Pseudarthrobacter cellobiosi. The sequence goes on from NZ_JAMXBK010000028.1 coordinate 136,580, forward strand.
GTCCACGAGCCTGTCGCGTTCCGCCTTGGACACGCCCTGGTTCTTCAGCGGCAGATCCACGTTTTCCCGGACCCGCATCCAGGGGAACAGCGACCTGCCGTATTCCTGGAACACCACGGCCATCTTCTTCGGCGGCCCGGACACGCGTTTGCCGTCAAGGAGAACCTCGCCCTCGGTGGGGGCCATCAACCCGGAGATGCACTTCAGGAGTGTCGTCTTGCCGGAGCCGGAGGGGCCCACGAGGCAGGCCAGCTCGCCAGCCCGCAGATCGAAGGTGAGGTTACGCACCGCTTCGATGTCGCCGCCGTCGGTCTGGTACACCTTCTTCAGGCTGCGGACGGAGAGCATCGCCTCCGTGGCCGGGCGGGTGGAGTCAGGCTGCATTTTCTACCTCTTTCTGGCCGTGGTACCAGCGCAGGATGTTCCGCTCGGCCCACTGGAAGATGAACGACATGGCCACGCCCAGCAGACCGAGCACCACGATGCCGGACCACATTTCCGGGATGGCGAAGGAGCGCTGGAACTGGACGATGGTGAAGCCAAGCCCCGAGGACGAGGCGAACATTTCGGAGATGACCATCAGAATCAGCCCGAGGGACAGTGACTGGCGCACGCCAGCCATGATCTGCGGACTGGCCGAAGGCAGCACCAGATACCTGATCCGGGCCCAGCCGTTGATGCCGTAGGTGTGAGCCGAATCCGAGAGCACCCCGTCGACGGCGCGGACCCCTTCGATGGTGTTCAGCAGGACCGGCCAGACACAGCCGGAAATGATGACCGCCACCTTCATGGAGTCCGTGATCCCCATCAGCAGGATCAGAACCGGGACCAGGACTGGCGGTGGGATGGCGCGGAAGAACTCCAGTGTCGGTTCCAGCAGGGCACGGAGCCATCTGACCGAGCCGATCAGGACCCCGCCTACGACGCCGATCACGATCGCCGCGGTGACGCCGACCAGGAGCCGGCCGATGCTGGGCAGCACATCGGAGAAGAAGCGTGGGCCGAACCAGACCTCGCCGAATTTCGCCACGAGGGCGGCTGGGGTGGGGACAAAGAAGTTGACCGTCCCGAGGGTTGAGGCCCACCAGAGCAGGACCAGCAGGATGGGCAGCGCCAGCACGTAGCCGAGGGTCTTCAGGGCTTTCATACGATCACCTCAGAACGGACGGAGGAGTGCCAGGCCAGCGTCTTCTTCTCGATGAAGCGCATCAGGACGTTGATCAGCACGCCTATCAGTCCGGTGGCCAGCACGAGGGCATACATGCCGGAGATGGCACCGCCGGACTGGGCGAGGGCGATTTCACGGCCCAGGCCCGGCGAGCCGATCACCAGTTCCGCCGTGATGGCCAGGACCAGCGCCACCGTTGCGGCAAGCCGGACGCCGGTCATCAGGTAGGGCAGGGCGGTGGGGAAAACGACGTAGCGGATCCGCGCCATCCGGCCCAGGCCGTAGGTCTTTGCGGTGTTGTTGGCCACCATGTCGACATCGGCCACCCCGTAGAGGACCTGGATCAGCACCTGCCAAAAGGCTGCGTAGGTGATCAGCATTAGGGACGATTCAATCTTCACGCCGAAGAGCAGCACCGCCAGTGGGATCAGGGCCACTGACGGGATGGGCCGCAGGAACTCCACCGTGGAGTTGGTCGCCTTCCGCAGGAAGTCGCTGGAGCCAATGACGAAGCCCAGCAGCACCGCCAGAGCGACGGCGATGAGGAGGCCCAGGAACCAGGCCGTCATGGTTTCGCCGACCGAGATCCAGAATGCGGTCAGGCCGAAGTCCCGAACCAGCGCCACAATGACCTCGCTGGCCGGAGGGAGGAAACGTTCGTCAATGATGCCCAGGCGGGGAATGAGCTCCCACGTGGCCAGGAATCCCGCGATTCCGGCCAGGCCGAGCAACTGTTTTACCGGCAGCTTGCGGACCGACCTGCGGTCCCGTCCCACACGTGGGGCGGGACCGCTGGAAGCTGAAGCGTGGGAACTCACGGGAGGAGGTCACCGGCGTTCGGTGCCTTGGCCAGCGTGCCGTACTTGGCGGCGGCGTCACCGAGGGTCTTGAAGGCGTCCTGGTTGAATTCGACGCGGTAGCGCGGCAGGATCATCTTGGCCCGGGTGGCCTCGTCGATCTTGGTGTAGGTGCCCACGATTTCGCGGACCTCCTGCGGGTTCGCCTGGGCGTACTCAAGGGACTTGTTCATGGCGCGGGTGAACTTCTCCGTCAGCTCGGCCTTGCCCTTGATGGTGTCCACCTTGGTGAAATAGCCGGCGATGTCCAGTTCCGGGCTCATCTCGACGAAGTTCGAGGAGACTATCGTGCCGCCTTCGGCCACAGCCACCGAGAGGAAGGGTTCCAGGATCCATGCTGCGTCCACCTGCTTGTTGGCCAGGGCCGCCGGGGCGTCCGGGAAGGCCACCTCAACAAACTTCACGCCGTTGGGATCGCCGCCGTCCTTTTCGATGACCGACTTGATGGTGGTGTCGCCGATATTGGCGAGGTTGTTCACCGAGACGGTCTTGCCGGCGAGGTCTTTCGCGGACTGGATACCCGACCCGGCCGGGACGACGACGCCGCCGATGTCGTTCCCCTCCTCACCGGTGGTGGACGCTCCATTGGCGACAAACTTCAGGTCGAGACCCTTGTCCTTGGCAACCATGACCGAAATCAGGTTGGAGAACGCGAAGTCGAAGCTGCCGCTGACCACGCCCGGGACGATTGCTGCGCCGCCGGTGGCTGTCTGGATGTCCAACTCCAGGCCCTCATCCTTGAAGAACCCCTGCTTGCTGCCCAGGTAGATCGGTGCGCAGTCCACGATCGGGATAACCCCCACACTGACCTTGGTCAGCTCTCCGCTCCCGGCTCCACCGGCGGGGGCGGTTCCATTGCCGGTAGAACTCGGCGAACCGGACCCACAGGCTGACAAGCCCAGGACCGATGCTGCGGCAAGCACAGCGATTACACAACGACGCTTCATGTTCACTCCTTTGTGAAGTGGCATGGGAGTGCGAGGCCCCCACGCCCAGCTTGTTCGGTTTCCGAACAAACTTTCGAATTAAGTCTGGTTCAGAGGACGCCTGTGGTCAACCGGATCTGGCCATCGTTATCCTCCCGGTACGCGCGTGCCGGATGGTGGAACGACGCGGGGCGCCGCGCCATGGGGAGGCTGCTGTCCACGCTTTCCACATAGGCGCCTGCCGCTCTGGCCGGGGCTTCCGGCGGCCCCTAGGATCACTGCATGAGTACATTCCAGGGCATCCCAGCAGGGGCATTCGCGTTCTATGCCGAACTTGAGGACAACAACAACCGTGAGTGGTGGCTGGAGCACAAGGACAGCTACAACACCCTGGTGCGGGATCCGGTCACGGCCCTGCTGGCTGAACTGGAGCCGCGGTTCGGGCCGGGCAAGATCTTCCGGCCCAACCGGGACATCAGGTTCGCCCAAGACAAATCGCCCTACAAGACTGCCCAGGGAGCGTTCGCGTCGTCCCAGGAAGGCGTGGGATATTACGTCCAGGTGAGCGCCGACGGGCTGCTGGTGGGCGGCGGCTGCCACACCAGTACGCCGGCCCAGCTGGCCCGCTTCCGGAACTCCGTGGATGCCTCCGGGACCGGCGAATCGCTGCGGCACATCGTGGAGACCGTGGCTGCCGCGGGCTTTGCCGTGGAGGGCGAAAAACTCAAGACCGTGCCGCGCGGTTTCGACAAGGACCATCCCCGGGCGGAGCTGCTGAAGCACAAGTCGCTGTCCGCCGGCATCGAACTGGGCCAGCCGGAGTGGCTGGATTCACCGGCGGCGGTGCAGGAAATCGAGGCGCTGTGGGACAAGCTGCGGCCCTTGGTGGACTGGGTGGGCCGGCATGCCGCCCCGTGACGCCGGACTTCCTGTAGATGGGAAGGCTCCCTATACGTGGGATAATTGGGGGCATGGAAGCTAATCCCGCAGGGGCCCGCACACTGGAGCGCGGACTCAGCCTGCTCGACCACGTCGCTGCGGGCGCCCACCGGCTCGAGGACATCACCCAGGCCTCGGGGCTAAGCCGCTCGGCGACCCACCGCATGCTGACCACACTGGTGGCAGGCAGGTATCTCAGCCAGCAGCCGGACCACAGTTATCACCTGGGCATCAAACTGCTGGAGCTCGGCACGAAGGCAGAGGCAAAGATCAGCCTCCCCGACACCGTGCAGACCATCCTCGCCGGGATCGCCAGGACCACGCAGGACACCACGCACCTGGGCATCCTCAGCGGCGACGATGTCCTGTACCTGGCCAAGGCACGCGGCCATCGCGGCATTGAAATGGCGTCCCGTCCCGGGGCACGGTTGCGGGCGCAGAACACCGCCATGGGCAAGGCCCTGCTGGCGGCCCAGTATGGAAATGACGAGGCCGTCCGCGCCTTCGATACCGCGGCGATCGCCACACCCCGCTCCATTCAGGATGTTGCCGCCTTCCGGACGGTGCTGGACCAGGCCAGGGCCGACGGCTTCGCGCTGGATGACCAGGAGAACGAACTCGGCATCACCTGCGTCGCCATCGCCATCCCGGACCTGCTCGGCAAGGTCGCGGCCGCTGTCTCCATCTCAGCCCCCAGCGTTCACATGACGCCGGAACGGATCGAATCACTCGTGGCGCTGCTCCAGGACGTGCAGCCTGAGCTCAGCCGCTGCCTGCCGCCAGGATTTGAAAGGGCCTGGATCTAGCCCACACGCCGATTCAGGCCTTTCCGCCGGTCCCTTTACGGGATCAGTTCCGGCTACGGGATCAGTTCCGGCTAGGGTTCAACCCCGGCTCAGCGTGCCACCGGTTCCGTGGCGTCCAGCATGGCCAGCTCGTGCCGGCGCGGCATGCCTTCCCAGTCGCCGGGCACCAGGCAGGCAAAGGCTCCCGTGCGGACTGCCGTCAGCAGCCGCTGCTGCACCGCGGCCCCGGCCAGCAGGTCCGAGATATAGCCGGCCACAAAGGCGTCGCCGGCCCCCACGGTGTCGATGGCGTTGACGCGGACGGCGTCCTGCACGTATTCCACTCCGTCGATCACGGCGGCACAGCCTGCGGCTCCCCGCTTGATGACCGCCTGGCTCGGCCCGAGGGCGGCGACCCGGCGGGCAAGCTCCAGGGAGTCATCGGACTTTCCTACCGCGATGGCGGCTTCGTCGTCCCCGGCGAACACGATGTCCGCCTGGGCAATGAAGTTCCGGAAAACGTCAACGGCTTCGTCGGCGGACCACAGCGCGGCGCGGTAGTTGAGGTCGAACGAGACCAGGACGCCTGCTTCACGGGCAACGTCCAGCGCATGTTGCGCCGCCCGGGCTGCCTCCGGCGACAGCGCGGGCGTGATGCCCGTGAGGTGCAGCAGCCGGGCGTTGGCAATCCGCTCGGCCGGGATGTCCTCCGGGGACAGCCGGGAGCCCGCGCTGCCGGCCCGGTAGTACCAGACCTTGAGCTGGTCCATGGTGCGCCGCTCTTTGATCATGAGGCCGGTGGGTGCCGACTCGTCCCGCAGCGGGTCAACCACGATCCCCTCGGCGGCGAGCTCACGCAGGACGAGTTCACCGAGGCTGTCGTTGCCGACGCGTCCAACCCATGTCACCGACGTGCCCAGGCGCCGCAGCGCGATGGCAAAGTTGCTCTCGGAGCCGCCCATGCCCAGGCTGAGCGAGGACACCTGGGCCAGCGGGCCGGGCGTCTCGGCCTTCATCAGGCCCATCGTTTCGCCGAGGGTCACGACGTCGGTGAAGGTCACCGGGCACCCCTCGCCTGGACGGCGTCCGCCACCAGGGAACTGAGCTGCCGGGCACGGGCGGTGAGGGCGGCGAGGTCGCCGCCGGAGAACGCATCACGGAGCAGGGGTCCGCCCAGGCTGACGGCAAGCGCCCCTGCGGCGATCCAGTCAGCGGCGTCATCGATGCCGATGCCGCCGGACGGAATGACCCGCATGTCCGGGAAGGGCCCGCGAAGCTGCCCAATGTAGCCGGGGCCGACGGTGGAGGCGGGGAACAGCTTCACGGCCGTAGCCCCCGCCTGCATGCCGGTCAGCAGTTCGGTGGGCGTCAGCCCGCCGGGGAACACCGGAACGCCGGCGGCAACCGCAGCGCGGATCACGTCCGTCACCATGGCGGGCGTCACCAGGTAGTCCGCACCGCCGTCGAGCGCCTGCGTAGCCTGGTCACCGGAGGTGACGGTGCCGACGCCGATTTCCGCGTCGGCGCCGAACTGCCGTTTGATGTCCGGCAGGAAGTCGAACACGCCGTCGGTGCTGAGGGTCAGTTCGATGGACCTGACGCCGCCCCTGACCAGGGCGTCGATGACCGGGGCGTATTCCCGGGCATGCCGGGCGCGGAGGACTGCCACCACAGGGTTCTCCTGCAGGATGGCGGAAACGGGAGGGCTCTGGAGATCGCTCATCGGGCCAGCCACCCGCCGTCGACCGGCAGTAGGACGCCGTGGATGTAGTCCGCAGCTGGGGAGGCCAGGAACACCACGGCGCCGGCCAGGTCACCGCCGGTGCCCCAGCGTGCCGCCGGGATCCGGACTGAAATCTGTTCATGGCGCTGGGCGTCTGCCAGCAGCGCCTCGTTCATGTCAGTGGCGATATAGCCCGGCGCAACCGCATTGACGTTCACGCCGCGGGGTGCCCATTCGTTGCACAACGCCTTGGTCAGCTGCGCCACGGCACCCTTCGACGCGGCGTGGGCCAGAACCCGCAGGCCGCCCTGGAACGTGAGGAGGGAGGCCATGTTGATGATCTTCCCGCCACCGCGTTCCACCATCGGGGTGCCGAACCCCTGGCACAGCTGGAAGACGGCGCGGGTGTTGATGGCCATAACGCGGTCAAAGTCGGACAGCGGGAACTCGGTCGCGTCGTGCCGGATCTGGGTTCCTGCGTTGTTGACCAGGATGTCGATCTGGTGTCCCGCGAGGGTTTCCGCTGTGGCGGCGGCGACGGACTCTTCGCTGGCCAGGTCCACGTGGACCGCGGCGGCGCTGACGCCTGCCTTTTCCGCAGCGGCTGCCAGTTCGGGGGCCAAGGGGCCGCGCTGGAGTGCCACAACGCTGGCGCCGGCGTTGACCAGCCCGAGGGCAATGCCCAGGCCGATCCCGCGGGAGGCGCCGGTCACGGCTGCGGTTTTGCCGCTGAGGTCAAACGACGATTTCTCTGCTGTGTGGTTCATGAACTTTCCTGGGTTTTCGCGGCGGGCGCCGCGGCTGGACTGACAAAGACTTTGAGGACGCGTCCGGACGCCATCGCCTGGTCAAAGACCTGGCGGGTGTCCTCCAGGGCGAACACCTGGGTGGGAATGCGGTCCAGCCCCAGTTCACGGCTTTCGATGAGTTCCACCGCGCGCTCCACGGCCGCCCTGGTGTAGACCCGGACGCCTACCACGGTGTTCTCGGCGAACGTCAGGGCTTCGAGGTCCAGTTCGACGGGCTTTTTGTAGACGCCTACGAGGACGATGGTGCCGCGCACACGGACAGCCCGGGGCAGCATCGCGGCGACCGAGGGGTGGGCGGCCGAGTCGAAGACGATGTCCGCGCCGTCCCCGCCGGTGACGGCAAGATTGGCCTTCGGGGTCCAGGACCGCCGACTTACTGCGAACAACATCGTTCTCAGCCACAGTTCACCATTTCTCTTTGGCGCCAAAGCAAATTTCCTATTATCGGGACAACATCCCAAAAACTCCAAGCACGACTATATAGGCCTTATCGGCCAGATCACAAAGGCGGGTTAAACAGCAGAGGCACCCTGCCACCAAAGGGGTGGACGGGTGCCTCTGCCTTGTTTGCAGGCCTGGTGGCCGCTGGCTTACGTGCGGGTGAGTGCCTCGTCGTCGACTGCTGCATCGCTGCCGGAAAGGCGGGCGTCCGCGCCGGATTCCGTGGCGGATTGCGTGTCGTCCACGGCGGACTTGGCCTCGGCGAACTTTTCGTTCAGGCGGGAGTGCCGCTGGCCGTAGGCGAAGTAGATCACAACGCCGATGACCAGCCAGCCGGCGAAGAAGATCCACGTCTCCACGGCGAGGTTCGTCATCAGGTACAGGCACAGGACGGCGGAAACCACTGGGAGGACTTTGCCGAACGGGACGCGGAAGGACGGCTTCAGGTCCGGGCGCTTTTTACGCAGCACCAGGATGCCCAGGCTCACCACAACAAACGCCGACAGCGTGCCGATGTTAATCATTTCTTCCAGAAGGTCAACGTTGGTCAGGCCGGCCACAAGTGCTACGGCGGCGCCGCAGATGATCTGGAGGCGGACCGGCGTCGAACGCTTTTCGCTGGTCTTGGACAGCGCGCGGGGCAGCAGTCCGTCGCGGCTCATGGCCAGCACCACGCGGGACAGCCCCATGAGCAGCACCATGATGACCGTGGTGAGGCCGATCAGGGATCCGAAGGCGATGACCTTGGCCGCGGTGGTGTTGCCTACGGCCTCGAACGCGGTGGTGAGGGTGGGGGTCTCGGCCGCCGCGAGGTCCGTGTAGGACACCATGCCGGTGAGCGCGAGGGACACCAGGATGTAGAGCAGCGTCACCACGGCCAGGCCGCCGAAGATGCCGCGCGGCAGGGTCTTCTGCGGGTTCTTGACTTCCTCCGCGGACGTGGCCACGACGTCAAAGCCGATGAAGGCGAAGAACACCAGGGCCGCGCCGGCGAAGATGCCCAGGGTGCCGTACTGGGCGGGCGCGGCGCCGGTGAGGAAGCCGAAGAACGACTGCTTCAGGACGTCCGCGCTACCACCGGCAGTGGGTTCCGCGGCGGGCACGAACGGCGTGTAGTTTTCGAACTTCACGTACGTGAAGCCCACGACGATCACAAACAGCACCACGGCGATCTTGATCATGGTGAAGACGTTGCCCACGCGGGCGGAGAGCTTGGTGCCGAGCACCAGGAGCACGGTGAAGACGGCAACGATCAGGAAGGCGCCCCAGTAGAGGTCCACGCCGCCGAGCGACAGCGCCGGCGGTACGTCGGCCCCCATCAGCGCAAACACCTTGCTGAGGTAGATGCCCCAGTACTTGGCGATCACGGCCGCGGCGGTGAACAGTTCCAGGATCAGGTTCCAGCCGATGATCCATGCCAGCAGTTCGCCCATGGTGGCGTACGTAAAGACGTAAGCTGATCCGGCGACCGGGATGGCGGTGGCGAACTCGGCGTAGCACATGATGGCCAGGGCACACGTCACGGCGGCAATGGCGAAGGACAACGTCACGGCGGGGCCGGAGAAGTTGGCCGCGGCCTTGGCGCCCACCGAGAAGATGCCGGCGCCGACAGCGACGGCGACACCCATGATCATCAGGTCCCAGCTGCTGAGCGACCGCGTGAGCTTGCGTCCGGGTTCATCGGCGTCGGCAATGGACTGCTCGATGGATTTGGTCCGGAGAAGGTTCATAAGGAGATCCACAATCCTGATAGGGGATGGAAACAGACTTATCAACTTTACTGTCCATCCACAGGACGGTTCCAGCCGTCCCGCATCGTGAGACGCCCCAGATGCCGAAGTTAATTGCGGAAAACACCTTGGGGCCCTCCTTCTGGAGGGCCCCAAGGCTAAAGCATCGAACCGACTAGACGGGCCAGTCCATCAGCTTTGACCGGATCAGGAACCGCTTGCCTTCCGGCGCCTCAACCGAGAACCCACTCCCCCGGCCCTGGACCACGTCCACGGTCAGATGGGTGTGGCTCCAGTAGTTGAACTGCTCCTTCGACATCCAGAACTCGACGGGCTGCGGCTCCAGGCCGTCGGCGATGTCGAACAGCCCTAGGAGGACGTCCGCTTCCGCGGTGATGAATTCCCCGGCCGGGTAACACATAGGCGAGGACCCGTCGCAGCAGCCGCCGGACTGGTGGAACATGAGGGGCCCGTGCTGGCCCCACAGCTTCCTGAGCAGTCCCAGGGCCTCGGCCGTGAGCGCCACGCGGGAGATGTCCTCCCCGGGCAGCGTCACCGCCGCGTCAAGCCTCGCCTCCATCATCAGTACCTGATGACGACGCGGCCGTCGATCTTGGCGTGTTTCATCTCGTCAAGAACGGCGTTGACCTCGGAGAGCTCCCGGGTGGACACCGTGGGATGGATCTTGCCCTCGGCGTAGAACTCGAGTGCTTCCTCCAGGTCCTGCCGGGTCCCCACGATCGAGCCGCGGACGGTCAGGCCCTTGAGCACAATCTCGAAGATCGGTGCCGGGAAGTCGCCCGGCGGCAAGCCGTTGAACACAATCGTCCCGCCCCTGCGTGCCATGCCGATCGCCTGGCCAAAAGCAGACGGGTGTACTGCGGTGACAAGCACTCCATGGCAACCTCCGGTTTCGCGTTGGATAACTTCGACGGGATCCTCGTGCAGCGCGTTGACGGTAAGCTCCGCACCGTGCTTCTTGGCCAGGGCGAGTTTGTCGTCCGCGATATCCACCGCGGCTACCCGCAGGCCCATGGCCACGGCGTACTGGACGGCAATGTGCCCGAGTCCGCCGATGCCGGAAATGGTGACCCACTGTCCGGGCTTGGCTTCGGTCATCTTCAGGCCCTTGTAGACCGTGACGCCGGCGCAAAGCACCGGGGCGATTTCAACGGGGTCCGAGCCCGCCGGGATGCGTGCGGCAAAGCGGGCGTCCACGAGCATGTACTCCCCGAAGGAACCGTCCACGCTGTAGCCGGCGTTCTTCTGTACTTCGCACAGTGTCTCCCAGCCGGTGCGGCAGTACTGGCAGTCGCCGCAGGCGGACCAGAGCCAGGCGTTGCCGACGAGGTCGCCGACAGCAAGGTCGGTTACACCTTCACCCAAGGCAACAACTTCGCCCACGCCTTCGTGGCCGGGGATGAACGGCGGTGTCGGCTTGACGGGCCAGTCGCCCTCCGCCGCGTGGAGGTCTGTGTGGCAGACGCCGGTGGTGATGACCTTGACCAGCGCCTCGCCCCGGCCCGGGGTGGGAATGGGGAGGGTCTGGATCTGAAGATCCTTGCCGAATTCGGTTACTACTGCTGCTTGCATTGTCGTCGTCATTGGCGAAATCCTTGCGTAGATAAAGCGGTGGTGCGGTGAAGGTGGCGCTGCCTTCCTGAGGGGTGGCCAGGATGGTGCAGGCAGGGACGGATCAGTGCTGACCCGCCCCCGCCCGGGCTAAAGGCGGAGTGGGGCGCGAGGGCCCCGTCGTGGCGACGGAGTCGACACCACGGGAGCGCCCCAATCCCTTAGAAGAAGCCGAGCTTGTTCTCGTTATAGCTGACCAGCAGGTTCTTGGTCTGCTGGTAGTGGTCCAGCATCATGGAGTGGTTTTCACGTCCGATGCCGGAGGACTTGTACCCGCCGAACGCGGCGCCGGCCGGGTAGGCGTGGTAGTTGTTGACCCAGACGCGGCCGGCCTGGATCTCGCGGCCCGCACGGTAAGCGACGTTGCCGTTACGCGACCAGACGCCGGCGCCAAGCCCGTAGAGGGTGTCGTTGGCGATTTCCATCGCGTCGTTGTAGTCGCTGAACCGGGCGACAGACACAACAGGTCCGAAGATCTCCTCCTGGAAGATCCGCATCTTGTTGTGGCCTTCGAAGACGGTGGGCTGGACGTAGTAGCCGCCGGCCAGGTCGCCTTCCAGCTCGGCGCGGGCGCCGCCGGTAAGCACCTTGGCGCCTTCCTGCTTGCCGATGTCGATGTAGGAAAGGATCTTTTCCAGCTGGTCGTTGGAGGCCTGGGCGCCGAGCTGGGTTTCGGTGTCCAGCGGGTTGCCCTGGATGATTTTCTCCACCCGGGCCACCGCGTCAGCCATGAAGGAATCGTAGATGTCTTCCTGGACCAGGGCGCGTGACGGGCAGGTGCAGACCTCGCCCTGGTTGAAGGCGAAGAGCGCGAAGCCCTCCTGCGCCTTGTCATAGAACGCGTCGTCGGACTCGGCAACATCGTTGAAGAAGATGTTCGGGCTCTTGCCGCCGAGCTCCAGGGTGACCGGAATCAGGTTCTGGCTGGCGTACTGGCTGATGAGGCGCCCGGTGGACGTCTCGCCGGTGAAGGCGATCTTGCGGATCCGCGGGCTGGACGCAAGCGGCTTGCCTGCCTCGACGCCAAAGCCGTTGACCACGTTGAGGACACCGGCGGGCAGCAGGTCACCGATGAGTTCCATCAGGACCAGAATGGACGACGGCGTCTGCTCGGCGGGCTTGAGGACCACGGCGTTGCCGGCGGCCAGGGCCGGGGCGAGCTTCCAGACGGCCATCAGGATGGGGAAGTTCCACGGGATGATCTGGCCCACGACGCCGAGGGGCTCGTGGTAGTGGTAGGCCGTGGTGTCGTCGTCGAGCTGGGAAAGCCGGCCTTCCTGGGCGCGGACGGCCGAGGCGAAGTAGCGGAAGTGGTCTGCGGCGAGCGGAATGTCCGCGTTCAGGGTCTCCCGGATGGGCTTGCCGTTGTCCCAGGATTCGGCGACGGCGAGCATCTCGAGGTTCTCGTCGATGCGGTCGGCGATCTTGTTCAGGACCGCGGCGCGCTCGGCGACGGAGGTCTTGCCCCAGGACGGTGCGATCTTGTGGGCGGCGTCCAGTGCCAGTTCAATGTCCTCGGCGGTGCCGCGGGCCACTTCGCAGAAGACTTTGCCGGTGACGGGTGTGATGTTCTCGAAGTACTGGCCCTTGACGGGGGCAACCCACTCGCCGCCGATCCAGTTCTCGTAGCGGTCCTTGAACGTGACCTTTGAACCCTCGGTACCGGGCTGTGCGTAAACAGTCATTGCTAGCTCCTTTGCTGTGCATGAAAGGCGGCGCCTGATGATGGCGTCCGCCGTTGGTCCCAGCGTAGGAGTGTGAAGGTTGCAGTCAGGTTGCGCGGGTGTGAGCCAGGTCACGGCTGGTCTCATCAGAGGGCGGGGTCAGGCGCTGAGTTCAGCTTCCAGCCGCTCAAGGTCCGCGACGACGGCGGCCCGCTTGGGTGAGCGCGGCGGCAGCAGCTTCAGGGCGGCAGTCCGGACGTCGACGTCGTCCTTTGCCTCCGGGAGGGCGGCGTACTTGAGCAGCGTCTCGGCACTGCCGTCCGTCAGGACCGCTTCGCGCATGAGCGAGGAGACCCTGTCGCGGAGGTCGATGATGCCCGGCGCTTCGGAGCGCGGCAGCACCGCCCCACGGTAGATTTCCAGGGCAATGCGGTGGGCGCCGCGCTGCAGGCAGTTCAGCACCTGTCCGCTGTCCGGGACCAGGTCCATGGTGAGTTTGTACGGCCGGGATTCGGGCACGGCGGCCGGGTTGAGCTGCTGCAGGATCTTGCGCAGCCGGACCATTTCCGCACGGAGCGTCATGGTGGGGCCGTCGCCCGGGTAGAGCAGGACACTGAGCTCCTCGGCGCTCAGCCCGTCCGAGTGGGTGCTGAGCAGGGCGAGAATTTCACTGTGCCGGGCGGACAGCGCCACCGTTTTGCCTTCGATGCTGAGCAACGCCTGGTCACGGCCCAGAAGCTGCAGGCTGTTGCGGTACAGGCTGCCTTCCTTCGCGCCGCCGGCTCCCCCGGCCCGCGCGGAATCCGACCTGGCCGCCGAAGTGGCGTTCCGCCGTCGGGCCGGCCGGCTGGCAAGGGTCGCCGCCAGCTGCAGCCGCTCAACACGAAGCTGCGCCTGGGCGGCAGCGACGGTCGCCTCGACGAGCGACAGGGTGTGGGGCGCCACCGCGGTGGCCTTGCCCGTGATGTCCACAACGCCCAGCAGCGCGCCGGAATCCGGATCATGGAACGGGACGGCCGTGCAGCTCCATGCGTGCACGGACCGCTGGTAATGCTCCGCCCCGGAAATCTGGATGCCGCGGCCCAAGGCCAGGGCAGTTCCCGGCGCGCTGGTCCCCACTGTGGCCTCTGACCAGTCGGCACCGGGCACGAACATCATGCCTTCGGCACGGCGCTGCAGGGCGGGATCCCCTTCCACCCAGAGCAGCCGGCCCACCTCATCACCCACGGCAACGAGCAGGCCGCTGTCGTGGCTGGGCTGAACCAGGAGCTTGTGGATCACGGGCATGATGCTGGCCAGCGGGTGCTGCCGCCGGTATTCCTCGAGCTCGTCAGTGTCCAGGGCGAGGGGCGCTTCGGGGTTGTCAGGGTTGGCCTTCAATTTGGCGGACCGCTGCCAGGATTCCCGAATCAGCCGGCGCAGCCCGGGGATTTCCTGGGTGCCCGGAAACGCTTGGGCGTCGAGCTGCTCGTGGGCTGCCAGGGCATGACGCTGTGCCAGCGCAGTCGCTTCGCCGCCGGACGCCGGCGGCAGGATCAGGTTCCTCATCGAACTCCCCTCGGTCCTGCAAGTCTAATGGCCGCCGGCGCGAACCCTCCAGCGGCAGTCCTCCAGCCAGCTCTCCTGCGTCAGGCGGGGCGTGCGTCAGGCGCGGGAGATGCTGATCATTTCCTCGCGCGGGACTACTTTGATGCGTTCACGCACGACGGCGGCGGTTCCGTCGGTGCCGGGCCCGTCTTCCGTCCACGCGGCGCCGAGGGCTGCTTCGTGCGCGTCCAGCTTGATCCAGCCCTCCCACGTGGTGAACTCGATGCCGCGCTCGTGCAGGAGATCGATGATGGCCTGCGGATCCGGGTTCTGGGCGGGTGGCAGCGTGAGCCGGTCCTCCAGCAGGAAGCCGATGGTTTCCAGGGCGTCACCCTTGGTGTGCCCGATCAAGCCGACCGGCCCGCGCTTGATCCAGCCGGTGGCGTAGATTCCTGGGACGGGGTTGCCGTCGGCGTCGAGCACGCGGCCGCCCTCGTTCGGGATCACTCCGCGTTTGGCGTTGTATTCCAGCTCGTCCAGTGGCGAGCCGTGGTAGCCGATGGCGCGGTACACGGCCTGGACGGGGTAGTCCACATACTCGCCCGTGCCCTTGACGTTGCCGGTGCCGTCCAGTTCCATGCGCTCAAACTTGATGCCGGCCACCTGGCCGGACCCCCCGTCGTCGGGGTTTCCGTAGACCTCCACCGGGCTGTGCAGGAAGTGCAGGTGCAGGCGGCGGGAGGACGGCTCTTCCGCTTCGGCGTGTTCCTCCACGAGCCAGTTGGTCAGCGTGTTCACCATGGTCTTGATCTGGTTGTTGCTGCGGATGGCGTCGTCGGAGGCTTCGTCGAATTCGAAGTCCTCCGGGTACAGGACAATGTCCACGTCCTTCATGTGGCTCAGCTCGCGCAGCTCCAGCGGCGTGAACTTGACCTGCGCCGGGCCGCGGCGGCCGAACACGTGGACGTCAGTGACGGGCGAGTTCTTCAGGCCCTGGTAGACGTTGTCCGGGATCTCGGTGGTGAGGAGTTCGTCGGCGTGCTTGACCAGCATCCGGGCCACGTCCAGCGCCACGTTCCCGTTGCCGATCACCGCGATTTCCTTGGCATCCAGCGGCCACTCCCGGGACACGTCCGGGTGGCCGTCGTACCAGGACACAAAGTCGGCGCCGCCGAATGATCCGGCGAGGTCGATGCCCGGGATATCCAGGTCCGCGTCCTTGATGGCGCCGGTGGAGAAGATGACGGCGTCGTAGAAGGCCCGGAAGTCATGGAGTGTGAGGTCGCGGCCGTAGGTGACGTTGCCCAGGAATCGGATGTCGCCCCGGTCCAGGACCTTGTGCAGCGCGTTCACAATCCCCTTGATGCGCGGATGGTCAGGCGCCACACCGTAGCGGATCAGGCCGTACGGGGCGGGGTAGGCCTCGAAAAGGTCGATGCTGACCTCAAAATCGCCGTCCTTGACGCCGTTGGACTTGGTCAGGATGTCCGCCGCATAAACACCGGCCGGTCCCGCACCCACAATGGCAACACGGAGTGGACGCTTGGAGGTGGTTTCGCCTGGGTTGGACAACGGGAGCCCTTCTGGAAGGAGGATTTCGCGCCGAAGGCGCTTAGTGCAGTGCGCAGTGCGGCTGCGCACAATGTCCCCATTCTAAATGTGTTGCAGCGGCACCACGTCGCCTTCCCGGTAAAGCAGGGCCCGGAGCTCGGCCTCCGCGGAGTCCAGACGTTTGGGGTCGATGGTCTCCCCCGCGGCAAAATGGTCCAGCAGCCGGGGGTCAACATAGCTCTTACGGGCGATGGACGGCGTGTTGCCCAGCACCGCGGCAGCTTCCAGCATGGCCACGCTGATGGCGCCCTTCCGCGCCGCGACAGTCTTCTGCGGGCCGCTGCGCGCCAGGCTGACGGCGGCCGCCACGGTCCCGCGCAGCGTCCGGAAGTCCTTGGCAGTGAAGTCCAGGCCCGTGCGCTCCTTGACGTAGGCGTTGATGTCCGCGCTGGTGACCGGCCGCCAGGTCCGGCCGTCCTTGAACGCCAGCAGCCTGGCATTCCCACCGCGGCGCTTGAGCGTCCGCACCAGGGCGGCGAGGTCGGCGTCGTGGATTTCCGATTCCCAGTCCTTGCCGCTCTTGGCCGGAAACTTCAGCTCCAGGCACTCCTTGCGGACATGGACATGCGCACACAGGAGCGTAGCCAGGCCGTGGCTGCCGTTCTCGTTGGTGTAGCGCTCAGATCCCACCCGCAGGGACCCGCTGTCCAGCATCCGGAAAGCCGCCGCCAGGACGCGTTCGCGGCTGGAACCGTCGCTGCGCAGGTCCAGGGTGACCAACCGGCGCGCGGTGGGCAGCGACTCGGCCAGCTGCAGGGCGCGGTCGAACTTCACCCGGTCCTTCCGCTCGCGCCAGGCGGGGTGGTAGATGTACTGCCGCCGGCCCACCGCATCGAGGCCGGTCGCCTGGATGTGCCCGTTGTCGAAGGGCGCAATCCAGACGTCGGTCCAGGCCGGCGGGATGCCGATGCTTTCCAGCCGGTCCCGGACAGGCCCCGGCGGCAGCGTGGAGCCGTCCAGGTCCCGGTAGCTGAACCCCGTCCCGGCGGGCACGCGACGGTAGCCGCGGCCGTTCGCGTTGCTGCGGCGGAGCCTCACGGGACGGCAACCTGGGCGTTCATCGGTTCCATAAAGCAAAGCGTACTGACTATTGACTGGAATACGAGTCCAACAACTGGTGTTATTGGTTAGGTGCCTACGCCCGCTGAAACGAACTCCTTGCCCAAGACCGCCGTGACCGCGCCCGCAGGTCCCAAGGCTGTAGACAAGGAGACGACGGCGGGAATCCTGTTCGGCTTCGGCGCGTACGGGTTGTGGGGACTACTCCCCCTGTACTTCTTCGCGCTGATGCCCGCCAGTGCGGTGGAGATCGTGGCCAACCGCGTCGTGTGGTCGCTGCTCTTCTGCATCCTCCTGATCACGGTCACCCGGTCCTGGCGTGCGCTGGCCGCAGCGTTCCATGACCGTTCGGTGTTCGGCACCCTCGCCATCGCGGCCGCACTCATTGCCGTGAACTGGCTGACCTATACCTACGGCGTCACTACCGGCCAGGCCGTCGAAGCCGCACTGGGCTACTTCATCAATCCCCTGGTCTCGGTCCTCCTGGGTGTGTTCGTCCTCAAGGAGAAGCTGCGCCCCCTCCAGTGGGCCGCCGTCGGAATCGGTTTTGTAGCGGTGGGCGTGCTCACGGTGAGCTACGGCAAACTGCCCTGGATCGCCCTGACGCTGGCCGTCAGCTTTGGCCTGTACGGGTTCGTGAAGAAGCGCGTTGGCCCGAAGGTGGACGCGGTGACCAGCCTCAGCGTGGAGACCATTGTGCTGGCCCCGATCGCCGCGGCCACCATGGTGTTCCTGGGCATCAGCGGCTCGGCCACCCTGGCCACTCAGGGCCCCGGGCACTTCTGGCTCCTGGTGGCCTCCGGCGTGATCACCGCGGTGCCGCTGCTGTTCTTCGGCGCATCGGCCCGCCGGCTGCCCATGACCACCATCGGGCTGCTGCAGTACGTTGCCCCGCTCCTGCAGTTCATCGTGGCGCTTGTGGTGTTCCAGGAAGCCATGACCGCCAGCCGCTGGATCGGCTTCGGTGTGGTGTGGCTGGCCCTGCTGGTGCTGACCGTCGATATGCTGCGGATGGCAGGCAAGAACTCGATGGCAAGGAAGCTGGCCCGCTCCGCTTAGGACAGGCGCGAACGTACACTTGTGGCCCCACCCCGAAGCGTTCGCGCCGTTGCGAGGGGGCGCTGACTCTATGCGGACGGGTGCTAGGCGTTGGCCTTGATGGCCGCTGCCAGGATGTCCAGGCCGTCGTTCAGCAGGTCGTCGGTGATGACCAGCGGGGGCAGCAGGCGGATGACATTGCCGTAGGTGCCGCAGGTGAGGATGATGACACCCTCCTTGAGGCAGGCAGCGGCCACGGCTTTGGTCAGTTCCGGGTTGGGTTCCTTGGAGCCGGCCTGGACCAGTTCGACTGCCAGCATGGCGCCGCGGCCGCGGATGTCGCCGATCACGGCGCTTCCGGAGGCGGCCAGTTCGGCCTGCAGTTCCTGCAGGCGTCCCGTGGCGAGCTGCTCTATGTGGCGCGCACGTCCGGCGAGGTTGTATTCCTCCATGGACCCGATCGCGGCAAGCGCGGCGGCGCACGCCACCGGGTTACCGCCGTAGGTGCCGCCCAGGCCGCCCGGGTGGACGGCGTCGAGCAGGTCCGCGCGGCCGGTGATCGCGGACAGCGGCATGCCGCCGGCGATGCCCTTGGCCATGGTGATGATGTCCGGGACAACGCCCTCGTGGTCCACCGCGAACCATTCGCCGGTACGGCAGAAACCGGACTGGACCTCGTCGGCGATGAACACGACGCCGTTGGCTTTGGCCCAAGCGGCCAGTGCCGGGAGGAAGCCCTCGGCGGGGACAATGAAGCCGCCCTCGCCCTGGATGGGTTCGATGATGATCGCGGCCACCTGGTCGCCGCCGATCTGCTTCTCGATCATGGTGATGGCGCGCTTGGCGGCCTCGGCACCGGTGATCGAGGGGTTCTCCTCGCGGTACGGGTAGCTCATGGGCATGCGGTAGACCTCGGGCGCGAACGGGCCGAAGTTGGTCTTGTACGGCATGGCCTTCGCGGTCAGCGCCATGGTCAGGTTGGTGCGGCCGTGGTAGGCGTGGTCAAAGGCGACGACGGCGTCACGTCCGGTGGCGAGGCGGGCTACCTTGACGGCGTTCTCCACAGCCTCGGCGCCGGAGTTGAACAGCACGGTCCGCTTCTCGTGATTGCCCGGGGTCAGGCGGTTGAGCTGCTCGGCGAGGGCCACGTAGCTTTCGTACGGGGTGACCATAAAGCAAGTGTGGGTGAAGTGCTCCACGGCTTCCTTCACGGCCCCGACGACGGCGGGATCGGACGCGCCGACGCTGGTCACCGCGATGCCCGAGCCGAGGTCAATGAAGGAGTTGCCGTCGACGTCGTGGATGATGCCGCCGTCGGCGTCCGCAACGTAGACCGGAACGGCGGAGGCGACACCAGCGGCGACCACTGCCTTGCGGCGCTCGGTCAGGGCGATGGACTTGGGGCCCGGGAAGTCGGCCTGGACACGGCGCTTCTGTTCCAGGCGGAAGGTGATTTCACTTGCTGTGGTGCTCATGGGAGTCTTCTTTCTTACTGAACGGGCCCACGCCGGCAGGGTTCCCTTGCCGAAGCGAAGCGAGGTTAGGGCGCCGGTGGGGACTATGCGTCGAGTGCGCTCATGACGTGCTTGATGCGGGTGTAGTCCTCGACGCCGTACATGGAGAGGTCCTTGCCGTAGCCGGACTGCTTGAAGCCGCCATGGGGCATTTCGGCGGTGAGGAGGATGTGCGTGTTGATCCAGACCGCGCCGAAGTCCAGGTCGCGGCTCATCCGCATCGCCGTGCCGTGGTCGGATGTCCAGACGCTGGACGCGAGGGCGTATTCGACGTCGTTCGCCAGTTCGAGGGCTTCCGCCTCGGAGGAGAACTTCTGCACGGTGATGACCGGGCCGAAGGTTTCCTTCTGGACGATGTCATCCGTCTGCTTGGCGCCGGTGACGATGGTGGGTTCGAAGAAGAAGCCCTTGTCGCCGGCGCGGTGCCCGCCCGTGACAACCTGGCAGTTCTCCGGGAGGTGCTCCACTACGGAGGTGACGGCGTTGAAGTGGTTCACGTTGTTCAGCGGGCCGAAGTAGTTGTCTTCGTCGTTCTGCGAGCCGGTGTGCAGGGTCTTGGTGTGTTCCACCATGGCCGCCACGACGTCGTCGTGGACCGAGTCTTCCACCAGCACCCGGGTGATGGCGGTGCAGTCCTGGCCGGCGTTGAAGAAGGCGAACTCGGCGATGGCCGCGGCGCTCTTTTTGATGTCGGCGTCCTTGAATACGATGGCCGGGGCCTTGCCGCCGAGCTCCAGGTGGGCGCGCTTGAGGCCCTTCGCAGCTCCGGAGGCCACGGCGATGCCGGCCCGGACGGAACCCGTGATGGAGACCAGGCCGGGGACCCGGTGTTCCACCATCATGGCGCCGGTTTCGCCGGTTCCCAGAACTACGTTCAACACGCCGGCAGGCAGGATGTCGCCGGCCAGGCGGGCCAGCACGAGGGTGGATTCGGGGGTGGTGTCGGACGGCTTGAGGACGACTGTGTTGCCGGCCGCGAGAGCAGGGCCGATCTTCCAGATGGCCATCAGGAACGGGTAGTTCCAGGGCGCAACCTGGGCCACCACACCGATGGGTTCGCGGCGCACATAGGAAGTGTGGCCTTCGAAGTACTCGCCCGCTGACTTTCCTTCCAGGATGCGCGCGGCACCGGCGAAGAAGCGGAGCTGGTCGGCGCCGGCGGCAACTTCCTCGGAGGCAATGAGGCTGCGCACCTGCCCGGTGTTGCGGTGCTGCGCCTCGACAAGTTCGTCGCTGTTGGCTTCAACAGCGTCCGCGAGCTTGAGCAGCATCAGCTGGCGCTGCCCGGGGGTGACGTGCTTCCAGGTCTTGAAAGCATCCTTGGCCGCGGTCATGGCGGCGTCGACGTCGGCCTGGATGGAGACGGGAGACTGCGCCACTACCTCGCCGTTCGTGGGATTAACGATGTCCAGCAGGGCAGTGCCCGCAGGCGTAACGAACTCACCGTTGATGAAGTTCTGCAAGGTTTGAACCACGGTGTACAACCTCTTTCATAGGGAACATCAGCTGCGAAGCGGATGGTTGCGACTGCCTTGAGCCTATGCCAGCACCTTCCCCCGGGGAATAGCCACCTGCACACCCTTGGCCGCAATGTTTAGTGCGGTTGACCAGCGTCCGTCTATCCTTGAGCCATGGCCATTTCCCTCGCCACCCTGCTCGGCGTGCACTCCCTCCACCTGTCCAATGCAGGCCTTGCCGAGACCACTTGGCACGAGGACATCAACTGGGTTGCCGTTACGGAGCTGGAGGACCCGCAGCGTTTCCTCAGCGGCGGCGAGCTGGTGCTCACCACCGGCATGCGCCTGCGGTCCGCGCCCGAGCAGCGGCGCTTCGTCCGGCAGGTCCAGCGCGCCGGAGCCGTGGGCATCGGGTTCGGGACAGGTCTGACGCACGACGCCGTCCCGCCGGCCCTGATTGCCGAGGCCAACCGCTGGGGGCTGCCGATCGTCCAGGTGCCTTACGAGACTCCGTTCATTGCCATCGGCAAACTGGTGGCGGAAGCGCAGGCCGCTGATCATGTCGCCAAGCTGGAGCGCCTGATCGCGGGCCACCAGATCCTGGCCCGCGCCCTCCTCACCGGCGGCGGCCTCACCCAGCTCCTGAAGCACCTGGGCGGGATGTTGCGGACTGAGATTGCCCTCACCCAGTTCACCGCACACCTGTACAACAGCAGCACCGAGCTCCCCTCCGCTGACACGTGGGCCTCCTACCCCATCCCCACCGGCCGCCGCGATGCCTGCACGCTGTGGGTCCGCGAGACCTTCGAGGATTCGGGCATCATCGGCTACGCACAGAACCTGATCAGCGTGGAGCTTAACAACATGGTCAAGCAACGCCAGGCCCAGCGCGCCCTGTGCGGCCAGGTGCTGGAGGACGTCATCCACGGCGCCCTGGAGACCAGCGAGGCCCAGCGGCGTCTTGCCGGTGTGGGCCTGAACAGCACACGGAAAAACGTGGTGCTGCTGGCGGTATCCGCCGCCCATCACAAGGCCCTGGTGAGCACCTCTGTCCCGCAGCCGCTCGAGAACGCGGTGGCCGCCGTCGTCGGGAAGGACCTGGTGGTGGTAATTAACGACGACGGCGGCGCGGCACCTGCGCTGGCCAGGCGCCTCAGCGACCACCTGGCTGAGGCCGGGATCCACGCGACAATCGGGATCGGCGGCGCGTACACCAAGCCCAACGGCCTGCGCTGGAGCTACTTTGAGGCGCGCGATGCTGCGAGCCACGGCCTGCCGGTGAACGAGCCGGAACGCCTGAGCCTGACGTCACTGTTGCTGGCCAGCGAAGACGTTCCCCTGGCCGACATGGCCCACGAATCGCTGAACCCGCTACGAGCCTTCGACGCCGCCCACGGCGCGGAACTCGTGACCACCCTGGAAAGCTACCTGAACAACAACGGTTCCGTGGCCGCCGTCGCCGAAGCCCTGACCCTGCACCGGAACACCGTGCGGTACCGGCTGGCGCAGATCACCGAACTCACCGGCTACGATCCTTCGGTCACGGCGGACCGTGTCCAGCTGTGGCTGGCTCTCGCCGTGTCTCGGCTCGGAGCGCGGCAGGCCAGGTAGCCCCGCTCCCCTAAATGACAGTCCCGCGGAGGATCTTCCGGGACTTCTTGCGTTCCTTCCGGTACTCAACTTCGGCGTCAGCCGCCAGCTGCACCTGCCGGGTATGGAGCGTGACGTAGGCCGACGCGACGGCCTCGGGCAGGTCCGGCGCCGCCGCCAGCTTGGCCAGCAGGTCCCTGGCCACCACGCTGTCATGGAAATCTCCGAGGACCTGCTGCTGGCGGTGCGCGGCCTTGGCGATCTTCGCAGCGCGCTTCCCGTGCACCGGCCCTGCGGACTCCCCCACGTGCCGCAGCCGTTTAGCTTCCTTACGCACGTCGTGAAGGGCGGTCTCGTGGTCCGCTCCCCGGCGTGCACGTTTGGCCGTCCTCGCTGCGCGCTGCAGGCGTTTGGCGGCCTTGGCCACTAGCTTGCCCACTGCCTTACGGGCGGGGGCTGCACCCTCGCGCCGGACCGGCGGGTGGTCACGGAAGGCTTCCAGGTCATCCAGGAGCCGGAAGTACCGTTCGGAAAGCAGTCCCTTCTGGAGTTTCCGGTAGGCGTTGTTCAATCTGTTGCCGAGTTCATCGTCCAGCCGGTCCTTCACTGCCGAGGCCAGCCCGGGCGGCAGGTCGGCCGCGTGTCCGCGCAGCCGGTCCAGCATGACTTCGGCGTCACGCGGTTTTCCCAGCACGCCGCCGAGCCACTTCAGCTCGTCCCGAAGGCGCCGCACGGCCACGGCACTGTAGAGCCGTCGGTAGGCCGCGAGTGCGGAACGGGTTCGGCGGGTTGCTGACCGCAGGGCGTGCACAGCCTCGGGTTCCTCCAGGCGGACGCCGGGATCGTGCGCCAGGATCTCGCGGATCTGCTCAGCCAGGTAGGCGGTCAGGAGGTCCGACACAGGCCCCTTTTTGCCAGGACTTTTTGGGCCGGCAGCGGCACCGGACTCCCTGGCAGGCAGTGCCAGGACTTTTGCCAGCTTGGAGCCGTGCTTGGCAGGGCGCGCCCCGGCAGCGGCCAGGATTTCCGCCGCGGCCGGGAACAGGTCAGGACTCCCATGCACCAGCTCGAGTTCCCATTCGCGCCACTCCCGTGTCCGGGCACTGCGGTCGGGGGCGGCTACCCCGTCGGGCGCGGCCACGCCGTTCGCAGCGCCGTCGGCAGCGCCGTCGCCCGCAGCGGCGTCGCCGGCGCGGTCGGGCGTCGCCACGTCGGCGGCGCCCAGCAGCTCTGCGCTCACGCGGTCATCCGCCAGGTCCGCCAGGTGGACGCCGTCCTCGCCATATAACGCATAGGTGGTGCGCCGGGTTTTCAGCCGGACCACCGGGGCGGCGTCCTCGCCGCGGAGGTAGGCCAGCACGTGCGCCAACAGGCTGTCGGGAACGACGCCGGGCTGGCCCAGCGGGGCGTGCAGCTCGCGGCGCCGCCGGGGTTCCGAGCCGGCGCCGCCGGACCCGTCACCGGCCCCGTCCCCGGGGTGGGGGCCCTCCGCGGTCAGCTTCAGGTGCCAGCCGGCGTCGACTCCGCCGGTGCGGCGGCGAAGGGTGATGTCGCGGGCGGCGAGCGTATGACTTGTCGTATCGAAGTACACAGCTTCCAGGATGTCCACGTGGGGTTCCCCCACCCGGGCTACCCCGGGGATGTCCGCGAGCGACGGCACCTCGGCGTCCTGACCGACGTCGTACTTCTTTTCGACCTCAACTGCCTGCGGAGCCATGACCGGCCGTCCTTCCACGTTGATGGGCGCCAGATCCAGCTGGGCGGGTTCTCGAGAGCCCGGGGCCGAACTCCTGTGGCCCGAGTCTATGCCCGCAACATTAATAGCCGGGAGAGGTTCGCCACAGAACCCTAGACATCAAACGTCTAACGTCTAACGTTAAGACATGACTGTTGACCCCACCGAAGCCCCGACGCTGTCCGACGCGCCGCCCAAGCCGCGCACCGCCGTCGTCTTCGGCGTCATTGCGCTGGTGCTGATTGGGCTGAACCTGCGGGCAGGGATCGCGGGCGCGTCTGCCCTCCTCCATGATTTTCAGCAGGTTCTGGGCTATGGGCCGCTGGTGGCGGCGATCATTCCGTCCATCCCCACTCTCTGTTTTGCGGTGGCGGGGGCGGCGACGTCGTGGCTGACGGGACGGCTCGGCGTCGAGAAGGCAATCCTGCTGGCGCTTGGCTTTCTGGCTGGCGGGCTGCTGCTCCGCGGGATTCCGGCAACAGGGATGCTGGTGGCGGGCACCGTCGTGGGGATGTCCGGCCTGGCGGTCTGCAACGTGGCCATGCCGTCATTCATCCGCGAGCATTTTGCCCACCGGACGTCGGCCATGACGGCGCTGTACACCGTCACCATGACCACCGGCGCCACCGTCACCGCGGTGGCCGTGGTCCCGCTGGCCCTGGCGCTCGGCTCGCCGTCCGCCGCGGTGGGCGCGATCGGATTCCTGGCCGTGGCCGCCTTCCTGGGCTTCGTACCCGTCGTTCTGCATGCGCACCGCAACAGCGTCCGGAACACTGCTGCCCGCATCTCCCCGTGGCCTCTGCTCCGCACCCGGAAGGGCCAGCTGCTCACGGCCATTTTCGCTCTCCAGGCGCTGCTCGCGTACTCGCTCATCAGCTGGTTCCCGTCGATGTTGATCAGCATGGGGCTCAACTCGGCAGACAGCGGCCTCATGTACGGGCTCATGCAGCTGGTCTCCGTGCCTGCCGGCATGGTGCTGCTCGCCATCGGCTCACGGCCCCGGATGCTCCGGCCAGCGCTGTACATGGTCAGCATCACTATGGTGGCCGGCCTGGCGTCACTGCTGGTGGTGCCGGTGGGCCTGGCCATCATTCCCACCGTCCTGCTCGGCTTCGGCCTGGGCATTTTCCCGCTGGTCATGGTGATGATCAGCCGGAGCGGGACGAGCACCGCCGAGACCACAGCCCTGTCCACCCTGGCGCAATCCACCGGCTACTTGCTGGCCACGGCGGGCCCCTTCGGCGCCGGTCTGCTGTTCAGCGGCACCGGCGGCTGGTCGCTTCCCGTGGCACTCCTGCTGGGCCTCGCCGTGGCCCAAGTGGTGGTGGCCCACCTGATCTCACGCGCCCCCTTGTCCGGCCTGAAGAAGTAGGACGCCATGACCCTGAGCACCTCACACCGCCAGCCCCTCGCCGCCGAGGTCACCGCCAAACTCCGGCAGATGATCCACTCCGGCGAGTGGCCCCTTGACCAGCGCATCCCCGCGGAACCGGAACTGGTGCAGGGCCTGGGCGTTTCGCGCGGCACATTGCGCGAAGCCATCAGGGCCCTGGCCCACAGCGGGATGCTGGAGGTCCGTCGCGGCGATGGCACCTACGTCCGCGCCACCAGCGAGATGTCCGGCGCCGCCCGGCGCATGTACCAGGACCACACGGACGAACACATCCTCGAGGTCAGGCTGGGACTGGACACGCAGGCAGCGCGCCTCGCTGCCCGGAATGCAACGGCCGACGACGTCGCCGCCCTGCGTGCCGTGCTCGCCACCCGGGAGGTCGCCTGGAACGCCGCGGACTTCGAGGGTTGGGCCCGGGCGGACTGGGACTTCCACGCGCGCGTTGCCCATGCCACCGGGAACCCGCTGCTGCACGAGCTCTACGTCAGTTTCGGCGATGTATTCCACCAGGACCTGCTCAAACAGCAGCGCAAGGGCCGGCTGGACGGTCTCACGTACGAGGGCCATGGCGCCCTGGTGGATGCGATCGAGGCCCACGACGCCGACGCCGCAGTGGCCAGCGTCAACCAGAATCTGAACACCTGCGCGGAGTGGCTGCGGGCGTAAGTCCAGTTCCTGCCTGGTGGCCCAACTAGGTAGCGCTAAGTGTCGTTATGAAGGCCCATAACGACACTTACCGCTACCTAGTTTTGCGTGGCACGTGAACGTGGGGTTTCTCCGCAGGCCAGCCCCATCAGTAGGCTTACTACCTGACGCAGGTAGTAACGCCCCGGGTGCCGCCCGCATCCCGGGCGCCCGCCGATGACCAGGAGTTTCCATGTCACGAGCAACCCACCAGGCCCCGAACGAAGAGACCCCGAGTGAAGAGACCCCGAGCGAAGAGACCCAGGCGAAGCCGCGGGCGCGGAAGCCGCCCGGCGCACTGTGGGCCGACTGGCTGGGAAGAGTGGGGATCCGTTCGGCCCAGGTCCTGCTGATCCTGGCAGTGGCCGTGGTCTCCGTGTACGCCCTGATGCAGATCAAGCTGCTGGTCATTCCGGTCCTGATCGCCCTGATCCTTGCCGCGGCCATCGGCCCGTTCGTCAACGTGCTCCGCAGCCGTGGCCTGCCGGGCGCCGCTGCCACGGGACTGGCGTTTGTGGCGCTCCTGCTCCTGCTGGCAGGCGTTGGTACGGTGATCTACTTCTCCGTCCGGAGCCAGTGGGCCGAGCTGGCGCAGCAGGCCTCCTCGGGACTGGACGAGCTGGAGCAGTTCCTGCTCACCGGTCCAATTCCGATCGACCGGGAGCAGCTGAACCAGGCACGGGAGGGGATCATCCAGTTTGCCACCAGCAGCCAGGTCCGCTCGGGTGCCATCACCGGACTGTCCGTGGTGACGGAGTTCCTGGCCGGAAGCGCACTGGTGGTGGTCATCCTGTTTTTCTTCCTCAAGGACGGCGCCAAAATCTGGAACTTCTTCCTGCGTCCCTTCAGCGGGCAGCGGGAAGCAAAACTCCGCCGGGTGGGCAGCCGCACGCTCGAAGTCCTGGGCGGCTACGTCCGCGGCACCGCCATCGTGGCCCTGGTGGATGCCGTGGCCATCGGCGCGGCGCTCCTGATCCTGCAGGTTCCGCTGGCGTTCACGCTGGCCATCATTATCTTCATGACCGCTTTCATCCCGCTGGTGGGAGCCTCGGTGGCCGGCATCCTCGCGGCCTTGGTGGCCCTCGTGGCCAACGGTCCGGTGGTGGCGCTGATCGTGGTGGCCGTGGTGATCGCCGTGAACCAGTTGGAGGGTGACCTGCTGCAGCCGATCGTGATGGGCAAGTCGCTCCAGCTCCACGCACTGGTGATACTGATGGCGCTGACTGCCGGCACCATCTTGGCGGGCATCATCGGCGCCGTCCTGTCCGTCCCCATGGCGGCCGTCACTTGGGCTGTCATTCAAGTGTGGACCGCTGAGGATCCGAACCTTGAGCCGGCCTGAGCCGGATCTTTAAAAATCGACGCGCATATTCCCTGGCGCACTGGAAATATCAGGCGCGCCAAGGAATTTGCGCGTCGGAGGCACTTTTGCGCGTCGCAAGCACAGCGCCCGACGACGGTCCGGCACCTGGGTGCGAACCGACGTCGGGCGTTACCGCGTCTTAGTGCTGCTGCTACCGCTTAGGGGCGGAGGCCCTGGAACACGTTCTTGGGCCGTTGCATCTCGCCGTGCTTGGCGCCGAGGATAATCACGGCGGCGGCGAAAGCCGGAATGGCCCACTGCAGCATCTTGAGCTGCTCCTGCGCTGACTGCAGTTCCTCGGACGCTCCGGGATTCGGCTCGGTGGCGCCCCTCGCTCCCTCGTCGGCGAGCTTCTCCACCTTCTTGCCAAGGATGCCGGCGTAGAGTGTCACGGCGGCGCCGGCAACCGTGACCGCCGTCTTGATCGCGGTATCGCGGGCAACGCCGTCCTGCTTCGCGATGCGTCCCTTGTTCTCCCACGCGATGGCGAGGTCAGCCACCAGGTGGGAGGCGAAAGCCGCCGTCTGGATCGGAGCCCACTTCATCCAGCCCGCGCTGGAAAGACGGGTGCGTTCCGTCGGATCCTTGGCCTCTGCCGTCGCCCCGTTCAGACCGATGGCTCCCATCAGCGCGCCGCCGAACCATGCCGCAGCGCTCAGATCGTGAATGGACCGGGCAAAAAAATTTCCTGCCATGTTGTGGCTTCCTAACGTCGAACTGGTTCCGAAATGCCGCTGGTGCGGTCTTCGCTGGCCGTGCCCCTTTTAGGTCAGGGACACATCATGGTAAGCACACTTACCAATGTTCCGAAAGTCCGACTTCCCCGGCGGTTGGGCGTAACATCGTCGCCATGGACAGACGCACATGACCTGGCCCGGAGCCGGCACTTCGCACCCGTAACGACCGACGAACGGCTAACAATGGCAGACGGGGAATCCACCATCGGCGAGGCGGCAGACGCCGTCGAGGAGGCGTCGGACACCAAGGCGCTGGACGTTGTGGCGCGCTCGGGATTCGGTGTGATGGCGCTGCTGCACATCATTGTTGGCTTTATTGCCATCGCCCTGGCCTTCGGTCAGCCGGGGCAAGCGGAAGCCACCGGTGCCATCGAGCAGCTGGGCGCCAACCCGTGGGGACCGGCCGTGCTGTGGTCGTGTGTGGTGGCGTGCACCGGCCTTGCGCTGTGGCAACTGAGTGAGGCCACGCTCCGCGCGCGGCGCCTGCCCAACGCCCAGCGCTTGGGAAAACTGATCTCGTCAGGATGCCTGGCCATTGTCTACGGCAGCGTGGGGCTCAGCTTCGCCGGATTCGCCGTCGGGATTCGCGGGGACTCGGGTGACACCACCCGGGATATCAGCACCGCCCTCCTGGACGCTCCGTTCGGGCTGCCTGTGCTGGTGGCGGTGGGCCTGACCACCATGGGCGTGGGCGTCTACTTTGTGGTCAAGGGTGTCCGTCGGGGGTTCAAGGAGGAACTCTTCCGGTTCGAGGGGACCCGCCGCGGCAGGCTCATCGACGCCCTCGGCGTCACCGGGCACGTGGCCAAGGGAATCGCCCTGAACCTGGCCGGGCTGCTGTTTGTTATCGCCGCCGGGAAGCAGAGTCCCGAGGAATCCACCGGGCTGGACGGCAGTCTGAAGGCACTCCGCGACCATCCGTTCGGCCCGCACCTGCTCGTCGCGATCGGTGCGGGCTTCATCTGCTATGGCCTGTTTGCGCTGGTCCGGGCCCGGTTCGGCAGGATGTAGGGCCACGGACGAAAAAAGCGCGAACAGGCAGCTAATGACCTCAAATTTGCGGTTTGCGGTCATTAGCTGCCTGTTCGCGCTGTAGTGCGGGAGCTGGTTCGGAGCTAGACGTTGGCGGCTACGCCGTCGCGGGAGATGGCAACCATGTCCTCGCGCGGCACCACCTTGATGCGCTCACGCTTGACCTCCACGCCGTGGGATCCGCCGGCTTCGGTGGCCGCGGCACCCAGCGCGAGTTCGTGCGCGTCCAGGGCCAGCCAGCCTTCCCAGCTGGTGAACTTCACGCCGCGGGCGTCAAGGAGTCCGACGACGGCGTCCGCCTCGGGAACGGCGGCAACCGGCAGGTTTTCGCGGTCTTCGAGCAGGTACGTCACGGTCTCCAGGGCGTCGCCCTTGGTGTGGCCGATGAGTCCGACCGGTCCGCGCTTGATCCAGCCCGTGGCGTAGATGCCCGGCACGTGGGTGCCGGCGGCATCCAGGACGCGTCCGCCGTCGTTCGGTACCACGCCCTTTCTGTGGTCGAACTCGATCTCCGGCAGCGCCGAGCCGAAGTAGCCGATCGAGCGGTAGACGGCCTGGACGGGGTAGTCCACAAACTCGCCGGTGCCGCGGGCGTTGCCCGTGCCGTCCAGCTCGGTACGCTCGAACTTCATACCGGCAACCTTGCCCGGCGTCGCGGCGTCGTCGTAGATCTCCACCGGGCTGTGCAGGAAGTGCAGGTGCAGGCGGCGGGAAGCGGTCAGCTCGGAGAGGTCCTCGGGCTGCTCGGCGATCCAGTTGGTGAGCGTGCCCACCATGGTTTTGGTCTGGTTGTTGCTCTGGATCTGGCGGTCCGATTCCTCGTCGAACTCGAAGTCCTCGGCGTAGAGGATGATGTCCACGTCCTTGGAGTGGCTCAGCTCGCGGAGCTCCAGCGGCGTGAACTTGACCTGGGCCGGGCCGCGGCGGCCGAAGACGTGCACATCCGTGACGGGCGAGTTCTTCAGGCCGGCGTAGACGTTGTCCGGGATCTCGGAGACCAGCAGGTCGTCGGCGTGCTTGGACAGGACACGGGCCACGTCCAGGGCCACGTTGCCATTGCCGATGACGGCGATTTCCGTGGCGTCCAGCGGCCATTCGCGGGCGACGTCGGGGTGGCCGTCGTACCAGGAGACGAAGTCCGCGCCGCCGTAGGAGCCGTCCAGCTCGATGCCCGGGATGTTCAGGTCCGCGTCCTTGATGGCGCCGGTGGCGAAGATGACGGCGTCATAGTGCGTGCGGAGGTCCTCGATGGAGATGTCCGTGCCGTAATCCACGTTGCCGAAGAAGCGGATGTCTCCGCGGTCCAGGACCTTGTGCAGGGCGTTGACGATGCCCTTGATGCGCGGGTGGTCCGGGGCCACGCCGTAGCGGATCAGGCCGTAGGGTGCCGGGTAGCGGTCAAAGAGGTCGATGCTCACGGTGAGCTCGCCGCTCTTGACGGCTTCGCTCTTGGTGAGGATGTCCGCCGCGTAGACGCCGGCCGGGCCGGAGCCCACAACGGCAACGCGCAGCGGACGCTCGGCAGAACCTACGGAGGTGCTTGATGACACGGCTGTGTTCCTTTTCTTCTGCATCGATTGCTCCGTAATGGCCCTTCTGAGGCCTCATAAGGGCGGTTGCGGAGCAATCGATGGGTTTCAGGGTGAGGGCTAGGTGGTGAGGACTCGGGGCTTGTTCGGGGTGGTGGTGCTGTAGTCCGCTGTCTTGAAGCGCGACGGCGCGAACGGGCTGACGCGGACAACGTCGCCGATCACAATCACGGCAGGATTTGCGACGCCGGTGGCTTCCGCCTGGTCGGCGATGGAACCGAGCGTGCCGATCGTCACGCGCTGATTCGGCAGATAGCCGTTCTCAACGATGCCAACTGGAGTGTCCTGAGGCAAACCGGCGCCGGCCAAGGCAGCGGCGGAGTCGCGAAGTGCGGCCACGCCCATCAGCAGGACGATGGTGTGATCTGCCCGGGCGGGGACCTCGGACAGCTCCTCGTGGCCAGTGACAACACTGAAGCCCTTGGCCAGCCCGCGGTGAGTCACGGGGATGCCGGCGGCGGCCGGGACGGAGATCGCGGACGTGACGCCGGAGACCACTTCAACCTCGACGCCGTGCTGCCGGCAGTATTCGGCTTCCTCGCCGCCGCGGCCAAGGACGTACGGATCGCCGCCCTTGAGCCGGACCACGCGGTGCCCCTTCAGGGCTTCGTCCACGAGGATGCGGTTGATCTCGGACTGCGGCACGGGATGGTGGCCGGGAGTCTTGCCCACCTCAATGACGCGGACGTCGGGGGCAAGTTCCTTGAGCAGTTCGCGCGGGCCGAGGCGGTCTGCCACCACGACGTCGGCCTGGCCGAGGAGCCGGCGGCCGCGGACGGTGATGAGGCCGGTGTCGCCGGGCCCGCCGCCCACAAGGGCGACGGAGCCCGCAGACGCACGACGGCGGCGCAGCGGGAGGTCGCCGGTTTCCAGTGCGGTGGCGACGGCGTCACGCAGGGCCATGGCACGGCGCGGGTCTCCCCCGGCGTTCACGGCGATCTGCACGTCATCCACCACGGCGACGGCGGGCGTCCACGCGGCTGAGGCTTCGTGGTCGGAGGCGTTGACGCACCAGATGCGCTGCGCCTCGGCGTCGACCGACACCTGGGTGTCCACGGCGGGATCGCCGGTGGCCGTCTGGACGAACCAGACGCCGTCGACGTCGTACGGAAGGTAAGTGCGTGGCTCCCAGGTGAGGAGGCCGGCGTCGGCCAGTTCGCGGAGCGCGGCGGAGGCAACGGGAGCCACGACGGTGACCTGCGCACCGGCGTCGAGCAGGCCCTTGGCACGGCGTGCAGCCACGGGGCCGCCGCCCACCACCAGCACGGGGCGGCCGAGCAGCCGCAGTGCTGTGGGGTAAATATCCTGAATTGCCATGAATCAACGGTAGGGCCGCGCCGTTTCACCAACAACGGCAGCGGAAACACCAGTTCACGTAAGGTAACGGGGCGTCACATTCGGTGCTGTCCCGGTTCGGGGCTACTTCACGGCGATGAGCTCGATCAGCCGGATGTTGGGATCCCTGGCCAGGAGGCTTGGGCCGTGTTCGCCGAGCGCCGCCGGGATGGCACCGTTGAGATGCTCCTGCCGCGCTTCCTCAGTCTCGAAGGTGTCGAAGATGCCGAAGGTGTTTTCGTCGACGCGGAAGGCGTACCAGGTTTTAGTGCCCGGCTCGGTGGCCACGATGTCACGGCCTCCGCTGAGGAAGTCCCAGACGTCCTGCTCCTTGCCCGGCTTGGCCTCGACCAGTGCCAGTACTCCAAAGTTAAGCGCCATTGCAGTCTCCTCAAGAACATCAGCGGAATCGGCCGCCTGCCGGCCTATTCCAGAGTCTAGGAAGATGCCCGGACCAGAACAAGGGTCCGACGGAACGATGGGATACCCCGTATTCCGGCCGCGCGATGCGATTCCTGGCTACTGCCCGTAAAGACCGGTACTGAGATAGCGGAAGCCGGAGTCGACCATGACGGTGACAACGGTTGCGTCTGGACCGAGCTGTTCGGCCACACGCAGCGCGGCCACGACATTTCCTCCGGAGGAGGTCCCGGCAAAGATGCCTTCCTCGCGGGCAAGCCGCCGGCTCATCGCCATCGCTTCGTCGGATGAGACCCGTTCAATCGCATCCACCTCCGCTGGCTCCCAAAGCGGGGGAATAAAGCCGATGCCGGTCCCCTCGATCCGGTGCGAGCCCGTCGGGCCCCCGGAGAGTACGGCAGACTCGGCCGGCTCGACGGCGACGACCCGCAGCCCGGGAAGGTGGGCGCGAAGGGCACGCGCCGTGCCGTGGATCGAGTGGGCGGTGCCGACGAACTGGACGAAAGCGTCGACGCGGCCATAGGACTGCTGCCAGATTTCCTGGCCCAAGGCGAGGTAACCCGTGATCGCATCCCGGTTGTTGAGCTGGTCGCAGGCCCAATGGCCCGGCTGCGCGCTCAGTTCACCCGCCCGGGCGATCATCGCTTTGATCAGCTGCTCCGTGATTTTTCCGTGGTCGCTTGGCACGTCCTCGACCGTTGCTCCGAGCGCCTCCATGGTGCGGCGCTTCTCATCGCTGAACGCGTCCGAAAAAACGACGTGGAGCCGGTAACCTTCGGCTGCGCAGACCAACGCGAGCGAGATGCCTGTTGTCCCGGCAGTGTACTCGACGACGGTGTCACCCGGGCTGAGGTCGCCGCGGGCTTCTGCACCCCTGATCGCGGCTACGGCCATCCGGTCCTTCATGCTCCCGGTAGGGTTCGCAAACTCCAGCTTCGCGAGCACCCTGGCCGATCCCGCCGGTACCACTTTGCCCAGCTCGATCAGTGGCGTAGAACCTATCCCCGCCAGTACGCCCCCGCCTGCCCCCACCGCACGTTCCATGGTCTTCCTCACATCGCGCAACGCCTGCCCTGATGACTCCGGATAAGTCCCAAGGTATACCCCTCAGGACCGGGAGTCGCGTCATTTTCCGGTGCAACGGGGCGGACGTTTCAGCCGCATTCCGGGGGTCCGTCCAGCAGCGCCTGCTTCAGGAGTGCACCGGCAGTCCACCGCATAGAAGCGACCGCCTCTTCCCTGCTCAGGCCGCCGACGTCCGTCAGCCAGACCAGGGATTCAATGCCTGTGGCGCTGCGGATCGCCAGGACCAGCCGTTGAATGTCCTGGTCAGCCCATTGCCCCTGGAGCGGGGCAAGCGCCTCCGAGATCCAGGCGATCGCACGCCCCTGCCGCAAGGGCAGGCTCCTGGGCCCATCCTCGGGCGGCTCCAGGGAAAGCCTCAACATGGTCCGCTGCTGCGCCTCGGTTTCGACGATCATCCTGGTGAACTCCACCACCACGGCATCCAGCCGTCCGGCCACATCTTCGGGCGGAACGTCCGGAAGCAAGGACGTGCGGGCAGTTTCCGGATGGGCAGCGGCCAGCAACTCCCGCTGCCCAGGGAAATACCGGTAGGCCGTACTCCTGGCTACGCCCGCGGCGAGCGCGGCGTCGTCCACTGTAGGCGCGGCGCCATCCGCCACAAGCTGGCGCGCCGCAGCAACCAGCACATCAAGGGTGCGGCGTTTCTGGCCGGTGCGGCCGACGTCTACGTAGGGTCTTGACATGCTCTTCATAGTACTCCAGTCTTGTTATGGGACCTCAGTCCCATAAGTCTTCCGACCACTATTGAGGCGACCACCATGAAGACGAAGAGCTCAGCATCCGCAGTTGTCCTGCAGCCCGGCGAAGGGGCCAGGCGCTGGTTCTTCGGCGGCGGAGTGCAGACCTGGAAGGCCACGGAGGAAGACACCGCGGGGGCTTTCCTGCTCTTCGAAGTCGAGATGGCCTTGAACAAGGTGACGCCGATGCACACCCATCCGGACTCCGACGAAACGCTGTACATCCTGGCCGGCGAGATCCTTATGAACATGGACGGCACTG
Source organism: Pseudarthrobacter cellobiosi (assembly GCF_023913815.1). NCBI lineage: Bacteria > Bacillati > Actinomycetota > Actinomycetes > Micrococcales > Micrococcaceae > Pseudarthrobacter > Pseudarthrobacter cellobiosi. The sequence continues at coordinate 171,423 of NZ_JAMXBK010000028.1, forward strand.
AGCATCACGTCGGAGCGGGTGGCGTGACCATTGCGCCGAGGGGTGTCCCGCACGCTTTCAAAGTCCTCCAGGAGGGGACCCGCGTGCTGTGCCTGCACACCCCCGGCGGCGCCCAGGCCTTCTACTTCGGCGCGAGCGAACCGCTCAACGACGGCGAAGCCGGCGTTGTGGATTTCGACCGCATCCGTGAATCAGGGCAGCTGAACGGCGGCATCGAGATCGTCGGGCCACCGCCGTTTCCTGAGGCTTAGCCGCGGCCTATTCTCCAAGGCCGGCCAGGAATATCCCACGCTCGGTGATGAGCCGCTGCAGGTAGCGGCGCAGGACCAGGACTTCCACCAGCCGGCCCAGTATCCCAAGCGGTGCCGTGAACTCCACGCGGTCCGTCATGATGCTGCCGGTGGCCGTGGCTTCGAACTCGTGGACGTGGCGGAACGTTTTGAACGGGCCCCTGACTTGTTCGTCCGTGAAGCTCGCGGGGAACTCCAGTGCGGTGACGCGGCTGGTCATCCTCAGCGGTAGGCCGAAATGCCGGGCCTGCCAGGTCACCTCCTGGCCGTCGCCGATCAGGCCGGACGTGACCCCGCCTACTGCCCGTTCGCCGGCGGCCTTCTGGGAATCAACGTGCGCCTCCATGCTGTGTGCGAGATCGAACAGGCGCTCCCGCGGGAGGGCGGACGCGGTGCGGCACACAAAGCTGACAGCCATGGCACCAGTCTGCCAGACCTCTGCCACACCGTCGTGGGGCACATTGGAAGGGAAAGGCCAGGCACCGTTTCAGTCCGCGGCGTGTCCGTGTCAATGTGCCCCCGTTCGGCACACCGGAGGCAATTAGGTCCCGGCACCAACAGCAGAGCCCGACGGCGGGACTCGCCGTCGGGCTCTTCTGACAGGTCTCTGCCGCTTGAGGGTGTGCTGCCGGGTTAGAGACATACCGCTGGGTCAGCGGGTGCTACCGGCGAGCAGGCCGCGGCTGCGGAGGAGGCGCTTCTCGATCGGGGCGAACACCAGCAGCTCGATGAGGATGCCGACGGCCAGGATCAGCAGGATTGCAGCCATCACAACCGTCATGTCAGACAGGACCCGGCCTTGGTCAAGCAGCGAGCCGAGGCCGAAGCCGATGGTGCCGCCCACGGCGATGATTTCCGCGGCCATGAGCGACCGCCAGGAGAATGCCCAGCCCTGTTTGAGCCCGCTGAGGTAGCCGGGCAGGGCGGCAGGCAGGATGATCTGCACGGCCATCTGGAAACGGTTGGCGCCCAGGACGGTGCCCACCCGTCGGTACTGCGGCGGGATCTGGTCCACGCCGGAGATCAGCCCGTTGATGATGGACGGGATCGCACCCATAAACACCACGAAGTAGACCGTGGCGTCAGTAAGCCCGAACCAGATGATGGCCGCGGGCACCCAGGCTACGGACGGCAGCACCTGAAGGCCGGAAATCAGCGGCCCGAAGGCACGGCGCAGCGGCGCAACCTGGGCCAGCAGCAACCCCACCGGCGTGGCAATGGCAACGCTGATCAGGAACCCGACCAGCCCGCGCTGCAGCGAGGTCCACACCGCTTCCTGCAGTTTGGCCTCACCCCAGAGGATGCCGATCTGGCCCAGGACGTCGAGCGGACCGGGCACAAGGTCGCGGCGCTTGAGGCCCAGGGATACGTAGAACTGCCAGATCAGGACAAGGACCACGAGGGCCGCGACGGGCAGAAGCACACGGCTCCAGTCGATACGGTGCTTGCGCGCGGCGTCGGACTGGAGCGAATCCAGCCCGGCCTCGAGCTCGCGCAGGTCCTCATGCCCGGTGGAAGTTCGGGTCAGGGCGGCGTGGACTTTGCGGGTTTCCGGCCTGCTCTCGACCACCGGTTCGGTCTCGGCGAGGGGCGTGGGGTTATTTGGCATGGCGGCGAATCTCCTCCCGCAGCCGGGCGGTGATGACCCCGGTCAGCTGTCCGGCCAGGCCGGCGTCGGTTCGGTGTTCCTCGGTGACGGCCCATTCCTGGACCACGCGGCCGGGCCGGGACGACAGCAGCAGCACACGCTGGCCCAGCCGCACGGCCTCGCGGACGTTGTGGGTCACAAAAACGATTGTCCGCCCGGTTTCCTTCCAGATTCGTTCCAGCTCGTCGTGCAGCAGGTCGCGGGTGATGGCGTCCAGGGCGGCAAACGGCTCATCCATCAGCAGCAGCTGCCGGTCCTGCGACAGGGCACGGGCCAGTGCCACGCGCTGGCGCATGCCGCCGGAAAGCTCGTGCGGACGCTTGTCCCCCGCCTCGCCGAGATGCACCAGCTCGAGCAGCTCGTTGGCCTTGATCCGGCGTTCAGCCTTCCCCACACCGCGCAGCTTCAGGGCCAGCTCGATGTTCTCCCGCGCCGTCAGCCAGGGGAAGAGGGCAGCGTCCTGGAACATAAAGGCTGCTCCGTCGCTGGGTACTTCAAGGGCGCCCGACGTCGGGACCTCCAGTCCCGCCATGATGTTCAGCAGGGTGGATTTGCCGCAGCCGGATGCACCGAGGAGGGCTACGAATTCGCCCGCGCCGATATTGGCGTTGACGTCGTCCAGCACCGGGGCGCCGTCGCCGAAGCGCTTGCCCAGGTTTTCCAGTACGACTGGCATGGTCCCGTCCTTAAGTAGTTGGTGCGGTAGGTGACGGTCAGTCCTGGCCGAGGCCGGCCGCGGAGGCCCGTTCGGCGGTCCCGGTGACTTCGTTCAGGACACGGAGGTCGAACAGTCCGGTGATGTCCGCCTGCTTCGTGGTGCCGGCTTTCACGCCGTCTTCGAGGAGCTTGGGGTAGGTTCCCGCGAGCGGATCCACCGTGAACACCACGTTCTGCAGGGCTCGGTCAAGGACATCGGCGGGAAGCGCCGCGCCTGCCGATTCCTGCAGGGCGCCGTTGATGACACTTGTTTTCTCTGCGGCAGGCGCGTCATTCAGCCAGGCCACGGACTCCACGTGGCCGCGCAGCAGGGCTTTCACGGTGTCCGGGTGCGCGGCGGCGAACTTCTTATTCACAATCAGGATGGTGGTGGGGAACTCGCCGGCCTTGCCGGAATGCGAGCCGTCCCACAGATCCTTTTCGTCCACCAGGACCTGGGCTCCGGCCTGGAGCACCAAACGGGACGCCCACGGCTCAGGCAACCACGCGCCGTCGAGCTTTCCATCCTGGAACAGTTTCAGCGTCTGGGCGTTCTCCGTGGGGTTGATTGCGACGTCGCCGCTGCCGTCCACATTGGTCTTGTAGCCCTGCGAGCCGAGCCATGCGCGAAGCGCCACATCCTGCGTGCCACCGAGCTGAGGCGAGGCGAGCGTCTTCCCCTTGAGCTCGGCCGCGGAAGTAATCTCAGGACGGACAACCAACTGCGCGCCACCTGCGGCAGCGCCCGCGATGACGCTGACGGACTCCCCCTCGCTCTTGACAAACGAGTTGATGGCGGGATTTGGGCCGATGTATGCCGCGTCGATGGCTCCGGCGTTCAGCGCCTCGATCGCGGCAGGACCCGCGTTGAAAGTCTCGGTGCTGAGCTTGGTGCTGCCCAGGTTCCGGGCGAGGATCCCCTGCTTCACGCCCACCAACGCGGGAGCATGAGTCAGGTTTCCGAAGTAGCCCAGCTTCAGTTCTGCGGCCGGAGTGGGCGACGGGATGGCTGCCTCTGCCGCCGTATTACGGGAAATGGACGACGCCACTACGGCCCCGGCGGCGATCAGGAACACGAGCCCGATGGCCAGGGCTGCCTCGATGGCACGCTTGCGCTTGGGTACTGCGCTTTCGCCGGCCTCGATGCGGGTCATCCCGGGCTTGGAACTAGTCATTGTTTCACCATAGGGAGTGGCATAAACCCATTCAATGAAGCAGAAACGGGGGGTCACGCGGGTTCATGCAACGTCACATTCGGGGCCCGGCTCAGTCCCCCTTGACGTTGATCAGCTGCCGCAGTTTGTGCCGCACACTGACGAGGTCGGCAGCGTCCCGCATCACCACATCGATGGGCTTGTACGCCGCCGGAATCTCGTCGATGAACGCCTCGGTGGCCCGGAACTCGATGCCCTGCATGGCCGTCTTCAGCTCGGCCAGCGAGAACGTTTTGCGGGCAGCCGTCCGGGAGTACTCGCGCCCGGCCCCATGCGGGGAGAAGTTCAGCGAAACGGTATTGCCTAGCCCCTCCACCACGTACGACGCCGTCCCCATGGACCCGGGAATAAGTCCCGGATCGCCGTGCTCGGCTCTGATCGCCCCCTTCCGCGATACCCACACGGATTTGCCGTAGTGGGTCTCCTGCTGCGTGAAGTTGTGGTGGCAGTTGATCCGCTCGCGCTCCTTGACGTGGCCGCCCACCCAGTGCCCGAACTGCGTAATGACGCGGTCCATCATTTCCTCGCGGTTCAGGAGGGCGAAATGTTGCGCCCAGCGGAGTTCCTTGATGTAGCGGGCGAACTCGCTGGTACCCTCCTCCAGGTAGGCGAGGTCCGGGTCGGGCAGCCTGCTCCCGCGTTTCCGGGTCACCTGCTGGGCTACGCCGATGTGGTGCTGCGCGATCTTGTTGCCCACGCCCCGCGAGCCCGAGTGCAGGAACAGCCAGACGGCGTCGGTCTCGTCGGCGGAGACCTCGATGAAGTGATTGCCTGATCCCAGCGAGCCCAGCTGAAGCTCCCACTTGGCCAGATACTGGGCCGGGTTGAAGCCGGCCTGCGCCGCGAGCTTCCGGAGCTCGGCGAGGCGCGGTTCGGCAGTGTGCTGGACGCTCCGGTTGTTATGCCCGGCGGACAAGGGAATGGCCCGTTCGATGTCCTCGCGCAGCCGTTTGCGGTCCTTGGGCAGGTCCTTGACCGAGTACCGGGTCCGCACGGCGATCATGCCGCAGCCGATGTCCACGCCCACGGCGGCCGGGATGATGGCGCGCAGGGTGGGAATCACCGAGCCCACGGTGGCGCCCTTGCCCAGGTGCGCGTCCGGCATCAGGGCAAGGTGCGGGTAGATGAACGGCAGCGTGGACGTGGCCAGCGCCTGCTCGCGGGTCTTGGCGTCCAGGATCGAGGCCCAGCTGATGAGCTTGCTGTTGATGGTCTCCACGCCGCGCCTCCCACTCACGATCATGGTGCGGCAGACTCAGGCCCACAAGCCCCACGGACGGCTATGCCCCGCATAACCGGTGTCGGGCAACACCGGTAATGCGGGGCAGGGCAGCTCAAGCCGAAACTTAGATGGAGTAGCGCTCGTCCTCGTGGTCGCCCGGGTGGTCCTTGACCAGGCCCGCGGCCAGCGTGTTGCCATCCAGCGGGTCGATGACCAGGAACGCGCCCGTGCGGCGGTGGTGCAGGTAGTTCTCCAGCGGCAGCGGCGCCGCGAGCCGGAGCTGCGCGTGGCCGATGTCGTTCAGCTCCAGGCTGGACGCGCCTTCGAGCTTGAAGGTGGCCAGGTCCAGCTTGCCGCTGACGCTGCGGACCAGCGCCTGGACGGTGCGGGTGCCGTGCTTGACCAGCACCTTGGCACCTTCACGCAGCGGCTTCGGCGACAGCCAGCACAGCGCGGCGTACAGGTCGGCGGTGGACTCCGGGAAGGTGCCGGCGGCGGCAATGGTGTCACCGCGGGCGACGTCGAATTCCTCCGCCAGGCGGATCGCCACGGACTGCGGGGCGAACGCTTCCTGCAGTGACTCGCCGGCGAAATCAATACCGGTCACCGTGGTGGTGCGGGCAGCCTGGCCGGGGGTCAGCACTGACACGGAGTCCCCCACCTTCACGGAGCCCTCAGTGATCTGGCCGGCGTATGCGCGGTAGTCACGGTAGGACTCAACGTCCAGGCCACCGGCAACGGCGTCGGGAGCCAGCGCACCCTGCGGCCGGATGACCAGCTGCACGGGGAAGCGGAAGCTCTCCAGCTGCGTGTCAATCTCGTCCGCGGCCGGCAGCGTCTCGAGGACCTCCAACAGGGCCGGGCCGTCGTACCAGGGGGTGCGCTCGGAACGGTCCACCACGTTGTCGCCGTCGAGGGCGGACACCGGGATCACCAGCAGGTCATCGATGTGGTCCGCGCTGCCGAGCTCGGCGGAGCCGATGCCCAGTTCGCGGGCCACCTGCTGCACGTCGGCCTGGATTTCACGGAACACGGACTCGCTGAAGTCCACCAGGTCGATCTTGTTCACAGCCACAATCACGTGCGCCACCCGCAGCAGCTGCAGCACGGACAGGTGCCGGCGCGTCTGCTCCAGGACACCCTTGCGGGCGTCAATGAGTACGACGACGGCATCCGCCGTGGACGCGCCGGTCACCGTGTTTTTGGTGTACTGGACGTGCCCGGGGCAGTCGGCCAGGATGAAGCTGCGCTGGTCCGTGGCGAAGTAGCGGTAGGCCACGTCGATGGTGATGCCCTGCTCCCGCTCGGCGCGCAGTCCGTCGGTCAGGAGGGCCAGGTCGATTGCCTGGGTGCCGGTGGCACCCGCGCCGCCGAAACCGCGGTCCGCGGAGGTGCGGGCAACGGCGTCAAGCGTGTCAGCAAGAATCGCCTTGGAGTCGTGCAGGAGGCGGCCCACCAGAGTGGACTTCCCGTCGTCGACCGATCCCGCGGTGGCGAAGCGGAAAAGCGTGGTGGGCAGGGCTGTTTCCAGCTTGGCGGCCAGGAGTGAGGTTTCGGTGCTCATTTAGAAGTAACCATCCTTCTTGCGGTCTTCCATGGCTGCCTCGGAGATGCGGTCATCTGCACGGGTGGCGCCACGTTCGGTGATGGTGGAGGCGGCAACTTCGATCACAACGTCGCCCACGGTGGCTGCGTCCGACTCAACCGCCCCGGTGCAGGACATGTCGCCCACGGTGCGGTAGCGGACGGTTTTGACGATGACTTCCTCGTGCGGCAACGGCTGGGAAACCTCGCCCACCGCACGCCACATGCCGTCGCGGGCAAACACTTCGCGGAGGTGGGCATAGTACAGGCCCGGCAGCTCGATGTTCTCGCGTTCGATGTAGCGCCAGATATCCAACTCGGTCCAGTTGCTGATGGGGAACGCGCGGACGTGCTGGCCCACGGTGTGGCGGCCGTTGTAGAGGTTCCACAGCTCGGGGCGCTGGTTGCGCGGATCCCACTGCCCGAATTCGTCGCGGAGGCTCAGGATGCGCTCCTTGGCGCGGGCCTTGTCCTCGTCACGGCGGCCGCCGCCGAAGACGGCGTCGAACTTGTTCTGCTGGATGGCGTCCAGCAGCGGGACGGTCTGCAGCGGGTTGCGGGTGCCGTCGGCACGCTCGGCCAGCTCGCCGCGGTCGATGAACTCCTGGACGGAGCCGACGACGAGCTTGAGGCCCAGTCGCTCCACCGTCCGGTCGCGGAAGTCGATGACCTCGGGGAAGTTGTGGCCGGTATCCACGTGCAGCACGGGGAACGGGACCTTGCCCGGCCAGAACGCCTTGGTGGCCAGGTGCAGCATCACCACGGAGTCCTTGCCGCCGGAGAACAGCAGCGCAGGCTTCTCGAACTCGGCCACGACTTCGCGGATGATGTGGATCGCTTCGGACTCGAGTGCGTCCAGGCTGGAGAGTCTTGTCACTGCTTCTCCACGCGGCTTAGACACACTCGCTCGTTCCTCGCTCGCGCGATGCGCCGCTTTCGGAGAATCAGCGTCAAGTTCCAGCACAGACAGCTCCAGGTCCTCGTTGGTGGTTTCGATGCTCATACGTGTAGTCCGCATTCTGTCTTGTCGGTGCCTGCCCAGCGGCCGGCGCGGGGGTCATCGCCCGGCGCCACCTTGCGGGTGCAGGGCTGGCAGCCAATCGAGGGGTAACCCTGGGAAAGCAGCGGGTTGACGGGCAGGAGGTTGTCATCGGAGTACTGGACCAGCTGGTCGAACGTCCAAGCGGCCACCGGGTTGACCTTGACCAGGCCGTTGATTTCGTCCCAGGTCACCAGCGGGGTGTTCGTCCGGGTGGGAGCCTCGTCGCGGCGGACACCGGTGAACCAAAGTTCGTAGCCGGCCAACGTGCGGCGTAGCGGGGCCACCTTGCGGAGGGCGCAGCACTGGGCGGCGTCGCGGGCAAAAAGGTCCTTGCCCAGGAGCCGGTCCTGCTGTTCCACTGTGTTCTCGGGAAGCACGTCCACCACGTTGACGCGGAGGTTCGCGGCCACCTCGTCACGCGTGGCATAGGTTTCCGGGAAGTGGTAACCGGTCTCCAGGAACAGGACGTCGACGCCGGGCAGCTGGTCCGCGACCAGCGCCGGCAGGACGGCGTCGGCCATGGAGCACGCGACGGCCACCGCGGACAGGTCGAAGTTGCGCTCCACCCAGGCGATGACGTCGCGGGCGGGGGCGTCCCAGCCGAGCTCGGCGGCGCCGGACTCGGCGATGACCTTGAGCTCGTCGTGGGTGCGGAGGACAGCAGGGGTTTCGACAGGCTCAACCACCGGGGCTGCCTCAACCGGGGTCACCGGGTCGATTCCCAATGCGTGTTTGCTCACTGGAGGGCCTCCTCGTCTGCTGCGTGGGCCCACTCGGCGAAGGTCTGGCCATCGGCGCGCTGAGCCACAAACGTGCGCACGACGCGTTCCACGTAGTCCGGCAGGTCCTCGACGTATACCTTCAGGCCGCGGACGGTGCGTCCCAAACCTGCCTCTTCGCGGCTGTTGGAAGCCAGCCCGCCACCCAGGTGGACCTGGAAACCCGGGGTGGGGTCGCCGTCGGGCGTTGGCAGCATCATGCCCTTAAGGCCGATGTCCGCGGTCTGGATGCGGGCGCAGGAGTTGGGGCAGCCGTTGATGTGCAGGGACAGCGCGTGCGGCAGTTCGCCGGACTCCGCGAGGTCCGCCAGGCGGCGTTCCAGGTCAGCGACGGCGGTGGCGGCGGTGACCTTGGTTTCCACGATGGCCAGCTTGCAGTATTCGATGCCGGTGCAGGCGATGGTGCCGCGGCGGAACACGGACGGGCGGGCGGACAGGCCCAGGGCGTCCAGCTCGGCAACCAGCGGTTCCACGTGGTCCTTGGCAACGTCCAGGACCACAAGCTTCTGGTGCGGCGTGGTGCGCAGGCGGTAGGAGCCGCGGGCCTCGAGGGTGTCCGCGAGCTTCACCAGCTGCACGCCGGACAGGCGGCCGGCCAGCGGGGTGGCGCCGATGAAGAACTTGCCGTCCTTCTGCTCGTGCACACCGATGTGGTCGCCCGGAGTGGTGGGCTTGGGCGCGGCGGGACCGTCGGCCAGCTTGTAGCCGAGGTATTCGTCCTCGAGGATCTGGCGGAATTTCGCCGGTCCCCAGTCGGCCATCAGGAACTTCAGGCGGGCCTTGGTGCGCATGCGCCGGTAGCCGTAGTCGCGGAAGATGCTGGTGACGCCGAGCCAGACTTCAGCGGCTTCCTCCGGCTTCACGAAGGCGCCCAGGCGCTTGCCGAGCATCGGGTTGGTGGACAGCGCGCCGCCGGCCCAGAGGTCGTAGCCGACGCCGAGTTCGGGGTGGCGGACGCCTACGAGGGCGAAGTCGTTGATCTCGTGGACCACGTCCTGGCTCGGGTGGCCGGTGATGGCGGTCTTGTACTTGCGCGGCAGGTTGGACAGCAGCGGGTTGCCGATGAACCGCTCACCCAGCTCCGCGATGAGCGGGGTGGGGTCGATGATCTCGTCCTTGGCGATGCCGGCCACGGGCGAGCCTAGGATGACGCGGGGCACGTCGCCGCAGGCCTCGGTGGTGGACAGGCCGACACCCTCAAGCCGGTTCCAGATCTCGGGGATGTCCTCCACCCGGATCCAGTGCAGCTGGATGTTCTGGCGGTCCGTGAGGTCGGCGGAGTCCCGGCCGAAGTCCACGGAAATCTGGCCGATGACGCGCAGCTGCTCGGTGGTGAGCGCGCCGCCGTCGATCCTGACCCGCAGCATGAAGTACTTGTCTTCGAGCTCGTGCGGCTCGAGCGTGGCGGTCTTGCCGCCGTCGATCCCGGGCTTGCGCTGGGTGTACAGGCCCCACCAGCGGAAGCGGCCGTGCAGGTCCTGGCTGGGGATGGCGTCGAAGCCGTCCTTGGAGTAGATGGTCTCGATACGCTCGCGCACGTTGAGGCCGTCGTCTTCCTGTTTCCAGGTTTCGTTGGCGTTCAGCGGAGTCTTGCCGTCCACCTTCCACTGCCCGTGCGGCTTTGCCGCGGGGCGGGAGGCGCGCGCGGGGCGCTTGGCTGCGGGGTCCACGGACGCTCCGGCTAGAGCTGTATCAGTCATGCATCGACTGTAGGTGGCTCCCGAAGCGCGTCACAAAGGTCTGGAAACGCGAGGTCACCTAGGGAAACAATTCGTCACGAACCGCCGAGCGCCCTTGAAGAAGGCCAGGTGTTGTGATTCGCCACGTCCCTCGTCCAGGGGGGCCGATGGCACCGTTGACCCATGGACGAGGGACGCGGCCGGGAGTAGTCTTGGGCATGCCCTAGCAGAAATTCCGAAAAAGTCAATATCTGCTATCGGCCGTGCCTGACGCGCGGCTAGCTGGGAAGTTGCGCAGAGTTTGGCCCTGGTACGTACTGGGAACCTGGGCCTGTTATCGGTCGTGGCGGCATCGAGGCCGGCACAACTGAATCGATGAAACTCGAAATCTTTTGTTTGAAACCATTGCAGCCCCCAGGAAGTAACCATGAAATCCCACCTCCGACCCCTCTTAATGCTTTTTGCAGCCATCCTGTTGGTGTTTGCCACAGGCCTGTCGGCAGCCCAAGCCGCCAGCCCGCACTTTAAGCGTGGCGGCTCCCCCGTCTGTACGGTGACCCTCTCGGCCGACGGGACAACTGCTACAACGATCTGTAAAGCCGTACTCGCGGGCCTTGGAAATGGAGATCTCGTGGCCACTGTCTCGGTTGAGGGTACTGCCGTTTACCAGTGCCAAAACCAGGGCGGAAACGTCGCACCAGGACAAAACAAGGTGCTGGTGGGACCGGCAACGGTAGCCACTCCAATTCCTAGCGATGCTGTCAAGAACGGGACCCTCAGACTCACCACACTTCCAGTCGTGCTGACGGCTGAGGAGACATTGAGTGGCGCCGAAGCCGGCTGCCCGAACAACAACTGGACAGGCGTCAACCCGGTGCTGACGGTGACGTCAATCACCCTAGTGATCAAACAGGCTGATACTGTCATTTTCACCTGCACAGCGAGTGATCCGAACGGACTCACCGGCGCAGTGGCGCTCAGCTGCTGATCCGTATGCCCTCAGCACAACAGTGCCTGCAGTCAAGTTAATCGCAGTATCCGGTCAGGCCCGGGAGTGCGCTTCCTCGGAGGCGCATTCCGGGGCCTTCGGCCTGCCAGGGTCACCCGGCTGCGACGGCGGCGTCGAACCGTTCCAGCGCGATCTCGGCAAGCACCGGGGACGGCAGCAGTGGTTCCGTCACGAGGTCGGCACCCGCCTTGGCCAGCTGGTCGTGGAAGTATCCCGGCGCGAGCAGGTAGGAGGCAATCACCACGCGGCCGCCGTCGTCCACGGCCCCCGCGGACTCCCCCGCCCCGGCGCCCCCGGCCAGTTCCAGTCGGAGGATGGCGACGGCGTCGGGCACCGACGGCTGGGCGGAGGCACCGTAGGCCGACAGAATCCGGTTGCGCCGCAGCGCCCTGAGCTGGTCGGCGAGTTCTTCCACGCTGACGGCGGCGTTCGGGTTGGAGGACCCGGCCGCGGCGAGGACGATGGCGTCACGGTCCGTCACGCCGGCTTCGCGGAGGCGCTGGTCCAGCAGGGCCGCGAGCCGCGGGTCCGGGCCGAGCGGCGCGGCAGCCAGGCTGCCCGGCCGGCTCTTTACGGCCCGGGCGATGTCCACCTTGACGTGATATCCCACGCTCAGCAGGAGAGGCACCACGACGGCACTTGAGTCTGCGGGCAGTCCCGCCACCACGTCCACGAGGTCCGGCTGCTGGACGTCCACATAGGCTTCCAGCACGTCCAGGCCCGGACGCAGGGCGGCGATGGCTGCGCGCAGGGCGTTGACCTCCGCGGCGCCCTGGGGGCTGGACGTCCCGTGGGCACAGGCGATCATGATCGGGTTATTCATAGGGGCTAGCGTAACGTTGGAGCCGCCCTGTCCGCCCACCATGAAACCGCCGGGACGCCACATGACATTGCCGTTCGACACTTTGCCGTTCGACATCGACCTGGTGTGGCTGGACCTGGCCGGGGTCTTCTTCTTCGCCGTCTCCGGGTCATTGTTGGCGGCACGGAAACAGTTCGACCTGGTGGGTTCCCTGCTGCTGGCATCCCTGGTCTCCCTCGGCGGCGGCGTCATCCGCGACATCATCCTCAACACCACTCCGGCAGCATTCTCCAACCCCGCCTACCTGGTTCCCCCGGTACTGGCCACCGTCCTGGTGTATTTCCTGTACTCCAGCGTGCAGCGTTACACCTCGCTGCTGGTCTTGTTCGACGCCGGCGGGCTGGCCTTGTTCTGCATCACCGGAACGCTGAAGGCCCTGGCCATGGGGATGAACCCGGTGGCCGCCGTGCTGCTCGGCGTGACCACGGCGGTGGGCGGCGGCCTGCTGCGGGACATCACCGCGAACGAGGTGCCCCAGCTCTTCAACCCCCGCGACCTTTACGCGCTGCCGGCCTTCAGCGGGGCAGCCTTGACCGCGCTGCTCTGGGTCACCGGGGCCTTCAACGCACTGACGGCGTGTGCGGTGGCGGCCGTGGTGTTCGTATTCCGGGTGGTTGCCTGGCGCCGGTCCTGGTATGTCCCGCTCGCCGTACATGGCTTGCACCGGCGGGGCTCCGGCGGCGGGGACGGCGGCGGCTCCGGCCGCGGCTCCGGCGGCGGGGACGGCGGCGGGGACGGGCCTGGGGGCTTTGGTGGCCCGGGCGGCTTTGGGAGCGGTGGGGCTGATGGGGCTGGTAGCGGCTCGGGACCGCGCCGCAGTTAGCTAGGATATGAGCATGACTGACATGTTCCTCGAGAAGTTCCGCGCGCTTGTTCCGACGTATCTCGAGGACGAATGGCAGGAAGAAGATGGCCTGCCTGCGGACGAGTTGGACGCGGCCCTCGCCGAACACCAGTTCCAGGTTCCCCTGGTCCTCCGCGAGTTTTACCTGGCGGTGGGCGGCTGCGAGGACATCATGGAGGCGTACCACTATTTCTGGGATCCCGAAGAGCTGGAAGTGGATGACGAAGGCTTCCTGATGTTCCTCGAGGACGAGGAAGAACAGTTCACCTGGGGCTTCCGCGTAGGCGACCTCGGCATCCCGGACCCCATCGTGTACCGCCGCAACAACGCCCGCGGCCAGTGGAAGAGCGAAGAAGGCACCTTCTCCGAGTTCGTCTTCGACATGTTCGAGTGGGCCTTCAACGACGAGGAAGAAAACTAGGCTCCTCCCCGATTGTGCGCTGGGCCCTTGTGCCCTTGTGCCCTGTCCGGCCTAAACGGGGCACTTCGACACGGACGCGCCGCTTCCTGAGCCAGTTTCTTCGGGAACGTCGCCCAAAGTGCCCCACGACGGCGCGACTCACCTCGCACCGAAAGCCCCCTGCCGCGACTGTTCCAGTACCGCCAACACCTGGCCCACCATGCGCTCAGGGTGATAGACAACGTCGTCATAGCCGAATCTAAGGCCAAGACGTCCGCCGATGAGCGTGGCGTTGTTGCGCTTTCGGTCCTTTTTAACTTGCCTGGGCTCCAGATGAGTGTCGCCGTCGGTTTCCACCACGACGCACTCCTCGATAACAAAGTCCACCTCCCCAACCCCGGGAAGTTCCACATGCCTTCGGACATGGAGTCCCGCCCGCCGGAAGTGGTAGTTGGCCAGCACCTCCAGGATGGAATCCGCCCGAGGGATCACCATGTCCAGAACGGCCCTGGCACGGGCATTCCGGTTTCCGGGGAGCTTCCGCCGCAGGAAGTCCAGGCTTATGTCGCCCCTCTGGGCTGCGCACTGAAGCATGACCAGCGATTCCGCTGCGGGCAAGCAACGCAACGAATGAATCAGGACATCGGCCAGGCCGGCCACCGGCAGCCATGGGTGGGCCGGGTGGGGGCATCGGCCGTGGGTCAACATCCCCAGCGGCGTCCTCTTATGCCCTGGACTGAGGTGCACGGATCTTGGTGCATGAAGCGTCCACAACTGGTACATGGGGGCGGCCGAAAGACACGTCAGCAGTGCGTTGTGCTGCAGCGCCAGGCCGAACGCGCCTGCCTCACGCGGCATGCTGTAGATGCCTCGTCGGATCCGCACAATTCGTCCGGCCGCCAGTGCTTTGTCGACGGAGGCTCGGGAAAATCCGGCCCCGCGGAGCGTCCAGGCCCGGGTTACGCCGGCCCGCGTGCCGAGAAAAGTCTCAATATCCATCGTTCCACGGTGCACTTGGACTACAGCAAAGGGCAGACCCAAGGTGCCGCATGTGGACAACGCGGCCGTCGCGGGGCACTTCGACACGGACTCACCGTCCCTGCAGCCCGGAAGGCCCATCGGACGCCGCAATGTGCCCCACGAAGGACAAATTAACCTGTGACACGCGCAGTAACAGGAGGTTTGCGTCCTGTGACAAATCTGTCATAGACTGTTCACGGATCCGCTAAACGCCTCCGGCGGGTCTGATGCGAACGGAGATATAGCCCCGGTTCTCAGCAACGTGTGACTCGTAACGTTGCTGAGAACCGGGGCTATTGCATTTAAGCAAAAGCGGGCCCCGGCCAGGTTCACCCCGCCGAGGCCCCGCTGCAAGAGTAGGGAATCAGCTGGCGCGGTCCACCACAGCCAGGGCGAAGTTGGACAGCGACGACTTCACAACACCCTCGGGAAGCGGCGCCAGTGCGGCAATGGCTTCGTCGGCCCAGCGGCGGGCAATCACCCAGGACTCGGCAGTGACGGGGTGCTCGCGGAGCCCGGCCACGGCGGCAGCCAAGGCAGCGTCCGAGGTCAGGTCCCCGTCAATGAGCTTCAAGAGTTCGACGGCGGACTGGTCACCGGCCGCGGCATCGCGCCGCAGGAACAGGACCGGCAGCGTGGGCACCCCCTCGCGGAGATCCGTGCCCGGTGACTTACCGGACTTCACCTTGACGCCGGTGACATCAATGACGTCGTCGGCGAGCTGGAAGGCCACGCCCACCTTCTCGCCGTACTCCACCAGGACAGACTCGTACGTGGGATCGGCACCGGCGAAGATGGCGCCGAGCTGGCCGGAGGCCGCCACCAGGGAACCGGTCTTGTCCGCGATGACGGACAGGTAGTGCTCCACCGGATCCTCGTCCGGACGCGGGCCTACAGTTTCGTGCAGCTGGCCCAGGCACAGCCGCTCGAACGTCCGGGCCTGGATGCCCAGCGCCCGGGAACCAAGCTCGGACACCAGGATGGACGCGCGGGCAAAGATGAGGTCGCCGGTGAGGACCGCCACGGAGTTTCCCCAGACCTCGTGGGCCGTGGGGGCGCCGCGGCGGAACGGGGCGGAGTCCATCACGTCGTCGTGGTACAGCGTTGCCAGGTGGGTCAGCTCCACCACGACGGCGGCCTGCACCACGGCAGGCAGTGAGGCGTCGCCGAGGTGGGCGCACAGCAGCGTCAGCAGCGGCCGGATGCGCTTGCCGCCGGCTTCCACGAGGTGACGCGACGTTGCGTCAGCCAGCGGATCGGAGTTGGCAATTGCTTCGCGTAGCTGCTTTTCCACCCGGGCCAGGTTGGTGGTGATGGCGGGGCCCAGTTCGGCGTCCTCCGCGATGGCCGCAAAGCCGGCGGGCAGCTGCAGTCCCGTGGCAATGGCGGTGGTATTGAGGCTGGGTTCGGAGTCCGGCAGGCCGTGCCCGGCGTGCGTCCAGCTGTGGTCTGCGGAGTTAGTCACTGGTTAACCCTAACTTTTTGTTGCGGATACCGCTGGTTCGATGCCGGTGGGGTGTTGGAGGTGGCCGGAACCAGCGATTCCAGGACGCGGATGGCCCGGTCCTCGAAGCCCTTCGCGGCCGGGTCGGTCAGGTTTGCGAGCAGCCGCACAACAAAGCGCATCAGCACGGGAATGGGCATCCCGGTCCGCAGGGCGAGCTTCATTACGGCGGGTTTTCCGATCAGCGCGGCAAATGCCCGGCCCAGCGTGAAGTGCGATCCCCACTGGCCGCGCACATAGTCCGCGTACCCCGCGAGGTGCGCGTCGGCGTCGTGCGTTGGACCGGCAGCCAAGGAACGAGCGGACGCGTCGATGATGAACTCCGCCGCGAACCGTGCCGACTCCATCGCGTAGGAGATGCCCTCGCCGTTGAACGGCGAGACCATGCCGCCGGCGTCGCCCAGGAGCAGGAGGCCGGGCGAGTAGTGCGGGGTGCGGTTGAAGCCCATGGGCAGCGCGGCGCCGCGGATTTCGCCCACCTGGTTGTCCGGGGTGAAGCCCCATTCGGCGGGCATGGCGGCGGTCCATTCGCGCAGGACCTGCTTGTAGTCGAGCTTGCCGAATTCCTTGGACGAGTTCAGGATGCCAAGGCCCACGTTGGACGTGCCGTCGCCGACGCCGAACACCCAGCCGTAGCCGGGGAGCAGTTTTCCGTCGCGCCCGGGGAGCTCCAGCCAGCCTTCCATCCAGTCGTCATCGTGCCGGGGTGAGGTGAAGTACGTGCGGACAGCGACGCCGAGGGGGCGGTCGTCGCGCTTGTGGATGCCCAGCGACACTGCGGTTCGGGTGGAGTTGCCGTCTGCGGCGAGTACGACGTCGGCGCTGAAGTCGCGTGACTCCCCCGTCTTGCGTCCGGACTCGTCCAGGAGCGCTGCGCGGACACCGGTCACGCGGCCGTCTTCAGACCGCAGGGCTTCGGTGACGCTGTGCCGCTCGAGGATTTCGGCGCCGGCAGCCTGGGCATGGCGGGCCAGTTCCTCATCGAAGCCAAGGCGCGTGCGGATCAGCCCGTACAGCGGGAAGTCCGAGACTTCGGGCCAGGGCAGTTCGATGGTGCGGCCGCCGGCGACGAGGCGGAGGCCCTTGTTCCGGCGCCAGCCGCCCGCTTCAGGGTGCGGCAGGCCGAGCTTCTGGATTTCGCGGACGGCACGCGGGGTGAGGCCGTCGCCGCAGACCTTCTCGCGCGGGAAGCTGGTTTTCTCCAGGACGGTCACGCCGATGCCGGCCTTGGCAAGGTAATACGCGGCGGTGGAACCGGCTGGCCCCGCGCCGACAATCAGAACATTCACAGGTCAGCGCTGGATGTTTCGGCGGAGCTTTGCCACGGGGCCCTTGTGTGCGGCGATGGCCTCCGCTGCGCCCTCCGGCGTTGATTCCAACGGCTTGGTGGCACGGTGGACGGCCACGATCCCGCCGGTCAGGTTGCGGTACGTGACCTTTTCCCAGCCGGATTCCTGCAGCCAGGCGGCCAGGTGGTCCTGGTCCGGCCAGGCGCGGATGGACTCGGCGAGGTAGACGTAGGCGTCCGGGTTGGAGGCCACCTTCATGGCGATGGCCGGCAGGGCACGCATGAGGTATTCCGTGTACATGGTGCGCCACAGCGGAACCACGGGCTGGGAGAACTCGGCGATGACCAGCTTGCCGCCGGGCTTGGTAACGCGGAGCATTTCGGCCAGCGCCTTCTTGGGCTCGTTGACATTGCGCAGCCCGAACGAAATGGTGCTGGCGTCGAAGCTGTTGTCCGCGAACGGCAGGTTGGTGGCGTCGCCGGCAACGAAGTTGATGTCCGGGCGGCGGCGCTTGCCAACTTTGAGCATGCCGAGGGAGAAATCGCAGGCGATGACATCTATGCCTGCATCGGCATATGGCTCGCTGGAGGTGCCGGTTCCCGCGGCCAGGTCCAGCACCCGCTGGCCCCGTTTCATGTCCATGGCGTCCACCACGATCCTGCGCCAGCGGCGGGTTTGCCCCATGGAGAGGACATCGTTGACGACGTCGTACTTAGGTGCGACGTCGTCAAACATCGTGGCTACTTCGTCCGGACGCTTTTCCAAGGATGCTCGGTTCACCATGCAATTGTCTCAGACAATCTTGAGAAGGACTTTCGACGAGCCCGTCCCGCGGTCCGACGCAACGGCAAACGCCTCGGCAACGTCACCGGCGTCGAATGTGTGCGTCAGCAGCGGTTCAACGTCCAGCCCGTCCGCCAGGTACGCGAGGGCGTCATCCAGCTCGTCCGCGAAGCGGAAGGTCCCGCGGTAGTCAATCTCCCGGAAAACGAGTGCGGCGAGCTCGGCAGTGACTGGCCCGGCCGGCAGGTTGCCCACCTGGACCACGATGCCGCCGCGGCGCACGGCCGCGAGGACCACGCCCAGCGCGCGGGCAGCGCCGGAGGCCTCGAACGCAACGTCCACCTCGGGAAGCTGCGCGCCGGAACCCACCAGCACGACGTCGTCGGCTCCCATCCGCTTGGCGATTGCCAGCAAAGTCTCCGAGAGGTCACTGGCGACGACGCTGGCGGCGCCGGCAAGGCGGGCGGCGGGCGGCGCGCACCAGCAGCGCGCCGATGGGCCCGGCGCCGTTGACCAGAACGTCCTTGCCGGCGAGGCTGCCGGCCCGGCCGACGGCGTGGATCGCCACCGCGAGCGGCTCGGCGACGGCGGCCTGCCGGGTGGTGACGCCGGCGGGCAGGCGCCGGAGCTGGCCCGCCGGAACGGCCTTGCGGGAGGCGAAGGCGCCGTGCGTGTGGGGCCGATGCGCGGCGCTGCCGTAGTAGGTGACCTGCGGGCAGAGGTTTGTGCGTCCGGCCAGGCAGTCGCCGCAGTCGCCGCAGTACATGGCCGGGTGGACGGTCACAGCCTCGCCCACCGCGAAGCCGGTCACACCCTCGCCGGGCGCCGAGATCCGGCCGGCCCCCTCATGGCCCAGGACGATGGGGGGGCCAGGATGCTCAGCCCGGAGGCGCCGTGACTGACGTAGTGCAGGTCCGAGCCGCAGATCCCGCCGTATTCGACGTCGACGATCACCGAGCCGGCCGGGCAGTCCGGGTCCGGACGGTCCTCGAGGCGCAGGTCTCCGGCGGAATGGACAACTACGGCTTTCAAACTGCATCCTCCACGAGGGTCAGGTCGCGTCCCGTGGTTTCAGGGGCGAAGAAGGTGGCCACAAAAGCGATGGCGGAGTAAAGAAACATCATTCCGGCCACCGGCCACCAGGAGTTGGTGAACAGGGCCAGCAGGCCTGCGGCGATGATGGGGGCCAGGCGCCGGAGAGCACGCCGCCGATTTCCTTGGCCATAGCCAGCTGGGTGTAGCGGTTGCGGGACTGCATCATCAGCAGGGCCGGGACGGCGAAGAGCATCTGGAAGCCGGACAGGGCGCGGTACATGCTGCGGCGGCCCACCGTGTCCGAAAGCCAGCCGGCCAGCGGAACCGTGGCGAAGCCGAGGAACGAGCCGATCAGCAGCGCGAAGGTGCTACCTGGGGCTCAGCGGCTACCGCGGCATCACGGAGTACGCGGCCCACCACCGACGCGTGCTGGACGCGATCCTCGCCGGCGACCTGTCGGCTGCGGAAGACGGGCTGCGCAGCCACCTGCGCTTCATCCTGGACGACGTCGCGAGCATGCGCGCCGCACGGCCGGACCTGTTCTCCGCCCTTGCCGTGCCGGAGCGACGCACGGGGCGTCCGGCCCCGGTCTGACACACGCGGGAGTAGTGTTGTCTCATCATGACGAGCACGTTCCGCACCCTCACAGTCCCCCTGGATGGCACCGCGTCCGCCGGCGGACTGCCGCAGTTTCTGGTCCGGGACGACGTCCTCTGCTGGACCCGCCGCGAAGCCGGTCTGGTGGGCTTCGGCGAGATCGCCCGCTTCACGGCCACCGGTCCTGAGCGCTTCCTTGAGGCCGACATCTGGTGGCGCCACCTGGTCCTCGAAGCGGACATCAGCGACTCCGTGGAGCTGCCCGGCACTGGTCCCGTGGCTTTCGGCTCCTTCGCGTTTTCCAAGAAGTCCACCCACGTATCGCGGCTGATTGTGCCCGAGATCGTAGTGGGCGTCCGCGACGGCCGGTACTGGCTCACCCAGTTAACGTTCGACGACGGCGAACTCACCGAAGCGGGAGCCCTTGCCGCGCTGGACGGCTGGCTGAGCGGTGGCAGCACCTCCGGTGACGTCCCCACCGGTGGTGAGGGCGGCGCCGTCGTGCATCCTTTGCCTTCTGCCGACGGGGCCACCCTGCACACCGGCTCGCTCAGCGAGGAAGACTGGATGGCCGCCGTCGCCGCGGGCGTGGCGGAGATCCGGACCGGCGCGCTGGAGAAACTGGTGCTGGCACGGGACATTGTGGCCACGGTTCCGTCGGGCGTGAACGCCGCCCAGGTGCTGCGCGAGCTGGCCGTGCGGTACCGCGAATGCTGGACCTATGGCGTGGACGGGCTGGTGGGCGCCACCCCGGAGATGCTGATCCAGGTGGAGGGCCGCACTGCCCAGGCGCGCGTGCTGGCCGGAACGCTTGACCGCCGCGATGCGCACGGCGAAGCCGGGATTCCCATGGACTATGCCGAGCGGGTGCTGGCCGGATCCGAGAAGCAGCGGCACGAGCACGAGATCGCGATCCAGTCGCTGACGTCGCAGCTGGCACCGTTTTCCGAGGCCATGAACGCGCACGACGAACCCTTCATCCTGGAGCTGCCGAACGTGTGGCACCTGGCGTCGGACGTCAAGGCCGAGCTCGCCGAGGTGGAGGGCCACGTGCCCACGTGCCTCGCTCTGATCAACGCGCTGCACCCCACGGCCGCGGTCTGCGGCACGCCCACGCTGGTGGCGGGCGCCCTGATCCGCAAGCTTGAACACCTGGACCGCGGCCCGTATGCGGGGCCGGTGGGCTGGCTCGACGCTGCCGGAAATGGCGAATGGGGCATCGCCCTGCGTGGCGCAGTGATTGAGGATCCACATACCGTGCGGTTATATGCCGGTTGCGGCATAGTGGATGGCTCCCAGCCGGAGGCCGAGCTGGCGGAGACGTGGGCGAAGTTCAGGCCAATGCTGGAGTCGCTGGGGATTTCCAACTAGGTAGCGCTAACTGTCGTTTTGAGCCTCCAAAACGACAGTTAGCGCTACCTACATGGGCGGGGTGTCCGGAATCCCAGACAAGAGCGGCTTCGCAGGTCTTGATTTAGGGTGTGATTTAGTTATCCAATAGTGAAACAAAGTTTCATGTGATGCACATCTCTCATTCGGCGCTACACTATGAACCGATTTAGTACCGCACACCCCTGCAACAAAAGGTAAAGAACATGCAGCTCAAGTCCCTGGCCCAGGCCAAGATCGCCGCCAAGGCAGCGGCAATCCTGGCCGCCGGCGCACTCACCCTCACCGCCTGCGGCGGCAGCAGCACCCCGGCTGCGACCGAGGGCGGAATCCAGCTCATCAACGCCGGCAAGCTCACGGTCTGCTCCGACGTCCCCTACGAGCCCTTCGAATTCCAGAAGGACGGCAAGATCGTAGGCTTCGATATCGACATTGCCAATGAAGTAGCCAAGGATCTCGGCGCCGAACTCAGCATCGTGGACAGCTCCTTCGAGGCCATCGAGACCGGAACCGCCCTCACCGGCTGCGACCTCTCCATCTCCTCGGTTTCCATCACTGACGTCCGCAAGTCGGTCATGGACTTCTCCGACCCGTACATGGACGATGACCTCACCCTCGTGGCCACCAAGGCGTCCGGGATCACGGACATCAACAGCGCCAAGGGCAAGAAGGTAGGCGTCCAGCAGGCCACCACCGGCGCAAAGTACGCCGCGGAGAACGGCATCGACGCCCAGCAGTTCGAGGACAGCGGCCTCCTGGTCCAGGCTCTCCAGGCCGGCACCATCGACGCCGCCCTGGGCAACCAGTCAATCCTGGCCTACGCCATCAAGGATGACGCCAAGTTCGAGCGTGTGGATGACTACGCCACGGGCGAGAAGCTGGGCATCTCCATCAAGAAGGGCAACACCGCCATGGCCGAGAAGGTCAACGGAACCCTGAAGCGACTGGCCGGCGACGGCACCCTGAAGAAGTTCGAAACCACCTGGTTCGGCGAGACCGCCAAGTAGCCGGCGCTTCGGACTGACCTTCACAGCCCTGAGAACTACGCCGCTGGGGCCCCTGACGAACTGCGCTGCAGCCCGCCCGGGGCCTCAGCCACGCAAATGAATGTGAGCACCCCATGGCAATGACCGCACGTCAACGGGCCAAAGTGAGCCTGTATGTCCAGATCGGCATCTTCGTTATAGCCGTGGCCGCGCTGGTCCTGGCCACCGACTGGAAGACCGTCGGCAACAGCGTTTTCAACTTCGGCAAGATCGGCCCGATGTTCCCGGACATCTTCCTGGTGGGCCTCAAGAACACCCTGATCTACACGTTCCTCGGCTTCGTCGTGGGCCTGTCCGGCGGCCTGCTCCTGGCCCTGATGAAGCTGTCCAGCTTCCCGCTGTACCGCTGGATCGCCACGGGCTACATCGAGTTCTTCCGCGGCATCCCGGCGCTGCTGGTGTTCATCGCGTTCGGCTACGGTGTCCCGCTCGCGTTTGGCGTCCAGTGGAACGTCACCCTGATCGTCATGATCTCACTGGGTATGGTGGCTTCGGCATATATCGCTGAGACCCTCCGCGCCGGCCTGCAGGCTGTGCCCAAGGGACAGCTCGAAGCCGCACGTTCGCTGGGCATGCCGCAGTGGCGGGCCATGGTGTCCATCGTCATTCCGCAGGCGTTCAAGATTGTGCTCCCGCCGCTGACCAACGAGGTCATCCTGCTGACCAAGGACTCCTCACTCATCTACGTCCTGGGCCTGACGGCGTCGCAGTACGAGCTCACCAAATTCGGCCGCGACGGCATCTCCAGCCTGGGCGCAGGCCTCACGCCGCTCCTGGTCGCCGGCGCCTTCTATCTGGTCATCACCATCCCGCTGAGCCTCCTGGCCCGGAAGTTCGAAAGCCGCTCCGCGCGGACCAAGCGATAGGCAGGACAGTCATGAACGACGTCGTAATTCACTCCCGCAATCACACCGGTCCCGTCCATGCCGCCGGCGTGTCCATCAAAGACCTGCGCAAATCCTACGGGTCCAACGAGGTCCTCAAGGGCATCAGCCTGGACGTGGCCCCCGGCGAAGTGGTGTGCCTGATCGGCCCGTCCGGCTCCGGCAAATCCACTCTTCTGCGCTGCGTCAACCTCCTGGAGCAGCCCAACGAGGGTGCCATCCACGTGGGCGGCTTCGAAGCCACCGACCCCGACGTGGACATCGACAAAATGCGCCGCAAAGTGGGCATGGTGTTCCAGCAGTTCAACCTGTTCCCGCATCTGGACGCCAAGCGGAACTGCACCATCGCGCAGACGAAGGTGCTGAAGCGGTCCCAGGAAGAGGCCGATCAGGTGGCCCAGCACAACCTGGAGCGCGTGGGCCTGGGGCATCTGTCCGACCGTTTCCCGGACCAGCTTTCCGGCGGCCAGCAGCAGCGCGTCGCGATCGCCCGGGCGCTGAGCATGGACCCCGAGCTGATGCTCTTTGACGAGCCAACCTCCGCACTGGACCCCGAGACCGTGGGCGATGTCCTCTCGGTCATGCGGAACCTCGCCAAGGAGGGCATGACCATGCTGGTGGTGACCCACGAGATGGGCTTCGCCCGCGAAGTTGCCGACCGCGTCGTGTTCATGGACGGCGGCGTGGTGGTGGAGGAAGGCGTGGCCGAGCAGGTCATTTCCGCACCCACCCAGGCTCGCACCAAGGAGTTCCTGCGCCGCGTCCTGGACCCGACGCACATCGAGATCGAGGAGTAGGCCGGCGCCGCGCGCCGCTACCGACGCGCTGATTACCTGCTGACGCGCAGATGCCCTGTCGCTACCCAAATACGGGCAGCGACAGGGCATCTGCGCGTCACAGGGACTTTTGCGCGTCGAGAACCGCAGAACGGGCACGACGCCGGGGCACGCCTGCCGTTGCCACCATGTGTTCCAGCTTTCGTGGCTCCATGAGATCAGCCCAGTCCCACCTCATCACGTTGAACCCAGCGGCCCGGATCCGGTTCTCGCGCTTCTTTTCCCTTAATACCGCCTGCGTTGCTGTCCTCCCCTTGGGACCGGAGCCTCGAACCCGGCAACATGGATCAGCGAAAGGCTGTAGGACTTTCCCGCAGAACCGGACAACGGGTCCGCAAAGGCAATGGCGGCGAGGATCCTTCGTCTGGCAGCCGCGGAGTAGGTCGTCCCAATTGCCGCAACCAGCTCATCCCTGGTCAGGGCAGGCAGGCGCAAAGTCCGGTCAGGTTTGAGCCACTGGTCCAGCGGCACAGCCGTCTCCACGAACGGCATGAAAGGCAGGATCAAGCACAGTGCGGATGCGGCCCGTGACGAGCATGCCCTCCCGCCGTACGACGGTTAAAGCACCGGAATCAGCGAAGTGGCGCACCGGCATGTTCGTATTCGATGCGCACATTCTCTGGCGCGCCTGGAATATGGTCTGCACCAGCGATTATCCGAGTCGCCATTGGACAACCGCGTCGGGAACTAACCAGCTAGGACTCCTCCGACGGCGCCGGCCACGGCGGCCTTGATGCGGGCGTGGAGGGCGCGGAGGCCAACACGGTCGGTGCGGACTTCGATGATGCTGCGCCCCGTCAGCGGTGCGGCGAGGGCTTCGGCGAGTCCCGCCGTCGTAATTACCGAGCAGTGCCCGACGCCGTACGCTGCGGCGAGTGCCGCGAAGTCCACGGTGTGGGGGGTGGCGAAGAGGCGCTCGACGGCGTCAGTGTAGCGTCCGGATTCACGCACAGCCCCGTGCTCCAGCAGATCGAAAATGGCCCCCCCGGCGTCGTTCAGCACCACGATCCGGAGCCCGGGTTCGGGTTCGCCGGACCCCAGGAGCAGGCCGCCAGCATCGTGCAGGAAAGTAACGTCGCCCAGCAGAAGCGTGGTGTCCTGGCGGCCGCCGAGGGCAATCCCGGTGGCGGTGGAGATGGTGCCGTCGATCCCGGCCAGGCCACGGTTGGCGTAGACGGTCGCGGCTGGCTCGGCGGCGGGGAGGCCAGCCAGGTCAACATCGCGGATGCCGTTGGAGGATCCCAGCATCAGCTGGCCTCGGGCGTGCTGCCAGACCTGGGCGCCCACGGAGGGTCCGGAAGCGGCGGGCTCGGCGGCCAGGACGCCGTCGAGCGCGTGCTGTGCGGCGGCCCCTGCCAGCAGCCAGGTATCCAGCCAGTCGGACGGGCCACGGCCGGCGAAATCGGCGAGATCGGCCAGGTTCTCCAGCGGAAGTTCCGTGCGCCGGCCCGGCTGGTACCAGGCCACCGGAACCGGCTGGTACAGCGCGGACGGAACGTCGGCACGCTCCAAAAGTGCGGCAACCGGGCGGGACAACGTGGGCCGGCCAAACATCACCACCCGCTCGATGGGCAACGCCGCAGTCGGTCCGAAGTGCTCCAGCAGCAGCCGGTACGGGCCCACGGCGTTGGGGCCGAAGCGGGCGTTTGAGGATGGTTCCGCGAGCAGCGGCAGGCCGTGTGCGCGGGCGAACGCTTCGGCGACGGGCCCGGCGTCGTGCCCTGCCAGCACCACGGTGCGCCATTCCGCCAGCGAGGCAGGGGCGGGCGGCAGGTTCATGGTGAGCGGGTCGGTGCCGATCCGGAACCGGGGATGCCCGGCCGCCGTCGGAAGCCCCTCTTCCGGCGCGGGAACCAGCGGGTCGCGGAACGCCAGGTTCAGCTGGACGGGCCCGGGCGCGAGGTCGGAAAACGCGCCGGTGGCCGCGGCCAGCGCCGTTTCCACTGCGCGCAGGGGGCTGCTGCCGGCCGGGACGTCGGCAGCGAAACGCACGTGCTCGCCGAACAGGTCCAGCTGGATGGTGGTCTGGTTGGCGCCGGTCCCCTGCAGCTCTTCGGGCCGGTCAGCGGACACCACCACCAGCGGGACGGCCGCGTGGTTGGCCTCCATAACGGCGGGCATGAGGTTCCCGACGGCGGTGCCTGAGGTGGTGAGGACGGCCGCCGGGGAGCCGTTGGACAGGGCCAGGCCAAGGGCCGTGAAGCCGGCGGAACGTTCGTCGATGCGGACCAGGAGGTCCACGCGGCCGGCAGCTTCGGCCTCGGCCAGGGCGTAGGCCATGGGGGCGGAACGCGATCCGGGCGAGACCACCACGTACTGT
Organism: Pseudarthrobacter cellobiosi; assembly: GCF_023913815.1. Classification (NCBI taxonomy): domain Bacteria; kingdom Bacillati; phylum Actinomycetota; class Actinomycetes; order Micrococcales; family Micrococcaceae; genus Pseudarthrobacter; species Pseudarthrobacter cellobiosi. The sequence continues at coordinate 197,395 of NZ_JAMXBK010000028.1, forward strand.
ACGCCGCCGTCGATCAGGGCATCGACGGCGATCCGCGCGGCGGCGAGGGAGTTCAGGGAAGTCACCGAACCAGTTTGCCATCCTGCGGACGGCCGAATGTCCCGGCACTGCCGCACGCTTGTACTAAGCGCATAGACTCGGACCAGAAGGAGAATCACATGGCAAAGGGCCCCACTGTTTACCACGTCGCCGAACGCGCGGGCGTCTCCATCGCAACCGTCTCGTTTACCTTCCGGCAGCCGGAGAAGGTCAAGGCGTCCACACGCGAACTGGTGTTGGCGGCCGCCGACGAACTGGGTTACGTGCCCAGCGCCAGCGCCCGCGGACTTGCGCGCGGCAGGACCGGGGCCTTAGGTCTTTTCGCCTACGACTACCTGCTGGACCCCGCGGGCGGCCCCGGCGGGCCTGGCGGCCTGGCCGGCATGCAGGGTGGGCTGCCGGGCGGACTGGCCGGCGCGCAGGGTGGGCTGCCGGGCGGCGTGCCGGGAGGGCTCTCGCTGGATCCAGCCGCGGAGTCCCCGGCTGCGGACCCTGAAGGCGGCGCCCCTTTGGACGGAGACCGCGAGGAGGGGAACCTCCGCCTGTTCCCCCTGTACGTGGACGAGGTCCAGCGCGGTGTCGAACTGGAGTGCTGGCGCCGGGGGCAGGCGCTGCTGGTTGGCGGCGGCAACCCTGCGAACAACGAAGCGGTGCTGTCGGACATTGCCGGCAGGGTTGACGGGCTGGCCGTGTTCCCGCGCTCGGTTCCTATCGAAGCCCTGGCCCGCATAGCCCGCCGCATCCCCGTGGTGGAGGTCTCGGAGAGCCTGCGTAACCGGGGTATGGACCATGTGACCGTGGACAACGCGTCCGGAGCGCGTGCAATCACCGAGCACCTGATCAATGTGCATGGACTGACCGAGCTGATGTTCATCGGCGCCATGCCGTCCTCCGACAACGACGAACGGCTCGAGGCATTCCGGGGCGCCCTCGCCGCTGCGGGCGTGAAGATGCGGCACGATCCCCGGTATCCCGCGGGCGGCGAGTTCGCCGTCGCGGAAACAGTCCGGACCATCTGCCAGCAGGGCTCCCTGCCGCAGGCCTTTGTCTGCGCCACCGACCAGGATGCGCTGGTTGTTATGGATGTGCTGGCCGCGTGCGGCGTTAATGTGCCGAAACACGTGGCCGTGACCGGCTTCGACGGCATCGCCGCGGGGCGGGTCATCCGGCCCTCCCTGACCACAGTGCGGCAGCCGATGGAACGGATGGGACGGACCATGGTGGAGATGCTCCTGGACAGGCTGGACCACCCGGAGAAGCCCCCGGCGGATCTGAAACTGCCCGTGCGCGTGGTGCTGCGCGAAAGCTGCGGCTGCCAGCCGGTCTAGGCCTGCGAGCCAGGAGCGCCAGCACGGCCACCGCACAACGGCGGGGCCTCAAGTGTCCGTTTGCGCAGGTGGCGCCACAAGCACACCCGGGGCCCCAAGTGTCTGCTCGGGCGGTGGGGCCCAAGTGTCCCTTCGCGCCCAGTACTTCAAAAAACTTAGCGTCAGCTGTTGCCAAGATCACATTCAATGCGCTTAGATTGACCTTACGAACCGAATCAAAGCGCTTAGATATTTCCTCGCGGGATGGCTCCACCTCTCCTGCTCCCTCCGCGCCGTGCCACCTGCCGGCCCGCGGAACCACGAAAGGAACAATGATGATCCATCCGAATGCCAAGAAGGCCGCAGCCGTAGGCATCGCCGCCGCACTGCTCCTGACCGCCTGCGGCAGGGACTCCGCCGGCCCCGCCTCATCGTCTCCGGCCGAAGCCATTGCCTCCGGGCCGGCGTCGGGCACCATCACCTTGTGGGCGCAAGGCAGCGAAGGCGAGGCACTGCCCGCCCTGCTGAAGGAATTTGAGGCCGAAAACCCCGGCGTCAAGGTCAACGTCACGGCCATCCCCTGGGACGCCGCCCTGAGCAAGTACCAGACCGCCATCGCCGGCGGCACCACCCCGGACGTCGCCCAGATGGGCACCACCTGGATGGGTGACTTCGCCGACTCCTTCGACGCCACACCGAAGGAGATCGAGACTGCCGAATTCTTCCCGGGTTCGGTGAAGTCCACCGAGGTTGAGGGAACCACCTACGGCGTGCCCTGGTACGTTGACACCCGCGTGGTCTACTACCGCAGCGACCTCGCGGAAAAGGCCGGCATCACCAAGGCGCCCGAAACCTGGGACGACTTCAAGACGCTCGCCACGGCACTCAAGGAGAAGGCCGGGGCAAAATACGGAGTCCAGCTGCCCGCCGGCGTCGCCGGCTCCTACCTGGACACCCTCCCCTTCCAGTGGTCCAACGGCGCCAAGCTGATGAACGACGACGGCACCAAGTGGACCCTCGACACCCCGGAAGCGGCTGAGGCGCTGAAGTACTACGCCAGCTTCTTCGCTGACGGGCTCGCCTCCAAGGCCGTGTCCACCGGAACCACTGCCGAAGCATCCTTCGTGGACGGTTCCGCCCCCATGATGATGAGCGGCCCGTGGCACGTCGGCCTGCTCAACAAGGCCGGCGGCCCAGGCTTTGAGGACAAGTACAAGGTTGCCCCGATGCCCAAGGAGAAGACCTCAACGTCCTTCGTGGGCGGTTCCAACATGGTGGTCTTCAAGAAGTCCAAGAACCGCGACGCGTCCTGGAAGCTCCTCCAGTGGCTGTCCAAGCCCGAGGTTCAGCTCAAGTGGTACAAGGCCACCGGTGACCTGCCCTCGCAGCAGAGCGCTTGGAAGGACCCGTCGCTTGCCGGCGATAGCAAGCTCTCCGTCTTCGGAGACCAGCTCAAGTCCGCCAACAACCCGCCGTCCGTTCCCACCTGGACACAGGTTGCGGCAGCCGCGGACAGCGAAATCGAACAGATCGTCAAGGCCGGCAAGGACCCCGCCGAAGCCCTGAAGTCCCTGCAGCAGACCGCGGATTCGATCGGCACCGGGAAGTAACAGTGGCTGCCACCAACACGATGCCTGCCGGCACCTCAAGGGGTGCCGGCAGGCCTCCGGCCAGCGCAAAGGCCAGGCCAGGCGGCTCGCGCCGGCGCCGCAACGCCGTGACGGCATGGCTGTTCGCAGCACCATTCGTCCTCATCTTCGGCATCTTTATGCTGGGGCCGCTGGTGTCGTCGTTCCTGATGTCCTTCACGGATTTCACCAGCCGCGACATCGACAACCCCTTCGCCGTGGGATTCGTCGGGCTTGACCAGTACGCGGCACTGTTCCGGAATCCACAGTTCCTGCACTCGATCCTGAACACGGCCTACTTCGTGCTGGCCGGCATCCCCCTCACCACCGTCCTGGCCCTGGCCCTCGCGGTCGCCCTGAACAACGGCATCACCCGCTTCCGCACGGCCTTCCGCGTAGGTTTCTACACTCCCGTGGTCACCAGCATCGTGGCCGTGGCCGTGGTGTGGCGCTTCATCCTCCAGCCGGACGGCCTGCTGAACCTCATCCTCAGCTGGGTGGGCATCGCGGGGCCGGACTGGCTCAACAGCACCACCTGGTCCATGCCGGCACTGATCCTGCTCGCTGTCTGGCGCAACCTTGGCACCCTGATGATCATCTTCCTGGCCGGGCTCCAGACGGTCCCCGCGGACATCCTGGAGGCCGCCGAGGTGGACGGTGCCAGCGCCTGGCAGCGGTTCATGAAGATCACGCTGCCGATGCTCCGCCCCACCCTGCTCCTGGGCACGGTCCTGCTGTCCGTTGGCTTCCTTCAGTTCTTCGAGGAGCCGTTCGTGATGACCAAGGGCGGCCCGCTGGACTCCACCCTGTCGGTCAGCTACTTCACGTTCAACCAGTTCGGGTTCGGCAAATACGGGCTCGCCTCCGCCGCCAGCTACGTGCTCTTCGTGGCCATCGCGCTGTTGAGCCTCATCCAATTCCGAGCCCTGCGATCCAAGGACTGAGGACATGACCATCCCGGAAACCGCACCAACCATCCCCCGCGCACAAGCTGAACGCACGACGGCGGGAGGCACCCAGGTGCCAGCGTTGCCGCCCGCCCCGGCCCGCCGCCGTCGTACTGGCCGCCGCGTGTCCGCGCGCCGGGCGCTGATTTACGCCGCCCTCATCGTCGCCGTGACCGCAACACTCCTGCCGTTTGTGTGGATGCTGCTCGGCGCGTTCAAGACCCAGGGCGAGCTGCTCCGCCGGCCCATCACCTGGTGGCCGGAACAGCCCACCCTGGATAACTTCGTAACCTGGTTCACCGAGCTGCAGATCGGCACGTTTTTCCTGAACAGCGTTGTGGTGGCCGTGTTCACCGTGCTCGGCAACCTGCTGTTTTGCTCGATGGTGGGCTATGCGCTGGCGAAGATGGATTTCCCCGGCAAGCGCTTCCTGTTCCTGCTGGTGATGGTCATGCTGATGGTCCCGGGCGTGGTGACGTTTGTGCCGCTGTTCGTCCTGGTCAGCAAGCTGGGAATGGTCAGCACCTACCCGGCCCTGATCCTGCCGTTCCTCGCCGCGCCCATGGGGGTGTTCCTGATGCGGCAGTTCATCGCGGGGATCCCGGATTCGCTCATTGAGGCCGCCCGGATCGACGGCGCCGGCGAGCTGCGCACCTTCCTGCGGATTGTGATGCCGCTGTGCGGACCGCCGCTGGCCACGCTCGGCATCCTGACCTTCCTCGGTTCGTGGAACAACTTCCTGTGGCCGCTGGTGGTGGCGCAGAGCGAGGACATGTACACGCTGCCGGTGGCACTGTCCCTGTACTCCACGGGCCAGAACGCCACGGATTACGGCCTGCTCCTGGCCGGCTCGGTGCTGGTGATTACGCCCATCATCCTGCTCTTCGTTGCCCTCCAGAAGTACTTCATCCAGGGCGTCGCGGCCACCGGCATCAAGTAGCCGCTCCCCCGCCCAACCTCCCCGAGAGAGCCACAATGACTGCACCAACCCAGAATCACGCACGCCCCGGGACGGCCGCCGCCGACGGAAACGCCGACGAAAAAGTCTTCCGGGACCTCAACGGCAACGGGATCATGGATCCCTTCGAAAACCCGGACCTCAGTCCGCAGGAACGCGCTGCCGACCTGGTTGCCCGCCTCAGCCTCGAGGAAAAAGCCGGGCTGATGTTCCACACGGTCATCGAAACTGGCCCGGACGGATCCCTGCTCGAGCAACCGGGCAACATCAGCAAGTCGCCCACCAGCACGGTGATCCTCACCAAGTTCATGAACCACTTCAACGTGCATGCGCTCGGCCCCGCCCGCGAAGCCGCCCGCTGGAGCAACGCCCTCCAGGAGCTTGCCGCGCAGACCCCGCACGGGATTCCCGTGACCATCTCCACGGACCCGCGGCATGCGTTCATCGAAAACTCCGGCGTCTCGTTCACCGCCGCCCACTTTTCGCAGTGGCCCGAGCCGATCGGCCTGGCCGCGGTGGGCAGCGCCGAGCTGATCCGCCGGTTTGCCCGGATCGCACGGCAGGAATACACCGCCGTCGGGATCCGCGCGGCCCTGCACCCCACCGTTGACCTGGCTACCGAACCGCGGTGGTGCCGGCAGGCAGGAACTTTCGGGCAGGACTCGGAACTCAGCGCGGCCTTCGTGGTGGAGTACCTCCAGGGGTTCCAAGGCGAGGAACTGGGGCCGGACAGCGTTGCCTGCACCACCAAGCACTTCCCCGGCGGCGGTCCGCAGCGCGACGGCGAGGACGCGCACTTCCCCTACGGCCGCGAACAGATCTACCCCGGCGGCCGGTTCGACGAACACCTGGCCCCTTTCCGGGCCGCGATCGCCGAAAAGACCAGCGCCATCATGCCCTATTACGGCATGCCGGTGGGCGTGGAACTCGACGGCGAACCCGTTGAGGAAGTCGGCTTCGGCTACAACCGGCAGATCATCACCAACCTGCTCCGGGACAAGCTCGGCTACGACGGCGTGGTCCTCAGCGACTGGGAACTGGTCAACGACAACATCGTGGGCGACCAGGTCCTGCCGGCCCGGGCATGGGGCGTTGAACAGCTCACCGCCCCCGAACGCATGCTGAAAATCCTCAACGCCGGCGTGGACCAGTTCGGCGGCGAGGAATGCACCGAACTGCTCATCGGCCTGGTCCGCGACGGGCTGGTCAGCGAGTCGCGTTTGGATGAGTCCGCGCGCCGGCTGCTGCTGGTGAAGTTCCAGCTGGGCCTGTTCGACAACCCGTTCGTGGATGAGGACGCCGCGGCCAGCATCGTGGGGAACGCCGAATTCCGGCGCGAGGGACACCGGGCGCAGTCCCGGTCCGTCACGGTGCTCACCAACGGAACGTCCGACGTCGGGCCCGCCCTTCCGCTTTCCGGCTCACCTGCCGTCTACCTGGAAGGTATGGACCCGCTGAGTCTGGACGGTTTCGGCATTGTGGTGCAGGACCCGGAGCGGGCGGACGTTGCGCTTATCCGGCTGCACTCGCCCTGGGACCACCGCAACGACCTGTTCCTCGAGGAACATTTCCATGCGGGGAGCCTGGACTTCCCGCCCGGGCTCGTGGCACGGCTGCGCGCCCTGGCGGAGAAGGTACCACTGGTCATTGACGTGCGGCTGGACCGCCCGGCGATCCTCACGCCCTTGACCGGATTCGCCGCGGCCTTGGTAGGTACGTTCGGCGTTTCGGATACTGCGCTCCTGGACGCCCTGTTTGGACGGGTTGGGCCCGAAGGACGCCTGCCGTTCGAGATCCCGCGGTCGATGGATGCCGTGCGGGCCTCCCGGTCCGATGTCCCCGGCGATACCGCCGATCCCCTTTTCCCGTTCGGGCACGGCCTGAGCCTGCCGGAGCCGGCAACGGCAACGGCAGCATCGGCGAAGGCCACCAATACAACGACGTAAGGACAGACCCCATGAACCAGCACGTTGAGCCGAACCCCAGAATCTCCAGCGCCACCCGCCGTCAACTCCTGGCCGGTGCGGCCGCGTTCGCCGTCTCGGGCCTCGCCGCAGCCACCGCGACACCGGGCTACGCCGCCCAGCTTGCGGCATCCACGGCATCCGGCGGGGCATCGCCGCTGTCGCGTCCGCGGAACAAGGAGGGCATCGACCGGAAGATCATCAACCGCTGGGCGCACGACACCTGGCAGTCCCTGGTTGCCATGACCGATCCCGCAACCGGTCTGCCGGCCGACTACATCGGCGAGTCCATCACCGCGCCGAAGCGCAGCGGCTTCACGTCGCCCACCAACATCGGCGGCTACATGTGGAGCACCGTGGTGGCGCGGGAGCTGAACATCATCAGCGCCAACGAGTGCCGGGAGCGGCTGACGCGTACGCTCACCACGTTGGCCGGACTCAAGCATCACGAACCCAGCGGCATGCTCTACAACTGGTACGACGAAGCCACGGGTGAGGTCATTACCATCTGGCCCGAGAACGGGAACCCTGTAGCGCCGTTTATGTCCAGCGTGGACAACGGCTGGTTCGCGGCGGCCCTCATGGTGGTCCGCAACGCGGAGCCGAAGGTGGCCGGCCTGGCCAACACCATCCTCGGCAGGATGGACTTCGGGATCTTCTACAACAAGGACGCCCGGCCCGGTGTGGCCGCCGGCCTGCTACGCGGCGGGTTCTACGACGTCAAACCGCCGGCGGAAACCGTCCAGGGCAACTACCTCGGCAAGGGCCCTGACGTTTTCTATACGATGAACCACTACGACGTCACCAATTCCGAGCCGCGCATCGCCACCTACATCGGCATCGCCCTGGGCCAGCTTCCGCCGGCGCACTACTTCGCCACCATGCGGGTCTTCCCCGATACGTGCGACTGGTCCTGGCAGGAGCAGAAGCCGGTGGGCGAGCACCGGACGTACCAAGGAATCGACGTCTTCGAAGGCGCCTACACCTACCGCGGAATGCGTATCGTGCCGAGCTGGGGCGGGGACATGTTTGAGTCGCTGATGCCCGATCTGTTCGTCCCGGAATCCAGCTGGGCGCCGAAGGCCTGGGGCGTCAACCACCCCCTCACCGTCCGGGCGCAGCGCGAGTTCGGCCTGCACGACGCCAAGTACGGCTACTGGGGCTTCTCCCCCGCCAGCCACCCCAACGGCGGGTATTCCGAATGGGGCATGGACATCCTGGGCATGAGCAGCGACGGCTACCCGTCGGACGTCGAACGCACCAGCATTGACGTCGGCTTTCAGGGCTGCCGGCCCGCCACCAACCCGACGCCGGCCTGGGGCGACGGCGTGGTGACTCCGCACGCGGCGTTCCTCGCCATGGAATACGAACCCCGCGAGGCGTACGACAACCTGGTGAAGATCGAGAACAACCTCGGCGCCTACGGCCAGGGCGGGTTCTTCGATGCCGTGGCCGTGAAGTCCGGCACCATCGCCCGGCGTTACCTCTCGCTGGACCAGGCCATGGTGCTGGGCGCCATCGGCAACGTGTTCGGCAACAACGTGATCCGCCGCAACTTCGTCCAGGGCGAAGTGGAAGCGGTCATCAAGCCGCTCATCGCCGACGAAGAGTTCGGCGCGGGCCTGATCGGCTAAGACGCTCTCTCACTTAATGTCGCTTTAAACCAAACGCTCTATCACTTCCTGTCGCAGGAGCAACGGGAAGTGAGAGAGCGTTGGCCGAAAACCCGCAGGAAGTGAGAGAGCGTCCTGGTACGTGGGTGAGGCTAGGCGTCCGCGCGGAACACCTGGATCACCGACGGACGTGGCGCGCGCACCTGGCCGGGGGCCGGCGTCGTACCTGCCTTGACGTAGTCCGGGAAGAAGGACACCTGCGCATCGAACGTGCCGTCCTCGCCCGGGTGCTGCACGGAGACGAACACCGTGCGCTCCTCGTCGTGGATGATGGGTCCGCAGGTCTCGCCATCACGGGGCACGGCCAGGAACTGCTCCACCTTGCCGCGCTCGGGTCCTTCCACGGTGACCTTGAACAGGCCGTCGGCCTTCTTGATGCCGGAGGGCGCGCCGTCGGTGGAGATCCACAGGTTGCCCACGGAGTCGAACGCGAGGTTGTCCGGGCAGGAGATAGGCGAGACCTGGTCCACCGGGAAGCCGGAGAAGTAGGTGACGTCGCCCTGCTTGGGATCGCCGCAGACCATGAGCAGGTTCCACGTGAAAGTGGTGGAGGTCTGGTCGCCGGTTTCGATGATTTCCACGATGTGGCCGTCGCGGTTTTCATTGCGGGGGTTGACCTCGGTGGCTGCTTCGTTCGAGCCCACACCGCGGTTGGAGTTGTTGGTGCAGGCCACGTAGACCTTGCCGGTGTGCAGGCTGGGCTGCACGTCCTCGCAGCGGTCCATCTTGGTGGGGCCAACCTTGTCGGCAGCCAGGCGGGTGTAGACCAGGACCTGCTCCACCGTCATGTCCTTCACGGCAGACTTGCCGTCCACCACCAGGGGCAGCCACTCGCCGATGCCATCGAACGCACCGTCCTTGGGGACAGCTCCGGTGCCGGTGATCTCAGCGGCCGGTGAGTTGCCTGTGAACTTGGCGACGTACAGGTTGCCCGCGGACAGGAGGGTCATGTTGTGCTTGCGGTCACCCTCGATGTACTTGTCCTTGGAGACGAACTTGTACAGGTAGTCGAAGCGCTCGTCATCGCCGGAGTAGGCCACCACGTGACCGGACTCGGCGATGATGACGTTGGCGCCCTCGTGCTTGAAGCGGCCCAGGGAGGAGTGCTTCTTCGGGGTGGAGGTGGGGTCGAACGGGTCGACTTCCACGATCCAGCCGAAGCGGCTGGCCTCGTTCTTGAAGTCGGCATTACGGGTGTCGAAGCGGGGGTCGTCCAGTTCCCAGCCGCGTGCGGTGGGCTTGGAGGTCAGGCCGTAGCGCTTGTCTTCAGCGGACGTGCTCGGGGAGACAAAGTAGCCGTTGAAGTTTTCCTCACCGGAGAGGATGGTGCCCCAGGGGGTGGTGCCGCCGGCGCAGTTGCCCAGGGTGCCCTTGATGAAGCGGCCTTCGGGGTCCGCGGCGGTCTGGACCAGCGGGGAACCCGCGGCCGGACCGGTCAGTTCGTACACCGTGCTGTTGAGGAAACGGCGGTTCAGTTCGGCGCCCTTGACGTAGGTCCACGGCTTGGCGGTGTTCTTGCGCTCGAGCTCGACGACGGAGAGGCCGTGCGCGGCCTGGCCCACTGCCCGCTTCTGGTCGGCAGGCATAGTGGCCGGGAACATGATGTTCTCGTTGGTGTACTCGTGGTTGGCGAAGAGTACGGCGCGGCGGCCCTTACTGCCCGGGACCTCGAGGATGTCCGTGTAGTCGTTGTTGTAGCCGAACTGCTTTTCCTGGGCGGCGGCCGTCTGGTTGTTCAGGTCGAACTCCGGCGCGTCATTGAAGATGGGGTCGCCCCAGCGGATGACCGGCTGCCACGTGAAGCCTTCCGGAACCGTGACGGCGTCGACGGCGGCATCCACCGGAGCGATCGGCGTAAACTTCAGCTTCGACGTCGCGAAGCCCTCCTTCGCGGCGGGGGCCAGCCCGGGGCCGCCGGCAACTGCCGGTTCCGCGGAGGTAATGGCGCTGCCGAGTACGACGGCGAGCGCACCGGCGGCGCCGAAGCCCAGGGCGGCGCGGCGGGACATGGTGGCGGACGCGATGTCCCGGAAGTAGCTGTTGGAGCTGGTGTTGCAGACATCGCCGGCGCAGGCGTTGTCGCACTTCAAAGCGCAGGTGACGGCACTGCGCTTGCCCTTAGTGTGGCCAAGCATGGGCAGCAGGGTGAACTTGCGGGCTGTCGTTTCAGACAAGGGGTGCCTCCAAATTTACGATCGGGTCCCGCCCACCCTGCCAGCCGGTTCCGACGCGCAGCCGTCAGTGAGGTGAAGTTCCGGTTAACCGGCGGTGACCTGCAGGGATGTGAGAGAGGGTTGCCCAAAAACCCGCGTTAAGTGAGAGAGCGTCACTGGAAAACCTGCAGGAAGTGATAGAGCGTCAGGGGGCGAGGAGGGCATGGACCCTGGCGAGCCGGGCCAGCCACCAGTCGCGGCGTTCCGCGGAAGCCGCAAACTGCTCCAGCAGCCCGGCGTCGGCGGCGACATCGCGGAGGCGGATGGCGCCGTCGTCGGCCACTAACGGATCCCGCGTGATGTCCGACTCAAACAGGGACACGGTCCCCAGCCCGCACGCGTAGGGCAACTCCGGCAAGGAAGCTGCCAAGGCCAGCCCCGCACGGATGCCCACGGACGTGTCCAGCGCGGAACTGACGACGGCGGGGAGCCCGGCCTGCGCCACGATGTCCAGCGCGCGCCGCACTCCCCCGAGCGGCGCGACCTTAACAACCAGCAGATCCGCCGCGCCGGCTCGCGCCACCTTAAGGGGATCGGATTCCTTGCGCACGCTTTCGTCGGCCGCGATCAGCACCGGAATTCCTGCGGCGCGCAGCTGCCGCCGCACCTCGGCGAGCCCTTCGATCGAAGGCACCGGTTGCTCGGCGTATTCAAGTCCGACGGCGGCGAGCCGGGTGAGTGCCTCGACGGCCTCCGCGACGTCCCAGCCGCCGTTGGCGTCGACCCGGATGGCGGCGTCCGGCAGGGCGGCGCGGACGGCGGCAACCCGGGCGGCGTCGTCGTCGAGCGTCTGCCCGCGCTCGGCAACCTTGACCTTGACGGCGTCCACCCGGCCGAACCGGGCTAGGACGTCGGGCACCCGGTCCGCCGCAACGGCAGGCACTGTGGCGTTGACGGGGATCACCGAACGGACGGGCGACGGGAAGCCGTGCCAGCCGGCCTCGATGGTGGCGGCGAGCCAGCGGGAGGCCTCGGCGTCGGCGTATTCGGGGAACGGGCAGAACTCGCCCCACCCGTGCGGGCCGCGCAGCAGCAGTGTTTCGCGTTCCATAATGCCGCGGAACTTCACCCGCATGGGCAGGCTCACCACATGCGCGTTGGCGAGCAGTTCGTCCAGGGAAGGAATGGCGGCGGGCATGGATTCACTGTACAAGCAGCGCTAGATCCACTTGTTGTGCTTGAAGGTCCAGTAGAGCCCCAGCCCCATGGCAACCATCAGGCCCAGGGCAAAAGGGTAGCCGAAGACCCAATTCAGCTCGGGCATGCTGGTGAAATTCATACCGTAAATGGTCCCTACCAGCGTGGGCGCAAACAGGATGGCCGCCCACGACGAAATGCGTTTCACATGCTCACTCTGGGCGAAGCTGGATTCGGTGAGCCTGCGCATTTCGTCGTTCTGCCGCCTGGCTGAACTCACGCACGAGAAGCGGAACAACACCGTACGGGCCCTGCCGAAACCCTGACCTCTTGCTCCTGAAAACCCCGGGGCCATCTTTTACGGCCTCACCCGGAGTGCAGGTACTTCTGCAGGAGGTATGAGGTCTGCCGGGCGCAGCGAATGATCTGGCGCAGGCGGTCCGCTGCCAGCCGGGGCAGGACCCGGGCGGGCTCAGAGTCGAGGGTCTCGTGGCGCAGGGCCCGTTCCAGCTCCATGGCAAGTCCGGCCAGGCGCTCCGCGCCCACCATCTGGCTGGAGGTCTTGAGGCTGAGGACCGCGTCCATCGCACCGACCAGGTCGCCGGTGGTCAGGGTCAGACGCAGCTTTTCAGTCCTGTGGGGCAGGTGTTCGATGAAGTTCTGCACGAACACATTCCACACGCCGTCATCGTCCTCGAGCTCTGTCCGCAGCCTGTCCAGGACAGCCGGATCCAGGAGGGGAAGGTCATTGCCCTCGTCCGGCGCCATTGCTGTCCTTCCTGCCCCGAGAAGCGGTGTATGGATAGACGTCTCGTAGGTCCCCCATTCGACGCTATGCGGCCGGGGATGCCGAAAGCATCAGTAGTGGGTACTCGACTTTTCAACTCATCGGCACTGCGTGGCAGATGAGCTGTCCGTCCCTTCCAACGCATATCCATATGGGTATACAATCGCGGTATGGCACGGGCAGCAACAACGGCAGATACGTTCAACGCGGTGGCTGAGCCCCGCCGTCGGGAAATCCTGGACGCCCTTACGCAAGGCGAGCGCCCGGTCAACGAGCTGGTGGACCTCCTGGGCCTAGCGCAGCCGCACGTGTCACGGCACTTGCGGGTGCTGCGCGAGGTGGGCGCCGTCGTCGTGCGTGACGAAGGCCGGCAGCGGCTCTACCGGCTCAATCCGCAAGCCCTCAAGCCCATCCACGACTGGGTGGCCAGCTACCAGCACCTCTGGGAGGAGCGCTTGGATCTCCTGGACGACGTGCTGGAGGACCTCAAAGAAGAGCACTGAAAGGAGCAGGACAATGGCACAGGCAAGCAGCAGCACCATGGACGTGACGTTCCCCAGCGACACGGAAATCCTGATCACGCGGACCCTCAACGCGCCCCCGCATCTCGTTTACCGGGCCTGGACCACGCCGGAACTCGTCAAGAAATGGTGGCCCGGCCGGCGGGGCGAGATGACGGTGGCGGACATGGACTTCCGCGTCGGCGGCGCGTGGCGGTACGTCATGGTGGCGCACGGCGAATTCGAAGTCGCCTTCCACGGCACGTACCGCGAGATTGTGCCCAACGAGCGGATCATCCACACGGAAGTCATGGAGACTCCGGGCACCGCGCCGGACAGCGAGGAGGGCGCCGTGCTCAATACGGTCACCTTTGACGAGGCCGACGGCGGCGCCACCACCGTGCGGATCCGCACCGACGCGGGCAGCAAGGCAGTCCGGGACATGATTGCGCAGTCCGGCATGGAAGGCGGCGTGCGCGAGCAGTTCGAGATCATCGAGGAGCTGGCGGCGTCCCTCACCTGAGCTTCTTCCACCCCAACTGAGTAGCGCCAACTGTCGTTTTCAGCGCCCATTACGACACTTAGCGCTACTCAGTTCGGCTGTTGTTACGCTTTGCGGTGTGATTTCCCTAAAGCAGGCGCCCTGTCTCGAAGTGCACGCGTGAGCGTCCCGGCGCAGGTGGTCAACGCCCGGGCGTCCACCGTTCCCCTGTACGCGGCCGGCTTCGTCACCGCGTTCGGCGCCCACAGCATCGCCGCCGGCATGGGCGCCCAGAGCGAGAACATCGGCCTGACGCTGCTCAACTTGGGCATCCTGCTGGCCCTCTATGACGTTTCCGAGGTCTTCCTCAAGCCGGTCTTCGGCGCCCTGAGCGACCGGATCGGAACCAAGCCCGTCATCGTCGGCGGCCTCCTGGCGTTCGCTGTGCTGTCGCTGATCGGCCTCTGGGCGGCGAATCCGCTGATGCTTGGACTGGCGCGGCTGGGGCAGGGCGCTGCGGCGTCGGCCTTCTCGCCGGCGTCGTCCGCGATGGTTGCGCGGCTGGCGGGAGGCAAGAAGGCCGGAACCTACTTCGGCCGGTACGGTTCGTGGAAAAGCCTGGGCTACGTCATCGGCCCGCTGCTGGGCGCGGGACTGATCCTCGCGGGCGGGTTTGCCCTGCTGTTCGGGGCCCTCTCGGTGCTGGCGGCGGGCACCGCCGTGTGGGTGCTGGTGTCCGTTCCGCACTTGCCGCCGCTCCCCCGGCAGCGTTACACCGTTTTGGACCTTGCCCGCCAGGTCACCGAACGGCGCTTCCTGGTTCCCACGCTGGTGCTGGCGGCCTCGACCGGAGCGCTCGGCGCAGCGATCGGATTCATTCCCGCCCTGGCCACCCGGCACGGCCTTGGCCCGGTTGCCGGCACGGCCGCGGTCAGTGTCCTGGCCATCACGTCGGTGCTCACCCAGCCTTGGATCGGCAGGCTGCGCGACGCGCACCGCATCAGCGATAACCGCGGGACGACGGCGGGACTCCTCCTTACCGCCGCGGGCGTTGCACTCATCGCCCTCACCCCGGGCCCGGTCACGCTGTTCATTGCCGCGGCAGCCATTGGCGCGGGCGTCGGCCTGGCCACGCCGCTCGGCTTCGCGCATCTGGCCGACACCACGCCGCCGGAGCGGATGGGCCGGACCATGGGTTCGGCGGAACTTGGCCGGGAACTCGGCGACGCCGGCGGGCCGCTGCTCGTGGGTGGCATCGCCACCCTCACCGCCCTGCCGTTCGGTCTCGGGGCCCTGGCATTGCTGGTCGCGGCGGCCAGCCTGCCGCGCCTCCCGAACGCTCCCCGGCCAAAGTAGGTAGCGCCAACTGTCGTTTTCAGCCTCCATAACGACACTTAGCGCTACCCAGTTGGGGGAAAGCGCCGCCGCGCCAGGGTCCGGGCGCACCTCACACGCGTTAGGTAGACTGCAGGAAATACCGCACGCGGGAGGAAACCACAGCATGAACCGCAAAGCCACAGCGCTGGACGTCGCCAAGCTCGCCGGGGTGTCCCGCAGCGCGGTGTCGCTGGTCCTGAACGGCCGCGGCGACGGGAATGTGGCCAAGGAGAGCCAGGTCCGGATCCGTGAAGCGGCGGCCACCCTAAACTACACGCCCAACGCCATCGCCGTGAGCCTGCGCAACCGCCGGTCGCGGATCATCGGGATCGTCTCGGACCAGGTGGTCACCAGCCCGTTCGACGGCAATATCATCGCCGGCGCGGACGCCGTGGCCAGGTCCCAGGGTTTTGTCACCGTGGTGATGGATACGGAGCTGGACGAGACCCGTGACGAAAGTGCGGTGGCCACGCTGCTGGACCGCCAGGTGGATGGGCTGATGTATGTCACCGTGGGCCTGCGCCCCCTGCACGTCCCGCTCAACATGCTGCGCGTACCGTCGGTGCTGGCCAACTGCTTCGATGACCGACCCGAGGCCGGCGTTCCCGCTGTCATTCCGGATGAGGTCCGCGGCGGCCGGGAGGCGGCAACGCACCTGCTGGAGCTTGGCCACCGGGACATCGCGTTCCTCGCCGGCGACAGCATCACGCCCGCCGCCCCGCGCCGGATCCAGGGTCACCGGGACGCCTTTGAGGCCGCCGGGTTGCCGGTTCGGCCGGGCCGGATCCTCCAGGTGGGCTGGGACATCGACGCCGGGTTCCACGGCGCCATGAAGCTCCTGGACGGCGTGGCTGCGCCGGAACGGCCCACCGCGATCGTGTGCGCGAACGACCGCCTGGCCATCGGCGTGGTGCTCGCGGCCAACCGGCTGGGCCTGGCAATCCCGCAGGATCTCTCCATCATGGGATACGACGACGAATTCCGGATCGCGTCCACCATGGTCCCGGCGCTCACCACCATGGCCCTCCCGCTGCGGGAGATGGGCGCCGCCGCCATGACCGGGCTCCTCCGGGAACTGTCGGAGGAACCGGAGGATAACGACGACGACGGCGCCCCCGCCGAACACGGCCGCCCCGGCCAGACACTGGTCCCGTGCCGGCTCGTGGTACGCGAGTCAACCGGCCCGGTCCCCGCCGGCCAGGCCTGACCGCGGCCAGACGAACAGCGCGAACAGACGAATAGCGCGAACGGACACTTGAGGCCCGGCTAGTGGAGCCTCAAGTGTCCGTTCGCGCTTGACCGGAGTCCTTGCGAAACCCTTCGCTACTGAGGCTGTTCCAGCTTCCAGACGTCCGCAGCCGTACCCTCGGGAAGCCCCAGCACCCACCGCTCGTCGGGCGCCGGATAGGCGCGCAGCGTGGTGGCCACCGACCCGCTCCGGTACACCTCCACCAGCGACGCGTCCACAAACACGCGCAGCTCCTCCCCCGCCGCCAGCGCCCCGCTGAACACCACTTGACCGGAGTCCGTTGATCCATCGGCCACCAGGGAAAGTTCGACGACGGCGTCCGCGGCCAGCGCCGCCGGCCCACCGCTCACAACGGCCTCTGCATACGCCGGCAGCTCAACGCTCCCGGCACCCTGCGAAGCCAGCTGCGCGCCACGGTAGGCATCCACTTCCGGCGCGGGTGCCACGGCCAGGGCACCGTCCACTACGGACAGCAGGCGCGGATGGGTGAGCACACCGGCCCAGCCCGCGGCGTCGATCTCGGCCTGGCTGCGGCCCCGGCGGCCGTCCCGTCCCGGTCCTTCATTGGCCCAGCCCCACAGCAGCGCTTTGGGCTCCGCGAGAGCAGCAAGAGCAGGGGAAGAAGCAGGAGCACCGGGAGCACCGGCACCGGCGCCGTCCTGCAGCTGCACGATCTGCGGCGCGTAGAAGTCGCGGCCCAGGTCGGACTTTCCGCCGGTCTCCGGGGAGAATACCGGCAGCCCGGTGGCAGGGTCCTCGGCCAGGGAGCCGATGAGGTGGCCTACGCCGTTGGCGTGCTCGTGGTCGTCGCCGGAGAGCCACAGCGAAAACATCATGACCCACGCGTCGCCGCCGGACGGGGATTCAACGGAGGAAACGGACGGCACCCGCACCAGCTGCGGGCATTCCCAGATCTCGGCCGGCGTGTGGGCAGCAGCGACCGGGTTCTCCGACGTGAGCCAGATGCCCTGGTACTTCCAGTCGGACAGGTCCTCCACCGTGTAGAGCAGGAGTGCCGCGTGGCCGGAGGCCAGACCGGCGCCCTGCATGGCGTAGCGCTTGCCGTTGAAGCGGAAGATGAACGGGTCGCGGACCGCCGTGACCATAGGATCGGCCGGCATGGACGCCGCGACGTGACCGTCCTGTTCCCAGGAAACGAGGTCCGCTGAACCGTGGGAGATGACCACCTGGGAGTGTCCGCCGTCGCCGCGGACGCCGGAGTACGCGGCGGTGGGGACGCCGCCGTCGTCCGTCACCACACCGGTCCAGCAGCCGTACTCGTCCGGCCCGCCGTTCTGGGGGCGGAGCGCCACGGGGTACTCTTCCCAGCGGACCAGGTCCGCGGAGCTGAGGTGGCCCCACGCGATCTTGTGGTGCCGCGCGGACGCAGGGTTGTACTGGAAGAAGACGTGGTACCGGCCGTTGAGGTGGCTGATGCCATTGGGGTCGTTGATCCAGCCCTGGGCGGGGCGGGGGTGGAAGTGCGGGAACGCGGGGTCGGGGTGGGCGGCGGCCAGGCGGGCGAAGTCGGTGGCGGCGAGGTCCGGGGATGACATGACGGTGAGCCTTTCAGACGTGTGGGTTATTTGCCGCTGCCGGCGGTGAGGCCGTCCTGCAGCGCGCGCTGGCCGAAGATGAAGACCACCAGGGCGGGGATCATGGACAGGACCACGCCAGCCAGCACCACGGAGATGCTGCCCGTGCCCAGGTTGCCCTGCAGGGACACGAGGCCCAGCGGCAGGGTGAAGTTCTGTTCCGAGATGGTCATGATGAGCGGCCGGAAAAACTCGTTCCAGTGGAAATTGAAGGCGAGGATGCCCACGATCGCCATCCCCGGAATGGCCAGCGGCGCGTAGACCGAGCGGAAGGTCCGCCAGGGTGTGGCGCCGTCGATCGACGCCGCTTCCGCGAGGTCGGTGGGCAACCCCATGAAGTACTGCCGCATCAGGAAGGTGCCGAACGCCGTCGGGATGGCCGGCAGGATCAGCGCCAGGAGGGTGTCCGAAAGTCCCATGCCGCGGATCAGCATAAACACGGGCACGATGGTCACCTGCACCGGCACCATCATGGTGGCCAGCACGATGGAGAACAGGGCGCCGCGGCCGCGGAACTTCAGGTTGGCGAACGCGTAGCCGGCCATCGCGGCGGTGACCATCTGTCCCAGCGCGATGAGCCCGGTGACCAGGGCGCTGTTCAGCACCAGGAGGACGATGTCCAGCTGCTGGAAGACCTGCACGTAAGACGTGAAATCCGGATTCCAGGGAAAGAACGACGGCGGCAGCTTGAACGATTCCGACGGCGACCGCAGCGAGGTGGACAGGGTCCACATCACCGGGCCCAGGGTCAGGACGGCCGCGATCATCAGCAGGACAATGCGGAGGACCAGGTTCCAGTTCGGCTTCCGCCGGGACCGGGCAGGCACGGCAGGGGTGCGGGTGGATACACGCTCTGTAGTGGTAGTCATGGCTGGCCTTACTGGTAGAAGACGAATCGTTTGCTGAGCCGGAACTGCGCGGCGGTGATGGCCATGATGATGAGGGTCAGGATCACGCCGATGGCCGAGGCCTCGCCGAATTCCAGGCGCTGGAACGCGGATTCGAAGATCACCATCACGGCGGTGCGGGTGGAGTCCCCGGGCCCGCCGCGGGTCAGGACGTACGGCTGGTCGAACACCTGGAGCGCGCTGATGATGGCCATCACGGACGCCAGCAGGGTGGTGGGGCTGAGCAGCGGCAGGGTGACGTAGACATGCTTGCGCCAGCCGGTGGCGCCGTCCAGCGAGGCGGCCTCATAGGTTTCCACGGGGATCGACGCCAGCCCGCCGATGAACAGCAGGAAGGAGAACCCGAAGTTCTGCCACACGTATACCAGGATGACGACGGCGGCGGACCCGCCTGGGGTGGTCAGCCACGGCACCGCGGGGATGCCGGCGAGGGACAGGAACCAGTTGACCACGCCGAACTGCTCGTTGAAGAGGTACCGCATAAAGATGGACACCGAGGCGGCGGAGAGGATCAGCGGGAAGAAGAACGCCGAGCGGAAGAAGGTCCGCAGCCAGGCAGGCATCTTCTCCTGCACCATCACGGCGAGCGCCAGGGCCAGGCCGAGCTGGAATGCCACCGCCACAATCACAAACACGATGGTGTTCAGGAAGGACACCCGGACCGTGGGGTCCTGGACCACTTCGGCGAAGTTGTCGAAGCCCACGAACGTCGGGGCGGAGATGATGTCCCAGCGGAAGAACGCCAGGACCACCGACGCCGCGATGGGCACCAGCGTGAACAGGCCCATCCCCACGATGGTGGGGGCCAGGAAGATCCAGGCAAGCCAGCGCTGGCTGTGCCGGCCGGACGCGGTGTGCGCGGTGGCGGGCGTTCCGGGCTTGACGGCCTTGGCGGCCTTGGCGGCCTGCTTCGGCCTATCCCGGCGAGGGATGGTGGTGCTCATGACTGCCTCCTCAGGGCAATTTCAAGATCCCGCTGCATGGACTCGAGGGCCTGCTTGACCTGGCGCTCATCGCCGCTGACGGCCAGCGAGACGTTTTTCATCAGGGCCGTTTCGACGGCGGCCTGCTGGGGCGGCGCCGGGATGGGGCCGGTGGTGGGGTACTTGTCCAGCGTGTCGTAGAAGACCTTCCAATGCGCCGGGCCTTTACCGGCATACAGCGCCTCGTTGACCATCGAGCGGCGGGCCGGGGTGGTTATGGGGTTGGGGAAAATCAGTTCCATGGCTTCACGGCTGGCACTGAACTTGATCCATTCCCAGGCGGCGTCCTTGTCCTTGGCGGTCTTCATGATGGCGTAGCCGGCCGTGCCGAACTGGTGCCGCTGGGTCCGCCACTTGGGGAAGAACGCAACGTCGTAGTCGTTCTCCTTCATGCCGGCTTCGTGCAGGCCCTGGACCCAGTAGCCGCCGGCCGGGGTCGTGCCGATCCGGTTGGAGGCGAAGAGTCCCACCAGGGAGCTGCCGCCGCCTTCTTCGGGCCGGACGCCGAGGCCGTCCTTGACCAGGCCGCGGAGGTAGTCGAAGGTCTCGAACACGCGGGGGTCGTCGGCGTTGGGTTCCAGCCATTGGTAGCCGCCGGAGTGAAGACCGCGGGAGGGATCGTTGGCGTAGAAGGAGTCCCAGAGCCAGTTCCCGCCGGCGGACCGGGTTTCCTTCAGGAAGCTGGTGTCGTTGGCGTAGAGCCAGGGCACCACGCCGCCGAAGAGCCGGTTGGTCCAGTAGTACGGGGTGAAGTCGGACGGCCGGGCCTTGCGCATCGCGGCGAGGCTGTTGCGGAAGTCCACGTTGGTCCAGTCGTCCGCCGGGCGTTCCAGCCCTGCCTGCGCGAAGGCGGTGGTGTTGTAGTACATGTTGGCGGCGTTCCAGTCCATGGGGAGCTGGAAGAGGCTGCCCTTGTACATAAAGGCCTCCACGAGGCTGGGGTGGACGTCGTCGAAGAACTCGGCCATGTCCGCGGCGTCGCGGCGCAGGTATTCGTCCAGCGGGTGGGCCAGCTTGTCCGCGAAGAGCTGCGCGCCCTCGGTGGCTACGTAGACGACGTCCGGCGGGGTGCCGGCGGCCACCATGGTGAGGATCTTGGTGAAGAAGTCTTTCCAGTCCACGGCCTGGATGGCCTGGACCTTGACCCGAATGTCCGGGTGGAGTCGGGTGAACGCGTCGATGGCACGCTGGCGCGCGGCGGCATCGGCGGCGGTACCCATGATGGCAATGCTGAGGCTGTTGTCGCCCCGCCCGGGAATATCGGTTCCGGAGAGCCGGGGCCACGACGCCACGGTTGCTCCCACAATTCCTGCTCCCAAGGCACCCAGGGCGGTCCGGCGCGAGAATTCACGCAGGCGGCCAGTTGTGGCACCGGTCATGTCAATTTCCTTCCTAACACGTGTGAGGTAGCTTATGGCGCCGACCTAACACGTGTCAAGTGTCACATTCGGGTTGCTGGCGTTGACGCTGGCCAGCCTCGGCGCACGCCCAAAAGTTACGCAATTCGGTCAGCCCGGGCCACAAAACAACCGTGCGGGTCCTCCCAGTTTTTTGTGACACCCTTAACCGATGACCATTCCACGCCAGGCACCACCGCGGACCCCTGCCCGCCCCACCCCGGGCTCCGGCTTTATGTTCGCGTTCGCCTGGCTCGCCTGCGTTGTGGGCCTGATCGCCACGTACTACTACTTCGTCCAGACCAGCACAGGCCAGTTCATCGATGAATCCGCGCTGGTTGAGGCCGTAGACATCCACGGACCCGCCGGCAAGGCGGCCACCGAGTTCCTGGACTGGCTGCCCACCATCTCACTGGTGGTGGCCGCCGTCGTGGTCCTGTTTGTCACGGTGATCCGACGGCGGTGGACGGCTGCCGGGATTGCCGTAGCCGCGTGCATCGGCGCGAATATCGCCACGCAGGTCCTGAAGGAAGTGCTGCCCACGCGCCCGGACAAGGGTGTGGTGACTCTCGAACTGAACTCGCTGCCGTCCGGGCACACCACGCTGGCGGCATCAGCTGCGGCGGCGGTGTTCCTGATGGCGTCGCCGCGGTGGCGTCCGCTTGCCGGTTTTGTGGGCGGCACGTTCGCGATCGCTTCCGGGGTGTCCACGCTGATCAACCAGTGGCACCGCCCGGCCGACGTCGTCGCGGCCTTCCTCCTGGTGGGCGCATTTATGATCCCCGCCGGCTGGCTGATCATGCGGAATGGCGCCGCGTGGAACGTGTGGGACGGCCTCGGCAAGCACGTGGGCTCGGCGAAAATCTGGCTCACGCTGCCGGTGGTGATCGGGCTGGCGTCGGCGGGGGTGGCGGTGTATTCGCTGGCCAAGATCGCCCCGGGCCCGCTCCAGGAGGGCAGCACCACCAACTACTTCTGGGCCGGGATCTCGCTCATCGTGATCGCCGGGTACCTGGCCACCGTGGCCACCACGTCACTGTTCGCATATGCCGCAGGACGGCGGGACGCGCCGGGGCGCTAAGCCCGCCGTCGCCCGTTCTGACTCTCAAAGTGACTCGCATCAGCATCGTCAGTCGCGGAACATACGGCGTCAGGTGATCTTGCGCCGGTAGACCACCATGGCGAAGACGTAGGCGAGGACGAGGATGCCGACGCACCAGGCGAGCGCGATCCAAATGTCGCTGCCGACCGGACGTTGGGCAAACAGCATGGCCCAGCTCCGCCGCAAACTCGAACCCGACACCGGAAACCCCCGTCATCTCCTCACCGAAGCTGGCATCGGCTACAGATTCCAGCCTTAGTGTGCAGTCATAACGAACGTGTCGGGCAGGCGTTAAGGATACGTTAAGATCCCGGGTTTGCCCGCTGAGGGCCCCTGGCGCGGTGCTACGCTCCGTTGGTTATTCACCCCAATCCCGCCTGCGCGGGGTAAAGAAAGTAACCCGTTGACTGCACCCACCCGTTTCTCCATTCCCGCCAGCGTTCCCAATCCCGAACGCGACGGCGGACCCGGAAACCGGCTCACCCGGTGGCTGCTCGAACACACCGTCCACCAGCCGGTGGGCCCGGAAACTGCGGAGAACCAGGCCCCCACCCAGAGCTGGTGGAAGGTCATGTGCCTGACCGGGGTGGACTACTTCTCCACCCTCTCCTACCTGCCCGGCATCGCCGCCCTCGCCGCCGGGGCGCTCTCCCCGCTGGCCACCCTGCTGATCGTCGGCCTCACCCTGCTGGGCATGCTGCCGATGTACCGACGGGTGGCGCAAGAAAGCCCGCACGGACAGGGATCGGTGGCCATGCTGGAAAAGCTCCTGCCGTTCTGGCGCGGCAAGATCTTTGTGCTCATCCTGCTCGGCTTCGTCGCCACGTCCTGGATCATCACCATCACCCTCTCCGCCGCCGACGCCACCGTCCATATGCTGGAGAACCCCTACCTGCCGCACTTCCTCGAAGGCCAGGCGGTTGTCATCACCGTGGTCCTCCTGCTCATTCTGGGCGGGGTGTTCCTGCTCGGCTTCTCCGAAGCGGTGGCCGTCGCCATCCCCCTCGTCGCCATCTTCCTCGTGCTGAACGCCGTCATCATCGGAGTGGGACTGTACGACGCCGTCACCCAGCCCGGTGCCATGGCTGACTGGACCGCGGCGCTCACCTCCTCCGGGACCGGCTTCGGCGATATCGCCGGACCCGCCCTGCTCGCCTTCCCGCTGCTGGTCCTGGGCCTGTCAGGTTTCGAGACCGGCGTCAGCATGATGCCACTGGTCGCGGCCGACGGCGCCACGGCCGAGGAACGCCTGGCCACCCGCGTCCGCAACACCCGGAAACTCCTCACCACCGCCGCCCTGATCATGAGCGTGTACCTCCTGGGCAGCAGTTTCGTGACGACCGTACTGATCCCCGCCGAGGCCTTCCAGGCAGGCGGCGAGGCCAACGGCCGCGCCCTGGCCTACCTGGCCCACGAGCTGCTCGGCACCGGCTTCGGCTCCGTCTACGACATCAGCAGCATCCTGATCCTGTGGTTCGCCGGCGCCTCCGCCATGGCAGGGCTGATCAACATCGTTCCCCGCTACCTGCCGTCCTACGGCATGGCCCCGGACTGGTCCCGGGCCGTGCGCCCGGTGGTGCTGGTGTACACCGCCATCAGCATCCTGATCACCATCGGCTTCAACGCCGACGTCAACGCCCAGGCCGGCGCGTACGCCACCGGCATCCTGGCCATGATGGTCTCCGGCGCCGTTGCGGTCAGCATCTCCGCCGCCCGCAACAAGAGGCGGCGCGCCGCCGTCGGCTTCACCATCCTGACCCTGATCCTGCTCTATGCGCTGGGGGCCAACGTCATCGCCAAGCCGGACGGCATTGCAATATCCGGCTTCTTCATCCTGGGCATCATTGTGGTCTCACTCGTCTCCCGGGTCAGCCGCACCACCGAACTCCGGGTCCACAACATCGAATTCGACGACGAAGCCCGCCGCTTCATCACCGACACCCTGGACTTTGACGGGCGGATAAACCTGATCGCGAACCGCCCGCAGGCCCGCGACGCCGCAGAATACCGTGAGAAGGAAGCCGAGCAGCGGGAGAACAACCCCGTGCCCGGCACCGCCGATGTGATCTTCCTTGAAATCGAGGTCACCGACCCCTCGGGATTCAGCGACGTCCTTGAGGTACGCGGAATCGAAGTGGACGGACACCGCGTGCTCCGCGCCGAAAGCCCGGCCGCACCCAACGCCATCGCCGCCATCCTGCTGGCCCTCCGCGACGCCACCGGTGTCCGGCCGCACGCGTACTTCGAGTGGGCTGAAGGCAACCCCCTGGCTCACCTCATGCGCTACCTGCTGCTGGGACGGGGCGACACCGCCCCCGTGGTCCGCGAAATCATCAGGGAAAACGAACCGGATCCTGTCCGCCGCCCCGGCATCCACGTGGGCTGACGGGCAGTCCAATGACCGCACGTGGCGACACCGCCGGGGTGAAGGGACCCGTCCCGGGACGGTGGAAAGGCAAGGCAGCCAAAACAGCCAAATCGGCCAGGGCCCGCAGGGAGAGTGCCATCCGTCGGGCCCTCCTGCACCCGGTCCGCTCGGTCCCCCTGGCGTTCCTGGCAGTCATCATCCTGGGAGCATCGCTGCTGATGCTGCCGCTGGCCCGGACCGGCAGCGAGCCTTCGGCCGACCCCCTGATGGCCGCCCTGTTCACGTCCGTGTCGGCTGTCTGCGTTACCGGGCTGATCACCGTGGACACGGCCACGTACTGGACCCCTTTCGGGCAGACCGTGATTCTGGGACTGATCCAGGTGGGCGGGTTCGGCATCATGACGCTGGCGACGCTCCTGGCCCTGCTGGTCCGCAAAAGCATCGGCCTCCGCGGCCAGCTCGTGGCGCAGTCCGAAACGCACACGCTCAACCTAGGCGACGTCAGCGCCGTGCTGCTCCGCGTGGCCAGGCTCATGGTGGGCATCGAAGCAGCCACCGCGGCGGTGCTGACCGGACGCTTCTGGCTGGCCTACGACCAGAACCCCGGCACTGCGCTGTGGCACGGTGTGTTCCACGCCGTCTCGTCGTTCAACAACGCCGGGTTCGCGCTCTACAGCGACAACCTCATCGGCTTCGCGGAGGATCCCTGGATCATCGTCCCCATCTGCCTGTCGATCATCGCAGGCGGCCTCGGATTCCCGGTGATCATCCAACTGCTCCGGGGAAACGTCACGGCCCGGAACTGGAGCGTCCACCTCCGCCTCACCATCTACGGCACGCTGCTGCTCCTGGTGCTTGGCGTCACGCTTTTCGCCGCGTTCGAATGGAACAGGGACGAAACACTCGGCGGCCTGTCCCTGACCGGGAAGCTGCTGGGTTCCCTGGCCGGCGGCGTCTTCCCCCGCACTGCCGGCTTCAACAGCATCGACTACGGCGCGGCATCACCGGAGGCCCTCATGGTCACCAACATCCTGATGTTCATTGGCGGCGGCAGCGCCGGCACCGCAGGCGGCATCAAGATCACCACGTTCCTGGTCCTCGGCTTCTCCATCTGGAACGAGGTCCGCGGCCGGGACGAGGTGACCATTGCCCACCGTTCCATTAGCGCTTCGTCCCAGCGCCAGGCCCTGTCCGTCGCGCTGCTCGGGGTGGCAGCGGTGGTGGCGGGCACGCTGGCGCTGCTGATGGTCACCGACTACAGCCTGGAAAAGGTGCTGTTCGAAGCCATCTCCGCGTTCGCCACCGTCGGGATGAGCACCGGCATCACCTACAACCTCCCGCCGGCGGCGGAATGGGTGCTCATGGCTCTGATGTTCCTCGGCAGAATCGGGACAGTGACGGTCGCGTCCGCTCTCGCCTTGTCCTCCCGGCCCCGCCTTTACAGCCTGCCGGAGGAACGCCCCATCATCGGCTAGTGGCGCCGTCGTCGGACGCTTTGGAAAGTACGACGGCGGGACTCGCCAAGGCGCTGAGCGCGCCAGCCGCCGTCGGGCACCGTTAGCAGCGCCTAAGTGCCATCCTTGCCGATGTTCTGGGTCCCTACCGGCTCGCCTTCCGCCCTGCTCGTCCGCCTGTTGATCAGCCAGGTGATAAACCAGAGCACCACCCCGATCGCCATCAGACCGCCGGCGATCTGGTACTGGATGACGTTGCGGCCCACCCACGGCCCGGCGAGGAAGGCGCACAGCAGGGCGGCGAGCAGCGGCAGCTGCCCGGGCGAGGTGAAGAACACCTTGCGGTTGAGGTCGCGCTTGCCGCGAATCACCAGGCAGGCCACGTTCACCACGGTGAAGACGCACAGCAGCAGGAACGCCGTGGTGCCGGAAAGGTTGGCCACGATGTTGCTCTTGGGGTCGCTGGTGACGTACCAGATCAGCCCGAGCGCGAGGACGGTGGAGAACAGGATGCCGGCCCACGGGGTGCGGCGGCCCGGCAGGACCTTCCCCAGGGCAGGCGGCAGGACGTTCTGGCGTGCCATGCCGTAGATCAGCCGGCTCGCCATCAGCATGTTGATCAGCGCGGTGTTGGCAACGGCGAACACCGCGAGGAACGGGAAGACCCTGTCGATGGGGAAGTCCGGCGAGCCCTTGTGTACCACTTCGAGCAGCGCGGCGCCTTCAGCCTCGCGGATGTTCTCCAGCTCGGTGGGCGACAGCACGCTGACAACGGATACGGCCACCAGCATGTAGAGGATCACGGCGATGCCAAGGCCGGTCAGCATGGTCCGCGGGAAAATCTTCTCGGGGTGCTTGGTCTCCTCCACCATGTTCACCGAATCCTCAAAGCCAACCATGGCAAAGAAGGCGATGGAGGTCGCTGCTGTGACTGCCAGGAACAGGCCCTTGTCCTGGTAATCGTTGAAGACGAAGACTTCGCCCACGTTCCCGGTGCCCTGCGTCATTACGTAGAAGCCGACGCCGATCACGATGGACAGCGCGACTACCTCCACCAGTGTGAGGACCACGTTAAACTTCACGCTCTCCCCCACCCCGCGCAGGTTGATCGCGGCCAGCAAGACCATGAAACCCATGGCCACGGCGGTGATCACGCCCTGGGCGGGCATCTCCATCCAGCCGTTGATCCTCAGGCCGCCGAAGAAGTTCTGGGCGAGGACGTTCGCGGAGGTTGAGGCGCTGGTGATGCCGGAGCAAACCACGGCGAATGCCACGAGGAACGTGACGAAGTGGATGCCGAACGCCTTGTGCGTATAGAGCGCTGCCCCTGCCGCCTGCGGGTACTGCGTGACGAGCTCGAGGTAGGAGAACGCGGTCAGCGTCGCGACGACGAACGCTAGCAGGAAGGGCAACCAGACGATGCCGCCCACCGTCCCGGCCATGGTTCCGGTGACTGCGTACACGCCGGCGCCGAGGATGTCGCCAACGATGAACAGCAGGAGGAGCTTGGGGCCCATGACCCGTTTGAGTTCGTGGGTCTCTGCCTCCGGTGTTGCCGGAAACAGGTCATCTGAAGTGGTGCTCATCGCCCTGACCTCCACACTCAACACGTCAAACGTGGCCTACTTCAGGGTGATCCTTTCGCGTTCCTTTGGCAACGGGTAAGCCGGGCGCGAAATGCCATCTCGCGCAGGGCGTTTGTGGATCCGCCGATGCCGCAGCTAATCTCAGCTGACAAAAATCTTGAGGAATTACCCGGTGTAAGTTGCGTCTGGTCCGGGAAGGTATTCATATCAGGGCCTGGGGGCTCGCAAGGTCGGCGGAATACCGCACAAATTCTTAGGGGTCTCACATGAGCAAAGTAATCGGACGCAAGAAGCGCATCATCATCACCACCGCCGCAATGCTGGCCATCGGCGGCGGCGCAGCCTTCGCTTACTGGTCGGCTGCGGGAACCAGCAACACGACGACGACCGCCGCTGGTGTCGCGGAGAACTTCACGGTCACCAGCTCGGTTGCAGGGCGCCCAGCCGGCTGAAGTTCAGTCCCATCGGCGCTCCGGTCCCGAAGAACGGGTTCAGCGTCACCGTCTCAATTCTTGATGCCTTCGAAAACCAAACTCAAAGCACAGCGACAGTTACGCTCACGTCCACAGGTCAACCGCCTACAGGTCCCCAGAACAAGTGCACTGTGGCTATCCCGACTCCCAGCCAGGCCGGTTCGGGTACGTTCACCGGCCTGACCGTCAACGGCATCAAGTCGGACTGTCAGCTTACGGCCAGCAGTCCCGGTCTCCACGGCGATGTGATCAACTTTGGTTCTGCCTGACCTGAAGTTTCTTCCGCTACGACGCATCTACTGTCGCCGATAGTCGATCAAAGTTAGTAATTCCGCCGGTGCCGCAGCCGCGGAAGCACGACGGCGAACACGCCAGCCGCGGCGAACCCCAGTATGCCCGTGGCTGAGACCGCGCGCGGAGGGGTGGCCTGCGCTGTCGCCAGGGAAAGAATTTCACCCCGCTGCAGGTATTGTCTTGCAATAACCAGTACCCGCCGAACGTTCCGAGTTCCTGTTTGGTCTAGTACCGCGTGCTGTAATCCACGTAATTGATGTGCGTCTAGTGCTTTGCAGAGTTCCATTCCCCAATCGAACCAAGTCTGTGCCCGGAAGGGGGATCCTAGGTAGCGTGGAACCCTTTCCGCGTAATCGAGGTAGGATCGGCCGAAGAGCTCGGTCAGCATGGCCTCTTCACCCAGGACACCCCGGTGTTCCACTATCAATTCGGCCGGCAGCGTCGCGAGGACCCAGGATGAACCGGCCAAGGTTCCTGCTCCCAGTTGGATGAGCCACCAGCCGACGTACATGGGATGACGGGTGATTGCATAGGGACCCGTGGTGACCAGCTCCTCCGGCCGCTCCAGCGCGAATGGACCCGCCGTGCGGTGCCGCCGTTCAGCCAGAGCCCAAAGATTAAGGCCGACGCCGGCGAGCAGCAGTCCCGCCCCCGCCATCCGGTGGAGGGAGGGGGAACCGGGAACCGGTACCGGACGGAGCCGGGCAAGGAGGAGATCCAGGACAATCGCGGCCACAACAGGAAGCGGCAGCGGGAGGTTGTCGTAAAACTCCTTCCCCCGCCGGACCAGGGAGCCTCCAGAGGGGGCCGTCACCGTATCTCCACTGACGGGCGGGCAGCGCCCGTCGCGCCAGCCGGGCGGGATGGTCCTGTGGTCGAAATAGCCGGAAGATGCGCGGCCGGCTGGACCGCCCGGGAATTAGTCACCATGCAGAACTATCACCCAAAACCAGTGCGTTGATCGCGACGAGGAGCATGAAGTGTGCAAGGTTCCAGCCTTGGGATGGACCTGCACGGTAGTCGAATCCCTTGTACCCTACGCATCCTCGGGCCTCTATCCTGCGGGTTCAGGGCTTGGACAGGGATTCCGGAAGCAGTCCGAGTTGTCCGAGGAACTCCATCTGGTCAAAGTAGAAGTGGTGGGCTGTGATCAGGCCATCTTCGACGTGGGCGACGTCGCAGCTCCTCACTCGGATGCTCTTTCCGGTGGGAGGCAGGCTTTCGCCGGACGGCGTGGTCAGCGGTCCTGTGTTGGTTCCGACGACAAAGCCCTCATCGATCGCCACATTTCCAGCCTCGTACCTTTGCGCGTACTCATAGGTGATATCCGGGAACGATTCCCCGAATTGCGACAGGTAGTTGCTGATGGCTTCGGGCCCGACGAGCTTGCCCTCCTCGGGCGTGAAGGCCACCGCATTAGCTGAGTAACACGCTGCCTGTGTCTCTTTGTCCCTCGCCGTCATGGCAGTGGTTAAGCGGTCCATTGCATCGCGTGCTTGTCCCATTTTTAGACCTCCGTCTATGGCCGGCCGAACGGAAAGGTCGGGCCGCTCTGTGGCTTGGCTTCAGTTAATGCAGACGCCGATTCAAGTACACGCCGGGCGGGGAAGGGTGTCAACGGCTTTGGCATTGGCACCATTTGTGCGGGATTTTGAACGGGATTAACACCCTCGTGGAGGAAGAAGTGGCAGGGTCTGCCGCAAGCAATGCAGAGCACAGTCCCGATTCCGTCGTGCATCTGACCGCCTCTCCATAGGCAGATGCTGGGGCTATGCGGCCGCCAGCGTCCTGGGCCGGGTTCTGGCTGTGGATTTTGGCGGTGCGTGGCGGCGTTGTGCTGTCGATATGTGTCGTGACTGCCGATGGACTGTGTCCTCTGACTGTTATGCGTCCATGCGGGATCGTGTGGGCTGCTGTACTAGGCGAAGGGCAGTTTCTACCTCGTCGTATGATCGTTGGCGCGCATTCGGACGGCGACGACTGAACCGGATGCGGCGGTGAGTGCGGCGACGGCGGCGATGGCTGCGGGAATCCCATACAGATCAGCGAGGAGACCGGACAGGAGCGCCCCGATGGCGAAGCCGCCATCACGCCAGAGCCGGTAGACCCCGACAGAGCGGGCCCGCCAGGTTGGGTGTGCGACGTCGCCGATTGCGGCCAGGAGGGCGGGGTAGACCATGGCCGTTCCGAGTCCCAGGAGGACTGCGGCGACGAGCCAGGGCCCGAAGCTGTGGGCTGCCGCAACAATTGCCAGGCCCGCCCGAAGCTGACGAACAAGACCGGAAAGAGGCCCCAGGCGAGGCCGTCGTTGAGGTTGTTCACCAGGCCCGCCTGGCTGGCCGCGGAGAGTGACCGGTCTTTAAAGCTGGTGAGTGTGACACCTGGCCGGTAGTGATAATGATGCCGAATGCACCGGTCAGCAGCTTCGGGGAAGGACATCGTGGATCCAGCGAAGGAGAGAGGGTCAGTAGTTCCGCCGGTGCCGCAACCGCGGAAGCACAACGGCGAACACACCAGCTGCAGCAAACCCCAGCAGACCGGTGGCCGAGACTCCCGCACCCAGGGTGGCCAGCGCCGTCACCCCGGAGAGCAGGACGGGCCCGCCGGTTGATCCCGCATCGGCGATGAACCGCCACAGCCCCAGGAACTGGCCGCGTCCGCGGTCGGGCGAGAAGTCTGCGCCGAGGGTCATGATCAGTCCGGAGCTGATGCCGTTCCCGAAGCCGATCAGCAGCGACGCCAGCAGCAGCCCGCCAAAGGACGCAGACATGGGAATGAGCAGCATCGCGATGCCCATGATGATGGTGGACGGGATGGCCACGAACAGCCTGCCGCGGCGGTCCATTACCTTGCCGGCCGGGTAAAACACCAGCATGTCGATCGCCCCGGACAGCCCGTAAATTACGGAAGCCTGGGCCGGATCCATGCCCAGATGGTCCGCCCACAGCGGGATCACCACCTGGCGGGACGCGCGCAGCGCACTCAGCAGCAGGACCCCCACCCCCAGCGTCAGGAACACGCGGGCATGCGAAACCGCCACATTCCGCAGCGTCGGCTCCGGACCCTTGTGGCCGCCGTCGGGCGCTGGCGGGACCACCAGGTCCGGGATGGTTACCGCCAAAACGGCGGCGGCCGCCATGCCCACCACCCCCACCCAGTACGCTCCGGCGATCCCGGCGAACTGCATCACGCCGGCGCCTATGAACGGCCCGATGAAGACGCCGATCCGGCTGACCCCGCCCAGCGTCGACAGCGCCCGCGCCCGGAACTGGACGGGCACCGCCTCGGTGAGGTACTTCTGCCGCGCCAGGCTGAAGACACTGGCGGCCATCCCGACGACGGCCATCGCCACCGCGAGCAGCCACAGTCCATTGGGAATCATGGATGACATGGCGGCGGCCGCGAGCGCCAGGGCACCCACAGCCGCGGCGCCGACGATGGACCAGCGTTCGCCGAACTTGAGGGTGATGAGGGAGGCCGGCAGGTTGAAAAACCACGAGCCGAGCCCGATCAGCGTGACGATCAGAGCGGAGACCGCCACCGAGGCGCCGAGGTCACGGGCGGAGAGGACCACCACCGGGAGGACCGCGCCTTCGCCGATGCAGAACAGCAGCGCCGGTCCGAACGCGGGTATGGCGATGCTTCGGAAGTTGAACGGCTGTGGGGTTCCTGGCGAAGTCATCAGATTTATCTTATGCCGCGGGAAATTCGCCAGCTTTTAGGGGGTCACAAGCGGCCCCGCGAGGACTAACGTTTGCCTTGTGGGGCGCTTCCGCCTGCCCCTCTCAGCCAAGGAGGTCTCATGGGTGAAGTGTGGATCCGCACCATCAACAACGGTTTGGTCCGGGCCGACAAAGTCACGGAAATCGCATCCACCCGGGGGTCCCTTCATGAGGACCAGGGTTTTGCGCTGAAGGTCATCGTGGACGGCAAGGCCCACGTCGTCATTGACGACGGCGGTCTTCCGGGCACGCTTCCCGAACGGCTGGAACACGCGCAGCATCTGGAGGATGCCCTGCTGTTCGCCCTCGACGAGGCCCGCGAAGCCGATTCATCCATGGTGGTCTTCTTCGAGCCGGAGAGCGACCGCTGGGCCCTCGCGGCGGCGGCGGAGCTGGCTGGCGGGATTCCCGCCGTCGGATAACCCCCGACGGCGGCCCTCCTTCAAGCGCGTTGTGGCGCCCGTTCGCGCTAAGAAGAGGGCGTGCTAAAGGGAGTTCGCGCTAAGGGCGTGGGTCAGGCTGCGGCGTGGCTGAACTCGGCAGCTTTGGCGGTGACGCGGCGGGGCGGGAGGATGCTCAGCGTGCAGTGCGTCTGCTGCGGGTCAATCCTGGCGGGCAGGTGATGGGTCTCGGAGCAGACCTGAAGCTGCCGCAGGGCTTCGGGATCCACGCGGGCGTTGCGCACGTCCAATTCCAGGTCCAGGTTGTGCTTCAAAGCGTTTGCGCGTTTCACCACCACATAGAGGGCCTGGATGCTGTGAACGGTGACGTGGCCCTTGGCGAGGACCTGGGCCTTCGCGTGGTCGAGATCTATACGGACGAGAATGCTGAGCTTTTCGGACAAGATGATCATGCCTTCCTTGCTTGGCTGCGACGCTGCAGCCGGGGAGGCCGCGACGCTGCAGCCAATGGCCGCGCCTCTGCAGCCTCATCCAGAGTAGGCAACGAATGTGATGTGCGCAACATTTGAACTCAGATATGTCGCGCACACCCCAAGCGCCTACCCGGCCATCCACAACAGGACGCCCCCACTTCAGCCACCAGACAACTTTTGTCACACGCAATTCACCGGGACTTCTGACGGATCCCGTGGTTGAGCCTGTCAGTAACCGACTTCACCCCGGCTGTCAGCGAATGCCGGATCCCTTGTTCAGGACCTTCCGCAGCGATTCACGCAAGAGGCCGAATCCGGAGACGGGCGCGACAACGGCAACCTTCCGGCTGACCGCCTCTGGGCCCAAGTCACCGATCAGGGCAACGAGCCCCTGGATCTCTCGTTCGGTAGGCCGTGCCCGCCCGCGCCGCCGCACTCTTCGGTAATTTCCTCGCTCCATGGTCCGAGACTAGGGATGTACAGCACACGCGCACACGAGTAGCGGCTACCTGTCTTCAGTGCCGCTGACCATTGGCCATAAGATCTGAGCATGTACATTGCCGTTCCAGGAGGTACCGGGACCGTTGGCCAACATGTCGTCTCCATTGCCAGGGACCGCGGACACCGGGTCACCAGCCTGACACGATCAGAAGGCGTGGACCTGTCCACGGGCCGCGGATTGCACGAAGCCCTGCACGGTGTGGACACCGTTATTGATGTCTCCGGAATCCAGACGCTTTCCACCAGGAAGGCCGTGGACTTTTTCACTGCCGCCACCCGGAACCTGCTCGCAGCCGAAGTGGCGGTTCAGTGCAGGCACCATATTGCGCTCTCGATCGTAGGCATCGACAGGGCTGCGTCGGGGCTGTACGCCGGGAAGCTCGCGCAGGAGGATACCGTCCGGCACGGAGAAGTGCCGTGGACCATCCTGCGGTCCACTCAGTTCCACGAGTTTGTGCCCATGGCCATCAGCGCCGCGTCGATTGGCCCGGTGGTCCTGGTTCCTCAGATGATCACTCAGCCGGTCGCAGCGCGGGAAGTGGCTGAGGCGTTGGTGGACGCGGCAGAGCAGGGACCCCGCGGACGGGTTGCTGATCTTGGCGGGCCCCGTCGTGAGCAGCTCGCGGATCTGGTCCACAAATACTTGCGGAAATCCGGGCAGCGGAAGCTGGTCGTGAAGGTACCGGCACCCGGCGCCATGGGTCAAGCCATGCGTCGCGGTGACCTGGTCCCGGCGGCCGGCTCCGCCGTCGGACGCCAGACATACCACGACTGGCTGGAAACCAGGCGTCCAGTTGCCTAGAGGCGCTGCCGGTGACGCATGACCGCTGCGGAGAGTCCCATGGTGCCCATAAGGGACCCGAGGATGATTGCCAGGCCTGTGAGGTATTCAAGAATGGTCATCGTTGACGCACCTTTCATATGGCTGATGCGCTGACGCTAGTGACCGATGCTCAGGATCAGCCAAAGATGGCACGGTGCGTTCAGTCAAGATTGTTGCCCACCCAAAAGTAGGTAGCGCTAACTGTCGTTTCGAGCCCTCATAACGACAGTTAGCGCTACCTAGTTGGGGAGGCGGGGGCAAGACAGAAGCTACCGGTACCCGTCCACGATCGACGCCGCGATCTCCTTGTACGCCCGCCGCGTCTCCGGCTTCAAGACGTCCAGGGTTACCAGGTCACCGTCGGCCACGCCGCGGTCGTGCGGGACGGCGATGAGCTGGCGGCAGATCCCGGCCAAGTGCTCCTCGATGGCGTCCTTGTCCACGCGGGAGGAGACCTCGTCCTTGTCGGTGATGACCACCACGGCGTTCCGGGCCAGGTCCTCGTACCCGTGGCTCGCCAGCCAGTGCAGGGTGCTGCGGGCACGCTTGGCCCCGCTCACCGCATAGCCGGCGGCGATGATCAGGTTGTCCGCCGACTGCAGGATCCCGCTCATCGCATTGTGGGTCACGCCGGTGCCGCAGTCGGTCAGGGCCACGGAGTAGTAGTTGGAGATGAGCTTGCGGATCCGCAGGTACTCGGCGGCCGTGAGCGAGTCGGAGACCTCCGGGTCCTGCTCCCCCGCGATCAGGTGCAGCCGGCCGGCGTGGTGCATGTACCGGGCCAGCCCGGTGAGCGAGTCAACGCCGTCGATGTTCGCCAGCAGGTCGGTGATGGTGCGCGGGCTGGCCTGCTGGTAGATGCCCTCGCCGAGGGCGCGCTCTACGAGGTCGCCGGAGTCCGGGTTGGCGTCGATGGCGCAGGGCGGGTCGCCGCGGAATTCGGCCAGCGTCAGGCCCACGCCCACCGTGGTGGAGGTTTTGCCGATGCCGCCCTTGAGGCTCAGCACCGCCGTGTTGTAGCTGCCCTGCAGCTGGCGGGAGATGCGGCGGCCCAGCTCGTCTTCCTCGCGTTGCTTGGCGCTCGGGCCCATGTTCCAGGCCCCGCCCGTGAGCGAGTAGAGGGCGCCGCGGACGCCGCCCACCGGCCGGGGCTTCTGCTCCTTGACGAACAGGCCCGGGGAGCTGATGAAGTCGGGCATGGGGCTGTCGGCGATGATGTCCGCGGTGGTGGGGCGGATGCGCCGGAACGCCGGTGCCGGCTCCGGTGCTTCCTCAGGAACGTACGACGACGGCGGCGCGGCTTCGTCGCCGTCGTACGCCAATGCGGGGGTGCCAAAGTCCGGCTCGGCCGGCTGCCCGTCCTGCGGCGTCGCCTGCGGCAGCGGGGTCACCGGCGGCCTGGCGGGCCGGCGGGTGGGCGCCGGGACAGAGGTGATGGGGGCAGAGGTGATGGGGGCGGAAGGCGCGGGACTGGCTTGGTCGGCGGCGGCCGCCGCCTCCGCCCAGGAACTGCGGCGCGGTACCGGGGTGCCGGCGTCGGGGGTGCTCGAAAGATCTGGCGTTACGGCTGGCATGGTTCCTGTCTGGGCATCCGAAAGCACACCGTCGGCGCGACGGAGGTCACGGCGTCGCCGGGGCGGTTGCGGTAGCCCTGCATCTTCTGCGATGGGGCGTGCGTTCTGATCCGCCGGATCGGGCATGTCTGTCTCCCCAGGACTTTCGGCACAAGGTTTCTGCGGCACTTTACGGACTGATTCAATCAGTAAGTCTAGGCGCTGGGCAGAATTACGAGGTCAGCCGCGGGTGAGCGCGGCAATCACCACGGCGCCGGTGAGGACCAGAAGCACGGCCAGAATGGCATAGGCCTGCCATTTGGGGCGGCCCTTATGCGGGTTGATATCTATATAGGGCATGGCTAGCGGCGGATACTCCTCGTGGCGGTCACCCGCACTGCGCGTCGCTTCCGGCGCAGCACGTGGTACATCGCAAGAAAGGGAATCAACAGTGTGCCCAACAGTGCGCACAGCGCCAGGACATAGTCAATGAGAGCCACAACGGTCTCCGAACGTTAGAGTGATCCCCCATGCGATCAGAGGTCACGTTATCGCTCCGTCACGGGATTGACAAATCGCGTCAACGGCGCGGCGCGGTGGGCATGCTTCCGGTCACCAGATGGATCCCTCCGGACAAGATTGGTTTCCGTCTCGCAGCTATTCCCCAGCGCTCCTCCTAGCTAGGCCTCAACGAGGAGTCGAATGGCTCGCTGCGCATCGATGGCGGATCCGTCAGCCATCTCGAAGAAGTAATTACACTGCCATTGCTGGGATTTTTTCGCCTGCCGATTCGTCGTTGCTGACCATGGCGGATAGACGCGGAATCCTCGCTTGCCTCCGGCCCCGCCAACAGACACGACGCCATGCTTGACGAGCGCGGCCTTCGGAAACGCGAATGCTCCGACCCGGGAATCCTCCCCCACGCAGACCACGAGCATGTCGGGGTCCTCCTCCGCAGGCAGAGGTTCGGTCGACCCATCGAGAGAGCGCCGCCACACCGTCACGAACAAGCCCACCTTCGTCGGGGTCAGCTTTCCGACCCTGAAGCGAACCGGAGACCGACCGATTGCCGAGATCGCGGCACCGTACTCAGCGTTGTCGGCCTCGACTTTGGCGGGGGAACAGGCGAGGCCGAGGCCGCCGAGAACCCTCATCACCATGGCGACATCCGGATGGACCTGAACACCAGACATAGAACTCCCATCGAAACGAATCCCCGACAGGAGCGACGGGGCTGCGCGCGAGAGCTCAGCCCTCACCACCCCGACGATATCCGCACGTGCACATCTTCCGGAAAGAGGATCCTGGGCAACGAATCCTCGGATTCACAAACGACCGATATCTTTAGTCCCCAATGAGGCAACAGGTGCCTGTGCGCAGCCGGCGTGCCTTGGTGGGACGGTTCGACGGGCCGCGGTGCACGGCTCCGTCCCGCGGCCCTGTCCTTCGTCTGCCGGCGGGGCGTACCCTGAGCGCACACCGGGTACCGGCGCGACGCCGGGGCCCTCAATACGCGTTCACTCGGGAAGGCAGCATTCATGGGGATGAACATCAAAGACCAGTGGGACCGGCTCGATCACGCCACACAGCAGTGGCTCATCGACCACCCGGGATGCCTCATCCTGCCGCGCACGATCACAGCGACCATCTGCAAGGAGACCGGCGGAACCGACGAGGGTGACCGGCACGGCGAGACGGTGCTCTCCCAGGACGACCGTGACTTCATCCAGGCCAAGGCACACGAGGCCCGGACCGATCCCCCGGAGTACCGGTTCTTTGACTCCGTACAACCGTGAGCAGCCGGGCGATTTGCCCCATCCCGTGCCCCGGAAGGGAGCGGAGCCCGGCTCAGCGGCGACCTCCGCACAAATCGCGCATGGCTCGGGCTGCGTCCAGGATCCGGCGGGCCAGGATGATGCCGTGGTCATCGCTGAGCAAGGCGGCGGTGGCGGCCGCGGAGCCCCGTTCAGAATCGTGCGGGGCGGTCAGTGCCGACCGCAGGCCGGCCTGGAGGGCTGTCTGCCGGCGGGGACCGTGGGATATGTCCGGTGCCGGTGCGGCGAGCCAATTGGGCAACGGGGTTACCGGCCGGTAATGTTCGTCGGGCGCCAGCGGTGCAGCCGTCGGGCCCGGTTACCGGGCCGAGCATTCATGGACGGCGCAGGTTAGACCGCCATCAGCGGATATTCGTGAACCATCACCGGATACCTGTGCGCCATGGACAGGCCGGGGACCACGTCGCAAGGGTGCCCCGGCGGGGTCCTTCTGTCTGATCACGACTTCCTGAAAGAAGCTGCCATGAACGATTCCACCATGCCCGCCAAGAAGAACCGCCGCATCGCTCCGCTGGCTCTCATCGCCGCCGCCGCCGGCGCGGGACTGCTGTCCCTGACACTGACCGGGACGCTCTCCGGTTTCGCCGCCAGCATCACCAACAGCGCCAACACCGCCGGCTCCGGCACCCTGGTGATGCAGGAACAATCCACCGGCACCACCCCCGTCACCTGCACGTCCAATTCCGGCGCCGGCGGCGTCGGAACGAACACCGCGACCTGCGCGACGATCAACAAGTTCGGCGGCAGCACGGTTCTGGTGCCCGGCAACGTCGTCAGCACCGACATCACGATCAAAAACATCGGCACGGCCAACGCCGGCACCTTCACCCTGACCCCCGGCGCAGCGTGTGCCCAGTCCAACAACGGCGCCGTCAACGGCACCGCGACGGACCTGTGCGCGAAGCTCAAGGTCGTCATCACCGCCGGCGGCACGTCCATCTTCAACGGCACCGCCGCGACCCTCGCCGGGGCGCCCGCGATCAGCATCACCCCGGCCCCGGCCGCCGGCGTGAGCGTCCCGGTCACCATCAAGGTCACCCTCGACACGACGGCAGACAACACCTACCAGGGCCTGGCCGCATCACTGCCGCTCACCTGGGCCTTCGCCAGCTAAAAACACACGGTGCGGTGCCTGTGCCGGATGACGTCATGCCGGCGCAGGCACCGCCCCGCGTCCCCGCACGGAAAGGAAACCCCATGGCGACTCCGGCATGGCGACGGGTCCGCGGCATGGCCCTGCCCGCCGCCGCCCTGCTGGCAGCGGGGCTCGTAATCGTGGCGGTCCTGTTCTTTCTGGCCGGCTGGCGCTGGTTCGTTGTCTCCACCCCCTCCATGGGCCAGAGCGCACCCGTCGGTTCCCTGGTCCTGTCCGAACCCGTGCCCGCGTCCGCGCTGCACACCGGGGAAGTCATCACCTTCACCCCGCCCGGGCGGCCCGGAACGGTCTACACCCACCGCATCGCCGGGATCGACGAGGCCGGGGGCATCACCACCCGCGGGGACATCAACGGAACCGACGACCCCTGGGTCCTGACCCCGCTGAATATTCTCGGGGTGGCCACGCTCCTGCCCGGCTGGGGATGGCTGGTCAAGGCCGTGCCCCTGCTGCTGGCCGGAGGCCTGACCGTGTGGGCCGTGACCAGGTACTGGATCCGCGGGCCGTGGCAGGGACCCGTCCGGCTCTTCGGCGCCTGCGCCGTCGTTTCCCTCACAGTCATCCTGCTCCGTCCCTTCATCGGCCTCACCCTGCTCGGAGTCACCACGGACGAATCGGGGACGCGGGCCAGTGTCGCCTCCACCGGCCTGCTGCCGATCACGGTCCGGGCCGAGCACGGCACCACGGCAGAGCTGTCCAGCGGCCAGGTCAGCGAACTCACCGCCACCGACGGCGAGGGCTACTACCACCTCTCCTCCTCCGCCGACCTGCCCTGGTGGGGATGGATCATCACCGCCCTCCTCTGCCTGCTGCCCGTCTTCTGGGTCCTCGGACGGGGCCTGCGCTCCGGCGGCCCTCAGGAAACACCGGCCCGGGTGCCCGGATGACCACGCAACAGGGCGGACCCCGGCTCCGCCCGGCCCTTCCCGCCGCCGCCCTCGCCCTGGCCCTGGTGATCGGCCTGGCCGCGCTGGCCACCCCTCCCACCTCCGGCGGGTATCAGGCACGGGTCACGAACAGCACCAACACCGCAGGCACGGCCCCCTACTTCACCTGCCACGGCGCCATGGCAGCGGACAAGGCTGCGGCAATTTTCGCCTACCGCCTCGCCGAACCCTCCGGCTCCGCCATGGCGGCGGACTTCTCCGGCAAAAACAACCCCGGCACCTACCGCGGCACCATGAGCTCCGACACCACCTCAGCGAACCGGCCCTGCACCCCCCGGGACGCCGGCGGATCCTACGCCCTGACCGGCACATCAACGTACGTGTCGGCAGGAGGCCCCATCGCCCGGGCCTCCACAAACACCTTCACCCTGGAGGTCTGGTTCAGGACCACCACCCCGGGCGGGCGGCTGATCGGCTGGGGCAACACCGCCACCGGAACCTCCACGACCTATGACCGGCACATCTTCATGAACAACGCCGGCCAGCTCGTCTTCGGCGTCTACCCCGGCACCGTGAAAGTCATCACCACCCCCGGCAGCTACAACGACGGGGCACCCCACCACGTCGCAGCGACCCTGTCTCCGGCCGGGATGAAACTCTATGTCGACGGCCAGCTCGCCGCGCAGGACCCCGCCACCACCACCGGCGAAACGTTCAGCGGGTTCTGGCGCATCGGCTACAACAACCTCGCCGGCTGGGGCCCCAACGAACCGTCCAACCATGCCTTCACAGGCAGGATGAGGTACGCCGCCGCCTACTCCACCGCACTCACCCCCGCGCAGATAGCGGCCCACCACACCGCGGGGCGGCCCTGACCACGGTGCCGAGTGAATGTTATCGCCCTCGCCCGTTCGCCTTGTTCGCCTTGTTCGCCCGGCGATAGGATGAAAGTGTCCCGCCGGCATGGGCCGGCGGACCGGCCATGGATAGGAGAGCCATCATGGGTTTGGGTGACAAGATCAGGCACGCCGCCGAGAAAGCCGGCGGCAAGGGCAAGGAAGCCGCAGGAAAGGCCACCGGCAACGAAAGCCTCAAAGCCGAAGGCAAGACCGACCAGACGAAGGCCGGCCTGAAGCAGGCCGGGGAAAAAATCAAAGACGCCTTCAAGAAACACTGACCCGAAACCCGGGGCCTTCCCAGCCCTGGCCCCGGGACCAGCCCGGGATGTCCACGGGAACCAAAGAGGGGACACCTCATGAATGCTGAACCGATTCCGCCGCCGGAGCCGGTGCACGGCCCCGGGCCCGCTCCGGCCGTTGCGAATCGGCCGGCAGTAACCCGCTCAGGCATGATCTGGGTGGCCACCGTGGCCACCCTGATGCTGCTGATCCTGCTCATCGCCTTCATCGTGCAGAACCAGGACAACGTCAGGGTCAGGTTCTTTGGCTTGGACGGGACAATTTCCCTGGGCATGGCCCTGTTTATCGCCGCCGTCAGCGGCGGGGTCCTGGTCGCCGTGGCAGGCGCCGGGCGGATCATCCAACTCAGATCCCACCACCGCCACGAACAGATCCCACCGCAAACAGCCTGAGAGCGACCCTCAGTGCGAATTCAGGTTGCCTGTTCCCTCGCGCCCCTGCCCGCGCGCTCCTCATACACAACGCGTCGCCTAGAATTCGGCCATTTCACTTCCTTGGTTCTCTCGGCGTCCCGACAGAACCAAGGAATTGAGAAGGCGCCCTAGCAGCTGTTCCGGCGCTTCCCGACTGGCTATTCTTCGAACTGCCGGCTGATGAAGCCTCACATGCCAGGGATGGCACGCCATGTGGGATACCTAATCTGCACCGCTGCCCGAAGAATAGGGCAGCAGCCGCTCACCCCTTGAGCGCGATCACCACCACCGCTGCCGTGGCCACTGCCAGGGCGGCCAGCGCAACGTAGGGAACCGCCTGAAATCGGCGACGGCGGAGCTCACTCCGTGTGTCGCGCGCGTACTGTTTACCCCCATACTTACCCATGCCGCAAGGCTATGAACACAGGCTCAAGGTTTTGCTCAAGTCACGCCCAATGTGACCTCCGTGGCCGCCGGAGGCGCGATGCGGTTGACTGTCCAGATGGAATCCCGGGTTTGCCGGTCTCGCCACAAAAAAGACGTAACGCACGACGACGGGACGGTCGCCGCTGCGCGTCCCGCCGGTCCTGCCGGCGTGGCGCCGGCGCGGGTGGGCGCGGCGCTGTCATGTCCTGGATCAACATGGCATCGACCCGGGCGTCCCTTCGGATCAGACCATGCGCGGCGGTAGAATCCGGTCATGACTCAGGCTGCAGGGCACCCTACTATATCGTTCGGCGATGCGATCCTCGCGGGCTTCCGGCAGTACGCCGAGTTTGGGGGCCGCGCCGGCGTGGCCGAGTTCTGGTGGTTCATCCTCTTCGTGGCACTGGTAACCAGCGGCCTTGGCGCCCTGAACGTGGCCACCCCCAACGGGGTGATCGGCGTCGGCTCCAGCCTTGCCTCGCTCTGGGTGATCGGCACGATGATCCCCACGCTCGCCGTCGGCGTCCGCCGCCTCCGTGATGCCGGCCGCCGGTGGACGGAGCTCTTCTGGCTGCTCATCCCGATCGCTGGCCTGATCGTTATGGCCATCCGTATGTCGGAGCCGTCCAAGCCGTAGCGCCGCGGAAGCCCTCACGGGTTCAGAACAACAACAGGCTCGTAGTGCTCCACCGTCGGGAACGGCGCGTAGGAATGGTGCAGGAGCGCGCGCCATTCCTGGTACTCGGCCGATCCCCTGAAGCCCTCGGTATGGTCCTCCAGCCGCGCCCATTCCACCAGCAGCAGGTACGTGGCCGGGTTCTCGATGCAACGGGAAAGCGTGAGGCCCTGGAATCCTGGCATGGAGCCAATGATCGACTTTGCCGTGCCAAAAGCAGTCTCGAAGTCCTCCTCCATGCCGGGCCGGAGGGAGGGCAGTGCATGTTCGGTGATCACCCAACAATCATGCCTGAGGTCTCGCTGGCAGGGGCTCAGGTGAGGCACAGTCCGTGGGAGGGGTCGCTGGACTTCGCGGGAGGCATGCTAAGTTCAAAGTGGCATATATCACTTCAGTTGATGAATCCCCTTTCGCCCGGTGCAGGGACGTCTGGAGTTGCCGCTGTAGCAGCGCGGCGGCCGGAATGCACACAGCGAAAGAGAGCCCGCCATGGCCGCCTCGCACTTCAGCCAGTTCCTTGATCAAGCCACCATCCTGGCCGGCCGCCCCGCAGCCGCCTGACGATGCCCATCCATCCCCCGGGGCCCGGCGATAACCGGGCCGAAGGGCCGACTGACGGCGGTCATATTGCCTGCGCCCGCTGCGGTACCGACGGCATGCTGACGCTGCACTCCATCACGGCCGTCAGCCCGCCGTCGGACGTCCTGTTGGAGGTGGGGTATTCCTGCGACGCCTGCAACCTCCACCATGTCGGGCGGGCGGACGTGGCTGCCGTGGCCGCGGTCTTTAGCCGGCTCCACAGCCCCAAGGGCGTCCTGGTCTTCGGCGGGCACTACGTCCACTGCGGGCTGCCGATGCAAAAGATCGGCTCGGAGGTGCGGCGGCTCAGGGTCCCGGGCCTTTCGGACGGGCAGCAGGAAGACGAGGTCGGCGTGTACATGACGGCTCAGGTCCTGCGTTGTTCCTGCGGCTTCCAGATGGATGTGCCTGAATAAGGGGTGAACGACGACGGCGCGCCCTAGTGCAGCGGCCGCGTCTCCTGCAGGCGCTTGATGAACCAGCGTGACTGCTCCGGGCCGTAGGGCAGCACGGGGATGGCCTTGGTGGCGTCGGTGGGGGTTTCGCGGATGGACTGCTGGGCCTGGCGGACAGCGGTGGTCATGGTGTTGGCCATGGTCTTGACGAACTGGTCGCTGCAGGGCTGGCCGTGGCCGGGGATCAGGAACTCGTACCGGTGGCGCAGCGCGGAGATGTGGCGCAGGGAGTCGGCCCATTCCTCCGGGTAGGAGTCCTCAAAGGACGGGTGCGCGCCCTGCTCCACGAGGTCGCCCACGAAGAGGGTGGTGGGCGTGCCCACCAGGAGGTCGCCGTCGGTGTGGCCGCGGCCCAGGTAGAAGAGGGTAACGGTGATCCCGCCCAGGTCCACCAGCACGGGCTGGTCCTTGACGATGGCGTTGGGTACCACCAGTTCCACGTTCTCGCCCTCACCCGTGGACATCTCCGGCTCCAGCGTTCCCACGAACCGGCGCTGCAGGTCCCCGTGGTCGTCGATCTCCTGGGCGCAGTTTTCGTGCGCCCAGAACTCGGTGGCGCCGTCGGATGCGAAGACGGCGTTGCCGAAGAAGTGGTCGTAGTGCGCGTGCGTGTTGACCACCACCAGGGGCAAAGAGGTCTTTTCCCGCACCGCGTCCAGAATCTCGCGCCCCTGCCGCGGCCCGCAGCCGGTATCGACCACCATGGCCCGCTCGGAGCCCACAATCAGGCCGGTGTTCAGCAGTGATCCTTCGGTGACCAGCACGTAGTTGTCCGCGCCGACGTCGAGCCATTCTGACATTGTTTCTCCGTACCTCCGGAAAGCGACTGCGTTCTTCTTGGCCCCGATTCTACCCGCGGGGCCTTGGAGTTTCCGGGATGCGGGACGCGGTCCGGGCCGCATGTGGAGATCCACATTCCTAGCCGGGATTTCGCCTTAAATCCATCGAACTGCGTAACATCTCGCTATGCAGACAAAACAACACGCGTGCTTCTGTGATCACTGCGGCAGGATCACGAACCACGTGACCCACTATGTAAAGGCCGACGGCGGTGGCCGGCTGATCGCGACGGTGCAGTGCGCTGAGCATGCAGAGGAAGCCGTCTGACGCGGAGGTGCACAGCTCGCCCAGGCACCGTCTATAGCGGACTAGACGGCATCGCCTAGTCCGCTATAGACTTTTCTCGTGATGAAGCGCCGGGAACTCCTGAACCAGCTCAAGCGGACTGCACAATGAGATCGGTGAGAAGCTCGCCAAGCAAATCATGAAGCAGGCCAAGGGAGAGGACACCAAATGAAACTCGAAGTAACGGCCAGCCGGGACGGCCGGTTCTGGTACCTGGAATCCACCCAAATCGACGGGCTGACCACTCAGGCCCGCACCGTCGCCGAGATCCCCGAAATGGTCCGCGATTTGGCGGCCATGATCACGGGACGCCCCGAATCCGACTTC
The DNA here is from genome assembly GCF_023913815.1 of Pseudarthrobacter cellobiosi. Classification (NCBI taxonomy): domain Bacteria; kingdom Bacillati; phylum Actinomycetota; class Actinomycetes; order Micrococcales; family Micrococcaceae; genus Pseudarthrobacter; species Pseudarthrobacter cellobiosi. The sequence goes on from NZ_JAMXBK010000028.1 coordinate 242,366, forward strand.
GACGTCGAGGTCACCTTCGACACGCCTGAAGTCGCAGCCCATCTCCGCGAAGCGCGTGAGCTAGCTGCCAGGTCCGACGAGCTGAAGGCGGCATCAGCCAAGGAACGCCACGAGGCGGCCATGGTCCTGAAGCGGCAAGGTGTCACCGTCCGCGACATCGGCGCGGTACTTGGCGTCTCACACCAGCGAGCGCAACAGCTCGTCACCCACTGACCGCGCTACGACCGTTCGGCTCAGGCAGAACATCCGCAAGAAAGGCATCGGGCGTGTGCGCCTCGATCTCTCAATTACCGATGCGACGAGGCGTTCCGGCGTCACTTTGCCCTCTCGTTCGACGGCGGGGGGACGGCGGTTCTCCGCGTCCCGTTCACCTGCACTGAGTTTGTCCGCGTCGCCTCCCTACTGCGCCCGGCGCCTGAAATGCCCTTCGACGAACCGCCTTCTTCTGGTGTGCGGATGTACCCAGACTTCACCGGGCAGCCCTGCCGGGCCGCCTGCCGCAAGGTCGATGGTGGTTGGGCTGCTGTCGTACAGGTCCGTGGCGCGAGCCCGGCGCTCTCCCTCGAAGGCTTTCGCCATAAAGTCCAGCGCGTCGGGGCTGACACCGCATGCAAGTGCGTCTTCGAGCCAGCGCGAGACGGCCTCATCCACGATCCGGATTCGCTGGACCGCTTCATGCCGGGTCAGCCTGACCGACCTGGGCATCCCGGTCATCCATCCTTGAAGTGGTTCCACTCGTTCATCCCTGGCCGCGGTGGTCGCTGCTTCGCATCCGTGCGGCCACGATGATGCCGGAGAGCGCAGTCAGGCCGGCGACGACGGCGACGGCTGCCGGGATGCCGTAGGCGTCGGCGATGATGCCGGAGAGCAGGGCGCCGACGGCGAACCCGCCGTCGCGCCACAGCCGGTAGACGCCCACTGATCTGGCCCGCCATTCGGGGTGGGCGACATCGCCGATCGCTGCAAGCAGTGTGGGGTAGACCATGGCGGTGCCGGCACCGAGCAGGACGACGGCGGCAAGCCAGGTTCCGAAGTCATTTCCGAGGGCGACCATACCCAGCGCCAGGGCTTGGACGAGCATCCCGCCGGCGATCAGCGGTTTGCGCCCGATCCGGTCCGAGAGCGCGCCGGTGATCAGTTGACCGGCGCCCCAGACTGCCGGGTAGACGGCGGCGAGGATGCCGATGCGTTCGATGCTGAGCCCTGCGGCGGCGAACAGGACAGGGAACAGCCCCCAGGCGAGGCCGTCGTTGAGGTTGTTCACCATCCCGGCCTGGCTGACGGAGGAGAGTGACTTGTCCCGGAAACTGGTGAGGGTGAAGACGGCACTGCTGCTCAGTCCGGCATGGCTGCCGGCGTGGACCGGAACGTGCCCGGCGGCTTCGGCTTTGGCGTGGTGGTGTGTTTCGCGGATGGTCAGCACGGACAGGCCGAGGCCGACGGCGATGAAGGCTGCGCCGAGCAGGAAGGGCCCGGGGCGCAGTCCGTAGGTGGAGGCGATGTAACCGGTGGCCAGTGCGGTGCCTGCGACGCCGAGGTAGCCGGCTGCTTCGTTCAGCCCCATGGCCAGGCCGCGGCGTTCGGGGCCGACGAGGTCCATTTTCATCATCACGGTGGTGGACCAGGTCAGGCCCTGGCTGATACCGAGGATGACGTTCGCGGCGACAATCCATTCCCAGGAAGGCCCGAAGATCAGCAGGAGGGGGACGGGGAGGGCGATGAGCCAGCCGGCGACCAGAACCGGTTTGCGGCCGTAGCGGTCCGAGAGGGTTCCGGCGAAGTAGTTGGTGGCGGCTTTGGCCAGACCGAACGCCAGGATGTAGGTCAGGGCGGAAGTGTACTCATCGAGGTGGAAGACCTGTCCGGCGAGCAGCGGCAGTACGGTGCGTTCCTGGCCGAGGGTGCCGCCCACCAGGGCGTTGACGGCGACGAGGAGCATGAACTGGGCCAGGTTCTGCCGCAGTCCCAACGTGATGACCTCGGTTGTCCGAGGCTGCTGGCGGGAGGGGGTGTTGTCTAAGGCCATTGGCGGATCCTGTCAGTGTTAGGGGTGCCGGTCAGCGGGCTTGGACGGTGGCCATCATGCCTTGGTCTTCGTGGTCCAGAATGTGGCAGTGGATCACGGTGCGGCCGGCGAAGTCGTCGAATGCCACCCGGACTTTCACTTGGCTGCGGGCGGGGACGTTGACCACGTCCTGCCATCTGGGCCCGGTCACGTCGCGGTCGCCGTCCTGGACGATCTGCATGGGCCACACATGCAGGTGGATGGGGTGGTCCATGGGGCTGGAGTTGGTCAGGGTCCACTCCTCCACGGTCCCGGCTGCGGCCGTCTCGTCGAGCCGTTCGGGGTCGAACTCCCGTCCGTTGATGGTGAAGGCCATCATCGTGCCCTGTCCGCCGCCCATTCCCGCGCCCATGGTTCCATTCATGCCCATGGCGAAGTTCAGGGTGCGGGCGGCGGTGACCGGTTCGTTCCGTAGATCGCGCAGGAGCCGGCCCTCGGGCACGGGCCCGGGGTCAGTGCCCGCGCTTCCCGAGACGGCCAGGGTGAGCAGTTCGACCGGGCCGCCACCGGATTCGTTGTCGCCCCTCATGGCCCCGCCCATCATGGCGTTCATGCTGCCGCGGTCCAGGGCGGCAGCCGTGAGGGCGGCGGACCCGTCGCGGGTTTCCACGAGCAGCTCTACGCGGTTGCCGGGGGCGAGAACCACTTCGGTGACGTCCTCTGGGATCGGCAGGCGCCCGAGGTCCCTGCTGAGCAGCCGGACCTGCTGTCCGTCAAGTGCCAGGCGCAGGTACCGGGAGGGGCAGGCGTTGATGATCCGCCACCGCTCCCGCTCTCCGGGCGCGGCGCGCAGTTGCGGGCGGAGTTGCCCGTTGACCAGGACGATCTCTCCCTCACGTCCCATCATCTGCTGCATCTGGTCCACCTCGGCGAGATTGCCGGCAGCGTCGAGGGACAGGTCGGAGACCACCAGCACCCGCTCCCGGGTGACCGGGACCGGGTCGGGGTCCTCCACCACGATGGCCCCGTAGAGGCCGGCGGCGACCTGGCCGGCGGCGTGTCCGTGGCGGTGCGGGTGGTACCAGTAGGTACCAGGCGGGTGGTCCTCGGGCAGGGTGAACTCGTAGTCGAAGGACCCGCCCGGGTCAATGCTTACGAACGGGTTGTCGCTGTTGCCCTGTGGGGAGACGTGCAGTCCGTGCACGTGCAGGTTCGTGGGAGCCTGCAGCCCGTTGCGCAGTGTGACCCGGATCGTGTCGCCCGCGCGGACCCGCAGGGTCGGACCGGGCAGTGAGCCGTTGAACGCCTGGACGGAGGCATCCCGCCCGCCGACCCGGACCCGTGCCGGCGCGGCGGTCAGGTCCAGCTCCAGCACCCGGTCGCGGCTGGCCAGCACCTGGGGTTCGGTCAGGTCCTCACCCCCGGTGTATCCGGGTCCGTTGCCGGTGGTCAGCCACAGCCCGGCGCCGCCGGCAGCCGTAGCGCCGGCCCCGACCGCACCCAGTGCCAGCAGCTGCCGGCGTGTCAGCGGCCTCACCGGCCGTCCTCCTCCAGAATCCGTCGCCGTTCCTGGTATTCCTCGGTGCTGATCTCCCCGCGGGCGTAACGCTCCTCAAGGATCTCCTTGGCCCGGGCAGGGCCCGCACCCGTGCGCGGTGGTCCCTGCCCATCGGTGGGCGCGTTACCGCCGCCGTTGCGGGTGAAGGCTTTGACCAGCACCACGGCGAGCATGACCCCGCCTGCGATCAGCAGAAGCCAGAAGATCCACGCAAGCCCCATCCCGCCCATATCAAAGCCGTTCATCATGAAGGGTTCCTCGTCTCTTTCGTACACGGCCAGGCCGTTCCTGACCGCAGGTTATCCGGGACGCGCTGATGCCGATGGTTCTAGGCCTTGGCTGACTGACGGGAGTTCTGCCAGGCGTCCCAGGCGGCGTAGCTGCCGTCGAGCTCGACGACGTCGTACCCGGCGCGGCGCAGGGCGCTGGCCGCGACGGAGTTCCGCACACCGCTCTGGCAGTAACTCACGATGGTGCCCTCGGCCGGAATTTCATCGAGGTGCCACATGGCGCGGCCGCCGCTGAGCTGGTGGGATCCGGGGATGTGCCCGGCGGTGTGCTCGGTGCGGTTGCGGACATCCAGCACCATGGCGGCGTCGAAGTCGTCGAGTTCCTCGGGCTTGATCAGCTGGGGGGTGGTCGTGGGCAGCCCGTCGATGCTGGTGAGGTAGCCGGCGACGTTGTCGATGCCGACGCGGACCAGGTGGTCCCACATGTCCTGCGCGGCTTCCTGGTCGGATGCCAGGAGGACCAGCGGGTTCTTGTCCGTTTCCGGGTTGACCACCCAGGCGCCGTAGCTGGCCACTGACTTGCCGGCCGGCACGTTCAGTGAGCGAGTGACAGTGCCTTCGTGGACTTCGGTGTTGGGGCGGGTGTCGATGAACGTGACGGTGTCCTCGGCGAGGTCCTTCGCGACGTCGGCCGGGTCCAGTTCCGGCAGCGGCGTGCGCTCACCCATGACGGCAGGTCCTTCACGGTTTTCCCGCTTCATGCGGCCGAAGTAGGCGTGGGCGTCGGGCTGGCCGTCGAGGAGTTCGTCGATGAAGCCCTGCTCGTCATTGGCTGCGAGGTACGGTCCCCACCAGGCGTAGAGGCGCTCGTAGCCGACGGTGGAGGAGGGGATGGCGCCGAGGGCCTTGCCGCAGGCGCTGCCGGCGCCGTGGGCGGGGTGGACCTGGACGTAGTCCGGCAGGGTCAGGAACTTGTCCCGCAGGCTGGCGAACAGCTGCTTCGCTCCCTCGAAGCGGGTGTCAACACCGCCTGCTGCCTCGTCGAGCAGGTCCGGACGGCCCAGGTCACCGGAAAAGACGAAGTCACCGGAGAGCAGGTAGCCCGGCTGGTCGCTGAATGCGCCGTCGGTGACCAGGAACGACAAGTGCTCGGGCGTGTGGCCCGGCGAGTGCACTGCCTTGATGCTGATATTGCCCAAGGCAATCGTGTCGCCGTCGTAGAGCCTTTCGCCGTCGAATTCATACTGCCAGTCAGGGCCGCCCTCGCCGGAAACGTAGATCTTTGCCCCGGTGGCTGCGGCCAGCTCGCGGGTCCCGGAGAGGTAGTCCGCGTGGATGTGGGTTTCGGTAACGGCCACGATCTTCATGCCGTTCTTCTCGGCAAGGTCCTGGTACACGGCGATGTCGCGGCGGCCGTCCACCACAATCGCCTCTCCCTTGGCCTGGCAGCCGATCAGGTAGCTGGCCTGGGCGAGGTCTTCGTCGTATATGCGCTCGATAAGCATTGGTGCTCTCCTTCATGAGGGGAAGTTTGGTGTCTGTTCCTGCATCAATTCTAATACCCCTGGGGGTATGTTGCAATGCGGGGTGTGCCGGCTGTCTTTCGTTGGGATGTTAGGGGTGCTGCTGCGCTGAGCCGGCCCGGAGCTTGTCGATGTCCAGGTTCTTGACGTCCTGGATGACTTCTTCGAGTCCGGTGGCGTTGAGCGCTCCGGGCTGGGAGAAGACCAGGGTTTTGTCCTTGAAAGCCATCAGGGTGGGGATGGAGGTGATGTTGGCCGCGGCGGCGAGGGCCTGTTCGGCTTCGGTGTCGACCTTGGCGAAGGTGATGTCCGGGTGCCGTTCGGCGGCGGCACCGTAGGTGGGGGCGAACATGCGGCAGGGGCCGCACCAGGCTGCCCAGAAATCAACGAAGACGATCTCGTTGTTCGCCAGGGCTTCGGCGAAGTTCTGTTCGGTGATATCGATGGTTGCCATGAGGAGGTTCGTGTCCTTCCGGATGGTGTCGTGGAGGGTTGGATGCTGATCTTCAGCAGGAGGGTCAGGTGGTGGGGAGGCCTGCGCGGGTCCAGGCGATCATGCCGCCGGCCATGGTGTCGGCGGTGAAGCCGGCACCGTTGAGTGCGTCCGCGACGGCGGCGGACCGGTTGCCGCTGCGGCAGACGGCGATGACGGGGACTGTGGGGTCCAGCTCGGACAGTCGTGCCTGCAGCTGCCCCATGGGGATGTGCAGCGCTCCCGCGATCATGCCGTCGGCGACTTCAAAGTCCTCGCGGACATCGAGGATCCGGTCAGTGGATCGGCGCTGGTCGGCTTCGTTGACGGTGATTTCAGTCATCGGTTGTTCCTTCGGATAGTGGGGCTGTTGTCCTTAGCGGACGGGTTCCCCGGCCTGGCGCCAGGCGCCCATGCCACCGCGCAGGGAATATGCCTCATAGCCCTTTTCAGCAAGCAGGCGGGCGGCGGAAGCGGATCGGATCCCGGACTGGCACATGGCGATCACGGGCCGGGTTTTCTGGATTCCGGTTGTGCTGGTCTGGAGCCTGTCCAGCGGGACATGCTTGGCCTGCGGTGCCCGTCCGGAGCGCCATTCCTGGACGGTACGAACGTCGATCAGGGCGGCACCGGAGGCCAGGAGTTCCTTGGCCTCGGCGACCGTGATGGTTTTGTAGGGCTTGCTGAATGCCTTCTTCAGGGAGCTGATGAGGCCCATGGTGTTCTCCTTGCTTGGGGTGATGGTGGGGTTCAGGCGGGGGAGGGAACGTTTCGACGCCGGCCGCTACGGTTGCGCAGGGGGCAGGAGCTGATGAAGAACCAGCAGACGCCGGCGGTCGCTGCCGTCAGGGCTGCGACGCCGGCGGTGATGAACCACCTCAGGTCGGCTGGGGCCTGCTGGACAAGGACGAAGGTTCCCATCGCGAGGACAAACCAGCCGAAGGCCTTCCGCAGCGCAGCTTCCGGGATACGTCCGGCCAGCTTGGAGCCGGCAAGGGTACCGACGATGGCAGCAGCAGTCACGCCGAGGGTAATGCCCCAGTCCAGCTGCACGGTGGTGAGGTATCCGGCGAGCCCCGCGAAGGACTTCATGGCGATGACTACCAGCGACGTGCCGACGGCAACTGACATCGGCAGGCCGCCCAGGAGTGCCAGGGCCGGGACCACAAGGAATCCGCCGCCCGCGCCGACCAGGCCGGTCACGAGCCCGACGACGGCCCCGTCCAGCAGCACCCTGCCCAGGGGTAGTTCATGCTTGACCGGCGTGGCGCCGTCGTCGGACTTTTTCTTCCGGCCGCGAAGCATGGCCACGGACGTGGCCACCATCATGACCGCAAAGGCGATGAGCAGGACCTGGCCCGGGATATGTCCGCCCAGGAGGCCGCCGACGAACGCGCCCGCCATCCCGGCTGCGCCGAAGATCAGGCCCGTCCGCCACATCACTCTGCCCCCGCGGGCGTGGCTGAGCACGCTGACAGCGGAGGTGACGCCGACGACGAAGAGCGAAGCGGCGATGGCTTCCTTGGCATCGAACCCGGCCACGTAGACCAGGATCGGGACGGTCAGGATCGATCCGCCGCCGCCCAGGACGCCGAGCGAGAGCCCGATCACTACAGACAGGGCAAGGACCAGGATCAGGGTGGCGGTCATGAGGCCTTGACCTCCTCCTGGGCGTCAGCGACAGGAAGGGTCAGGATTGCGCTTTCGCGGGTGGGCTCCTTGGCGGCCCTGTTCCATGGCATCGCCGAGATGGCCTGGCCCATGGCACAGGTGTTGGTGGCCGCGGAGAACGTCAGGCCTGCGCCGATGACGCCGGCCAGCGTCCGGATCTTAGGGGAAACGAACTTACCCCCTGCAAGGCCCAGAACCACCAGGGACCCGGCGGCGAGGCGGACCTGCCGCTCCAGGTCCCAACGGTCCTTGCCCTTGACGACGTCGCCACCACTCGCTGCGAAGCCTGGGACGCCGCCGGTCAGGACGTAGGCCGTATCGATGCCGGAACCGGCGAGGCGCTGACGCGCCTGCTCGGCGCGGGCTCCGGACTGACAGACGAGGACGACGCGGCTGCCGAGGCGGGCGGCCAGTTCGTCGGTGTGTTCGGACAGCAGTGGCAGGGGGACGTTATAGGAGCCCCGGATGTGCATCGACTCGAACTCAGCGGCAGAGCGCACGTCGATGACCACAAGGTCCTGATGCTCGGCGACCCAGCTGCGCAAGGTCTCCGGCGCCAGGGCGGTAATGGCGGTGGATGGGGAAAGGGAAGTCATGGGGGCCTCTCGAGAGGGGTTGGTGGATACCCCACCCAGTATTGCAGATACCCTAGAGGGTATGCAAAACACCCTAGGGGGTATATAGTTGATGCTAGACCCCCACACCTTTGGAGACCTCATGCAACTCGACTCGACTGAACTGACCCCCGTGGTCAACCGCCTCAAGCGCGCCCAGGGCCAGCTCGCCGCCGTCACCCGCATGCTGGAGGAAGGGAAGGACTGCAAGGACATCGTCACCCAGCTGGCGGCAGTCTCGAAGGCCCTGGACAGGGCCGGGTTCGCCATCATCGCCAGCGGCCTTGAGCAGTGCATCGTCCGTAAAGACACCACCATGGACAAAAAAGAGCTGGAAAAGCTCTTCCTCTCCCTCGCCTGAAAAGCAGGGACCCCAGACCCCGTGCCGGGGCAGTTTCCCCCCAAACTGCCCCGGCGCGGCCCCCAACCTGAACCGGCCGTATCTGTAACGACATATGAGGAGCAGGCTCATGAGCTATACCCACACTGTTACCGTCCCGCTGTCCTGGGAGGACGCTGTCCAGCGCACCCGCGAGGCGCTCGGTGAACAAGGCTTTGGCATACTGACGGAAATCGACGTCCGCTCCACGTTTGAGGCCAAACTCGGCACCGAGGCCGCCGACGCCATCGGCGACTATGTAATCCTCGGCGCCTGCAACCCCACCCTGGCGAGCCGCGCCCTCGCAGCCGAGCCGGAACTCGGTGCGCTGCTTCCATGCAATGTCGTTGTCAGACGAGGCAAGAACGCGCACGAAACCACCATCGACGCCATCGACCCACAAACCATGGTCCAGCTCAGCGACAGCCCGGCCGTCCGGGAGGTCGCGGACGAAGCCGATGCCCGACTTCGCAAAGCCCTCGCCGGGCTCAGCGATGCAAAAGACATCTCCAACTGACCAAAGTGTAGGCACTTGCAAAATGCAGAGACGCCTGTGCCCGGGTTGAGCCTGGCCAGATAAGCCAGGTGATGGGGTGCGGGCCTTCGTATCAGAACCGATCCCCTGGCCGCAGGACTATTTTGGTCTGGCCCTACGGGCCGCAGTTCGCATCGGAGAGGCTTGCGGGGAAGGGTCCGTGAGAAGTACAGGCCTTGCTTCCGGCATCCGCCGGGGCCGGTGTAGCAGCCGCGTTGGTGCCGACTATCATGGGGTCCAGAACCAATACGGAAGGCCATCGAGTGCGGCGAACTCCACTAGAAGGAGGAAAAGGCTCTGTCGAGCTCCGAGGCGACGGTATCGTCCATCTAATCTGGACGCCCCACGCCAAAATCGACGTAGCCGACGCCAGGGCAGCGATGGCGATGGTCAACGAGGTCTGCAACGGCGTCGATCATCCCATGCTGGTCGATATGGCTGCTACGGAAACTGTCAGCCGCGAAGCGCGCGCCGTATGGTCCATCCCGTGCGCGGCTTCACGGATCGCCCTACTCGGTTCCAGCCCGGTAGATCGAGTCATTGCTAACTTTTTCCTTGGCATCAACGCGCCCCATGCCCCCACGAAGTTCTTCACTTACAGGAGCGAAGCAATGAGCTGGCTGCTGGGAGACACTGCCCATTGATACAACTGAGGGTAGGGTCGTTCTCCTTGCAACTGGGACGAAACCTGGCAGCTGCGCGCACGTCAGGGCCAGGACGCTTCCCAGCCTGACGCCCGTGTCGCCGCGTTCAATGCGGCGCACTGTGGGCATGGAGGGATTAGCCCGGTCCGCGGCCAGCTCCTGGCTGAGGCCAAGCACGATTCTCCATTGCTTCAGGTGCTCGCCCAACAGCTCTGCGGTTTCGTCCAGCAAGGCCACCTATATGTCGGCGAGGATGGACGTCGGCCTCTCAATCGCATCGGCTACAAACCGCAGGAATCCGGCTGCTGTGCCGCCGTCGCACACGCGGTGATCGAACGTCAGCGTCAGTTCGGTGACCTTACGGACCGCGAGTTCCCCCTCCACCGCCCAGGGCTTGTCAATGATGCGCCCGACGCCCAGGATCGCCACCTCGGGGTGGTTGATGATGGCTGCGGAACCGTCCACCCCAAAAACACCGTAGTTGTTCAGTGTGAAAGTGCCGCTACCCAGCTCCTCCGGCGTCGCCTTGCCGTCACGTACGACGGCGGTGAGCCGGCGGATCTCCACGTCCAGTTCGCGGGCACTGAGTTTGTCCGCGTTGCGGATGGACGGGACCATCAGTCCGCGGTCCGTCTGGGCAGCGAAGCCCAGGTTGATTCCGGCGAAGCCAACGATCTCCTGGGAGCCGTCGGCAGCAGTTTCGATGCGGGTGTTCAGGTCCGGGAATCTTTTTAACCCAGCGGTGACAAAACGTGCGATGAACGCGAGGAGGCCAGGCGTATTGTGCGGATCAGACTTCTTGAGGCCTGCCCGGAGTTCCACCAGCGCCGTGGCATCCACGTCCACCCAGACGGTAGCCTCAGGGATCTCCGACCGGCTGCGGGACATGTTGGCGGACACGACCTTCCGGACACCCTTGACGGGTGTCCGGGAGGAGATGCCCAGACCTGTGCGGGAATCGACAGCCCACTGGGTTTCGACGGGCTCAACCACCGGGCGTTCGGTGGTTGAGCCTGCCGAAACCTCAACCGCCGGATGGATCACGGCCTCAACGTCCTTGCGCATGATCAGCCCGCTGTCGCCGGACCCGTGAATGTCGCCCAGGTCCACGCCGTGTTCCCGGGCCATGCGCCGGACGAGCGGAGAAATGACGGCTCCCAGTTTCCCGGGGACCCTCGTGCGGAGCAGCAGCAGGTCATCGGCCGCCTTCTGGGCGTCAGGCGCAACCACCGGCTTGTCGTCGGTTGAGCTTGCCGAAACCACCGCGCGGGGAGCCCTGGTTCGACGGGCAGCGCCACTGCCGCCGGGCGTCCCGTAGCCGATCAGCACATTTCCGGACCCGGCCTTCTCTTCTTCGCGGTACGTGTCCGCTGCGCCGGTTTCGGCAGGCTTGGTCTCGACAGTCTCGACCACCGGCGCCGGCGCCGTCGCACCAACCGGAAGCACGGAAATCAGCGGCTTGCCCACGTCCAGCGTCTGGCCGGGTTCGCCGTGCAACTGAGTCACAGTGCCCGCATACGGGGACGGTACTTCCACCACGGACTTGGCCGTCTCCACTTCGGCGATGGGCTGGTCCACCCGGATCTCATCCCCCACCGAGACCAGCCAGTTGACCAGTTCGGCTTCGGTCAGGCCTTCGCCCAGATCAGGGAGCAGGAATACTTTCGGTTCACTCATGGTCAGTTCTCCCACTGGAGGTCGTCTACGGCGTCGAGGATACGGTCCACGCCGGGCAGGTAGTAGTGCTCGAGCTTCGGCGCCGGGTACGGGACATCAAATCCGGTCACGCGGCGGATGGGTGCGGCGAGGTAGTGGAAGCAGCGTTCCTGGACCCGTGCCACGATCTCGGAGGACACGGACGCAAACCCATGCGCCTCGGCGATCACCACGGCCCGGCCGGTCTTCCGGACGGACGCGCACACGGTCTCGTCGTCGAAGGGGACGATGGAGCGGACGTCGATGACTTCCAGCGAGCGCCCCTCCTCCGCAGCAGCGGCGGCTGCCGCCAGTGCGGTGGGCACGGACGGTCCGTAGGCGATGAGCGTTGCGTCGGTCCCGGAACGGGCGACGGCGGCACGGCCTTCCGAGGACGTCCCAGCTGCCGCGTTGGCCGAGTGCTGCGCCCGGAGATCCTCAAGGTCCACCAGGTCTTTCGACCAGTAGAGCTTCTTGGGCTCCATAAACATGACGGGGTCGTCCGAATCGATGGCCTCCCGCAGCATCCGGTACGAGTCGGCCACGGTGGCGGGGGTGAACACCTTCAGGCCCGCGGTGTGGGCGTAGTAGGACTCGGAGGAGTCGCAGTGGTGCTCCACTCCCCCGATCCCGCCGGCATAGGGAACCCGGATCACCATGGGCAGCTTCACGGTCCCCCTGGTGCGGTTGTGCATCTTAGCCACGTGGCTGACAATCTGCTGGAACGCCGGATACGCGAACGCATCGAACTGCATCTCCACCACCGGCCGCATCCCGTTCATGGCCATCCCCACGGCCATGCCCACAATGCCGGACTCGGCCAGCGGCGTATCGAAGCAGCGCTGCTCCCCGAAGGTCTTGGTGAGACCGTCCGTGATACGGAAAACCCCACCCAGCAGGCCCACGTCCTCGCCGAAGACCAGGACGGACGGATCGGCGTGCATCGCATCCGCCAAGGCCGTGTTGAGTGCCTTGGCCATGGTGACCGGCTGCAGCCCGGAAGCTTCAGCTACAGAAGCGGCGGACGCCGCAGCCCGGGCAGTTGCCGCGCTGACGTTGCCATTCGCCTCGGACGAGGTGGTGATGGTCGGACTCATTTCGGCGACTCCTCAGACGACGCTTCGCGGGACAGCTCGTCGGCCAGCATGGCTGACTGCTCCTTCAACTGCGGTGTGGGCACCGAGAACACGTGCCGGAAGAGCTCCTGCGGGTCCACCGGAACGTCCTCGCCCAGGCCGTCCCGCAACTGGGAGGCAACTGCTTCCGCCTTTTCCGCGATCCGCGCGGCGCCGTCGTCGTCCAGCAGTCCACGCCCGGTGAGGTACGTCTTCATCCGGCTGATGGGATCCTTGGCCAGCCACTCGGCCACCTCGCTGTCCTGCCGGTAGCGGGTGGCATCATCGGCGTTGGTGTGTGCCTGCATCCGGTACGTGTGAGCCTCCACGAGGAGCGGCCCGGAACCTTCCCGTGCGAGCTTCACGGCCCGGTCCAGCACGGCGAGGAGGGCCACCACGTCGTTGCCGTCCACCCGTTCGCCGGCCATGCCGTAGCCCACTGCCTTATGGGCGAGCGACGGCGCCACGGACTGGTGCGCCAGCGGCACCGAGATGGCGTACTTGTTGTTCTGGACGAAGAAGACAACGGGCAGGTGGAAGACGGCGGCGAAGTTCAGGGCCTCATGGAAGTCACCCTCGCTGGTGGCGCCGTCCCCGCACATCGCCAGGACTACGGTGTCCTCGCCGCGGAGCTTTGCGGCGTGCGCGACACCCACGCCGTGCAGCAGCTGGGTGGTGAGCGGCGTGCACTGGATGCCCACCTTGTGCCTGGCCGGATCGTAGCCGCTGTGCCAGTCACCCCGGAAGATGGTCATGGTCTCCACGGGATCAACTCCCCGGGCCATGACCGCCACTGCGTCCCGGTAGGTGGGGAACAGCCAGTCGCCGTCGGAGAGGCAGAGTGCGGCTGCCACCTGGCATGCTTCCTGGCCGTGGCTGGACGGGTACACGGCCATACGGCCCTGGCGGACGAGCGCCGAGTTCTGGTCGTTGACGCGGCGTCCGACGACGAGCTGCTCGTAAGCGGCCATTAGTTCCTCATCGCCGGGCAACGGGTACTCGTGGCCGGGTTCGGTGCCCTGCTCACTTTCTGCCATGAGCCGCCCGTCCGGATCCACCATCTGGATCTGGTGGCGGGCGGGCAGCATGTAGTCCTCCACCGTGATGCCGAACTTGCGCACCGCTTCGGATACGGCGTCTTCAGCCGGCAAGCGCTGGGCCTGGTCCGGCGCAGGGTGGTCCGCGGAGATCGTCATTGGTCCGTCCTTCTGTAGCCACTAGTCGGTTCCAGTATGGCCCTCGAGGAAGTTTCGTATCCAGTAGTTCGCTAAATCGTGGAAGGTTCCGCCGGATGGACCTACCCTGGAAGACGAATTGAAATGTGATCTGGACAACGAGCGGGAGCGGTGGACGAATTGGCACGACTTGAAGGAGAGTCCGGTGAGGTGCCGCTGGACGACGTCGACCGCCGGATTATCGCCGAACTCACCCGGGACGGGAGGATGTCCGTGACGCAGGTGGCTGAGAATGTCCACATCTCCCGGGCCCACGCGTACACCCGCATTGCCAGGCTGACCGGCGAAGGCGTGCTGACCAAATTCACGGCCCTGGTGGACCCCATCAAGGCCGGGCTGAAGTCCTCCGCCTACGTGACGTTGAAGGTGAGCCAGCATTCGTGGCGTGAGCTGCGCGAGCAGCTCCGCGCGATCCCGGAGGTCCATCACATCGCGCTCGTGGGCGGCGATTTTGATGTGATCCTGCTGGTGCGCGCCATCGACAACACCGACCTGCGGCGGGTGATTTTCGACCAGCTGCAGGCCATGCCGGGCGTCCAGGACACGCAGACTTTTCTAGTGTTCGAGGATGTTGATACGCGCTAGTAGATAGTGGCCAAGAGGCATCGCCGCGTCCGCAGAAGGCGGCTCACTGAATCAGCGTGGCCCAGGACTCCAGGAACTTCTCAGCAAGATGCGCGTGGCCGGCGGTGTTCGGGTGCGCACCGTCAAAGTCGAATCCCGGGCTGTTGGCACCCGTGAACCAGCCGGCCTCGTAGGCGTCGATGAACGGAGCACCGGCGGCTGCGGCCCCGGCGCGGACGGCGCTGTTCGCACCTTGCAATTACCTGGACCCCGGGCCACAACCTGCGGGCCGCCTCGATTGTCTGCGCCGTGGCGGTTTGAATTTCATCAGGGCTGGTGATCAGGGCGTCGTTCTGGCCGCCTTGCAGTATGAGGACGTTGGGGACGAAGCCCGGATCCTCAGCGGCTTCCCGCAACCGGACTTCGTACTCACGAGCCTCGTTGTCCTGCGCACCGCCGCCCCATGCAAAGCCGGTTCCGCCCACACCGTCGATGTTGGTGGGGTATCCGAGCGAGCCGGCAACAACGTACGCCCACCCCTGGCCTGGCCGGTCCGCGCCGTCACCGGCAGTGTACGAATCGCCGAGAATCAGGAGGACCGGCTGGGCGGGAAGCTGAATTTTCAGTTGCTGGGCCGTTGCGGTGGCTGTGGGCGTCGGGGACGCCGTGGCAGTGGGCGTGGCCACCGGAGAGCTTGCCGTCACAGGGCTTGCGGCTTCGTCTGGGCCGCGCGGATTCGTCAGGGCGATGCCTGCTACCCCGAAAGCCGCCACCGCCAGCAGAAAAAGTGCACCGTACTTGATCCATTCCTGCTTGGTCACGCTGGGTCTCCGCCGTTTCTCGTCACCAGGCACATCCTACCGGCGTCGTGGCGGAGAAACTCAGCGCGTTTAGATACGTCCGGCCAGCTCCAATTCCCGCGTGGGCTCCGGGGCCCGTTGGACGACGGCGGGATCCAGCCTTCTGGAGGCCCACTGGCGGATGAGCGTCTCCACAAACCGGAATGACAGGTAGGCCATCACCACGGTCAGGGCTGCCGCCAGCGGCACACGCACCCAGGGCAAGGGGACCAGGGGAATCAGCAGGAGATAGACGGGCATGTGCCAGAGGTAGGCGGCGTAGGACAAGTCGCGGCCGGGGTTGGCCAGCCAGGGGTGGCTCAGAACCCTTGAGGCCAGGCCGGCTGGCCGGAGGACGAGCGATCCGATCACCAGCCCGGCCAGGAGTGCCAGGGCGGTGGGACCGGCGGTCCAGAAGACATCAAACCAGGGGCCGGGCTTATCCGGTTCTTTGAACGTGAACACGGCGACCACCAGGGCGAGCCCTGCTGCAGGACCGCCCCAGCGTGCACCTGCCTGCAGGGAGGCATGGAACCGGGAGCCTGGCCTGACCGACGCAAACACCAGGGCCAAGGTGCAACCAAGCAGCAGCTGGTCGGCTCTGGTGTCCGGTCCGTTGTAAATCCGGGCCAGCGATGCCCCGCCTGATACCAGGAAGAACCGCGAAACCAGGAACCCCGCCGCCAGGACGGCGGTAATCCAGGCGACGGTCCGGACCTTCCAGAACCGCAGCATCACCAGCAGGAGGACCGGCCAGACCAGGTAGAACTGCTCCTCGACGGCGAGCGTCCAGGTGGGGCTCAGCGCGCCGCCGCCGGTGGAGGAACCGAAGACCCCGAAGTTAGACAGGTTCATCACGTAGCCGGCCGCCGGAATGGCATCGGCTGCCTGGCCGCCCCACCCAGACGACGGAAAGACCAGGCCGACCATAACCACCACAGCACAAAGAACCAGCAGCGCCGGCCAAAGCCGGGCCAGCCGCTTGGCGTAGAAGACTCCAAGGCGCAGCCGGCCCGTAGAGCGGTACTCCTTCATGATCAGGAGCGTGATGACAAAGCCGCTGAGCGTGAAGAAAACGTCCACGCCAATGGATCCGCCGGGGGCGAACCCGGTGACGGTGTGGAAGAGGAAAACGCCAGCTACCGCGATGGTACGCAGGCCATCGAGTGCGTGCTGCCGCCCGGACATCAGCCCAGATTCGGGCGGCAACGGGCGTTCCATCATGGTCAGGGGTCCCGTACTTGGCCGAAAATTCACTCAGCAAGCATATGGAAGAGTCCATAAGCCCGGCTGACTGCCGGCTGGACGCCAGCTGGACGCGGTGGGATCGGATCGTCTCGTCACGCTCTGAGGTCGACCTGCGCGGGGAGTCAAAGACCCACCGGGCGATCGCGATCACCGGCGTGATCCCGCTTCCCGCCGCGATGGCCGCAGTGTCCGAGCAAACCCCGGGGGCATTGAAGCAGGCACTGCGGCGACTCCGCCGACTCGAGTACGAAGTCATCGCGGGCTACTTGCTCCGTGACTGTGATCCAAGTGGTCGCTGCTCAATAAGACACGTAGCCTCCACTGTGGTTTATGAGATTCGAAGAACCTAGCTTCTAGGGACAACGATTGTGAATTGGAGAGGCACAAGTGTTGACTCTGAGATTGGTGACCCCCGAGGACGCTGGGTCAATTGGGCGGGCGTGCAGTCATGGCTAGCATGATGCGAAACGAAGGACAGCCGCCGCGCGAGATTCCGGCCGTGCTACGGCGGCGTCAGCTCCTCAATCTCGGAACACTTCTTACGGCGCTTACCGGTGCTTCTGCTATCTCCGCCCTCGGAGCAAACGGCGCCGCTGCCGCGCCCGGTAATACCACCCTGCCCAACCTCTATGTGCCGCTGACGGAAAAGGGCACGGCGTCAGGAGTAGCGACCCTTGACCTTGAGTCGAAGATCCCGCTGGCCCAACTGCC
Organism: Pseudarthrobacter cellobiosi; assembly: GCF_023913815.1. NCBI lineage: Bacteria > Bacillati > Actinomycetota > Actinomycetes > Micrococcales > Micrococcaceae > Pseudarthrobacter > Pseudarthrobacter cellobiosi. The sequence goes on from NZ_JAMXBK010000028.1 coordinate 259,404, forward strand.
GGAACTCTCAGCCACCTACGCAACCCTGGACTCAGCGGGCAGGCAGCCCGTACGCAAGGGCGAACTATTCCTGAACGTCAAGGACTACGGCGCGGCAGGGGACGGCGTAGCCGATGATTCCCCGCCCCTGCAGGCAGCTCTGAACGCCGCTTTGCCCGATAGCACAATCTTCTTCCCGTCCGGGAGATACCGCCTTGTTTCCGGGCTCACCTCCGCCAGCCCTCGCGTCCACCTCACCGGCAGCGGAATCATCCGGGCTGACACGCCCGAGATGACGATGCTGACGGTAACCGGGCCGGGGACCACAGCGTCGATACATTTCGACGGCGGCAACAAAGCTGCTGTCGGTGCCCGAGTGACTGCGGCAGGCTGCCAGCTGGTCGACGGACTACTGGAGAACTTCCGGTCGGAAGCGGGCGGGGCCACGGCTATCCGGGTCGAAACGGAGGGCGGCGTCCTGATTGAACGCAACGTCATTGCAAACGTCACAGCTGTAGGTGACAAGGTCACGGGGAACTCCGTGGGAGCTTCAAGGGCGGTCCTTGTGACCAGCCGGTCTGCGGCCACCGGGAGCAACATCGTTCGGCATAACCGGATCTCGAGCATACTGGGCGAAGAGGGTGACGCAATTCAGATCCTCTTTGGCCTCTCCCCATTCCTCACTGCCCGCGCAGTCATCTCCGGCAACCTGATCGAGACGGTTTCCCGGCGGGCAATTAAAGTCCAGGGCTCGGATTGCTCAGTAACGGATAACACCTACACACACCTTGGACCGGCACCAGCCGGAACCGCAGCAGCTCTCATTGATGTGATCCATTCGGACCGCGTTCTCGTTTCGGGAAATGTTCTGGATTCGACATACTTCACCGGTATCCAGGCGTCAGGGCAGCCCCAGAAAAGCACGGGCGTTCAGATCCTCGACAACGTTGTCCGTTCCGGTACCGCCATTGTGGGAATCTATGTTGCGAACATGGTCCACTGCAAGGTGCAAGGGAACACTGTGGAAGGTGGTTCCGCAGGCATTTGGGCGACCGGCTCCAGCGATGTGAACATCCTGTCCAACATCCTCAAAGGAATCGACGGCGCCGGTAACGGGATGCGGATTCTTTCAAGCTGCGCCCGCATCGTTGTGGCCGGAAACATCGCGAACGGGGTGGCGCGCGTCTGGATGATTCAGAATGACTCCCCTGGAGCGCACGTCCACGATAATGTAAACGCTCCTACTTCCGGGACCGGCGGCTGCGTGAGAGCCACCTCAACCAGCAAGGGTTCAGTGTACCGGGGCAATGCGTCCCTGAACGGTGGTGCGGCCGTCTATTCGGAAGCGTACGACGACATGGTTGTGTCGATGAACCGCGGGGCTTCCGGCACTGGGTCGGGGGATGTCTTCTGGACCACCGCGGTCCCTTCCACGGAGCAGCCGAATATGAGCCACAGCCGGGGTGATGTGGCGTACAACCGGACACCCAAAGCCGGGGGGACAATCGGCTGGATATGCGTGACCGCTGGTAAGCCTGGCGTCTGGAAATCGCTGGGGAATGCTGCCGTATAGCGGCCGCGGCGGCTACCACGACCGACAGGTCAGTTCTCTCCTACGCCTCCAGTGTGCGAATGACCCGGGCTGGAACGCCCCCAACGACAGAGTTTGGCGGAACATCCTTCACCACCACTGCGCCGGCCCCAACAATTGAGCCCGCGCCGATGGTAACCCCGCCAATAACGGTGACATTTGCCCCGATGAATACTCCGTCACCGATAATGATGGGCGCGAGAATTAGCTTTCCCGCCCGCTGGGCCGGGCCGCCAAGCTCATGGTTGTCGGTCACAAGCCGGCAGTAAGCACCAATGGCAACACGCGAGCCGATCGTCACCTTGGACCTTACGTAACCGTCCCGGTTAATGAACGACCGATCGCCGATAGATACCGGCCCGAGAATCTCGTTGCCCCGGTATATCTTTACGTGTTTGCCTAGGTGGACGGCATACTCGGGGCTCGGCGCCATAATGCGGACGCCGGGGGCAATACTCGCCCCGTCTTCAAGGGTCACGTACGGATGCTTGCTAAGAGGGAATTCGGCTAGCTTCGTGGCTGGGGAACCCCCAAGTTGCGCATCGCGGACTAAACCCAGCTCCGACTGTAAGTCGGCCACGGTAGCTTCGGCGCGTGCAGCTTGCTCACGCAGGTCGGCGATTTCAGACGCCAGGACATCCAGGAACTTCTTACGTCTCGTAAACACGTCCGAACACTATCAGGAGCTGCTGTTGCTCGCCCCGGCAGTTCTGCACGTCCAGGGCCGGCTGCGGATCACAACGCGGCCCAGAGGCCGCCTAGGTACGGGATTCTCTTGGCGAGCCCTCGTGAAGCTCGCAAGCCTCACAGAACACGGCTTCTGCCAAATCACCACAACATTGGCAGCGGTGTTCCAACGCCTGGGGTACAACGGTGTATGTGGGCATGAACCAATATTCAAGCGATTCCCTCGCGATGTTAACTGTAGTGAGTACTCACATTTCGGGGGGATGGCTACTTGGATCCCTTTACTGCAAACAGGGAAAATCGTGCCAGACTGGACCGTGCCTGATTCCGTTGCCGTTGTGCTCTTCGTGCGCCGGCTGCTCGCCGCAGTTCTAGTGGCCATGGCGCTTTGGCTGATAGCAGCCTTCCAGCTCTTCTTCAATGTTCACTTTCCGCCGGCCGTACGAACCGATGCGGTGATCATGCTGGGAGGGGCCAGCGCGGAGCGGCTTCCTGCGGCCCAGCAGCTGAGGGAGTCGCTGGACATTCCGGTACTGGTGGTTTCGCACACCGATACGCCGGGAAACGCAAGCGCCGACGCGCTTTGCCAGGAGAACGCCCCCCGTCTTGAAGGCTCTCTGCTGTGTCTTAGCCTTGACGAGAAAGACACCCGCGGCGAGGCCCGCGCCATCGGCAGTTTGGTGGCCGCCAAAGGCTGGACGAGCATCACGGTAGTCACCTCGCGCTATCACTTGGCGCGCGCCGGGGTGCTGATCGGTCAATGTACGACGGCGGACATCGGCCTGGTCGGCTCCACTCCAGACTTCAATTTGAAACAGTGGGTGGAAAGGTTTGCCGTGGAAACCGGCGGGCTGCTGGATTCAGCACTGCGCCCGGAATGCGCCGAATAAGATGCCGGGTGCAAGAATTGCACAGCCAGGTTTTGTCCCAACTGCGGTGAGGAGCGAAGGACAAGTGGATGCCGCCAAGCCCTTGGGGCCTCTTTCGCCCTCCCCTCGGCATATGCGCAAGCGCCGTTTCCGCAGAGACGTACCAGCCTCGAGACTTCCCCCTGCCCCCATCACCGGGCCTTTTCCAGCGCCGCCGGCGCGCCGGAAAGCCAGCCACCGCACGAAGCGGGTAATGGCGCTCACCTTTGTGATTCTGGTCTCCATCAGCATTCCTGCGCTGGCGCTTTCTTTGATTTTTGCTACGTGACCAAACCTCAAGGTCTTAGCAAATAAGCCTCTCCAAGTTGGGTTGCTGTAGCATCAGGGAGTCACTTGCTGCCTTACCTGGGGGAATCCATGCCTACCGTTATGCCGATTTTCGGCACCCGTCCGGAGGCCATTAAAATGGCGCCCATTGTCATTGCCCTTCAGGAGTCCGCTGATTTCGATTGCATAGTGACAGTGACCGGTCAACACCGCGAGATGCTGGACCAGGTCAACGAACTTTTTGGCATCGTTCCGGACCATGATCTTAATATTTTGCAGCAGCGGCAGTCCTTGTCCGCGATCATGACCCGCACCATGGACGGCCTTGACAAGCTCTTTACGGCCAGCAGGCCCGACGCCGTGATCGTCCAGGGCGACACGACGACCTCAACGGCCGGAGCCATTGCCGCCTTCTACCACGGCATTCCTGTTATCCACGTTGAGGCCGGCCTTCGCAGCGGCAATCTGCTTTCCCCCTTCCCGGAAGAAGCAAACCGGAAAATCACCAGCCAGATTGCCAGCCTCCATTTGGCCCCTACCAGTACAAGCAAAGCGAACCTCCTTGCCGAGGGCATCTGCGAGGACGACATCGTGGTCACCGGAAACACCGTGATCGACGCCCTCTTGACCACAGTCGACAAGCACATCCCCTTCTCCGACCCGCAGCTCGAGGAGCTGGCCGCCAGCGGACGGCGGATCCTGCTGGTAACCACCCACCGCCGCGAGAACCAGGGCGACGCAATGCGCGGGGTGGGTAGGGCCTTGGCCCGGATCGCCGAGGCAGAACCGGAATTGACCATAGTCCTTCCTGCACACAGGAACCCTGTAGTCCGTGAAGCAGTACTTCCGGCTATCGAGGGGAAGAACAATGTGATTGTGACCGAGCCGCTGGCTTACGGAGAATTTACGCGAATGCTGTCCCTCTCGCACATCGTGCTTACCGATTCCGGCGGAGTCCAGGAAGAAGCGCCGAGCTTGGGTAAGCCCGTCCTCGTCATGAGGGACAACACCGAACGGCCGGAAGCTGTCGATGCCGGCACCGTGGCCCTGATCGGCACGGATGAGGAACGAATCGTTCAAGAGGTGCACCGCCTGCTGAACGACACGGAGCACTTCGACAGCATGGCCAACGCAGTGAACCCGTACGGCGACGGCCGGGCAGCAGAGCGCACTGTAGCTGCTCTGGGTGAGTTGCTTGGCGTCGGACAGCGGATCGGCGAGTTCGGCATGGCAGTCGCCGTCTGACTTGTGTGGCCTAGGCAACGCGGGCCCGTGGACCTGACCCTGGTGGATGCTAAGCACATTCATTCCAGGCAGGACCACGGGCCTTTGTCGGTTCAACTGATTACACGGTGTCGCGCCTAACCCAGCGCCCTGCGAGGGAAGAACCAGGCACTTCCGCTAGCTCGTAGTGCCAGACGCCGTTCCAAAGGGCCTTCGCTTTGACCTCAACGACGGTGGGACTCGTGATTTCAAGTTTTTGAACATCAATCGGCGAACCCCACTGGTTGAACTGGTGATGCGAGAGCATTCCTGGCCCCACAATGATCTTGCGGTGCCGCGCGTAGTGATGCTTGTCCAGGCAAAGCCTCGGAAAGGCACGGCCGGCTTCTTCATTAACCCACCAGTTCTCGTGTTCACCCTGGGAGATGCGGAGCCAAATCCCGTCAGCTGTTTCGACTTTGGTTCTGACGGCAAAGTTCACCGAGACTGCTGCAGCTAGCTCCAGCACTTTCGAGTCAGTGAGCTTGGTGGGAACAGCTGTGTTGTCGGCCTTGAACAAAGTGTGGCTGCCGGCTCCCAGGTACAGCGATCCATTGCGTTGATAACTTGGGAAATCATTCTCCAGCAGGTCCGCCATCGCCAGAAAAAAAGGATCGCCGGTGAGGTTATACGTGGTCTCCATCTGCGAGATATGCGTCTGGTGATAGTTGCGTATCAGAAAAAACACCGTCATGTCGTAATGGGACGACCAGCCCGGGTTTCGGGACTTCCAGATATAGCGCTTTGTAGTGGCCAATGCTGCATTGGCCAGCTTCAGGGCATCATTAGAGCCGAATACGCGCCAGTAATCGTAAAGGCCCCATGCGGCGAATAGGTGCCCGTTGATCACGCACTTTCCTTGCCCTGGATACGGATATTCGTCCAGCCACAGGAAGCCCTCTGAATCTATGTCGACCACCCAGGGCGCATCGGGATTCTGATCATCGGGCAAATTCAGAAAACTCTGGTAGACCTTGCGGGCAAACTCCAGGTATTCATCCCTGGGGTCCAGCTCATACAACCGCGCAACCGCCGAAAGCACCTGTCCCTGAGACATGGCAGAGTACCAAGGCGGCTGCTGCTTTCCCCGGTTCCATTCAAAGTTGTATGGAAAATACAAACCATCGCGGGATTCCACAGCGTAGGACGCAAGCCTCCGCACGGTAGCGGCAAGCACCTCCCGGTGCTCGGGCGACTCCGTTCGCCGCAACGTGTTGATCTGCTTCAGCATGAACTGGGCCTGAAGCACTGGATGGTCGTAGTCTTTGCCCTCGATGATCCGCAGCGGAACACCGTCCGGGGTGTAGGCAAGGTTGTCCGCTTCGGGTCGCAGCGGTGGGTTCGACACCAAGTAGTAGGAGTTCAGTTCCGGCGGTACCCGGAGAAAAGAGCTGTCGCCCCTGTTGAATTCATGATCAAAGAGCTTCCCGGTGAGCCCCGCCGTCCTTACCGGTGTCTTGACCGGCGACTCCAGGGACTCGATGGCCTGGTCAATCAGCGGATCGAGCCGCTCCTTGGGAGGCCGGACATGCCCGTCCCCGTGGTACATCGTGACGAAAACACCCGACTGGTCGAATGTGCGGCCGTCAGGGAGCCGCACGCCCAGGAACTCGGCAAAAGGTTTCTTGTGGCTGAGCACATGCTCACGGTCACCCGAGTTTTGGAAATAGATAAACCGGTTTTTGTGGGGAAGCCGCGCGTAGCGCTCCAACAGAGAGAAACGCTCGGGAAACGCGTCATTCAGCGCTTCCTGAGACTCAAACTCCGGAAACACCTCATTCATCAGGTTCTTGCTGTGGCCAGGAGTAAAGTCCCAGACGTTCGTCTGCGGTGTGAACGCAATCGAGCAGGAATTTTCCAGATATGTACCGATTGAAATCGCAGCGTAGCCACCGCCCGACGATCCAAGAAGCACTATAGTTTCGATGCCGAGCTGCTTGGCAACATGCCTAATGTAGGTGGCGAGCTTGCGGGTTAGGTCATCTTTTTGCGTCCCGATGTACCAAGCAAGCGTCAGCACATCGCTATGATCGAGCGTCGTGTCCGCCAGGAAAAGCAAATGGTCAGGACGGTGCGCCAACGCCGCCTGCCATTCGAACCGGGGCAGGGTAACGTTCTCCCGCACCAGGGCGCCATGCAGGGGAACTATGAGGACGTTGGATTCCCCGGGAACGTACAGCGAGCTTATGTTGAGGAAGTCTTCCGGCGTTCCCTTGGCCCGGACGATATGCCGGGCCCGGTGTCCCCTGTATCCGTCGGTGACCACCATCGATGATTCGATGCTGTCCCACGTGTAGATGGGAACGCCGTGCTGGCTATCCCAGATGCTCTCATCCATTGTGACCTGGGTTCACTGTCTCCACGGTCTCGGATCCAATGCCGTCGGCCAGCCAGTCCTGGAGGATGTCTTCCAGGACGCGGACTGCCTGAACGGAATTCCCCACATCGGACTTGTAAGCCAGCGGCTTGGTGCTGAGCGAACTGGCGGCGTCCACTAAGCCCCAGACCGGCCGGCCTGTGCCGAGGTAGTCCGAGTATTTCGACGGGAGGAAGGGATTGATGGACATCTCTCCGGACCGCTCGACGTCATTAACCAGCAGGACATCAAACTGCGAGGCCAGGTTCAGGAACTCCAGGTACGGCCGGTACCCCTGGGCCTTGACCACTCCGGTCAGGCCGCATTCCTGGACCTGGCGGGCGACGTCGTCGGCTTTGTTGGTGAAAACGTGGAGACGCAACTTTCGGCGGACATCGGGCGACACGTTGGAGAGCGCCGTCAGAACTTCATTAAGACCGCGGTTTTCGTAGAAGGCGCCAAAGTACCCGACGTTGACCACCGATTCAGACAGCGCGTACTTTGATGGCAGCACCTCATAGCTTCGTGCGGGCGGCGTGGGATGGACCCGCACCACGGACTTGCTTTCAATGATCCGTCTCAGCTTCTTATCTGAAACGTGGTTCCGCATATAGGCGAGCTGGTTTTCGTTCGTAAAGATCAGTTCATCCGCCAGAATGTAAGTCAGATATTCGCACCAGGTAAAGAGACTGTCGGTCTCTAGGGTGGCAAAGCCCTTGGCTGTGACTGCCCGGTTAAAGACTTCGAACATGTCGTCCCGGACGAGTTCCCCTGAACGCGGCATTCCGTTTGCGTCGGTACTTAGCGGGTCCGAGAATTCCGCCGTCCATTTGACGCCTGAGTGCCTGATCTTGAACAGGGCGGCCAAGAAGTGCGAGCCGGGCCACAGCACCCTGCTGTAGAGCGTTTCGTAGCCGCCAATCAGTGCATCCCGCCTGTCGGCAACGATTATGCCCTTGCTGACGAATTCAGAAATCTGCGTCCATCCGGAGAAGGATGCCGGGGCATGAATTTCGGTGGCGGTGTCGATGAGACGACCGGCAATCGTTTCGAGATTAGCGTCTTTTCTGCGGACCGATGACATGTCGTTGTAGATGACATCAACAACCTTGCCCCGTTCAACGATCGCCTTGGAGGCGATAACGGCGCTCGTGTCAGAGTAAGGGGCAAAGCAGTAGCTCACCACGAGGTCACGGGCTGTTCCCTGGTTAATCCTGGACCAAGGGAAGTCCTTGAGATTGAAGGATTCTATTGTTTGGACAACCTGCTGGCGGTCTGCCGGATTCCCATCCACGTAGCGCCTGATGAAATTAGCCTGCGAACGCATCAGCCCCGTCAACAGTACGTCGTTCGGTGCAGAGTCCCAGCTCCGCATTGATTCGAGCTCGTGAATGACCTCCAGCCTCTGTTGGACTGCGAAGTCGAAATCGAGTGGCTGCCGGGAAATGGACTCGTCCCGCAGGACCCGGAAGTACGCGGCCGAGGCGTCATTGGAAGCAACGATGGCATTAAAGCTGTTGTCCACGGCCAGGCGGGCCATGAAACAGATGTCCTCACCGCTTCTGAGGCTTTCGGAGTACGTGATCTCCTTGGCGGCCGTAGTGGGGATCAGTTTGCAGGCATTGAAACCCAGGATGCTGCTAACGGCTTTGAAGTCGAATGTCTTATTTCCGCGAGCGGATATCTGGACGTTCAACGCATTCAGGGGATCCTCTTCGCCCAGACTGGAAACATTGATGATCGGCGCAATGGACACGCAGTCCGGAGCAGCAGCGCCCAGCAGTTCGGCGAGGAAAGCCGGTCCAACGTAGTCATCATCGTCCACAAAAGTCAGGTACTCGAACCTTGCGGCAGTTATGCCGAGGTTCCGAGCGGCACCTGCACTAGGCCGGGCCTGATAGAGGATCCTGAACTGGTGGGCCGGATTGCTGTCGCGCATGGAAGCGGCGAGGGCGTAAGTGCCGTCATCCTCACCGTTGATGACAAGAATGATCTCGAATGAAGCGGGATCCAGCGTTTGCTCGACTAATGACTGCAGAGAAGACGCGATGCGGTCCCGGCCAAGGAAACTCGGCATCACGACACTCACGCCGTGCGTGAGGTCACTGGAAGCCTGGTCGGCGACAGGAGCAGTGTCCTTCAACGAGACTTGGAGCGCCAGGATTTCGGCTTCGCGGGATTTTCTGTCCAGAAGCATCGTGGCGCCGTAGTCCACATCGAAGCTGGCAGGGGAATTTGGTTCGATGGGCTGGTTCACTTATCGCCGTCCTTCGCTGAGATGGCCTTGTTTTGGCGCGGATTCTTCCGGGCCCAGAGACGGAGCGTAAGCGCACCCAGGCGTGAGTTCGACAGGGCGGTATATTTTCGGTCCAACGCGTCGTAGCGCCGCTTCAGAAGGATCAGGTCATTCTCGAGCCGGGTGGCGTCTGCTGCCGGGGTCTCCGGCTGCAAACCCGCCACCGGTTTTGCAGCGTCCACGGGAGACAAACTTTCAAGCACGCTCAGGTGCTTACGGCGTAGCAAGGCTAATGCATGGTCGGTCTCGGAGTCTCCGTCAGAGCGGTTACCCTGGACCTCGCCCCCCGCCAGCTTTGCACCCGCTTCCAGGCCGGCCCTGAAGCCATCGAAGTCGAGGCTGAGGCCGGAGCCTCCCGCCGTGGTGACCACCGAGCTCTCCATGTCACCGCCGATACTGCGCACCGTAACGGTTTCAGGCAAGCCAATCGCATTCAGCCGCTCCAATGACTCAAGCAGAGGAAGGTCCAGGCTCCAGACGATGTGGGAAGCGGGATTCAGGTGGCCCGGTTCCAGGAGTTCCAGCGCCAGGCTGAACCCATCAGCTGTGACGACGAAGTGCTGGATTTCAACGAACTGAATGGAACGGAAGTCCTCAACACTCCGGGCGATCAGCGCGTCTGACGGAGCGTGGCGAAGCTCTGTTGTCGACGCGGAAGCCCCGGCAATGACCAGCGCGGGTCCGGGAAGCACCTCGTTCGCCGTCAGAGGAGTCGCGGCGTCGAGCCCGATGAGCCTGTCAATGCCGAGGGTGAGGTTTTCGAAGGCAAAAGTCATGCGAGGATCGCCCCGCGGGTGTCTACCACTGTCTTGCCGGCCAAGGAATCCGATGACACAGCCTTGACGTCGTCGTGGTCCACGAGAACCACCACCACGTCCGAACGCTTGATCGATTCCTCGATGGACATCAATTCCACATTGCTGCGGCCTGCCAACTGTCGGGGCAGCTGTTCGATATGAGGCTCCGCAATGTTGATCTTCCTGCCCTGCATGGCCTCAGCCAGGTGAACGGCAATTTCGATAGCAGGAGATTCCCGGAGGTCATCGATGTTGGCCTTGAACGCAAGGCCAAGAACGGCCACTTCGGCAGTGGCGGGAAGGGTTTCCAGTGCGGAAAGAATCTGCTGAAAGACCCACTCGGGCTTCGCATCGTTGACTTCGCGGGCAGTCCGGATCAGGCGGGCCTCCTCGGGTGCTGCTGCCACAATGAACCACGGATCAACAGCGATGCAGTGGCCGCCGACGCCCGGGCCAGGCTGAAGGATATTCACACGGGGATGATGGTTGGCCAAGCGAATCAGTTCCCACACGTCAATGCCGACTTTTTCGCTGATGACGGACAGTTCGTTTGCGAAGGCGATATTGACGTCGCGGTACGAGTTTTCCACGAGCTTGGCCATTTCGGCAGTGACGTCGTCAGTGATCAGGATTTCTCCCTGGCAGAACACGGCATAAAGGTCCTTGGCCAAGGTGGCAGCTTCCGCGGTAATTCCGCCCACAATCCGGTCGTTGGTGACCAGTTCGATCATGACCCTGCCCGGGAGCACGCGTTCGGGGCAGTGGGCGAAGTGAACCACCGGCGCATCGTTTGCGCCGTCAAGGGACAAGTCAGGGCGCAGCGCCAGAATGACGTCGGCCATATGCCGTGTTGCGCGGGGCGGGGACGTTGACTCAAGAATGACCAGTTCGCCACCCTGGAGCTGCGGTGCTATCCCGCGGGCCGCTGCTTCAATGTAGCTGAGGTCAGCCGTACGGTCCGCGCGGAAGGGCGTGGGAACGGCAACAATATAAGCCTGTGCTGCGGGCGTATCTATAGCGGCCTTCAGGTGGCCCTGGCTCACAGCGCCAGCAACGTGCACGGCGAGATCCGGCTCCACAAAGGGGACTTCGCCTCGGTTAACCGCGTCTACAGTGTGCTGGTTAACATCGACGCCGACGACGTTGATGCCGTTCGTGGCCAGGATGGCAGCGGTGGGCAACCCGATGTAGCCCAGGCCGATGACGGCAACAGTTTCAATAGCTGTCAATTTCGTTTCCCCTTTTATACGGTGATGTGTTCTTTGGGATCCCCAAAGAACTTGATTTCGCCAGACGCAGCCAGCTCTTCGTCTGCGACGTCCCAGGTGTGACCCTCGGCGCTCCGCATTTGGCAGAAGTTGAACCTGTCAGCTGAATATATGGAACCGCCCGCGGTTGTCACGGCCTTCAGGAAGGCCGTGTCTTCTCCACGGTTGACCGGCTCGAAAGGATGGGCCTCGAAGACTTCCCGCCGGGCAGTGATGGTAGGACCCATAACAATCCGGGTGGAAGTGTGCTCCAACTGCGGCATGCGCAGGACGGTGGCCTGGTTGGAGGCGAAGTGCATGTGATGGGCAAGTTTCCCGACAACCTCGGCTTTGGAGAAATCAAGCGCGTGGAGCAAGTCCGCGAGATAGTTTGGTCCGTAGTAGTCGTCGTCGTCCATCTTGGTCAGTACGTCCCCTGAAGCCGCGTTGACGCACATATTCAGGCATTGTCCGAGAGTCACCTCGCGTGCCGCGGTTAGGATCTGGTAACGCCGGACTCCATACTGTCCAGCCAGCTCCCGCAGCCGGGCATCGTCGGCTTCAAAGCCGTGTGTGAGCAGCACCAGTTCGAGGTCAACGCCGACCTGGCTGCCCACGGTCGCGAAGACGTGCTCAAGCTGGTGCGGCCGGATGGTGGAAACCAGGGCGCTGGCCGAAGGTAGTGCCACTGCCTGGCTGCGCTCGGGCAGCACCGAGGCAACGACTTCCTCGGCCCGGTGGGCATAGGTGTTCCCAGCCCAGATGCGGCGCTGCCCCTTATGGACTACGCGGTCGTTGAGTTCAGGGCTGCGGGCAAGCATCCGGATCTGATGTTCACCCTCCTGTTCAGTACCGGCCACAAGCACTTCATCCGGCTCAAAAAAGCGTCCAATGGCGGCACTGGGAGCCGATACCACGGGCGTTCCGGAAGCGGTGATCTCGAAAATCCGGCGCGCACACATACTGGGCGAGTCCACCACTGAATTGACGTTGAGGAACACTTTGTAGTCCCGGTAGGCCGTCAGCATCCGCGCATAGTCCAGCATCCCGACCACGTGCTCGCTGAAAGGCACAGGGAACTGGTAGTTCGAGTCCCCTCCGAGCTGGCGGGAGAATATCTCCAGTTCCGGTCCGGACTGGCTGCCGGCATTCCGTGCCGCTGTCAGGAGCATGTCCATCTGCTGGCGCCGCTCCGGATACTTGTGCGCAAAGTACATTCCTGCGAAGGCAACCCCGCGCGAGTGCCGGTCCTGGCTCGTCCGGATGGGATTGTGGATGGCCGGCTGGGCTGCGAACGGCAGCACACTTACCCGGTCATGCCCCAAATCGGCCACGTAAGCGGGGATCCGGTCAGAGTCGCTAGTAAACACCACATCGAACCGCCGCGCTGCAGGCAGGAAGTCATCGTAGTGCGGTGGGTCTTCCTTGTTCCAGAAGACGGTGGGGATGGAGTTCTCACGGCACCAGTCCATGAGTGCCAGAAACTCCGGTTTGGGCCCTGAGGTACCCGTCAATTGGAACTTCCAAGAACCTTGGTTCCCGTTCCACGCCGATTCCACGAACAGGAAATCGATTTTGGTCTCGGTCAACTGTTGGAGCCACACGTCCTTTCGAAGGACCAGGAGGTTCCACTCGAAGGAAAATGCAGCGGCCGAGAAGTCGTCCAGGATGACGCCCACACGGAGATCGCTCCGCCGGGGGGCCCGATCGGGAACCCGGTGCGGGGCAAACGAGGGCGGTTCGTTTTGATCCCGCCGTGCTTTGATACGGGCAGATCTTGTGTCGGAACGGCCACCGCCCCGACCTGTAATTTCCCGGCGCCGCAGCCACTCCTTGACCTGGCCAAGCCCGCCGTCGCGCAGATGCCATAGGGCTGTGCGGACATCCGTCACCACGGCCATCTCAGCGTCCTTCCGTCCGGCGGCCGCTGGCCCGCTCCAAAATTTGCGTGGCAATAAGGTTCGCCCGGGCTTCGCCCTTGATCCGCTCTGCGCTGATGTGGTTCCCTTTGGAAAGTTGAGACGAAAAATCCTGATACAACTGCGTTGTCTCCTCAGGTGTCCCGTCCATGATCAGTTCGCCCTTATCCAGCCAGATCACGCGGCTGCACATGTCCCGGATGGTGTCCAGGCTGTGGCTGACGATGAACACGCAGCCAGCCTGGGCCCTTAGCTCGTCCATCCGTGTCTTGCTGCGGTTGCTGAACTGGGCGTCCCCCGTGTTCAGCGCCTCATCCACCAGGAGAACTTCCGGGTTGACGGCAGCTGCGATCGCGAAGCGAAGCCGGGAGGCCATGCCTGAGGAATACGACTTCATGGGGAGGTAGATGGCGGAATCCAGGCCCGAGAGCTCTACGATGCTTTCGAACTGCACGTCGATCTGTGCCATATCCATACCCATGGCCAGGCAGCCGAGCACCACGTTTTGATCTCCCGACAGCTCAGGCACAAGCGCAGCGTTGACGCCCAGCAGGATGGGCGTGCTCGAGGCGAACACACCGCCCTTCGTGGGCGCCAGCTGCCCGCTGATGAGCTTCATCATGGTGCTCTTTCCGGAGCCATTGCGGCCGATAATCCCTACCGATTCACCGCGCTCCACCACCAGTGAGATCTCTTTCAATGCGTTGACCGTCACCAGGTTGGGTCTACGCAGGAGCTTCCGGAGGGCGCCCCGGGGCCCGCGGGAGGAACCGGACCTGTCATCCGAGGATTCAACCCGATAAGTCATTTCGACTTTGTCGATCACGACGCATGGCGGACCGTCGAGGAAGTGGGCCTCATCAATCGCGACCATAAGTTTCTTCTCCCTTCCAGAAAAAGAACATCCCTATCATGAGGGCGGCCAGCGCCACGCAGGCCAGGCTTGCCCATGATTCCCAGGTGGGCAAAGTGTCATAGAGCACGCAGCTCCGAACGATGTCGATGACGTTGAACAGTGGATTCAGCGTCATCACCTCGAGCAGGACTGGGTCGGTGATAAAACGCTCGTAGGAGTAAAAGACCGCCGAGGCATACATCCAGGCGCGGAGGGCGAATGGCAGAAGATGCGTCACATCGTGGACCTTAGCTATGACTCGCGCCAGGATCATGCCGACGCCCAGATTGAAGACTCCCTGGAGGAGGACCGCGGGGATAACCAGCAGCCAATACCACGAGATGGTTTCAGCCGGCGGGAACACTACGATGATCAGCAGCATGCCGAGAATCAAGGGAACCGCGGACAGCACCTCCCGGAGGTTCGCGCCCAGGGGAAGGGCAGCGCGGGGGAAGTTGAAAGCCTGCACCACGGATTTGCCGCTGCGTATGGAGCGGGCACCCGCGGTGATTGCTCCGGAGCTGAACTGGAACAGGAAGATGCCCACCACAAGGTAGCCAATAAAATTGTCGATGCCGTGGCTCGTCTGCAGCAGGACGCCAAAAATGAGGTAATACGTTAGCCCGTTGAAAATCGGGTTCAGCAGCAGCCAGGCGCTTCCGAGCCGGTCGCGCCGGGTGCCGCTCTGCACCCTCGCCCGGGCATCGTAAAAAATAAACTGGCGGAAGTCCCAAAGCTGGACCAGATAGTCAAGGAAGCCGGGCCTGGACCCCACACGGGACAGCTTCCGCATGTCCACGGACAGCGGCTGGATGGCCGCCGGAGCCGGCAGTTTGGCCTTCTTAGCGGACACTAGCGGGCTCTCCTAGATTTTTCTGTTGCGATGGCGCGGTATGCCTGCACACAGGCGGCCGCGTTTGCTGCCCAAGTGCGGGTGCTCAGCACATGTTCCCGCCCGGACGTTCCCATGGACCGCCGCAAGGGCGCGTCTGCAAGAAGGGAGGCTAAGGAATGTGCCAAGGCCGCCGGGTCTTCCGGCGGCACCAACAGCCCGGTGCGGCCGTCGTCGACGATCTCGGCAAGCGCTGGAAGCGCGCTTGCCACCACCGGCCGCGCACTCGCCAGTGCTTCCACCGGCTTCAATGGTGTCACAGAACGGGTTACATCGAGATTCTTGCGCGGTACGACGAAGACATCCAAAGCCTGGTGGTAAGCCCTGGCGTGATCCCGGGGCACCAGCCCCGTAAAGACGATGCGATCGCCAAACCCGGTCCTGCGCGCCTGGTCCTGCAGGGACGGAAGGGATACTCCGGAGCCTACAATCAGCAGCCGCAGCTGCGGATTTGCCGGGGCCAGGAGTGCAAAAGCAGCGATCAGGTCGTCCAGCCCTTCATACGGCACCAGGCTGCTGACCGTTCCAATAATCTGGGCGTCCTGTTCCAGCCCGAGTTGGCTGCGGGCCTCGCTCACGTCCCGTGGCGCCAGCAGATAGTCCCCGCCCACCGCGTTGGGGGCGACAACTATCTTTTCCTCCGGCACGCCGGCGGCCACGATGTTCTCCTTCATGGTCTGCCCCAGTGTGATCACGAGGTCAGCTGACCGCATGACGTCGGACTCGCGGTCCTGGAACAGTTTGTAACGCTCGCTATCCTTCGCCTCGGGGCCCCGGGTGGACGCCCAGGTGTCGGCCAGCTGCCCACGGACCTCGTATACCCACGGGATCCCCAAGGACTCGGCCACGGCCCGGGCTACCAGCCCGTTGACGTAGTGCGTGGTTGTGTGGATGATGCTGGGGCGGAACTCCTGGGCCAACCGCAGCGTCTCCTCTGCCTGCTGCTGAAGGCGCCCCGCCGGGGTGTCCGCAAGGCGGGCAGGCATCAGCCGCCGGTACCGGACGCCATCCACCAGGTCCTCCTGGCCGGCGCCCAGCTTCCCCACCAGCACGGGATAACCCAGGCGCGTCACGGCCAGTGTTTCCCAGCCAGCGTCCTGTTGGGCCACCAGAGTGGAATGAGTACGTTGGGCGTACCCGCTCTGGGTGTGCGGCAGGGAATTGGTGAGCAGGTGCAGCACACGGTTGGGGACCGGTTCGATCACTGCTGCAGGGAGGTCAGGAGCCCAGCCGCGAAGCAGGGCCTGTTCCGACACCAGGCGTGCGCGTTGCCTGCTCGGCCTGGTCCCGGGTGCGGATTCCTTCTCCAGCGCCGCGGTGGCTTCACTGACAGCCCCGACGTACCACAAACGGCGGGCAAGTGCAGCGGCGTGGCCTTTGGCACCCGAGGAGACAGCGAGGAACTGATCCGCGCCGGCGGGATCGTTCGCGGCCAGCGAGATATCCGCCAATTTCGCGGCCTTGCGGGGCGATGCACCCCGCTCCAGGGCGAGCTGCAGGCGCCGTCGCAGTCCGGCGTAGTCACCGCTGAGCAACTCGGCCGCCAGGACGGGGATGGCCGTTGCGCCCGCCGGGGCTGCAGCGATGAGCAGCCGCGCGGCTGGTGTGACGAACTTCGCCGGAAGCCGGCGGGAGGCCTGAAGGAAAAACTGAAAGGGGTCATCCGCCAGGTTGTCAGCCACCACCCGGCCGGTCAGGCCGAGATTGCGGAACAGTGGCGTCATTCGGCCCGGCCGTTCCGGGACAGCAAGCCACGGATGAGCTCCATGTAGCGCTGGGAAAGGATGCCGTAGTCTGCATGGTGGTGCACCCATGCGCGGCTTGCACCTGTCCGGACCAGCCGGCTTCGGTCCTCCGCCAGTCCGTGCCAGAGGTCCGCGAGGGCCTGGGGATGGTTTGCGACGATATCTCCGGCCTCCGCCTCTGTTACAACTCGCGCGGCCTCTCCGCGGACCACGGCCGTAACATGGCGGCCAAGTGCAAGAACCTCATAGGTCTTGGAAGGGATTGTGGTCTCGAACGACTTCCAGTCATCGCGCAGGGAAACGATGCAGGTGTCCGCGGAGGCATAACGGTCCAGGACATCCTGGCCGTGCAGAGACGGGTGGAATGTCACGGGTGCACCGAGCTCAAGGGCAAGCTTCTGCAGCGCGGACCTTCGTGAGCCATACCCCACCATGTGCAGGTGCATGCGGCTTCCGACGATGGCGCTGGCCCGGATGGAGGTCTCCAGATTCTGGCTGTCGCCGTGATTCCCCAAGTACAGGGCCTCAAACACTTCGCGCTGCATCGGAGGCGCCGACAGCGCCGGCAACGAAGTCACGTGCAGTCCATTGGAAATGGTTGCGACGTTCAGTATCCCGCGGCTGCGTAGCACGTCGGCAAAACCTTCCGTCACCGTCACCACGAGGTTGGCACGGCGTTGGACGAAATCTGCGAAGACTTCGAACGCGCTCTTAACGTTCCCCCGGACCAGGCGTGCGTCCCGGGCAAGATCCGGCCAGGCGTCCCGCATCTCCAGGATGAGTGGAACTCGGCGGAGCCGCGCAAGGATGTAACCGGCGGCCATAATGGGAAGGCTCGGCACCGTGACGACCACGATGTCGGGCCTGCGGGTGAGCATGCCTACCGGGACGGTCCAGAGCGCTGAGAAGCACTGGTCCACCAGACGCCAAAGATGCCGCTTCCCATGGGGCAGGAACGGCACCCGGCGGATCTTTTCGCCGTGCGGGCCGGTCTGGGAACGAAAGGTCCTCCCGGCAGTGCCTGGGAATGCCTTGCTGCTGCCGCCGGGTGAGTGGGCAACGGGAGTCACGACGTCGATCTCCCATCCCTGCTTCCGGAACTCGCCTACCAACGCGCTCCACCTACGTTGCGGCGGGCTACTCTCCGGCCAGTAGGAATGAGTTAGGAGGGTCACTCGCAATTTTGGGCGCAACTCTTCGGGGTGATCTTCGATATCCACCATGGCCCGCGGTTACTTTGCGGACCTGGACGGGGTCCGCATGCCCTTGGAACCGAGGACCCTGAAGTAAGCGAACCCGGCGCCTACGAGCAGGGCCACCGTCAACAGCTGAACCCCCAGCGGACTCCCGGTTGCGACCGAGACCACGGCCTGGACCGGGCTCGCATGGCTCTGCTCCTGCGCTGGCGTGGCCGATGCTGTGGGAGAGGGCGGGACTGCTGCTGCTGTCTCGGTTTCCGATGACGGCACAACCGTCGGTTCAGGGACTGCTGGTTCGGCGGGTGCCGGCGTCACAGCCAGGTCGTCCGCTGGCGCGGGGACCACGGCAGCAGGGGGAACCGGGACAACGTCAACGGGAATCGCCGGCGGGGCGGCAGGCTCGATCGGCGCCGGCTGGATGGGCTCAGGCGCAGGCGCAGGTTCTTCCGTAGGTACGGGTTCCTCAGGAGGCGCCACCGGCTCTTCAGTCGGCAGGCCGGGGCTGGGCACTGGAAGAGCGGTCACTGCAGGATCCGGCAACACGGGCCCATCCTCGGCGAAGGCGGGCTGCAGAGGTGCAAGCAACGAACAGGAGAGGATCAGAAGTATTCCGGCCGCTCTCCGTGGAAACCTGTGCGTCTTAGTGACGGTTCCTTTCGCGCTCAAGATATTCGTGCCCCCCATGGCGTACGGTTGTTCGGACAAAGTTGTTACGTGGCCGCGAATGCAGTTCAAGCGCATCCAGGCGAACCAAGTCAAGTCAAGGAATTTGACGTTCCTAGCTTACTGGATGCCGGACCGACCCGAAGTTCATCAACCGCTCCCAGTCGCTAAGCTGGGCTTTCATCGTTCTGACCTTGGAGAATACCCGCGCATGACAGCCCCTGAAACTTTGCCGCAAGACCGCGCATCTGGTCCGCGCCGCTCGCCGTCGACCGGAAAGAGCAAAGCGACGCTTATTGTGCTGGCCGTTGCGGTAGTAGTGGCAGCTGCCATCTTCTTTGCGATGGCCATACAGGGGCCGACGGACCCTGAACCAGGCTTCGTGGCCGCGCCTGCCCCAAGTGCCACTGAGTCCTTGGCGCCCGCACCTGCAGTGACGTACTACGAACAGGCCGGACCGCCAGCTGGTTCGCCACTGCAAAAGGTTGAACCGTTGACCATCCGGGTCGCTGACCAAGAGACAGGCACTGCGCTGCCGCAGGGTATGACCGGGATCTCTCTGGAAGCAACTGATTTGGCTGACCCTCTGCTGAGCGCGGAGAACGCATCCCTAGTGGGACTCCTGGCCGAGGTGGACGGGCCAGTGTTGCGTTTCGGAGGCAACGCAGTGGACCGCCGCTTTTTCTGGACCTCGACAGGTGAGGCAATTCCGAGTAACTACACCGGCGATAAAGCGCATCCCGTACGTGCGGTCGGTCCACAGGACCTGACCCGCCTAAACAAGCTACTGGAAGCAACGGATGCACGCGTGGCACTGACCGTGGACCTGGGGCATTACAACCCGGAACGTGCCGCCGATATGGTGAAGAGCGCGACTGAAATATTGGGAGATCGGCTGCTAGGCGTGACCATCGGCAACGAGCCAAATGGTTTCGGAACAAATGGCGTTCGTACCGGCGGTTACACACCCGAAAATTTTGTCCAAGAGCTGAAGGCATATGCCAAGGCAATATTCGCCTTGGCGCCCAACGTTCCCATCGCTGGTCCCGGCACGTACAGCGAGGCCTGGTGGCGGCCGTTCATCGCTGCTGATATTCCGCAGAAGAAAATCTTCACCTTCCACAACTATCCGCTCTACAGCTGTGACGGCTCCGTGGACCCCAAAGCCTCACCGACCCTGGCGAACCTCATGTCACCGCTGATGCATCAGCGTGGAGAGGATTACCAGAAAGCTGCCATCGCAGCGGCCAAGGAAGCAGGACTTGAAACGTGGCTTCCGGAGACTGGCATCGCTGCTTGCCCCGGATCGAACGAAACCTCCCGTACCCACGCCTCAGCCCTATGGACAGCGGACTATGTTCTCAACGCTGCCAAGTTGGGTATCACCCGGATCGGCTTTCACAGCTCCCTCCAGACCTGCACAGGCGGCCCACCCATGTCTGTGCTCTGCAGCGACGGCCCGTACCTCAAGCCGAATGGCGAGTACACGGGGCACGCCAACTTCTTGGGACTCGCCATAGTTTCGGATCTTGAGGATGGGAGGTTCCTTGAGTTGCAGAGTTCCGGAGGGGGCCTCGTGTACAACTACGCTCTGAAGAATCCCGACGGCAGCACCACAGTGGTGGTAGTCAACCAGAACGACCCCAAAGTGGCTTCGCAGACTGAAGTGACGCTCACGCTACCGGGAAGGCCTGTTACTGGAACCATGGCGCAACTCACCGGTCCCAGCTACGAGGCCGAAAAGAAGACCGTAATTGACGGCGTTGCGACCGGTCCGGTGCCGGCATCGCAGCGGCTCACGGTTCCCGGCTTCAAGTACGGATCCACCGAGCAGTCCATAGCATTAACGGCCGGTACAGTGACTGTCCTGAGCTTCAGCTACTAAACACCGCGCACCATTCGATCTTCGGGCCCCGCTTTCGCGAAGGCCCGAAGTTCGTTAAGTCTGTGTCAGCACGCTGACGAAACCCTTCATCCAAGTCCATAGCCAAAGGAACCATGCAATTAAGGCGTGAAGTTAGAAATGGCTACCCTCTGAACTTTGGCTCGCGTTTCTCCTGGAACGCCCGGAAGCCCTCGGCGTAGTCCGCGCTCTTGCAGAGCCGCGCCTGTTCGGCGTTCTCCTCGGCCATGGCATCCCACAGGCCCAGCCGCTGGTCACGGATGTGCGCCACCAGCTCCTTGCTCGCCGTGAAGGCGCCTGTGGCCCCGGCGGCAACCTTCGTCACAATTTCCCTGGTACCAGTGCCCGCCCGAATCCAGCGTGGCGCCCAGCTTGGCGAACGGCGAGCCGAACTTCGCATTCTCCGCCACGTACACCACGTCCGTCGCCAACAACAGCCCCAGCCCCACCCCCAGGCAGGCGCCATGTGCCGCGGCAAACGTCGGAGCCGGGAACGCGCTCATCTTCCTCAGCAGCGGCTGCACCAGCCCGCCCAGGTACGCTTCGGCGTCGTCCGTCTCCGGCGTCACGCCCGAAATGTCCCGTCCCGCGCAGAACGCGCGGCCCTCTCCCCTCAGCAGCAGCGCCCGCACTTCACCGCGCGAGGCGGCGGCAGCGGCGTCGTCGTACGCCTGTGTTAAATCAGCGAGGGCCTGCTCGTCGAGGGAGTTCAGCTTGTGCGGGGCGTCCAGGACCACTTCGGCGACGTTGTTGGCGATGGAGAGGGAGATCATGGGTTCCTTAGACGTCGAAGTCGACTGTCACTTCTTTGCTCGTGGGGTGGCTCTGGCAGGTCAGGACGTACCCCTTGTCCAGTTCATCCTGCTCCAGGGCGTAGTTTTCGTCCATGGTCACGGTGCCGGTGCCGGTGACCAGTTTGGCGCGGCACGTGCCGCACACTCCCCCGGCGCACGCGAACGGCACATCCGCCCGGACCCGCAACGCTGCGTTCAGGATGGACTCACGGGCGTGCGTGGGGCTGGCCACCTCGCCCTGCAGGCCGTCCAGCTTGAACGTGATCCTGTACGTCTCCTGGGACTCGTCCACCACCACGGGACGGCCGGCGTGGCCCTCCGGACGGTCCGGCTTACCGGACGTGAACAGCTCGAACCGCACGTGCTCCGGCTTCACGCCGCGCTCGGCCAGGGTGTCCCGGCACAGCTGCACCAGGCCTCCGGGACGTGCGGGCCGGGGCGATCGTTGCCTGGTTCGAAATCACCGGCCCCCACCACCATGACCGGCGAAGGGAATCACTACCCAAAATGAGCAGGTCTCCGACACGATGGTCTGCCGGCAGCCCCCAGCAAGCCAATCCAAGCGTCAGCCCCCTCACTGCGCGTAGTGCCCGCTGGGACTTGTCACGGACCCAGGATTCAACACAGGAATGCTGCAACCCGGACCAGCGCATGCCGGAGAGTTTGAGGCGTTGGCCGACGATGGCATTGCAGCCGGCTTCGACGGTGCCGGAGCCGACGAACACGTCGGGCTTCAGGACTCTTCCGCCCCTGCACACGTGATTGCCTACGTAGCTCCTTGGCCGCCTGGCGCCGGACGCTGACCCGCCTGAATCAGCCGAGCCCTAAAACTAGCGCATGTCAGTCCTCGGTCTGGCGCCCGATGAAGGCAGCCATTCCGGGCACCGTGAACTGAATAGAGCCATATTCGGGTGCATACACGACACCCTTGGCGATGAGTCGTGAGCGGATGACGGCAAGTTTGCTGGTCGACTTACCAAGGCGTTCGGCGATTTCTCCAGTCGAGGAAGGGGTATCGCTGTCCTGGGCCATAGCCCTGAGGTAGAGGCGTTCTGCATTGGTGGCACGCTGCCATCTGGCCTCGAAGAAGCCATGGTCCAGGTCGTTGGTGCCGTGGCGGACTGCCACGTGCGCGTCGTCAGCGCTGATGATCTTCTCCGATGCGGCTTCCCAGGCGGCGCGTCCGTAGACCTGAAGGAAGAAGGGGTAGCCGTTCGCGGCAGAGAGCAGGAGTGACAGCGCATCAGGCGCCAAGGAGGCGCCAAGCCTGTTGATGGGCAAGGCGAGGGCTTCCGAGGCGGCCTCTTCATTGACCTGGCCTATGGTCCTGTAGAGAAACAGCCGCTCACCATAGGTCCTGGCCTCCGAGATCTTGCCGGGCAGGTTGGGTAGGCCCGCACCGATGATGTAAAAAGGCCATCCGCGCTGGCCCGCAAGGTGCTGAACGGACAACAGTATGGTCAGGAGCTCTTCGTCCAGGTCTTGCATTTCGTCAATGAACAAGCCGAACCCGCCCCTGGCTTTTCGCATCGCGAGTGATACATCCTCGACAAGTTCCTCGAGGTCGATGTCCAGGTTGCCTGAATCGGCGCGCCCTTGTTTGGTCGTCACCGACGCGGAGACGCCGGCAACCCCCAAACTCGCTGAGATGTTGCCGATGCTGTTCAAGGCATTCTGCAGAAAGCTCCAGGCTGACCTACTTCTAACGATATATAACAGTTTTTGTTATAAGGCCATATCTTTCGTTACCAGCGGCGTGAGAACACACCAGGGCAGCAAGGAGAGGGCGAAGCGTTCCGGTCGCGCCCCAAGGCTCGTAGACCAATGCCCATCAAGTAATGCGCATGCTCATCACGTCCTGCGCATGCTTGAACCTCGTGTCGCTGCGCGGCAGACGGTGCGAGTGGACGCCGGCAGCGGAGCAATATTCGGCGACGCCGCCGGACGCACTGCGTTCCAGCATCGAAGGGCTCGAACGGCTTCACCCTGCCCCCTTTGTCCGGAAAAATTTCACCGGCCTTCGAAGACGGGTGCCCGCTTCTCCTGGAATGCCCGGAAGCCCTCGGCATAATCATCGGTTTTACATAGCCGGGCCTGCTCGGCATTTTCCTCGGCCATGGCGTCCCACAGGCCCAGTCGCTGGTCGCGGATGTGCGCCACCAACTCCTTGCTCGCCGTGAAGGCGCCCGTGGCCCCTGCGGCAACCTTCGACACAATTGCCCGGGTGTTTTCCAGAAGTTCATCCGCAGGCATAGCCCGGCTGAACATCCCCTGCGCCACGGCCTCCGTCCCCGAGATGAGTTCGGCCGTGTAGATCAGATCCAACGTCCGGTGCATGCCCAGCCGCTCGGTGAAGTACCAGTGCCCTCCCGAATCCAGCGTCGCGCCCAGCTTGGCGAACGGCGAGCCGAACTTCGCGTTCTCCGCCACGTACACCACGTCCGTGGCCAGCAGCAGCCCCAGACCCACGCCCAGGCAGGCACCGTGTGCCGCGGCGAACGTCGGCGCCGGGAACGCGCTCATCCTCTTCAGCAACGGCTGCACCAGCCCACCCAGGTATGCCTCGGCGTCGTCCGTCTCCGGTGTCACGGCCGAAATGTCCCGGCCCGCGCAGAAGGCGCGGCCCTCTCCCCTCAGCAGCAGCGCCCGCACCTCACCGCGCGAGGCGGCGGCAGCGGCGTCGTCGTACGCCTGTGTTAAATCCGCGAGCGCCTGCTCGTCAAGGGAGTTCAGCTTGTACGGCGCGTCCAGGATCACTTCGGCGACATTGTTGGCGATGGAGAGGGAGATCATGGGTTCCTTACACGTCGAAGTCGACTGTTACGTCTTTGCTGGTGGGGTGGCTCTGGCAGGTCAGGACGTACCCCTTGTCCAGTTCATCCTGCTCCAGCGCGTAGTTTTCGTCCATGGTCACGGTGCCGGTGACCAGTTTGGCGCGGCACGTGCCGCACACTCCCCCGGCGCACGCGAACGGCACATCCGCCCTGACCCGCAGCGCCGCGTTCAGGATTGACTCGCGGGCGTGCGTGGGGCTGGCCACCTCGCCCTGCAGGCCGTCCAGCTTGAACGTGATCCTGTACGTCTCCTGGGACTCATCCACCACCACGGGCCGGCCGGCGTGGCCCTCCGGGCGGTCCGGCTTGCCGGACGTGAACAGCTCGAACCGCACGTGCTCCGGCTTCACGCCGCGCTCGGCCAGGGTGTCCCGACACAACTGCACCAGCTCAAACGGCCCGCACAGGAACCACTCGTCCACATCGTCCGCGTGGATGGCGGTGCCCAAGAGCTGCTGGAGCTTTTCGGCGTCGATCCTCCCGCTGAGGAGCGGCGCGATCCGCTGCTCGCGGGACAGCACGTGGTGGATGGCCAGCCGCTGCGGATACCTGTCCTTCAGATCCGCCAGCTCCTCCAGGAACATCACGTCCATGGCGGCCTTATTCGCGTAGATCAGGTCAAAGCGGGTCTCCGGGTTGGCCGCCAGCAGCGTGCGGGCGATGGCGATCACCGGGGTGATGCCGCTCCCCGCCGCGATGGCCACAAAGGTGCCCGCCCCATTGGAGGCTGCCTCCCCCGCGAGCTCCTCCGGGTGGTTCATGGAGTTCATAACGTTCTGCTCCACGGCCTTGCCGTCCCGGCCGTGCTTGGACACAAACGCGCCCATGGGGCTCATGACGTCCAGGGTGTCCCCCGCCTTCAGCTCCGCGTTGGCCCACGTGGAGAACAGCCCGCCCAGGTCCTGCTTCACGGCCACCCGGATCTCGCTGCTGCCGTCCGGGAAGCTCCGCGGTTCGGCGCAGATGGAGTAGCTGCGGCGCACCTCATGCGGCTCGCCGTTCTCATCCTGCAGCGTGGTGCGCAGGGCCACGTACTGGCCGGGCAGGTAATCGAACTGGCCGGCGAGCTGTTGGGGTACTCCGAAGGTCACTTCGATGGCGTCCTCGGTCAGCCGGCGTACCTCCGCGACGGTGAGGGTGTGGAAGGACGGACGACGGCGGCCGCTGGCTAGCGCCGATTCGGCGGCGGTCTGGCGCACAACAGGCATGGGGCTTCCTTACAGGACTTTGAAGTAGTCGAACGGTTCCAGGCAGTCCTTGCAGACGTACAGCGCCTTGCAGGACGTGGAGCCAAACCGGGTGAGCTCCTTGGTGTTCAGGCTGGAGCACTGGGGGCATTTCACGGCCATTTTGAGCCGGATGGGCCCGGCGTGGCGGGCGGCGGCTGCCATGCCCGACGGCGGGGCGATGCCGTACTCCTGCAGCTTGGCCTTGCCGGCCTCCGTCATCCAGTCCGTGGTCCAGGCCGGGGCGAGCACCAGGTCCACTTCTGCTGTGTAGCCCTCTGTGGCGAACGCTTTTTTCAGGTCATCGCGGATGGCGTCCATGGCCGGGCAGCCCGAGTAGGTGGGCGTGATGGTGACCCGCACACTTTGTTCGTCTGTCACCTGCACGTCGCGGAGGATGCCCAGGTCCTCGATGGTCAGCACGGGGATTTCCGGGTCGCAGACCGTGGCGGCGATGTCCCACACCTGCTGCTGCTCTGTCAGTTGCTCGACGGCCACGGCGGTCACCAGCTTGCTCCGGGGTACTCCCGGGCGAGCACCTGCATCTCCGCGAGGAGGTAGCCCAGGTGCTCGGAGTGCCGGCCGTGCCGACCGCCGCCGGGGGCAGCCGGCCCGTCCGGCACTCCCAGCCCCGCTTCGGCCAGGATCTCCCCGGTCAGTCGGTCAAAGTCTGCGCGCAGGCTGGAAGGCTCGACTGCGGCGCCGGTTTCAGCCAGGCGCGTGGTCAGCTCGTCGTCCTGGAAGAGCTCGGCGACGTAGGGCCACATCTGCTTCAGGCCTTGGATCATCCTGGTACGGGATTCCTCGGTGCCGCCGGCCAGGCGAAGGACCCACTGGGCGCTGTGGTCCCGGTGGTAGTCCACTTCCTTCACGGCCTTGGCGGCGATGGCGGCCAGGGTGGCGTCTGTGGATTCCGTGAGGCGGCGGTAGAGATCGAACTGGTAGTAGCTCACCACGAACTGCCGGGCGATGGTGGCCGCGAAGTCGCCGTTGGGCTGCTCAAAGATGTGGGCGGAGCGGAACTCTGGCTCCCGTCGGAAATACGCCAGCTCGTCCTCGGTTTTGTCCCAGGCGCCGCCCGCGTACGTGAGGAAGCTCCGGGCATGGCCCAGCTGGTCCAGTGCGATGTTGCCCAGAGCCACGTCCTCCTCCAGCTCGGGGCCGCGGGAGATCCAGTGGCCCAGGCGCTGCGCGAGGACCAGGCCGTCGTCCCCCAGGCGCAGCGCGTACTCGGCCACGTCCTCTGTGGGCTTGGCCAGTCCGGTGCGGACCTCCAAGGCGATGTCCTCCGGGCGCAGGGCGTTGCCGGGGGTGATGCGGGTGGTGGATTCGTTGCTCACAGGTGCTTCACGCCTTCGCTCTTGGTGTAATACGTGGCGTGCCGGTAGTCCTTGCCCTGCGGGGACTCGAAGAACGAACCCTTGGAGTCGGGGTCGCTGGCGGCGATGGCGTCGGCCGGGACCACCCAGATGGACACACCCTCGTTGCGGCGGGTGTAGAGGTCGCGGGCGTTGCGCAGGGCCATGGCGGCATCCGGCGCGTGCAGGGACCCGGCGTGGACGTGGGAGAGGCCGCGGCTGGAGCGGACGAAGACCTCCCACAGGCCCCAGGCGTTGCGGTCGGTGGCAGGCTCGAGCACCTCTGGGGCCACGCCGACAGGGGTCCCTGGCCGAGCTTGCGAGGTTGGGGAGTCGGTGGGGATCATGCTGCGTATTCCTTTGTCTTCAGTGACTGCTTTGCTGCGTACGCCGCGGCTGCTTCGCGGACCCAGGCGCCGTCGTCGTGCGCTTCCCTCCGGCGCTCAAGGCGCTGGGCGTTGCAGGGGCCGCGGCCGGCGAGGACTTCGTGGAACTCGTTCCAGTCCAGCGGACCGTGCTCCCACTTTTTAGTGTCCTCGTTGAAGCGGATCTCGCTGTCCGGGAGGGTGAGGCCCAGCACGCGGACCTGTTCCACCATCATTCCCACGAAGCGGCTGCGTAGTTCGTCGTTGCTGAAGCGCTTGATGTTCCAGGCCATGGACTGGCGGGAGTTGGGCGAATCGTCGTCCGGCGGGCCGAACATCATCAGCGCCGGGGCGTACCAGCGGTTCACGGCGTCCTGCGCCATCTCCTTCTGCTCCGGGGTGCCGTGGGCGAGCTCCAGCAGGATCTCGAAGCCCTGGCGCTGGTGGAACGACTCTTCCTTGCAGACGCGCACCATGGCGCGGCCGTAGGGGCCGTAGGAGGCGCGGCACAGCGGCACCTGGTTGCAGATGGCGGCGCCGTCCACCAGCCAGCCGATGGCACCCATGTCCGCCCAGGTCAGGGCCGGGTAGTTGAAGATGCTGGAGTAGCGGGCCTTGCCGGCGATGAGGTCGGCCATCATCTTGTCCCTTGTTTGACCGAGCGTCTCGGCGGCGGAGTACAGGTAGAGCCCGTGGCCGGCCTCGTCCTGGACCTTCGCCATCAGGATGGCCTTGCGCTTCAGGCTCGGGGCGCGGGAAATCCAGTTGGCTTCCGGCTGCATCCCGATGATCTCGGAGTGGGCGTGCTGGGAGATCTGGCGCAGGAGGGTCTTGCGGTAGGCGTCCGGCATCCAGTCTTTTGGTTCAATGCGGGAGTCCTCGGCGATCACGCGGTCAAAGTTGGCCTGACCGTCCGCGTCTTGGCGGTCCTTGGCCTGGCTGTCCGTGTCGCGCTGGGCGTTGGCTTCCATGGTTGCTCCTATGCACCTGCCTGGATTGGTCGCATTTATTTACCGACCGTTCGTTCAGGATATGCGCGGAGTGCGGAGGGCGTCAAGATTTCGACGGGCTCAATCAGGTTGGAGCCGATACGGCCGCAATACATAATTGCCTGAATACACGCACTGATGTACTTTGGCTCTTATGGAAACCCTTACGCATGCCCCAGTGCTGGCCCGGTTCGGCTACGCGGTCTCCGACCCTACCCGGGCGCGGATTCTGCTGGCCTTGGCAGATGCGCCCACGTACCCGTCGGACCTGGCCGAATTGCTGGGGGTTTCGCGGCAGAGCATGTCCAATCACTTGACGTGCTTGCGGGGCTGCGGCCTCGTGGCGGCTGTCCCGGATGGCCGGCGGACCCGGTATGAGCTCGCTGACGCCAGGCTGGGCCACGCGATCAGGGATCTGCTCGGTGTGGTGCTGGCTGTGGATCCTGCCTGCTGCGCCCCGGACGGGACATGCCTGACATGACCACCACGGTTCAGCTTGCATCTACGCCCGCCCGCCGTGCCGTCCTGGGCCGCCGCATCCGGCTGTTCGCGGCCGCGACCATCACCTACAACGTCGTCGAGGCCGCCGTCGCGCTCTGGGCAGGCAACGTGGCCCACTCCTCGGCCCTCATCGGCTTCGGCCTTGATTCGGTGATTGAAGTCGCTTCCGCGGCCGCCCTGTCCTGGCAGTTTTCCGCGAAGAACCCGGAACGGCGCGAACACCTAACCCTGCGGATCATCGCGATATCCTTCTTCGCCCTCGCGCTGTTCGTCGCCGCGGACTCGGTCAGGTCACTGTCCGGAGGCGGCGAGGCACAGCCTTCCACTCCGGGCATCGTGATCGCCGCCCTAAGCCTGGCCATCATGCCCGCCCTGTCCTGGCTTCAACGCCGCGCGGGCCGTGAACTTGGCTCCCGCACCGCCGTCGCAGATTCGAAACAGACCCTGCTGTGCACCTATCTCTCCGCCGCCCTGCTGGTGGGCCTGGTCCTCAACAGCGCCTTGGGATGGTGGTGGGCGGATGCCGGCGCGGCGCTGGTCATCGCCGGGATCGCCGTCCGTGAGGGCATTAACGCCTGGAAAGGGGACGCCTGCTGTGCCGCCCCACGGGCCGGGGCCCGAGCCGGGGCAGGACGCGATGGGAAAGCTGATGATTGCTGCGCCGCCCCTGAACCGTGCACCGGCGAGCCGGACAGGGACCACATGAGAATAGAACTACTCCACATCGATGACTGCCCAAACACAGCAAAAGCACTCAAGCAGGTGGAAGCTGCCCTCGTCGCCATGGGGCGCCGGGACATCCCGGTCAATTTGCGGTCCATCAGGACTCCGGCAGATACGGCCGGGACCCGATTTGCCGGTTCGCCGACCATCACTGCAGACGGGGCCGACATCTTCCCTAACGGAACCCCGACGAGTGAACTCGCGTGCCGGATCTACCCCACCCCCGGCGGTCTCGCAGGCGCTCCGACCATCGACCAGGTAGTGGAGGCACTGACCGGCCGTGGCCTGCGATCCGACCTCCCTCGGAGTACCGGCGCGCGATCTCTTGACTGACATACCCCCAGGGGGTATATCTTGGGGTGTTGTCAGTGAAGTGGCATGTCCGGGCAGGCGGTGCTGTCCATGGTGGACCTGTCCCGGGCGAGCTACGCGAAGATGTGGCAGAACCTGATTTGGGCCACCGGTTACAACATCCTGTCGGTGCCGCTGGCCGCCGGCGTCCTGGCGTTTGCCGGGGTGGTGCTCTCGCCCGCGGCCGGTGCCGTGCTCATGTCAGCGTCCACGATCGTGGTGGCCCTGAATGCGCAGTTGCTGCGGAGGGTGAAACTCAATCCCTCCCGCGTACGTTGAACCAGAAGCGCTGACCGGCCGGAAAGGACCCGGACGGTAGCCTTGAAGACGGATCAGACCAACACGGAAGGAGGAACGCCATGACCGCAGTGCTCCGCGGCCCCGTCACGGCGTTCCTGCTCCGCGCCGGCATCATCACCGCCATCCTGGCCATCCTCGCCGGGATTTTCGGCATGCACGTCATGACCGGCAATCACTCCATGCACTCCCCCGCCGCCGGGCACACACCGGCCCCGGCCGTGAGTGTCGGGGACAGGCACGCCAACCACAAAACCACGGCGCCCCACGCGGAACCGGTTGCCTCAACAACAGCGGCGGCCGCGGGACATCGGGGCTCTGAGGCTGTTGCCGCAGGCCCGGCGTCGTGCACGTGCTCTGCTGACTGCGCCAGCATCCAGGCGATGAGCGCAGCATGCACCCCCTCAGCCCAGACAGGGACACTGGCCGCCCCTGAACCCGCGCAGGGCACCCGAACCCTGGATGGCCATGGCGGGCTGCCCGACACGGTCGGTTCTTCCTACGCCTATCTGCCCGGCGGTCCTTCACCGGGTGAGCTGTCCATCAGCCGGACGTAGAACTGGGCACACCGCCGTCCCCACGGCACAGCCCCGTCATGAAGCGAGCCCAACAGACGCTTCCCGGCATCTGCAAGGATGCTCCCCCGCTCACCGGCCCCCTGCGGTCGAGATTTGAAGGACCTGACTTCCCATGAATAAGAAGCTATTGACCCTTTCAACAACGGCCATTGCGGCTGCCATTGCCTTGGCCGGGTGCTCATCCGGTTCCGGATCCGGGAGCACGCCCGGAATGAACCACGGCAGCTCCAGCAACGCACCGGCACCGTCAGCGGGACACAACTCCGCTGACGTGACGTTCGCCCAGATGATGATCCCCCACCATGCCCAGGCGGTAGAGATGGCAGAAATGATCCTCGCGAAAAAGGACATCCCCGCCCCCGTCACCGCGCTGGCCACCAAAATCAAGGAAGCGCAGGGCCCGGAGATCCGGACCATGACCGGCTGGCTTGATGACTGGAACGAACCAACGGAAATGGCCTCCGGCCACGCCGGGCACTCCATGGACGGCATGCTGGACGACGCCTCGCTGAAGGAACTCGACGCCGCGCAGGGCACCGGGGCCGCCAAACTGTTCCTGAAGCAGATGATCGCCCACCACGAAGGCGCCATCATGATGGCCAACACTGAAAAGACCGGCGGCAAAGACCCCAATGCCGTGGACCTGGGCAACCAAATCGTGTCTGCGCAGGAAGCGGAAATCAAGGAAATGCAGGGCCTCCTCACCACGCTCTGACGAGTCGATCACGTTGGCGCCGGCCTGACCGGGCCGGCGCCACATTGTCCCTGATTTCCCTTCACCCTTTGGAGTTAGCCATGTTTTTCCTCTCCCACATGATCAGACGCGGCGCAGTCCTGGCCGGCGCCGCGGCCACCCTTCTCGCTATTGCCGGCTGCGCACCGGCGACAAACCAGACCACGCCGCACACGACGGCAGCCGGGAGCCCCCTTCCCAGCGCACACGTCCACGGACTCACCGTCAGCGGTGACACCGGCCAGGTACTGCTCGCCACCCACGACGGCCTCTTCGACGTCACCACCAGCCCGGCGAAAAAAATCGGTGGCACCAACGACCTGATGGGATTCACCGCCGGCCCCGCCGACGGGGTCTTCTACGCTTCGGGCCACCCGGGGCCCGGCTCCGACCTGCCCAACCCCATGGGCCTGCTCAAATCCTCCGACGGCGGCACTACGTGGGAGCAGCTCTCGCGCCAGGGTGAATCGGACTTCCATGCCATGACCACCACCCAAGCGGGGATCGTGGCCTTCGACGGGACACTGCGGACCAGCGCCGACGGCGAGACCTGGAACACTATTCCCGCTGACTTCGCCCCCGCCGTCCTCGCCGGTCATCCGGGCAGCAGAACCCTCCTGGCGACCACGCCCGACGGGGTCCAGCGTTCCACCGACGCCGGCAGCACATGGGAGCCTGTGAAAGACGGCCCGGTAGTTCAGTTCGCCGCGTTCGCGCACCCAGCCGAGGCTGTGGGCGTTGAACCCGACGGTACGGTGCACTACTCTGCCGATGCCGGAGAGACTTGGACAAAAATGGGCCGCATCGACGCCCAGGTCATGGCAATCGCCGCAGTCAAGGGCGCCGACGGCAGACCATGGATCTGGGCCGCTACCGCCGACGGGATCGTTGTCTCCACGGACGGAGGAACGACATTCCGGCCTGCGGACGCGGGATAGCCCCACCTTCCGCCGTTCAGTGCGGACTCAATGTCCGGGAGGGGCCGCCGGCGGGGCGGGAGCGTCACGATTTCGACGGGCTCAATCTCCAGGTTCTGGCGCGGCCGATGGCCGTCGGCGCCAGGCTGCAGAGTGCCCAGTACGCGGAGCCTGCGGCCAGTGAGGCCACGACGGCGAGCGCGGGGCTGAGCTCAACCAGCAGCGGGTAGACCAGCCAATGCACCAGATAGATGTGCAGGGACGCGCTGGCCAGCAGAACGGTGAGGCGCCGGAGCCCGGCCGGGACGGGAAGGCTGGGCAGCCACAGGAGCAGGAGTATCCCGGCCAGGACAGTCAGTTCACGGGCGGGGTTGTCGAAGAACCCCGGGATAGTCAAAGCGGCAACGACACTGACGGCGCCTCGCTGAAGGATGTGACGGGCCCTGGCAACCGCCCATCCCAGCGCGAAGAGCCAGAGGGCCGGCGTCGTGTGGGGAATTCCCGGCTCAAAAAGCTCATACCGGGTAAGGAGTCCGGCGGCGAGCAGCACCAGCGGAAAGAGGAACGGGAAGCGCCTTTCGGCCCGGCTGACCCAGGGCAGGGCGAGCAACGCCGTCATGCTGACCAGCAGGTAGACGAGCACCTCGATGAACCAGAAATGCGACCGGGTGGTCACCTCCTCGGGCCCGATAATGGCGTGGAGGAGGACGATATTCTCCAGGCTGTATCTGTCGGTGATCAGGTAGGCGAAGCCGATGAAGGCCATGCTGGGGATCATGACCCTGGCCAGGCTGGCGGCTTGTTTCCGCAGCCGCGGCATACGTTCCCCGGACAGCTGGAACCGGGCGAAGTTGAACCCCGCCACAGCCATAAGCACGTGGGCGGCACCCTGCCAGTGCAGGAATCCGATGTGGGTGCTGACGATCAGGAAAATGGAGACCGCCCGCAGCACGATGCTGGTTTCAAGCCGGGCGAACATGCGGCGCTTCCGCGGCCGCGGCTGTTCATGGCGGGCCCCAAGCACCCCCACCGGGGTGATGTGCCAGTCCGGGGGCAAATGCCCCAACGCCTGCTCAAGCCGCACCGACGCTGCCACATACGAAAGCGAGTCCCCGCCCAGCGAAACGAACGTGTCGTCGTCGGAAATGTCGTCCAGCTCCAGCGTGTCCTCAAAAATGCGCACCACACTGTCCCGCGGGCCAGCTCCGGAGTTCGCGCTGGAAGGCTGGTCTTGAACTGTGGGTTTGGCGAGCGCCAGGACGGCCGGGTAGTCCAGCTTGCCGGACGCCAGACGCGGGAGCTCCGGCACCGCCTGGACGTGCAGGGCAGCGCGGGGCAGGCCTATGCCCTGGGGGAGGATCTTGCCCAGCAACGCAGTGTCGTGTTCACCCTCGACGGCGACCACGAGTCCCTGGTCCGTGCCGGCGCTCGCCGCCTGAATACCAAGATCTGCAAGGATCCGTTCCACTTGTCCAAGGTCGACGCGCAGGCCGACGATCTTGACGAACCGGCTGCGCCGTCCCACTACCTCGTACAGTCCGTCTGCGTTCTGGCGTGCCAGGTCTCCGGTGCGGAGTTCATCCACCGTCCGCCCGAGGCCGAGGTCCTCCGGCGTCTGGGCGTAACCCAGCATCACGTTGGGCCCTGAATAGACCAGCTCCCCATGCTCCAGTCCAGGGACCGGGTCTATCCGGAAGGCGCCGCCGGGGATGGGAATTCCGATGGCCCCGGGCGCCGTACCCGCCAGCCGCGGAGGGAGGTAGGCCATGCGTGCCGTGGCCTCCGTCTGGCCGTACATCACAAAGAGATCCCAGCCGCTCCTTGCGCCCAGTTCTGCGTAACGCCGGACCAGGTCCGGGCCGAGCCTGCCGCCAGCCTGGGTCACATACCTGAGCCTGGGCAGGTTCATCGCGGCGAACCCCACCCGCTCGAGCAACTCGAAGGTGTAGGGAACGGCTGCGAACGATGTGGCACCCTCGCGGTGGAACAGATCCCAGAAGCAGGGGTCCACCACGGACAGATCGGTCAGGACCAGGCTGGCACCACGCAGCAGGTGGCTGTTGATCACTGACAGTCCATAGCAGTAGGACATGGGCAGCGTGGTCATAGCCCGGTCATACTCGGTGATGCCGAGGTATTCCGCGATGGACTCTGCGTTCGCCTGGAGGTTTTCATAGGACAACCGCACAAGCTTGGGCGAACCGGTGGAACCTGAGGTGCTCAACAGAAGGGCCAGGTCCGGGTGCAGGGTGTGTCCGGTGCCAGGCCGTCGCTCCTCCAATACTGTCCGGCCGTTCGCGGAACTAAGGATAACGTCCGGATCGTAGGCCGCGACCAGGGACTCCAGGGCGGCAGGCTTGTCCGCGGGCAGGAGGATCAGCGGATGACCGGCCGCCATGGCCGCCAGGTAACCCACCAGGGATTCAACATCGTTACCGGCCGTCAGGGCCACCAGGCGACGTTCGCTACCGAGTCGCCGGCCCACCTCCTCAACCCGGTCGGCCAGTTCCCGATACGTCAAGACACCATTGCTGGTGGCAACGGCAGTCCTGTCCCCGTAATTCGCGAGGTTCGCGGCAAACGACAGGCGTTGAAGGTCAAGTTGGGTGCTCATAGCGTGTGGTCCATAGGAGTCTTCGGCGATTTAGGGAAGCCTAACCTTGGAAGAGTACACCGGGCGTGGGTGAATTAAGAAAACAAAACGTACCCTATTTCTCCACCTTCTGGCGTAAAAGGCCGTGTCCCGCCTGTGCCTAACGTCGGTTCGACGCCCGGCAACGGATCACTACCCGGTTCACGCGACGCGCCTGGCACCGTCACTCGACAACAGCCCGTCCAGCTCATGCTGGCCATAGGCGTTGCGCCACGCACCCAGGATGCTCACGGGTTCGTTACGTGACCAGATTGCCCGGTGCGGGGCCGAATCGCCGTTGTGAAGGGCTAGTTCCGCTTCGTAAAGCGCGGACTTTACCCAGGCTAGGAAGTCGTCGCGGTCAGTCATGCCTTAGTATGCTCCATGCGCAGCTGTCTATCCGGCACGGCTGCCCGAGCATTTCGGGTGTCGCCAGGCCGTTTCCGTAGCGCCATGCCGTTTCCGCGTCGGGGGATTTCGCAGGCTCAATCACTGGGCGGACAGGATCAACCACCGGGCGTGGAGCGCTACTAGACTTGCCTCATGACACCGCAGGAGCTGACAAACTTGGCCCACTTGCGCCGGGCCCGTGACCTGATTGACCGCGGGTACGCCCGGCCGCTGGACGTGCCCACCATGGCCGCCGGGGCCCTCATGTCAGCGGCGCACTTCTCCCGCCAGTTCAAGGCCGCCTACGGTGAGACGCCCTACAACTACCTCATGACCCGGCGGATCGAACGTGCCATGGCGCTGCTGCGCGCCGGTGCCAGCGTGACCGACGCGTGCATGGAAGTGGGCTCCACGTCCCTGGGTTCCTTCAGCTCGCGGTTCACCGAGATCGTCGGCATAACGCCCAGCGCCTACCGCGCCCGCGAACACCACGCCGTGAAAGCAATGCCCACGTGCATCGCCCGGCAGCACACCCGGCCCTCGCGCAAACCGAGCAGGATTGAAGAAACTTCCTCCTAGCCGGTGACACATCGAGCGCCAAGCGCTGCTCACCAAGTGCTAGTCCAACCGGAGCCCGCGCGGCTATGCCTTCCGGGACCCGTCGGGCAACATGATCGCATCAACTAGGAGTGACGGATTTCGACAAGCTCAATCATTGGGCCGTCCGGCCCCACCGCAGGGGTCAGCCGGCGGTATGCCTGCCTCGTCGCTGACGCAACTCCGGCACATTCAATTCCGGAACGGCCCGGAGCATGAACCGGTCGAAATGCGGAACGGTGAAGGCCGCATAACCGTGGTTCGGCGTGTAGAGCAGCCCCTTGTCAATCAGCTGCGACCGCGTAGGACTAACTTGCTGGGAGGTGCGATTTAGAAGGGTCGCGACGTCGCTGGCCAGCTGGGGTTCTGGCCCCAGCTGAGCCATTGCCCGCAAGTAGGCCTGTTCCAGCTCCGTTGTCCGGTCAAGCCGGACGCGGAAGAAACTGCCGTCCAGCTTCTCCTCAACATAGCGGTGAGCATCCTTCACATCCCGGGCCGTAATTACGTTATCTTCCGCTAGATTCCAGACCGCTGATCCCATTTCCTGGAGGAAATAGGGGTAGCCTCCCGTGAGGGCCACGGCTTCCGCAATAGCGTCTTTCTCGAAAATCACTCCACTATCGAGAGCCGGGCGGGTGATGGCCTCGATGGCGTCGTCGTCGTCGAGCATCTCGATTCTTGGAAATTTGAAGAGTCGCTCGGAGTAGGATTTAGCCTCCCCGGCAAGTTCTGCGATCTGGGGCAGTCCGGCCCCGACCAGGGTAATCGGCAGTTCGCGCTGGACCGTTTTGTGCAGTGCGGCGATCAAGGCTTCCAGTTGGACCTTCGACAGGAACTGGACCTCGTCAAAAAGAAGCACTAAGCCGGTTTCATGGTCCTGCGCAGCCTCACCCAGGGCAAGGAAGAGATCTGTGAGGTCCACCCCCAAATGACCGCTATCGGCCTGACCTTCCACTGGTTCAACGTCGAAGCCGGCCGTGAACTTACCTTCGGGGTCTACGGAGACTGTGAAGGATCGCAGGACTCCGGCTGCCCGTCGAGCGCGATCCGTCCACTTTGCCCGGGGCGAAATCTCGAGGAGGGCTTTCCGGAACTCCACCGCCAATTGGCGCCGGAAGTCTCCGTCATCGTGCTTGCTGACCTCGATTTCGATCACAGCCCAATCAGCGGAAATCGCCTCTTTACGGAAGGCACCGAGCAATACCGTTTTGCCGACCCCGCGAAGTCCCGTGATGATCATGGACTGCTCGCTACGCCCCCGAGCCAGCCGTGCCAGCAGAAGCTTGAATGAGGCAAGCTCATCGGTGCGGCCCACCAGGACTGGCGGATTCGCGCCGGCGTTCGGGGTGTAAGGGTTCTCAAGTGGGTCCATAGCAAGAATAGTAGTGCTTTATTAAAAGTTAATAAACCATCAATACACTTGCTACGGTAACCATGTCTGGGTGGCCAGTCCCGCGCCTGCAGGCGCGCGCCTTTTTGCTGAAAGTAAAAGCCACGCCCACGGCGGCCACCGCGGCCCGGCAGCACACCCGGCCCTTGCGCAAACCGAGCAGGATTGAAGAAGCCTCGCCGCTGCCACTCCCCTAGCGTGGGAGACATGAACATTTCATTGAAGTACGCACACGTCACCGTCAACGATCTCGATGAGTCCCTCGCGTTCTACCGCGACGCCCTTGGCCTGGAAGTCCGGAACGACGTCGGCTCGGACGGACAGCGCTGGGTCACCCTTGGCAGCGCCGCCCAGCCCGACCTTGAGATTGTCCTGTCCCCGCCGCATGCCGGCCGCTCGCAGGCCGACGGGGACGCCATCCAGGAGCTGGTCACCAAGGGCGTGATGCCCATGCTCGTGTTCAACACGGACGATCTCGACGCCACCTTCGAAACCCTCCGGGCGTCAGGCGCCGAGGTTCTCCAGGAACCCATCGTCCAGCCGTGGGGCCCGCGCGACTGCGCCTTCCGCGACCCGTCCGGCAACATGATCCGCATCAACCAGGGCTGACACCCTGGGCCTCGACAAGCTCGACCACCGAAGGACAAGCTCAATCACCGACGGACCAGCTGTTGCTCATACGCAGCGTCTGCGTGGATATTGCATATAAGCACTAGGAACTATAGAATTGCTTATATGCAAAACGTGGTCCAGGTTGCGATCCGCGACTCCCGGTTCTCCCGCCGCGAGCTTGCCAGACGAGCCGGAGTGTCGGCCTCCACTGTCACGCGGGTTGAGAAAGGCGACATCGACCCGACCCTTGGCATGGCGACGCGAATCCTGGCGGCCGCCGGCCTGCAGCTTCCGTCCCGGACTGAGCCGCTCTGCGATGTACGCGCGCTTCGTGCTGCCCGCACGATCCTTGAAGACGGCACCTCCAATCCGGCTGCGGACGCGGTAATGATCGAGACACTCATGCGCTGGGCCAGCACTGACGGAACCCCTCGCCCCAGGTCACTCGCCAGAGAGGCAGGTGCGGCCGCTCCCCCGCCCCTCCGCCCCGGCGCCGTAGAGATCACCAGTGACTGGAATTTCCTGCGCATCTGCTCGGCCGTGGCCGCCACGAGAAAGGGTTGGGCCGCCAGCGGCGCACCGGCCGCGGCACGGATAGGGGCAGAAGGGACGCCCGGGCCCATCATCCTTTACGTCGAGAATCCTGCCAGGGTCGCGTCCATCATCAACCGCCCCGGTTCGGCCGCGGTGGAGGTTCTCCTGCTCCCCTTCGACGGCGCCAGCGAAGGCGGCGCGTGGAACGACGAAGGGATCGTCTGGGCAGACCCGATCCAAATCATCCTCGACTGCTACGGGATGCCGGCCACGTATGACCTTGCCGAGGAACTCACGAAAGACTGGGCGCACCATGACTGAGCAGGCACGATGGGGCGTCGGCTCCAACCAGTACAAGAAGCGGCCGCCCCGGCCACCCGGCCCGCAACCGTCCCCCGGCCTGCTCAAGTCGGCAGCGAAGGACCAGACGGACGAGCTTGGCTTTTCCTGGGACTCATCTGGCATACCCTGGGACGAAATGCCCGGTATGGAGGTGCCACGCGCCCTCGCCCGCTTCGAGGCGCAGCTGGCTGGCCATGTGTGGGACGCTGCCGCCCTGGAAGGCAACCCCTACACCCTCCCGGAAGTCCAAACACTCCTGGAAGGGGTCACCGTCGGCGGACACCGGCTCGACGATGAGAAACAGGTCCTGGCCTTGGCCGAGTCCACCCGCCTGCTCCACGGCCTTGTTCGGGACGGGACCTTCGCACTTTCCAAGCCTTTATCAGACCGACTTCACGGAATAGTGGCACCCCATGAGGCGATAGAGGCAGGGCACTTCCGTGGCGAAGGTTCTTTGCGGGGCGGCGGAAGGGTCAACCTGGGTGAAGCCGGCACTTTCAAAGCCACCGGCTGCGAAGATGGCGGGGAGGAGCTGCGGGCCGAATACACCCGCGGACTGGCGTTCCTTTCCACGGTGAAGAATCCGATAGAACGGGCTGTCGCCTACTTCTGCTTCGGGACCCGGCACCAGTTCTATTTCGACGGCAACAAGCGCACCTCACGGCTGATGATGAATGGTGTCCTGCTGAGCTCCGGGCACGACGCGATCTCCATTCCGTTTAGCCGCCGACTTGAGTTCAATCAGAGCCTGGTGACGCTCTACGCGGACGCGGACGCAACGTCGCTCATGGAGTTCATCCTCGACTGCCGGCCTGAAGGCTAGCCGCCGGTGGTCCAGCTTGTCGAGACCCGGGGATTTCGACGTGTAAATTCGTTTTCGAGGCGGAAATTCCTCTACGCAGTCCGTATTCCGGTTGCGCCGAGGTGGGTGAGGGTCGGAAACGGACAAGCGCG
This sequence comes from Pseudarthrobacter cellobiosi, assembly GCF_023913815.1. Lineage (NCBI taxonomy): Bacteria > Bacillati > Actinomycetota > Actinomycetes > Micrococcales > Micrococcaceae > Pseudarthrobacter > Pseudarthrobacter cellobiosi. The sequence continues at coordinate 299,149 of NZ_JAMXBK010000028.1, forward strand.
TCGCCAGGACTTCTCCACATAGCGGCACCTACCCCTCGCGCCGAGGGCGCGCAGCTGGCATCTTCGCTACATGACGGATCTTCCACCGCTTCTCCTGGCCCGCGACCGCGCCCTTCACGGGCTGACCCCGAATGACCTTGCCAAGCGCGTAAAGGCCGGTTCCCTGGTCCGCGTCCGGCACGGCGTCTACACGGACGGGCAGGTCTGGAAGGGGCTGAAGCCGTGGGAGCAGTATCGCCTCCGCGTCCAGGCAGCTGCGGAAACCTTCGAGAAACCCACGGTCTTCGCCAGGCACTCCGCCGCCAGCGTGTGGGGAATACCACCATCGGCCTGAACCACCCGGTCCAGGCCCTCACCATGAAGAACGACGGCGGCCGGTCACGTGCCGGAGTCCGCCGCCACTTTGCTGCGCCGGCGGGTCTGATGGTGGTCCGGCGGGAGGGCCTGCTCGTCACCGGCCGCATCCGCACTGTCCTGGACCTGGCGGCGTTCAGGCCTTTCACCGAAGCTGCCGCTCCCCTGGACCGTGTGCTTCGACCAGACCGGACCCTGCGGCTGCCTGCCGTGACGACGGCTGAACTGGAGGCAGGTATCGGATCTATGTACTCCCCACTGCTGCGGGGCGAGGGGTGCTGACCGCCGTGGCTTTCGCGGACCCTTTGTCCGGTTCCGCAGGGGAGTCCTACAGCCGCGCCCTTATCCACGTGGCCGGCTTCGAAGCCCCGGTCCTGCAGCAAGCCATCCACGACAGGGACGGCCTGGTGGCTACACCGACTTCTATTGGAAGCAGGCCACTGGGTTCAACGTGGTGAGGTGGGATTGGGCCGATCTGATGGAGCCCGGGAAGCTGGAACGCAAGCTGGCAGCGGCTGGCGTGCCCCGTCGTCGCACGCGTTCCGCGGATTTCGACGCGCAAAACCCGACCGTGACCCGCATATTCCCTGGCGCCACCGATATTCAGCTAGCGCCAAGGAATATGCGCAGCGCCCGGCCGGACGTTAACGGACGACGTCGGCACCCAACCTGGGTGCCGACGTCGTGCGTTTAGTTCGCGGCTGTGGCGGCGGTGGCGCCGGTGGCGCCGGCGAGCCGGAGCCAGGTGTCCACCACGGTGTCGGGGTTCAGGGAGACGGAATCGATGCCTTCCTGGACCAGCCACTCGGCGAAGTCCGCGTGGTCGCTGGGACCCTGGCCGCAGATGCCGACATACTTGCCGCGCGCCTTGCAGGCCTTGATGGCCATGCTCAGGAGCTTCTTGACGGCAGGATCGCGTTCATCGAAGCCACCCGAGACAATCGCCGAATCCCGGTCAAGGCCCAGGGCCAGCTGGGTCATGTCATTGGAGCCGATGGAGAAGCCGTCGAAGTAGTCCAGGAAGTCGTCCGCCAGCAGCGCGTTGGAGGGGATCTCACACATCATGATCACCTCGAGGCCGTTCTCACCACGGACCAGACCGTTCTCCGCCAGCAGCTCGATCACGCCGCGGGCCTCGTCCATGGTCCGGACGAACGGGATCATGAGCTTGACGTTGGTCAGGCCCATCTCGTTACGGACAAACGACAGGGCCTCGCACTCGAGGTCGAAGCAGTCCCGGAAGGACGGCTCCAGGTACCGTGAGGCACCGCGGAAGCCGAGCATCGGGTTCTCTTCGTGCGGCTCGTAGGCCGGTCCGCCAATGAGGTTGGCGTACTCGTTGGACTTGAAGTCGGACATGCGCACAATCACCGGCTCCGGCGCGAACGCCGCCGCGATGGTGGACACGCCTTCGGCCAGGCGCTTGATGTAGTACTCGCGCGGGCTGTCGTAAGCGGCAATCCGTTCCCGGATTTCCGCGGCCACGTCCGCCGGCTGGCTGTCCAGGTTCAGGAGTGCCTTGGGGTGGATGCCGATCTGGCGGTTGATGATGAATTCCAGCCGGGCCAGGCCCACGCCGTGGTTGGGCAGCTGCGCGAAGGTGAACGCCTGCTCCGGGGTACCCACGTTCATCATGACCTTGACCGGGGCCTCGGGCAGCTCGGTGATGGCGGTTTCCTCGACGCTGAAGTCCAGGAGCCCTTCGTAAATGGTGCCGGTCTCGCCGTCGGCGCAGGAGACGGTCACCTCGAGGCCGTCGGAGAGGGCGTCCGTGGCACTTCCGGTCCCGACGACGGCGGGGATCCCCAGTTCGCGGGCGATGATGGCCGCGTGGCACGTGCGTCCGCCGCGGTTGGTGACGATGGCGGAGGCACGCTTCATGATCGGTTCCCAGTCCGGGTCGGTCATGTCCGCGACCAGGACATCGCCGGTCTTGAAGGCGGCCATCTGGTCGATCGAGGTGAGGATGCGGACGCTGCCGGCACCGATGCGCTGGCCGATGGCACGGCCCTCCACCAGCGTCCGGCCGGTCCCGTTGAGGCGGAAACGGCTGAGGCTGCCCGCGGCCCGGCGGGACTGCACCGTCTCCGGGCGTGCCTGCAGGATGTACAGGCCGCCGTCGGTCCCGTCCTTGCCCCATTCGATGTCCATGGGGCGGCCGTAATGGTTCTCGATGGCGACGGCGTGCCGGGCGAGCTGCTCGACGTCGGCGTCGCTGAGGCTGAAGCGGTTCCGCAAGGAGGCCTCCACCGGCACGAAGTCGATGGTCCGGCCGATCTCCTGGCTGTTCGTGTAAGTCATCTGGAGGGCCTTCTCGCCCAGTCCGCGCTTGAGGATGGCGGGGCGGCCGGCCTGCAGTGCGGGTTTATAGACGTAGAACTCATCGGGGTTCACGGCGCCCTGGACCACGGCCTCGCCCAGGCCGTAGGAGGACGTGACGAACACGGCGTCCTGGAACCCGGACTCGGTGTCCATGGTGAACATCACGCCGGAGGCCCCGACGTCGGAGCGCACCATCCGCTGGATGCCGGCGGAGAGTGCCACCTCGGCGTGTTCGAACTTGTGGTGCACGCGGTAGGCGATGGCGCGGTCGTTGTAGAGGGACGCGAACACATCCTTGATGGCGAGCAGGATGTTCTCGATGCCGCGGACGTTCAGGAAGGTTTCCTGCTGCCCGGCGAAGGAGGCGTCCGGGAGGTCTTCCGCCGTCGCGCTGGAACGGACGGCCCAGGACAGGTCCTCGGAGCCCCCGTGCTTGTCCACCAGCTGCTGGTAGGAGTCCCGGATCTGCGCCTCGAAGTCCGGCAGGAACGGCGTCTCACGCATGAGGGTCCGGATTTCCTGGCCGGCCGCGGCGAGGGCCGTCACGTCGTCGGTGTCCAGGCCGACCAGCCGGTCCACGATCTTCTGGTCCAGGCCGGAGTCAGCCAGGAAGCTGCGGTAGGCGTCCGCTGTTGTGGCGAAGCCGTCCGGAACCTGCACGCCGGCGGAGGTCAGGTTCTGCACCATCTCCCCGAGGGAGGCGTTTTTGCCGCCTACCCGGTCAAGGTCCTTGAGTCCGAGTTCTGAGAACCACAGGATGTCTGTTGTCATAATTGCTGCTCCTTTGCAGATGATGGCATGCGGGGGCGCCGCCCCGCGCGCGGCTGTGGCCGGTTGGTGGGCGCGAATCCTGTCTACAGTGACAGGTCCGGAGCACCTTTCCAACATGATGTGCGCCACACAGGGATTGTGAAAATTTTCTCTAATGTTTCAGGTTCATGCGCTGCAGGATGGTGGCGGCCATTTCCTCAACTGACACCGTGGCCGAATTAAGGTACGGAATCCGGTGCGAGACGTACAACTGCTCGGCGCTGCGCAGCTCGAAGCCGCACTGCCGCAGCGACGCATAGGGCGAGCCGCGGCGCCGTTCGGTGCGGATCTGGCTCAGCCGCAGGGGGTTGGAGGACAGCCCGAAACACTTCTCCACAAAAGGCCGCAGCGGCTTGGGCAGCCCTTCGCGCTGAAAGTCCTCGTCCACCAGCGGAAAGTTCGCGGCGAAGATGCCGTGCTGGAGCGCCAAGTACATGGTCGTGGGAGTTTTTCCGCAGCGGGACGGCGCCACCAGGATGACCTGCGCCTTTTCCAGCGCCCGCAGGCTCTGGCCGTCGTCGTGCTCCATGGCATACTCGACGGCGGCCATCCGGGATTGGTACCGTTCCGCGTTGCCCAGGCCGTGGGCCCTGCCCGGTTCACCGCTGGCCTGCGCGCCGAGGGCCCGCTCCAGCTGACCCACATGCGTCCCGATGAGATCCACGATGATCCCCCGGCACTTTGCAATGGCCTGCCTGATGTCGCCGCCGACGGCGGTGGAAAAAACGATGGGCTGCGGACCGGTGGCGACCAGTTTGTCGATGGTGCCCACCACGGTTCTGGCCTGTTCGACGGTGGTAATGAACGGGACCGTGATGCGGTCAAAGTTGTTCGCGGGGAACTGCGTCAACAGGGTGTTGCCGAGCGTTTCCGCGGTAATGCCGGTGCTGTCCGAAAGGAAGTAGACAGGCCGAATCTCGTCATTGGTCATGAAGGAATTCTGCACTATCCGGTGGTTGAGCTGGGCCCACGCCCGCCGGGTTCCCTGGCCGAGCTTGCGAGGTAAGGGGGCGGGTGGGGACGAAACACCGGGCTTTTACCCGGCAGAAACACTGCGGCAACCTGGTCGGGGCATGCTGGGCAGACGGGGACAACCAGCAGGGGGCACAGCATGATCACTGACAAGGTGCAGACGGTAAGAATCCAACCCGGCGACCACATCGAGGCGTGGCACAACGGCAAGATATTCCACAAAGGCCGGGTGACCGACGTCGTACATTCCCTGGAACTGATCTGGATCCGGGACGCGAGGACCGGCACGCGGAAGCTGCTGGATCCTGACGCCCTGGAGATCATCAAAGTGGCGGCCCCGCAGGCGGCCGGCTAGCTTGTGAGCGCCCGCCGTTCGGCCTAGATTTGGGCATGACCAATTCGCCCGAACAAGAGCTGATCCTCGAGCTGCAGGACCTGATTATCGGCACAGGATCGGTGGCTGACTTCCTGGGCGGGTTCTCCATCATCGCCGCCGCCGCACTGAGCCGCTCGGCTGGCGCAACGGTGGAGTGCGGGGTCACCCTCAAGCGCGCCAGGAAAACCACAACGGTGGGCGGGAGCACTGAGCGCGCCATCCACCTGGACCGCATTGAACAGGCTGTGGGCGAAGGGCCCTGCATCGCAGCGTTGCGGGCGGGGACCCCCGTCCTGCTGGCCGACGTCCGCACTGACCCGCGCTGGCCGACCTATCAGGAACGCCTGATTGAGGAGGGCATCCACAGCGTCCTCGGCGTCCCCCTCGAAATCGGTGAAAACGCGGCCGCCGTCCTGAACTTCTTCGCGCCAGCCACTGGCGTATTCACCGAGGAAACCATCAGTGAGGCAGCCAGTTTCGCCGCCGTCGCCGGCAGTGCCGTCCGCCTCGCCGTCAGGGTGGGAACCGCCGAGAACGCCGCAGATGATCTGAGCGCGGCGATGATGAGCCGCACCGCCATCAACCTTGCCGGCGGCATCATCATGGCCCAGAACCGCTGCAGCCAGGCAGAGGCGATGTCCATCCTGATGAAGGTCTCCAGCCACCGGAACCAGAAGCTCCGGGACGTGGCCGACGAGATCGTCCGGAAAGTCTCGGGCGAGGGATCAACCACCTACTTCGACATGTAAGGCTTGGTCAGTGTTGTCCGCGTCAGCCAGGCAGACGTCACCTCTTGTAGACCCTCGCGTCGGTGCGCGACCCGCACAACGAGGACGGTCAGAACGTCGTCATGGATTTCGTAGAGAACGCGGTAGTCAGCAATGCGGACTCGCCAGGCCGTCTCTTCGCCAGCGAGCTTCTTGCATCCAGCTGGTCGGGGATCATTTGCCAGCCCCGCGACAGACGCCAGGATTCGCTTGCGCGTACCAGTCTGCAGTTTGCGGATTTCCTTGGCTGCTCCGGCGGTGAATTCGACCGCGTAGCCGGCCACGTTTAGAGTTCGGCCTGAAGTTCAGTCAGGCTCACTCGACGGCCATCGTCTCCGGCTTTGGCGGCCCGGAATTCGGCGAGATCCACTGCGTCTTCGAGCTCCTCCAGGCGTGCGAAGTCCTCGACGCCGATGAGAAAAGCCACAGGCTTACCGTGGCGGGTGATCTGGACTCTCTCATGCCCGTAGTTCGCCCTATTGACGACGTCGGGCAGATGCTCACGCAGAGCTCCGACAGTGACGGAGCTGGGTTCAGTTTCCATAGTCACAGTCTAGTACTTGTTTTGTATAGAAGTATAAGAACGTACGAAACGTAAGAAAACCAAATCTTCAGCGGGCCTGCAAAAAGCGAGTACTCACTACTCGTGTGCCACCCCGGCAGGGGCTCTTAGGATAAGGGCGTACCGACACATGGGGGACTGGGGCATGATGATCGATCAACAGGTGGACTGGCGCGTCTCGGGGGTCCTGCTGGATATCCGCGGACACTCGGAAGCGGCATCGGCGTGCGCCCTTGCCCAGATCGCGGCTCCCGCCGTGAGCGACATTGCCGGCTCCGAGGTGGAGGGCACCGTGACCATCGTGCGGCCGGACGGGACGCCCTTCACAGCGGCAACCACCGACGCCGCCGGCGACCTTTCCCGGTGGGACCAGCTCGCCGGACGGGGTCCCACCTCACGGGCACTTGGCGGCCGCCTGACCATCATTCTCAACGATCACTCCTTGGACAAGCGCTGGGATGAGTACCAGGCCGTTCTCAGGGCAGCCGGCTTCCGGTCCGCTGTCGCTTTGCCGTTGCCGCTGGAACGCGGCTACCGGGCCGCACTGACGGTGTATTCGGCGGAAACGAACGTGTTCACCCCGGTTGTCGCCAGCCAGGCGCTGGCGTTCTCCGAGGTGGCGGCCAGGAGCCTGGTCCTGGCACTGCAGGTCCGGGCTGGCCTGGCCCAATCCGCGGATCTCCGCGCAGCCATGGCCAGCCGCACCGCGGTCAACATCGCCTGCGGCGTGCTCATGGGCCAGAACCGGTGCTCCTACGAGGCGGCATTCCAGATCCTTACGCTCGCATCGAGCCAACGGAACCTGACCATCCGCGACGTCGCCGAAGGGATGCTGCGCACGCTCCCGGGCGGGGTTCCGCCCACACACTTCCAGCAGCGCGCCTGAGGCAGCGCCCGCCGTCGAGCATTAATGGGCGCCACACACGGTTGCGCGGCCCCACCCCACCCCACTCCCCCGAATGTAAGTAGCGCTAACTGTCGTTCTGAAGGTTCAAATCGACAGTTAGCGCTACCCAGTTGGGGACGAGGAGGACGGTCAGCGCAGAACGACCGTGCGCCCGCCGTCGAGCATTACCCGGCCTTCACAGTGCCACCGCACCGCGTTGCTCAGCGCCTTGCACTCAGCGTCGCGGCCCACGCGCACCAGGTCATCGGCCGTGTACGTGTGGTCCACGTCGATGACCTGCTGGGCGATGATCGGTCCCTCATCCAACTCCGCGTTGACGTAGTGCGCCGTGGCGCCCACGGTTTTCACCCCGCGGTCATAGGCCTGGTGGTACGGCTTGGCGCCCTTGAAACTCGGCAGGAACGAGTGGTGGATGTTGATGGTCCGGCCCGTCAGCTGGGCCGACAGCTCATCGCTGAGGACCTGCATGTAGCGAGCCAGGACCACCAGTTCCACCTCGAACTCATCCACGAGCTCCAGCAGGCGCTCTTCCTGCGCCGGCTTGGTCTCCTTGGTGACCGGGAGGTGGAAGAACGGGATGCCGTGCCACTTGACCAGGTCCTCGTGGTCCGTGTGGTTGGAGACCACTGCCACGATTTCCACCGGAAGATCGCCCGTGCGGGCCCGGAACAGCAGGTCGTTGAGGCAGTGCCCGAACTTGGACACCATCACCAGCACACGGCGCTTGCGGCCGTGCGGCTCCAGCTGCCAGTTCATGGCCCACTCAGCCGCCAGCGGCTCGAAATCCCCGCGCAGGTCCTCGGTGCTGAAGGACTTGTTCCCGGCTGCGAAATGCACCCGCATAAAGAACTGCTGAGCCTGGCGGTCACCGAAGTGCTTGGTGTCGATGATGTCGCAGTCGTGATCCAGCAGGTACCCGGTGATCGCGTGGACGATCCCCGGGGACTCCGCGCAGTTGACGGTCAGAACATGTTCGGTTGCCACTTAGTTCTCCCGCGAAGCCTTCGCGTCGGCCAGGGCCTTCTCGTCGGCCACGACCTTCTCGCCGGCGAGGTCCTTCTGGAACTCCGCGTAGCGGGCCAGGTGGGCCGGGCGCTTGCGCAGGATGAACCAGGCGACGCCGAGGATGATGAACCAAATGGGGGTGACCAGGAGCGCCACAAGCGTGTCCGGCTGCGTGGTCAGTGCCCACAGGACGAAGGCGAAGAACGCGAAGACCACCCAGACCATGGGGATGCCGCCGGGCATCTTGTACTTGGACGCGTCGTGCAGGTGCGGCCGGCGTGAACGGAACTTCAGGTAGCTGGCCAGGATGATGGACCAGACGAAGACGAAGCAGACGGCGGAGACCGTGGTGACCATGTCGAACGCCTTGCCGATGTCCTTGCCGGCGTACATCAGGATGATGCCGGAGAGCAGCAGGATGCAGGAGAGGAACAGTGCGTTCTGCGGGACCTTGCGGCGGGACAGGTTGCTGAACACGGCGGGGGCGTCGCCCTCCTGGGCCAGGCCGTACACCATGCGGGAGGTGGAGTAGATGCCGGAGTTGGCCGAGGACATGGCCGAACTGAGCACCACCAGGTTCACCACAGTGGCCGCGGCGCCGAGGCCCGCCAGGGAGAACATGGCGATGAACGGGCTGTGGCCGGCCTGGAACTGGGTCCACGGCGTGACGGACATCAGGATGATGAGGGCGCCTACGTAGAAGAGCAGCACGCGGATGGGGATGGAGTTGATGGCCTTGGGCAGGTTCTTCTCCGGGTCCTTGGCCTCAGCGGCGGTGGTGCCTACCAGTTCAATACCCACAAAGGCGAAGACGGCGATCTGGAAGCCGGCTACAAAGCCCATGAATTCGTTCGGGAACATGCCGCCGTGGCTCCACAGGTTGGTGAAGGTGGCCGGGCCGGCATCGGATTGGAAACCGCTGAAAATCATAAACAGGCCAACAATGATCAGCGCCGCGATAGCGATGATCTTGATCAGCGCGAACCAGAACTCGGTCTCACCGAACGCCCGCACCGTTGCGAGGTTCAGAACCAGAAGGATGATCACGGTGGCGATGCCCGGAATCCACAATGGCACCCCCGGCCAGAGTTCCTCCGAGTAGGCGGCGATGGCGATGACATCCGCGATGCCGGTGATCACCCAGCAGAACCAGTAGGTCCAGCCGGTGAAGAAGCCGGCCCACGGGCCCAGCAGGTCAGCGGCGAAGTCGCTGAAGGACTTGTAGTTCAGGTTGGACAGCAGCAGTTCGCCCATGGCCCGCATGACGAAGAACAGCATGAAGCCGATGATCATGTAGACGAAAATGACGGACGGGCCGGCGGCCGAGATGGTTTTGCCTGAGCCCATGAACAGGCCTGTGCCGATGGCGCCGCCAATGGCGATCAGCTGGATGTGCCTGTTGCTGAGCTGCCGCTCAAGATGGGGTGTGTTGCCCGGGGTGGTGACGGTTTTAGTACTCACGTGCTGCTCCTCGAATCAGTGCTGGCTGGAGTGCCGTTGGGGATGATGCGAGGCCCGCTTCGTTGGGGACCGCATCGAGGTTGTTGAAGCTGTAAAGGTGGATCCCTGCGATGCCGGGCTGGCTTTCGAGCCCGGCCACCAGGGTGTGGGGTGAGTAGCGGTCGCCGCTGAGCAGCTTGCCCGCCAGCGTTCCCTTGCTGCTGAGGAACTTCAGGGAACTTCCGACGCCGATCTGCGTGGCGAGTGCCAGCAGCTTGGTCCGCGGAACGGACCCCGCCACGCCCGCCCAGACGGGCAGGTCCACGCCTTCACGGCGCAGGAGCGCCGCGTAGTCGAGGATTTTGGGGGCGTCGAAGCACATCTGGGTGACCACGTGCGTGGCCAGGTGCTTCTTGTCGTGCAGGGCATCGATCAGGTCCAGGGCGGCCACCGTGGGGTGGCCTTCCGGGTAGCCTGCCACGCCGGCGCGCATCCGGCCGCCGGTGTACTGGGCGATGTCCTCGAGCAGCGGGAGCGCTGACTCGTACGGTCCCGCGGGCTGCTTCCGGTCGCCGCCGATCACAAACACTTCGCCGATGCCGGCGCCGTCGCAGTCCCGCATGATCCGGGTCAGCTCGGCCCGGTCATGGATGCTGCGCGCGGCCAGGTGCGGGATGACGGTGTAGCCGAGAGTGCTCAGCTCCACCGAGGTACGCATGGTCCGCTCGATGCCGTGGTGCGGCAGGCACGTCATGGTCAGCGTGGTGGTCAGCGGAACCAGGGCCTGGACCTGCTCAACGATCCCGGTTGAGGGGATGATTTCGATCCTTGTAGGGAACATCTTCGGTCCTTTCCTGATATCGGGCGGTCAGCTGGCGTGGGCTGCCAGCAGTGAGCTGGCTTCCTGGCGGGTGCTGCCGGAGGACTCGATGTGGGCGAGTTCGGCGGGGATTTCCCAGCCCTTCTTGCGCATCGCGGTGGCCCAGAGCCGGCCGGCCCGGTAGGAGGAACGGACCAGCGGCCCGGACATGACCCCGAGGAAACCGATTTCGTTGGCCTCGTCCTGGAGGTCCACGAACTCCTGCGGCTTGACCCAGCGGTCCACCGGCAGGTGCCGCTCGGACGGGCGCAGGTACTGGGTGATGGTGATCAGGTCGCAACCGGCCTCGTGCAGGTCCCGCAGCGCCTCGGAGATCTCCTCGCGGGTCTCGCCCATGCCCAGGATCAGGTTGGACTTGGTCACCATGCCCAGCTTCCGGCCCTGGGTGATGACATCCAGGGAACGGTCGTAGCGGAACGCGGGGCGGATCCGCTTGAAGATCCTGGGTACGGTCTCGACGTTGTGCGCGAAGACCTCAGGCTTGGAATCGCAGATCGCCTCAATGTGCTCGGGCTTGCCGGAGAAGTCAGGGATCAGCAGCTCGACGCCGGTGCCCGGGTTCAGCTCGTGAATCTTCCTCACCGTCTCGGCGTACAGCCACACACCCTCATCGGCCAGGTCATCCCGGGCCACCCCGGTCACGGTGGCGTAGCGCAGCTGCATGGCCAGGACCGAGCGGGCCACCTTCGTGGGCTCAAACATGTCCACCGGGGACGGCTTGCCCGTGTCGATCTGGCAGAAATCACAGCGCCGGGTGCACTCGGAGCCGCCGATCAGGAACGTGGCTTCCTTGTCTTCCCAGCACTCAAAAATGTTCGGGCAGCCGGCCTCCTCACACACCGTGTGCAGGCCTTCCTTCTTGACCAGGTTCTTGAGCTGGACATACTCCGGACCCATCTGGACCTTCGCCTTGATCCACTCCGGCTTCCGCTCCACAGGTACTGCAGAGTTGCGCTGCTCAACGCGCAGCAGCTTCCGGCCTTCTGGTGCCAGTGTCATCAGTTCTCTTCCCTTAGCATTCCACTACGTTGACGGCGAGTCCGCCCATGGCTGTTTCCTTGTACTTGGAGCTCATGTCCCTGCCGGTCTCGCGCATGGTCACGATCACCTCATCCAGGGACACCCGGTGTGTACCGTCCCCCCACAGGGCCATCTTCGCGGCGTTGATGGCCTTCGCCGCCGCGATCGCGTTGCGCTCGATGCACGGCACCTGGACCAGCCCGCCGATCGGATCGCACGTCAGGCCGAGGTTGTGTTCCATCGCGATCTCCGCGGCGTTTTCCACCTGCTGGGGTGTCCCGCCCATGACCTCGGCGAGGGCACCGGCCGCCATGGACGACGCCGATCCCACCTCGCCCTGGCAGCCCACCTCGGCACCCGAAATGGACGCCTGTTCCTTGTACAGCACCCCGATGGCACCGGCCGTGAGCAGGAACTTGACGACGACGTCGTCGCGGTCTTCCTGCGTGGCTTTGTCCATGCCGGGTGCGAAATGCAGTGCGTAGTACAGGACTGCCGGGATGATGCCCGCAGCGCCGTTGGTGGGTGCTGTGACCACCCGGCCGCCGGACGCGTTCTCCTCGTTCACTGCCAGGGCGATGAGGTTCACCCATTCCTGCCAGTACTTCGCGTCCCGGTCCTTGTCCTCCTTCTCCAGCCGCTCATGCCAGTCGGGAGCACGACGGCGGACCTTCAGTCCGCCGGGCAGCAGCCCCTCGCGCTTGAGGCTGGTTGCCACACACTCCTCCATGACGGAGTAGATGTGCAGCAGGCCTTCGCGGATCTCCGCCTCCGACCGGGAGGCCAGCTCATTGACGAACATCACCTCGCCGATGGACAGGCCCTTGGACTGGCACCGGCCCAGCAGCTCCGCGGCGGTGCGGAACGGCAGCGGCAGCTCCTTCTTGGACTCGTCGAGTTCCTTCAGGGCCGCGTCCTCTTCGCCTTCGCGGACAATGAAACCGCCGCCCACGGAGAAGAACGTGGCCTTGTGCAGAGTTTCGCCTGCCTCGTCAGTGACGGTGAAGGTCATGCCGTTGGTGTGCCGCGGAAGTACGGTCAGCGGGCGCAGGACCATGTCCTTGACGCCGTAGGGCAGGGGCACGGAACCGGCGAGCTGGAGGGTGCCGGTTTCGGCGATGGCGGCGAGCCGCTCCTCCACCTCGGCCGGCAGGATCTTTTCGGGGTGGAAACCCTCCAGGCCCAGCAGGATGGCCGTCATGGTGCCGTGGCCGTGGCCCGTTGCCGCCAGCGACCCGTACAGGTCCACCCGCAGCCCCGCCACCTTGTCCAGGCTGCCGGAGCCCGTGAGCTCCTCGGCAAACACTGCGGCAGCGCGCATCGGCCCCACAGTGTGAGAGCTCGACGGCCCGATCCCGACGGAGAACAAATCAAAGACTCCAACGGCCATGTGCGTTTCCTAACTAAGTAATTTACTAATGATCGAGCCGGGCATCCTGTGCATTCTGTCGCACGCCCGGGCTCCCCCACAGGGCCGGCGGGCCGGGGTTTTCGAAAGCGTGCGTCAAAGCGACGAAGGAGCAGCACGCGTGAAAACTCCGGCTCGCCGGGCCGGCGCCACTACGCGAGGTTGGCGACAGACGGGTACAGCGGGTGGGCAGCGGCGAGAGCCTCGACCCGGTGACGCAGGCCCGAAAGGTCCGCGTCGGCGTCGGCAATCAATGCCTCGGCGATGATGTCCGCAACTTCATGGAAGGCTGCCTCGCCGAAACCACGGGTGGCCAGCGCGGGGGTGCCGATCCGGAGGCCGGAGGTGACCATCGGAGGGCGCGGGTCGAACGGCACGGCGTTGCGGTTGACGGTGATGTCAATCGCGGCGAGGCGGTCCTCGGCCTGCTGGCCGTCCAGCTCGCAGTTGCGCAGGTCAACGAGGACCAGGTGGACGTCGGTGCCGCCGGAGATCACGTTGATGCCCTTGGCGGTGACGTCCGGCTGGACCAGGCGGTCGGCCAGGATGCTGGCGCCGGCGAGGACGCGCTCCTGGCGTTCCTTGAACTCCGGCGTGGCTGCGATCTTGAAGGCCACGGCCTTGCCGGCGATGACGTGCTCCAGCGGGCCGCCCTGCTGTCCGGGGAAGACAGCCGAGTTGATCTTCTTGGCGATCGCGGCGTCGTTGGAGAGGATGATGCCGCCGCGCGGACCGGCGAGGGTCTTGTGCGTGGTGGACGTGGTGACGTGGGCGTGCGGCACAGGGCTCGGGTGCAGGCCGGCTGCCACCAGACCGGCGAAGTGCGCCATGTCCACCATCAGGAAGGCACCCACCAGATCAGCGATCCGGCGGAATTCTGCGAAGTCCAGCTGGCGGGCGTAGGCCGACCAGCCGGCGACGATCAGCTGCGGCTTGTGCTCCAGCGCCAGGCGCTCCACCTCGGCCATGTCAATGGTATGGGTGTCTTCGCGGACCTGGTAAGGGACCACGTTATAGAGCTTGCCGGAGAAGTTGATCTTCATGCCGTGGGTCAGGTGGCCGCCGTGGGCCAGGTTCAGGCCCATGATGGTATCGCCCGGCTTGATCAGCGCGTGCATGACCGAGGCGTTCGCCTGGGCACCGGAGTGCGGCTGCACGTTGGCGAACTCGGCGCCGAACAGGGCCTTGACCCGGTCGATGGCCAGCTGCTCGATGACGTCCACGTGCTCGCAGCCACCGTAGTAGCGCTTGCCCGGGTAGCCCTCGGCGTACTTGTTGGTCAGGACCGAGCCCTGCGCCTGCATCACGGCAACGGCGGTGTGGTTCTCGGACGCGATCATTTCCAGGCCGTTACGCTGGCGGCCCAGTTCGTCGTCGATCTTGACGGCGATCTCCGGGTCCAGCACCGACAGGTCGGTGTCCAGGCTCGCGGAGACTACCTGTTCAAAGACGGCGGTTCCTGCTGCAGCGGCGCTCACAGTTCGCCACCGTTTACTTCCGCGTATTCCTGGGCGGACAGCAGCGGGCCCTCGGACTCAACGGTGACCTTGAACAGCCAGCCGGCACCGTACGGATCAGAGTTGATCAGTGCAGGATCGCCGACGGCGTCGTCGTTGATCTCTGTGACCTCGCCCGTCACCGGTGAGTACAGGTCAGAAACGGACTTGGTGGACTCGATCTCGCCACAGGTCTCCCCCGCGGTCACAGTGGAGCCAACCTCCGGCAGGTCCACGTAGACGATGTCGCCCAGCGCCTCAGCGGCAACAGCGGACACGCCAACAACGGACGGCCCAGAGCCATCAGTGGAGATCCACTCGTGCTCGGCGGAGTACTTCAGTTCAGCGGCAACCTTAGCCATGTGTGTTTCCTTAAGTTTGGAGTGCAACAAGTGAGAGAGCGTTGGCCCAAACACCGCATCAAGTGAGAGAGCGTTGGGCTATTTCTGGCGCTTGTAGAACGGCAGGGCGACAACCTCGAAAGGCTCTGCCTTGCCGCGCAGATCGATGTCCAGGGCGGTGCCAATCTCGGCGTGCTCGACGTCGACATAGGCCATCGCCACCGGGTAGCCGAGGGTGGGGCTGGGCTGGCCGGAGGTGACTTCGCCAACCACGGCGCCATCCTTGAGCACCGGATAGTGCCCGCGGCCGGCGCGACGGCCCAGTCCCTTCAAGCCAACCAGCTTACGCTTTGATCCGGCTTCCTTGGCAGCTTCCAGGGCGGAGCGGCCCACGAAGTCGCCTTCCTTGCTCTTGAGCGCCACAACGCCACCCAGGCCGGCGTCGAACGGTGACCCTTCGAGGGAAAGCTCGTTGCCGTACAGCGGCATGCCCGCTTCGAGGCGGAGCGAATCGCGTGAGGCGAGGCCGCACGGGACAATGCCGAACTCGGCCCCCGCTTCGGCGACGGACGCCCACAGGGAGGCGGCGCCGTCGTTCGCTACAAAGAGCTCGAAGCCGTCCTCGCCGGTGTAACCGGTGCGGGCCAGGATGACGTTGTGGCCGGCCACGGTGAGCTCGTTGAACGCGTAGTACTTCAGGTCGGTGACCAGTGCGTGCTGGGCCTCAGCGGTCAGCTTGAGCAGGATGGCCTCGGCCTTGGGACCCTGGACCGCGATCAGCGAGGTGATTGCGGAGGCGTCCTCCACCTTTACATTGAAAGCCGCGGCGCGTTCGGCCAGGGCGACGGCGACGGTGGGGGCGTTGCCCGCGTTGGGGACCACGAGGTACTTCTCGTCGCCGAAGCGGTACACGATGAGGTCATCGATGATGCCGCCGTCGGCGTTGCAGATGAGCGAGTACTTGGCCTTGCCGTCCGCGATGGCGGAGAGCTTGCCCACGAGTGCGTAGTCCAGGAACGCGCCGGCTTCCAGGCCGGAGACCCAGACTTCGCCCATGTGGGAGAGGTCGAACAGGCCGGCAGCATTGCGCACCGCGTGGTGCTCGGCCAGCTCGGAGCTGTACTTCAGGGGCATCTGCCAGCCACCGAAATCGGTGAAGGAAGCGCCGAGTTTCTTGTGCTCTTCGTAGAGAGCGGTGTAGTTCTCAGTCATTGTGAAAGCCTTTCACACGAAACTAGTTCGCGAATTCTTCGATGGGCGGGCAGGAGCAGATCAGGTTGCGGTCCCCTGCTGCGCCGTCGATGCGGCCGACGGGCGGGAAGTACTTGTCCTGCTTGAGGTGGTGGACCGGGAAGGCGGCCTGCTCACGCGGGTACTCGCGGGTCCAGTCGGAAGATACGACGGCGGACGCGGTGTGGGGTGCATGGCGCAGCGGGCTGTTCTCCACGCTGAAGTCGCCGTTGGCCACCTGGTCGATTTCCTTCCGGATGGTGATCATCGCGTCGATGAACCGGTCGATCTCCACCAGGTCCTCGGACTCGGTGGGCTCCACCATCAGCGTGCCGGCAACCGGGAAAGCCAGGGTGGGGGCGTGGAAACCGTAGTCGATCAGGCGCTTGGCCACATCCTCCGCGGTGACGCCGGTCCTGGCCGACAGGTCACGCAGGTCAAGGATGCACTCGTGCGCCACGAGACCGCCTTCGCCCGTGTAGAGGACCGGGAAGAACTCGTTCAGGCGGGCCGCAACGTAATTGGCCGCGAGCAGCGCCGACTTGGTCGCCTCGGTCAGGCCTTCTGCGCCCATGAGCTTCACATACGCCCAGGAGATCGGCAGGACGCCGGCGGACCCGAAGTTGGATGCACTGATGGCCACGCCGTGGCCGGCTTCGTGCGCCGCCTTGTTGGCGTCGCCGGGCATAAACGGCGCGAGGTGCGCCTTCGCTGCGACCGGGCCAACGCCGGGGCCGCCGCCGCCGTGGGGGATGCAGAAGGTCTTGTGCAGGTTCAGGTGCGAGACGTCGCCGCCGAACTTGCCCGGCTGCGCGAGACCCACGAGGGCGTTGAGGTTGGCGCCGTCCACGTAGACCTGGCCGCCGGCGGCGTGCACGGCGTCGCAGATTTCGGTGACGTCGGCGTCGTAGACGCCGTGGGTGGAGGGGTAGGTGATCATGATGGCCGAGAGGACGTCCTTGTTGGCCTCGATCTTGGCATTCAGGTCCGCGTGGTCGATGCTGCCGTCCGCGGCGGTGGCGACCACAACGACCTTCATGCCGGCCAGGACGGCGGAGGCGGCGTTGGTGCCGTGCGCCGAAGCCGGGATCAGGCAGACGGTGCGCTGGTCATCGCCGCGGGACAGGTGGTAGCCGCGGATCGCCAGCAGGCCAGCGAGCTCGCCCTGGGAACCGGCGTTCGGCTGGAGGGACACCTGGTCGTAACCGGTGATTTCCGCGAGGTCATTCTCCAGCCCGCTGATCAGTTCGCGCCAGCCCACGGTCTGGGAGTCCGGGGCGAACGGGTGGATGGAGGCGAACTCCGGCCAGGAAATGGCTTCCATCTCTGCCGTGGCGTTCAGCTTCATGGTGCAGGAACCCAGCGGAATCATGGTCCGGTCCAGCGCCAGATCCCGATCCGAAAGCCTGCGGATGTAACGCAGCAGCTGGGTCTCGGAACGGTGCGTGTTGAACACCGGGTGCTGCAGGTACTCGGAGGTGCGGAGCACCGATTCGGGCAGTTCAAAGCCCTTCGCGTCCACCACCGGACCGGCACCGAAGGCGACGGCGATGGCGGAGAGGACATCCGTCGTCGTGGTTTCATCAGCGGAGACGCCGATGGTGTCCTCATCGATGTGGCGCAGGTTGATGCCGCGCGCTTCGGCGGCGGCGATGACCTTGGCGGCCTTGCCCGGGACGCGGACCGTGACGGTGTCGAAGAAGGTCTCGGTGACCAGTTCGCGGCCGGCGACCTTCAGCGTAGTTGCCAGGGTGCGGGCGTTGTGGTGGACCTGCTCGGCGATGGCCTTGAGTCCGTCGGGGCCGTGGTAGACGGCGTAGAAGGAGGAGACGATGGCCAGCAGTGCCTGCGCGGTGCAGATGTTGGACGTGGCCTTCTCACGGCGGATGTGCTGCTCACGGGTCTGCAGCGCCAGACGGTACGCGGGGGTCCCGGCGTCGTCCTTGGACACCCCGACGAGGCGGCCCGGCATGGACCGCTCCAGGCCCTTCGCCACCGCCATGTAGGCCGCGTGCGGGCCGCCGAAGAACAGCGGCACCCCAAATCGCTGGGTGGAGCCGACGGCGATGTCCGCGCCCTGCTCCCCGGGAGGGGTGATCAGCGTCAGCGCCAGCAGGTCGGCGGCGACCGTGACGAGGGCGCCGCGCTCCTTGGCTGCCGCGATCACGTCGGCGTGGTTGAAGACGCGGCCGGACACGCCCGGCTGCTGCAGGACAATCCCGTTGATGACGCCGTCGGGCAGCCCCATCGACAGGTCAGCGACCTCCACCTCGAAACCGAGAGCCTCGGCGCGGCCCTTCACGATCGCGATGGTCTGCGGCAGACAGTCGGCATCCAGGACCGTCTTGCCGTCCCGGGCCTCTTTGTTCTTGTTGGCCCGGCGCATCATCAGCACGGCCTCGGCCACCGCGGTTGCTTCATCCAGCAGCGACGCGTTCGCGATCGGCAGGCCCACCAGGTCCTGGACCATGGTCTGGAAGTTCAGCAAAGCCTCAAGCCGGCCCTGGGAAATCTCCGGCTGGTACGGGGTGTACGCGGTGTACCAGGCCGGGGCCTCGAGGATGTTCCGGCGGATGACCGCGGGCGTCACGGTGTCGTAGTAGCCCTGGCCGATCATCTGCACAGCCGTCTTGTTCTTCGCCGCGAGCTTCCGCAGCTCGGCAAGAACCTCAACCTCGCTGAGGGCGTCCTCGAGGGCCAGCGGCTTGGCCTGGCGGATGGAGTCGGGGACGGCAACGTCCACGAGGCCGTCAACGCTGTCATAGCCGACGGCCTTGAGCATGGTGTCAATATCGGCCTGGCGGCGCGCACCAATATGCCGATCGGCAAAGGTGGAAGGGGACGACTGGATGGTCATGAAGGAACTCCATAATTCAGGTGGCGCGCTGGGTACGCCACATTGATTCGGGTTCCTCCCCGCTCTGTATGGGACCTGAGAGTTTCCGCGCCCACCCGCTTTCGCAGGGTGACGCTTGCACCGTCGGTGAGCCCGTTGCCGGACTGCTTTCCAGAGTTGCCTAACCGCGGCGGTACGTGGGCCTGAGAGATTCCCGGAGAGGATTTGCTCCTACGGCGCCTGCTGAACGTACCGGCAGGACTCTCCCGCCGCAGATCAAAAGCTTGTGCCACTTTGTCCGTGACACGTCTCACAGATTAGCCGGATTCTGGATTGCTTGCAAGATGTCCGCCGGCTCCGGCGCCACATGACCATCGATTGCTCCGTAACGGCCCTTTTGAGGAGCCATAAGGGCCGTTACGGAGCAATCGATGAGAAATCGTTCAGGCTGGACGTTTGCCGCAGGTCGCTTGCGCCGGTTCGGGGCCGGTCAAAGTCAGGACGTTGGTTTCCAGATGTCCAGCTCAGCCCAGTGGGCGGGAAATCCCATGCTCACGTTCGGGGAGATGAGTTGACCCGTCTGGCGTTCGAAGCTCGATGTCGAGCTTTCTGACCTGAGTCTTGAAGGTCAAATGCCAGCCAGAGCCGCTCGTGTGTGACCGGAGCATGAACGCCAGGGTGGCCGCATAGATATAGAGCCTTTGATGCGGTTTGGGCGTGGCTGTGAAGCCTGGCTCGAGCAGGTGTGCAAGCAAGTCACCATCTGTCTTGTGTGCCTTGAGCGAGAGCGCTCGTTTGAAAGCTCGGTTGAAGAGACGAGAGCCGTGCGCGCACGCGTTTCGAAAATCGACCATCATGCGAAGTACCGCACCAAAGGGTCGAGGATGGACGAACCCGAACATGCGGGCCACCGGCAACTCGTCATCGTCACCAGCCCCTAACGTCGGCTCAGCAGCCGAGTAGCCTGGACTGCTAAGCTGGCCAAAGTTTCACCAGTTTCACCACTTTCACCAGGTTTCACCCGGAGGCCGTCTGTGCAGAATCCTTTCAAGCCCACCGCCGGAGCCACGCCTCCGGACCTAATCGGCCGATCCGGGCTCCTGGACGAGTTCGAATACGGCCTGCAACAGGGATCGGGGGCTCCGGGGCTGCTCACGATCATTACGGGATCCAGGGGCATCGGCAAGACCGTAATGCTCGGCGCTGCGGAGGCGATCGCCAGAGATCACGGTTGGGCCGTGATCTCCCGGACGGCCAATCCTGGATTCCTGGCAAAGATCGGCGACGACATGCTCCGCCTTGCCGACGAGTTCGGAGACGGTCCGCCAACGCGGAAGATCACGGCTTTCTCCGCCGCAGGGTTCGGGTTGACCACGCAACTCCCGCAGGAACGCTTTCCGGATTGGCGGCGGACCGGCGAGGAACTCCTGCGACTGCTGGACGCGAAACGAACGGGCCTGGTCATCACTATTGACGAGATCCATGCCGTCGACCGGACAGAAATCTCGCAGTTGGCTGCCGACGTCCAACACTTCATTCGCGACGGCCTGCCGATCGGCCTGATCTTCGCCGGCCTCCCCTCGGCCGTGTCCGATCTGCTCAACGAAGGTGTAGCCACCTTCCTGCGGCGGGCCGACAGGATCAACCTGCACGAAGCGGCCGTCGCCGAAGTCACCGCCTCCTACCAGGAACTTTTCAGCGAAGGAGGCATCGGCGTCTCCCCGGAGCTGATCAGCGAGGCGGCGGCGGCCACAGAGGGCTACCCGTTCCTTATTCAGCTCGTCGGCTATTACCTCTGGATGGAGGCTGGTAAGTCGGGCTGGACGTTGGATGAGAGCGCGGTCCGCGCTGCCATCGCAGCCGCGCTTCGACGAAACACCCTGGTTGTTGTCGAATCGGCGCTTTCGGACATCTCCGACAAGGACCGAGAGTTCCTCGATGCGATGGCCCAGCAGGATGGCCCTTCGTCAGCTGCCCAGATCGGGAACATCATCAATTCCAAACCCAATCTGGTCTCCAAGTACCGGAACAGGCTCATCGCAGCCGGGCTGATCGAGTCTGCCGGCTACGGGAAGGTCGACTTTGCCATCCCCGGACTGCGCCAACACCTTCGAGGGTAGAGCCGTCCGCGGCCTATCACGTGAAGAATCATCCTGATCTCGATGCCTCAGAGACGGCTGCGCCATGTCGGCGCAGCCGTCGCCTGAGCGGGTGGTGATCAGCGGGTGTGGTGCGATGCCTGAAGCTCAAACACCGCGCCGTTCCATGGCTCTGGGCATCAATCCCGAGCAGCACAGTCCCGCGCATCTGCATGATGTGTCCGAGGCCCGTTCTTTGGGCGCCGACCACCGTTTGGCGTCCGTGGTTCCGGCGTTGTCCCAGCTGCTCGCCGATGAGTCCGCAGCCGGCCGTCACCTGCTGATCGTCACCGACCATAAGGGGGAGGTGCTGTGGCGGGTCGGCAGCGGGTCAGCGTTGCGGCAGGCGGACTTGCTGGAGTTCGTTGAAGGTGCCGACTGGTCCGAGTCCGGCATCGGCACCAACGCCATCAGCGAGGCGCTTATTACCGGGGGCCCGGCCCAGCTGTTTTCGGCCGAGCAGCTGGTGCGCACACACCACGACTGGGCATGCTGGATGTTTCGGGGCCGATCGACACCGTGACGCCGGACAGCCTGCGGATGGTGCGCTGCGGCGTGCGGCTCGCCGAGGAACTGTTGCGGACCGCGGGCCCGACGGCGGCACTGAGTCCGCGCGCCGCCGTCGGGCATTCCCGTCCCAGCACCGCCTCCACGCTGTTCCTACGGCTGCTCGGCGACAAGCCGACAGCAGAGCTCGACGGCAACCGTGGCGTTCACATCACGCTGCCCCGCGCCGAAATACTGGCGTTGCTGGCTTCGCGAACGCAGGGCTGGAGCGCCGAAGAGCTGGCCTACCAGCTGCACGGCGAGGACGGAGCGGCCGCGACAATTCGGACGGAAATGCACCGGATTCGTGCGGTGCTGGGTGCCGTGGTCGAGCCCAATCCGTACCGTTTTGCCGCTGGCGTGACTGTGGTGTCCGACGCCGACGCTGTGGCCGGGTACTTGCGGGCCGGCCGCCTCGGCGAAGCGTTGGCAGCGTACCCGGCCCGCCTGCTCAACCGCTCGACGAACCTGGCGGTTGAGCTCATGCGTGACGAATTGAATGAGGCTGTTGCGGCCTCGGTCCGTTCAAGCGGAGACGCCGACCTGATCTCACGCTGGTGCGCCAGCGATATGGGCTCGGGCGACATGGCCGCCGCTTCCGTGTTGGCACGATTGACCGGTCCGGGGGACGCGCGTTTCCAGTTGGTGCGGGCCCGCATGGAACGGATTGATCGGGAGTTGCGGGCTTAAGTTTGGCGCCACCCCCGATGTTGCACGGCACTAACCACAGCCCTACCGGGCGGCGTCGTCGAGCAACTGCCGGAACTGGGCTTCGGTGTTGAGGACGAGTTTTTCGCCGTTCAGGAAGAACGTCGGGGTGCCGGTAACACCGAGGGCTTTTCCGTCCGCGATGTCCCGGCGGATCCGTTCCTTGGTGTCCTCGGCGGCAACATCCTGATCGAACCGGGCCATGTCGAGGCCGAGGCCTTCCGCGTAGGTCCGGAAGAGGGCGGCCTGGGAGTCCTGCTTTTCGCCCCACTCGGGCTGGGTCGCGAAAAGCTTCGTGACCATCGGTTCGTAGTGGCCCTGACGCGCGGCGGCCTCGACAGCGAGCGCTGCCGTGCCGGAGTTCAGGTGTCCGGGCAGGGGGAAGTAGCGCTGGACGAAGGTGATCCGGTCCCCGTAGTCCTCCTTCAGCTCCGTCACCAAAGGCTCGGCGGCGCGGCAGGCCTCGCACTCGAAGTCCAGAAACTCAACCAGCTGGGCTTTCTCGGCCGGTGGGCTGGTGAGCCGGTGGCTGTCTTCCCTCACCACCTGGGAATCTGCGGACGCCGGGGGCACGGGCGTGGCAGGTTTGTTTGCGGCAAACACGGCGAACCAGATCACGCCCCCAGCCACAAGGACCGCCAGAATGGTCCAGATAGCTGCTCGGACGTTGCGCGCGACAGTAACGGCACTCATCAGCCAGTGTTCCCCCTCAGCTCAGAACCCACTACCTCGATCATAGCCAGAGCGCCACCGCGCCGGAGTCTTTGACCTGCGGCTACTCCGATTCGCGCTACGCGTCGCCGAGGCATGGCTCGAGTGATCCGGCCGTGGACCAATGCCGGTCCGGGCATGATCCGCTTCGCACATCACGCCCGGACCGCGTGGGTTGAGCCGTCAGAGAACTTTGGAGAGGAACTCCTGGGTGCGGGCCTGCTGCGGGTTGGCGATGATGTCACGCGGGTTGCCGCTTTCGACGACGACGCCGCCGTCCATGAACGTCAGGGTGTCTCCGACCTCGCGCGCGAAGCCGATCTCGTGGGTCACCACGATCATGGTCATGCCGGACTTGGCCAGGTCCTTCATCACACTGAGCACTTCGCCCACGAGTTCCGGGTCCAGGGCCGAGGTCGGCTCGTCGAAGAGCATCAGTTCCGGTTCCATGGCCAGTGCACGGGCAATGGCCACGCGCTGCTGCTGGCCGCCCGAGAGCTGCGCGGGATAGTGGTTGGCGTGGTTGCCGAGACCGACACGGTCCAGAAGTTCCATCGCTCGTGATCTAGCCTTCACCTTGGATTGCCGCTTGACTTGGGTGGGCGCCTCGATAATGTTCTGCAGCGCCGTACGGTGCGGGAAGAGGTTGAAGCGCTGGAAGACCATGCCGATCTCCCGACGCTGGGCGGCGATCTCTTTGATGGTGAGGTCATGCAGGCGGCCGCGGGTCTCGCGGTAGCCGATCAGTTCTTCGCGGACGTGGATCCGGCCGGCGCTGATGGTTTCCAGCATGTTGATGCAGCGCAGCAACGTGGACTTCCCGGACCCGGACGGCCCGATCAGCACGGAAACCTCACCCTGCCGGACCGTCATGTCGATCCCGCGGAGCACATGGTGCTCTCCGAAGTACTTGTGGACCCCGTCAATCCGGACGAGGGTCTCCTTCGTCATGAGGTCGTTGGTGATGGTCACGGTAGCTCATCCTCTTGTTTGGGTGCTTTGGCTGCTTTGGCTGCGGCGGCCGCCGGGGTCGGCTTGACCGGGGCAGGGACGATGTTGTCCACGCCCTTTCCGAAGTGGCGCTCAACGTAGTACTGGCCCACCATCAGGATGCTGGTGATCACCAGGTACCAGAGGGCGGCCACGATCAGCAACGGAATGGGCAGGTAGCTGCGGTTGGCGATGCCGTTGGTTGCGAATGTCAGGTCCAGGGTGAACGGCACCGCGAGCACCAGCGAGGTGGTCTTGAGCATCCCGATGGTCTCATTGCCGGTGGGTGGCACGATGACGCGCATGGCCTGCGGCAGAATGATCCGCCACATGATTTTGGACTTGCGCATCCCCAGGGCCTCGGCGGCTTCCATCTGGCCGGAGTCGACGGACTTCAGGCCGGCGCGGAAAATCTCGGCCAGATAGGCTGACTCGTTCAGCCCCAGTCCCAGGATCGCTGCCATGAAGGCGGTGATCACGTCCTGGGTGCTGAAGCTGAACAGTTCCGGTCCGAACGGAATCCCCAGGGCGATCTTGGGATAAAGAACAGAAATGAGTCCCCAGAACACCAGCTGGGTGTAGACCGGTGTGCCGCGGAAGAACCAGACCCAGGTCCAGCTCACGCCGCGGAACAGGGGATTGTCCGACTGGCGCATGAAGGCCAGGAGAATGGCCAGCACGATGGCGATCACCATCGAGAGGACTGTCAGCAACAGCGTCCAGCCGATGCCCTGGATGACGAGCACGTCCATGAAATAGGTGCCGACGATGTCCCAGCGGAAATTGGTATTGGTGACCAGGCTCTGGCCCAGCAGCGCGGCGAACAGCAGGATGAGGACGGCGCCGGCCCAGCGGCCTGGATGGCGGACCGGAACGGCGTCGATCAGTTCCGGTTTCCGGTGCGCGGCACCGGTCCTGCGGTCGGTGATATCAGTGGGTGCGAGGGTGCTCAATTGCCTACCGCCGGGTTCACTTCAGACTTCGTGACGGCGCCCTTGGTGTTGCTCCAGGTGTCCAGGATTTTCCCGTAGGTCCCGTCGCTGATGAGTTTGTTCATGACGTTTTTCATGAGCTCGGACAGGGCGGTGTCGCTCTTGGCGACCGCGATACCTTGCGGTGCCGCAGCGTAAACATCGCCCAGGGCCTCCAGCTTGCCGCCGGTCTGCGAGAGGGCATAGCCGATGATGGGGGAATCGGCGGCCATTGCGTCGATGCTGCCGTTCACCAGACGGGTGGTCACATCTGTCTGCGTTTTCAAAGTGACGACGTTGACGCCCGGTTTTCCGGCATCCGCGCATGCCTTGGACCGGCCGGAGACGTCGGGGTCCTCTTGGGTGGTGCCGGTCTGCACCCCCACGGTTTTGCCGCAGATGTCATCGACGCTGAACTTCTTCGGGTTGCCCTTCTGGACGGCCCACAACGTGCCGGCATTGAAGTAGCTGACCATGTTGACGGCCTTCAGACGCTCCGCGTTGATGGTGAAGGAGGAGATTCCCAGATCGTACTTGGCACCGAGAGCGGGCAGGATTCCCGTGAATTCCGATGTCTGGACCCTGACCTTCAGGCCGAGGGTCGCCCCGATGGCCTTGGCGAAATCCACGTTGTAGCCCACCGGGGTCTGGCCATCGGCGCCGCCCAGGGATTCGGCAGGTGCGTACGTTGTGTCGGCACCCACCGTGAGGGTGCCCTTGCTCCTGATGGCCTCAGGGACGCTCGCGGCGAGGGCATCGTCCCTGGCCACAGAGGCGGGATCAAAGCCAGTGGAACCCGGGGCAGCTCCCCCCGAGGTCTGTGATGCATTGGTGCAACCGGTCAGAGAAAGAAGGCCGATGGCGAGACTCGCCAGTGCCTTTGTCCTCTTGGACGGAGAAAACGACATTGTTTACCTCTTGGTTGGTGTGGCCCATGAATGGGATTGTTTTCTGACTGACTGACTGACTGCCTGCACGCAGGTCGGCGTGCGGGCGCGCCTGTACTGGCGCTTGGTCGATCTCCCTACCTGCTTCCGGGTCGGGATAGGTGAAAGATCAGACCAGGGGTAGGCGGAATCCGTTGAGTTCGGCAGCGGACCTGCTGAACAGGGCGGCCGAAGCGGCTCCGAGATCCTTCACATGGGTGAATCCCGGGAATTTGCGGTCGGGCTGGGAGGCCTTCATCTTGTCGTCGACGAGGGCCTTGACCACGAACACGACGGCAGCTGACCGCTGCGGCTGCCGGTGGTCCGTGCTGCCGGATTGTGAGCTGCGGAAGCCGTCGGCCACCGCCAGAGTCCAGGCCTCGGAAGCGGCCTTGATCGCTGCGTAGGCGGCACCACCTGCTGAGGGATTGGCAGCTGCCTGGGCAGACACGATGGCCAGTCGTCCCGCCGGGGACTTTTCAAGGTCGTCGTAGAAGGCGCGGCTGGTGTTTCGCAGTGTCGTCAGGACGCTGGTGTGCAGAAAGTCCCAGTCGGAGTCCTCCTGCCCCGGTATGCCGTCGCCGCCGCGCCAGCCGCCCACCAGGTGGATCAGGCCATCGAGGGGTCCAAGGTCCCGGCGGACCGAGGACGCCAGTTCCCCGACGGCCGCGGGTTCTGCGAGGTTGCAGGTGTAGCCGGTGACGTTGGGCCAGGACTGTGCGAGGTTTTGCACGCGTTCAGTGTCCAGGTCCACGGCGGCGACGCGGAATCCGGCGCCGCTGAGGGCCGATACGACGGCGGTCCCGGCCTCGCTGGTGGAGCCGGCCACCATGACCGTCCTGGGTCCGTCGGGAGCCATCATGCCGCGTCCTTGCGGCTGTTGCCGCCGTTGGGCTCGCCGGTGATTCCGGCCGTGGATTCGATGACGTTTCTCATCTTTTTCTCCAGTGCTTCGTAGAACATTGAAAGTGGGAACTCGTCATCAAGCACCTGGTCGGTCAGGCCCCGAGGAGGGCCGTTAAGGACCAGCGCCTCGGGCCCCTTGGCCCAGAGGGATGCGGGGTTCGGGGTGACTGTCGCGCTGATGAATTCATAGGCCGCAAGCCAGTGAGCGGTTTTCGGGCGGTCAATTGAACGCCAGTACAGCTCCTCGATCCGCTTGCCAAGTTCGATAACTACTTCGGGCGCTTCCGACCAGTCGATGGACAGTTTCGAGTCCGTCCAATGAAGCACCTTGTGCTGGTGCATCCAGGCGAAAAGGAGCTGACCGCCAAGGCCGTCGTAATTACGGACCCGGTTTCCTGTCATCGCGAACCGGAAAATCCGGTCGAAGATAACGGCATACTGGACGAGTTTCGCGTGGTTTCGCGCCTCCGGCGGCGCGTTCTCATCCCTCTCGATACGGACGGATTCACGGAATGCCGTCAGATCGCACCGCAACTCTTCCAGGGTGTAGAGAAAGAACGGCATCCTCTGCTTGATCATGAACGGATCAAACGGCAGATCCCCGCGCATGTGCGTCCTGTCATGGATCAGATCCCACATCACGAAGGTTTCCAAGGCCAGCTGAGGGTCTTCAAGCAGCCGCCGCGCTCCGTCGGGGAGAGTGAGGGACGTGATGTCGCTGGCTGCGGCCACCACCCTCCGGAACCGCTCAGCCTCGCGATCCGCGAAAATACCACCCCAGGTGAACTGCGGGGTTTCACGAACGGCTACGCTCTCGGGAAACAACACGGCCGAGTTCGTGTCATAGCCTGGTGTGAAGTCGATGAAGCGGATGGGTACGAACAACTGGTTCGAATACTCTGCACCTTCGAGTTCAGCGATGAACTCCGGCCACACTACTTCGAACAGCACGGCCTCCACGAAGCGGTTCGGGCTGCCGTTCTGCGTATACATAGGGAAGACCACCAGATGCGGCAGTCCGTCGATTCGGTGCTGTTGTGGCTGGAATGCGAGCAGAGAATCCAGGAAGTCCGGGACCCCGAACGAGGAAGCAGCCCACCGCTCGAAGTCAACTTCGAGCCGGGCCAGATACTCCGCATCGTGCGGGAACGAGGGGGCCAAATCCCTGATTGAAGCCGTGATCGTGGCGACCTCGTACAGGGCGCGGTCATGGTCCCCCGGATCAGGTATCGAGCCGTCCTTCACCTGGATCTGCTGCAGTTCTCCGGCGGCCCGTTTCAGCTCGGTCCAGGACGAGTTTGAGGCAAGCAGGGCCCCTAGTGAGGAGCGGGATACGTTTTGTGCTTTTGTTGCTGTCATTGCTACGGCGTCCTTCCTTCTCTGTGACCCGCGTAACACTAGTGAACAGAAAGACATCTTTATCTAAAAACAGGAGCACAGTAAGCAAGTCTTAGCCTAGGTTTGGAAAATAGGGCTGGTGACCAAGAATCTCCCGTGCACCCGTTCGAGGTTGGCCCTGCAGGCATTGGGTTTTAGCCGTCTACAATAGGTGCATAAGTACGCACATATTGTTTCGATTGAGGGATCCTAATGATCGAAGTTCTGGCCGTCCGCGCCTACCGGCAGCTCTTCTCAGCCCAGATTGTTGCGTTGCTGGGGACCGGCTTGCTGACTGTGGCCCTCGGACTGCTGGCGTTCGACCTTGCAGGAGCACAGGCCGGGGCCGTGCTCGGGACAGCGCTGACCATAAAGATGCTGGCCTACGTCTTCGTCGCGCCCGTCATGGCGGCACTGGTCGAACGGCTGCCAAAAAAGCCGGTCCTGGTGGCCGCGGACCTGACCCGGGGAGGCATCGCACTGATGCTCCCCGCGGTGGATCAGGCCTGGCAAATCTATATGCTGGTCTTTGTCCTTCAGAGCGCCTCCGCTACGTTCACGCCCGCCTTCCAGTCCCTGATCCCGGTGGTGCTTCCCGATGAACGGCAGTACACGCGGGCCTTGTCACTCTCCCGCCTCGCCTATGACCTGGAATCCCTGATCAGTCCGGCCCTGGCCGCAGCACTCCTGTCCGTACTTACCTTCCACGAACTTTTCCTCGGCACCGTGGCAGGCTTTATGTTCTCAGCGGCACTCGTGATGACCACCAGACTGCCAGCCACACCGGAACCCCGTCAGGAAGGATCACTCTGGCGGCGGACCACGCTCGGGGCACGGATCTTTGCGAAGACGCCGGAACTGCGCGGCCTCCTCGCATTGAATCTGGCCGTGGCCGCCGCAACAGCCCTGGTGCTGGTCAACACGGTGGTCTACGCCCGGGACCTGTTCGCAGGATCCAACGCCGACGTCGCCATCGCCCTGGCCTGTTACGGCGCCGGCTCGATGGCCGCCGCGCTGAGTGCACCCAGGGCGCTGGACCGAATCACGGACCGTTC
This sequence comes from Pseudarthrobacter cellobiosi, assembly GCF_023913815.1. Classification (NCBI taxonomy): domain Bacteria; kingdom Bacillati; phylum Actinomycetota; class Actinomycetes; order Micrococcales; family Micrococcaceae; genus Pseudarthrobacter; species Pseudarthrobacter cellobiosi. Next base: position 328,203 of record NZ_JAMXBK010000028.1, read on the forward strand.
GTTGATGATGTCCGGAGCCGCGCTTCTTGGCCTTGGCCTCGCCGGCACGTTTGTGCTGCTGGCCACTGCCGGGCCGTGGCTCGTGCTGCTGGGGCTCTGGGTTGCCCTGGGGGCCGGGACCTCGATGATCAGCACCCCGTCGGCCCGGCTGCTGCGCCGCTCCGCGACGGAAAGCACCCGGTCCTACATCTTCACCGCCCAGTTCTCCCTCTCGCACGCGTGCTTCATCGTCACCTACCCGGTAGCCGGCTGGATCGGCGCCTCCGCTGGCCAGCCCGCGGCCGCAGCCGTCCTGGCTATGGTGGCTATGATCAGTACAGCAGCGGCCCTGAAATTCTGGCCGACTGCCTCCAGGACCGGCGCAGAACCGGCCAGTAGGAAGGGGTGATCCGGTGGCAGAGGCCCAGGCCGTCAACACACCGAGCCTTCACCACCCCCGGCTCCCCGATGCCCGCCGGCTGGATGCCGCGACCGCCACGTTCCGCATGCTGTCCGATCCCACCCGCCTGCACGTGCTCTGGCTCCTGACGCAGGAACCGGCCGACGTCACCACACTGGTGGATCGCACCGGGGCCTCCCGGACCTCCGTCAGCCAGCACCTGGCCAAACTCCGCTTCAGCGGCCTCGTCAGCACGCAAAAGGTCAGCCGCAGGGTGGTCTACAGCATCGCGGACGGCCACCTGGCCCGGCTTGTCCTGGAAGGCCTGAACCACGCCGACCACACCGTCACCGGGGAACCCAGCCACGGCTGACCGTCCTGGCGGTAAGGCGAGCGCACGGCCGCCCGCTCCCCCAAAGCTGTGGGCATTAGCACATTGCAGAATATACCCATGGGGGTATTCTTTGGGTGTTGCCAGTGAAGTGGTTTGTCCAGGCCCGTGCAATTCCGGCCGCCGCCGGCGCGGGCATCATCACCTCCATCGTCTGGACGCTGCTGGGCAGCGTCCCGGAGGCCGTCACCCGCACCGTCACCGTCTTGGTGATCGCGTGCCCGCACGCCCTGGACCTGGCCATCCCGCTGGTCATCGCGATCTCCGCCGAACAGGCTGCCCGGGCCGGGGTGCCGATCAAGAACCGGATGGCCCTGGAACGTATGTGGACCATCGACGTCGTCCTCTTCGAGAAGACCGGTACCCTGACCACGGGCGAACCGGACCTGAAGGACATCGCCGCCGTTTGCAGGGGAAGATACTGACCGCATGCTGGCCCTGGCTGCCGCAGTGGAATCCGACAGTGAACACCCCGTCGCACGGGCCATCGTCGGACGGGAACAAACAGTCGCTACGTTCTTGATTCTCGCGATCGCGGGGCTGTCGGCCACCGATGCCGCGCTGGTCCGGGCAGCGTATCTCGGGATGAACGTCATCGGCTGGATAGTCATCTTTCCGCTAAGTGTGGCTTCGCTGCTCTCCGGAATAGTCCAGGCCCTCGGGACCGCTTGGGGCCTCTTCCGGCATTACTGGGTCCTGATCAAACTCCTGATCACGTCGTTGGCGAGTGTCCTGCTGCTCGTGCATCTGCAGCCAGTGACCCGGATGGCGGAGATCGCGTCAGCCTCGAACCTTGGATCCATGAACATGACAGGGATAAGGATCCAACTCGTCGCCGACGCCGGCGCAGCTCTGATCGCGCTGCTGGTAGCCACAGTGCTGTCTGTCTATAAGCCGCGTGGCCTCACCCGCTACGGGCAGGCCCGCACGGAAAGGCAACAAATACCCGCGCGGCCGGCCTGACGTTGAAGAAGTCCGGATCCGTGCCGGCGCCGAACGTCAGGCACCAGGAAAGGCCGGTCCGCACTCCGCGGGCCGGCCCTACCTGCTGCTGTTCATTGCCGCCTTCAGGCCAAGCAGGGCACTGGGGTTTCAGCCTTGCTGGGGCCCGCAGGGCGGGGAAGTGCGCGCTTAGCGCAGGACGCCGCAGGCGGCGGGGTCAGTGGCCTCTGCCGGGAGGTTCGGGTCAAGCTCACTGGCACCTTCAGGATCGCTGAAGTTGTAGGTTCCGTTGCCGTCGTAGTCCTGCCCGTGAATCACCAGGACGCCCTCGCCTTCGCGGACGGAGTCAGCGATCTGCTTGGCGGTACCGAGCCCGCCGGCACCCGGGTAGCCGGTCCCGGCTACATCAGTAAATTCGATGTTGTCCCGGCTGTAGTCATAGCTGCCGTCCTGGGAGACGGGGAACCGGGAAACGTCCAGGAAACTGGCGGGGGTGGTGTCACCGGTGGTGTTGAGCGAGACCACAACCGGACCGTAGGCCGGAACACCCTCGACAGTATTCAGCCGTCCGTCACCGTTGCTGTCCAGCGCCAGCGTGGGGCACTCGTTCAGGGCCTGGTTGCCGTAATGGATGTGCTGGGCGTGCGGGGCATCAGGCGTCAACCCGGTGGCGTGGACCTCGATGTGCTGGATCTTCTGGTTGCGGACAACAGCAGTGGCTGTGCCCGCAGCCCCGGAGCCGTTAAGCTCCGTGAGGGTGGCTCTCAGCGTGACCGTCTTCTCCGCGGACTTTGGGCTCTGGGCCATTACCGGCATGGCACCCAGCGACGCAGCCGCAAGCAGTGCCACACCGGCACCACCAAAAACTAACTTTGTATTCCGTTTCACGATTCACTCCTTGGTCGGCGACCACAGGGGAATCCCGGTGGTCAAGTGTGATTCGTACCACCATGCCTCCAAGGATGGGTCTTCACTCGAAAAATCACGACGGCGGCATCCGGTGCTGGGGGCGTCGGCACCCGCACGTGTTAAGTTGAAAGACACGACGGGCCGCACCGGTCCGGCGCATCGGCTGGAAAGAGAAGTTCCGTGGAATCCCCCGCATCTGCCCCCGCACCCGTGAGGATCCTGACGGTCTGCACCGGCAACATCTGCCGCTCCCCCGTGGCTGAACGGCTGCTGCAGGCCGGGCTGGACCAGGTGAGGCCGGGCGGATTTGAGGTCACCAGCGCCGGAACCCGGGCCATGGTGGGCGATCCGATGCAGCCGCTGTCCGGCGACATTGTGCGCACTTTTGGCGGGAACCCGGACGGTTTCGTCTCGCGGCAGCTGACCAGCAAGATCCTGCGCGGCGTGGACCTGGTGCTCACCATGACCTCCGGCCACCGCGGCGAAGTGCTCCAGCTGGACGCCTCCCTACTCAAGCGCACCTTCACCATCCGCGAGTTCGCCCGGATGCTCGACGTCCTGGACGAGCGTGCGGACATTGCCGCAAACGTTCCGGTAGCGGACGACGGCGGCAGTCCCCTCAGTGCCAACACCGCCTTCTGGCGGGGGCTGCCAGCGCGCGCCGCGTCCGTCCGGCACCTGTCACTGCCGGCGGATTCTTCCGAAAACGACATCATCGACCCCTACCGGCGCAGCCCCGAGATCTACCGCCAGATGGAGGACGAACTGGCCCCTGCCATCGTTTCCATCCTGCGGCACGCGCGCCTGAACACTCCCGCCTAAACGCTCCCGGGCAAGCCGGCGCTAGCGAGGGGCCGGCGCCGCCTCGGGAGTAACTTCACGCACTTCCACGAACGTGCCGTCTGCCTTCAGCCCCAAGGCAAGATGAGCCCGGCGCACCAAATGCCGGTGAAGAAAGCCGTACACGGCGTAGAGCACGAAGGATATGGCGCCGATCAGCAGCCCCATGTCGCTTACCGCGCGGTACCAGTAGTAGCCCGGGTGGCCAAAGGCAATGTCCCCTGCAACCAGGGGGAACAGCACACCTGCCAGAAACAGCAGGCTGGCCAGGAATGGGATGAAGAGCAGCCCCTGGACCGTATTCAGCCGCTTGCCCATTCGCTTGTAACGCTCGTACTGCTTCTCCCAGGCCGCCCGGCTGGTGACAAGCAGAACCGGCTTCGTATTTTCCATCAGATCCCCCACAGATATCCCGTTTCTGACCAAGAGCCTAGTGCGCCCCGCACTGCGGGGCTTTCCACTGAACCCGGCGCGCCGCCGTCGTACGTTACAGCATGGAAACGACACGCCCCGCGATGTAGCCGTAATCGGTTCCGAGGGCGGACACTAAGTCATGGTGAGCACCCCAAGCGGTCCTGATCCAATCGGCCCGGCCCCTTCCGGCCCCGAGCCTGCTGCGCCTGCCGCGCTGAAACGGCACCGCGTGATCGCGGCGGTGCTGTCGCTGGTACTGGTGGCCGTCGTCGCCGTGTCCGCCCTGCTGTTCAGCCGCCCTGCCGCGGAAGTTGCAGCCCCGGCGCCCATCATCACGGACACCGCCACCCCCACTCCTTCGGAGACGACACCGCCACCGCCACCGGCGCCGGCCCCTCCCCCGCCGCCCGAACCCATCGCGGAACTCCCCGCGGCGCCCATGAACATCCTGGTGATCGGCAGCGACAGCCGCGCCAATGCCAGGGAGCAGGCGGCCGTCACCGCAGCCACGGGCGAATCGCAGGACCACCGCGCCGACACTCTCATGCTGGTCCACATCCCGGCCGACCGCCGCAGCGTGCACGTGGTCTCCCTCATGCGGGACCTGTACGTGAGCATCCCCGACTACGGCTTCGCCAAGATCAACGACAGCCTGCAGGTGGGCGGCATCCCGCTGGCCACGCGGACGGTGGAGTCCCTGATGGGGACCCACATCGACCACACCCTCATGCTGGACTTCCACGGTTTCAAGACGCTCACTGACGGGCTGGGCGGAATTGACGTGAACGTCACCGTGCCGTTCCAGTCCACTCACGAAACGCAGCACGTCTTCACACCGGGGGTGAACCACCTCGACGGCCAGGCGGCACTGGAATTCGTCCGCGAGCGCTACGCCTTCGTCGACGGCGACTTCCAGCGGGTCCGGAACCAGCAGACGTTCCTCCGCGCCATCCTCGCCCGGCTCACCAGCGACGGCGCCCTGCACGACGTGACTGCGGTGCGGGCCCTGGTGAATTTCGCATCCGGCTACCTCACCGTGGACCAGGGCTTTGATCCTGTGGGCGTGGCGGTCCTGGCATACGCGATGCGCGGCATCGACCCCAACGCCGTTGTTTCGCTCACGTTGCCGACAGCCGGGGTGGGCACGGCACCAGGAGGGGCGTCGGTGGTGTTCCCGGACTATGGCGGGATCGCCCAGGTGGCGGCTGCCATGCGCGAAGGCCGGCTGCCCGAGTACGCGGGCGGGTAGTACGCGGGAGGGTATGCATCCGGGGACTGAGCGCCGGGCTCCAGCGGGAACTAAGCGGAACGGCCCCCGGCTATGCCGGGGGCCGTTCCATTGGTGACTTAGCTCCGGGTGGGGTCCGGGCGCAGCGGTGCCGGTCCCGGATCCGGGACTGGCAGCGGGCCGGGAGGTTCCGGCGTCGGGATGGGGCTGGGCCTGTCCGGTCCCGGGTGGCCGGGATGGGTGGGGTCCGGGTTAAAGGGGTCCGGGCCTGGTTCCGGCGGGAACGGCTCTGGTTCGTGCACTGGCGGGATGGTCATGGAACTTCCCCTCTCACGCTGGGCGGGTACGCCTTTGCGTGATCAGGATACGCCTGCCCGCCCACCAACGCTCTCTCACTTCCTGCAGAAATTTCCCGAACGCTCTCTCAATCCCTGCAGTGAGTGCGTTCTTGATTGGCCTGCTTCTAGGCCGGACGGCGCAGTCGGACCGGGCGGGAAACCGGCGCTTTGACTGCTTGGCCGGCTTCCCGCATCAGTGGGACGGCGAAGGTCACCACCAGGCGCGCATCGGCGTCGTCGGTGGACCTGATGGTCAGGCTCCTGGTGCCGGGCGGGACGGACGGGGTGAATACCTGCAGGTTCCGGGAGCCTATTCTGGCTGAATCCCGCAAGGTGTAGAGCGTGCCCCAATGGTCTTCGATGGCAATTTCCGGGATGGCCCTCCCGGCAGCGGATTCCACGTGGATGTTGGCCACCAGGCACGTGCTCCAGACTTCGACGGAGAGCACCGTGAACTCAGCTCCCCGTGTCAGGTGCAGGCCGTACGTGGGCGGCAGGAGCACCTTCCGGAGGATGCCTTTCGGAATTAGGTTTCGCATCATCGCCCCCAAAAGTTACTAAGAGTGCTTACAATTACCCCGCGATAATGACGCCCTGTCAAGGTCCCGCTCCGCGTTCTGTGGCAACCCGCAAAAGCACGGCCAGGCAAGCCACAACAGCAAGCCAAGGGGCGCCAAAAAGTGGCCCCCGGCGAGGCCGGGGGCCACCGTATCGGAAGGGTCGCCCGCAGACTGCCGATGCGCTATCTGGCGCTGTGGCGTGCCGAAACGGCTAACCGCCCTAAGAGGCAGATGAAAAAGAACGCGTCCGGATCCTCCCGGTAATGCCGTTCTAGCACCCGGCGGAGGATGGTTCAAGGGGTTCCGGCCGGTAACTTAGCGGCCCGTCCGACTGGCGGCTCCGTTGATCTATCACTTACAGTCGCTTTGCCCCCGGCTTAGGGACCAAAAGTGAAAGATCAACGTGGCAGGAGGGGGCTACCCCGGTAGCGAACGGCGGCCTTTTTGTCGGCGCGGCTCTATATATTGAAGGCATGACCCAGACTCCGCTGCAGGATTCCGCCAGTTCGTCCGCCGCCGCCTCCCCCGCGCCCCCAGTGGCCAAGAAGGTCCCGCACGAGCGGACACACCATGGCGACACTTTCGTGGACAACTACGAGTGGCTGCGCGAGAAGGAATCCGCCGAGGTGGTTGAGCATCTGAAGGCCGAGAACGCCTACCAGGAGGCGGTCACCGCCCACCAGGAGCCGCTGCGCGAGGCCATTTTCCAGGAAATCAAGGGCCGCACGCAGGAGACAGACCTGTCTGTCCCAAACCGCAAGGACGGCTGGTGGTACTTCAGCCGCTCGGTTGAGGGCAAGGAGTACGGCATCCAGTGCCGCGTCCGCGCCCAGGACACCGGCAACCCCGTGGCCGACTGGACTCCCCCCGCCGTGGAGGCCGGCGTCGAAATCCCCGGCGAGGAAGTGCTGCTGGACGGCAACCTTGAGGCCGAAGGCAAGCCGTTCTTCTCGGTGGGCGGCTCGGCCGTCACGGTGGACGGGCACCTTTACGCCTACGCCGTGGACAACGCCGGCGACGAACGTTTCACCCTCCACATCAAGGACCTCCGCACGGGTGAACTCCTGCCGGACGTCATCGAGAACATCTTCTACGGCGTCAGCTTCTCCCCCGACGGCACCCGTATCTTCTACACCGTGGTGGACGAGTCGTGGCGCCCGTACCAGGTCAAGTCCCACGTCCTGGGCACGCCGGCCACCGACGATGAGGTGATTTACCAGGAGGACGACGTCGCCATGTGGCTGGGCTTTGAGCTCTCCTCTGACAGGCGCCACCTCGTGCTGGGCATCGGCTGCTCCGAGTACAGCGAGACCCGCCTGCTGCGTTTTGATGACCCGACGGCGGCCCTCACCACCGTGATTTCACGGGACGAGCGCGTCCTCTACGAGGCCGAACCGTTCCTCCTCACCGGTCCTGACGGCGAAAAATCAGAGCGCATTCTGCTCACGCACAACCGCGGTGCCATCAACTCCATGGTCTCCTTGGCGGACCCCGCCGAGCTCACCAAGCCGCTGGCCGAGCAGCACTGGAGCACCGTCGTCGAGCATTCCGACGACGTCCGCGTCAACGGTGCCGGCGTCACCTCCACGCACCTGATTGTGTCCGTCCGCAAGGACACCATCGAACGCGTCCAGGTGCTGGGACTGGCCGGCCTCGGTACGCCCGCTCAGGAAGCTCCGGTGGAACCGGCGTTCGACGAGGAGCTGTACACGTCCGGCGTCGGCGGTTCGGACTACGAGGCACCGGTCATCCGGCTGGGCTACACGTCCTACTTCACGCCGTCGCGCGTCTACGACTTTGTGCTGCCCACCGCGGCGCAGCCCGCCGGCGAACTGCTGCTCCGCAAGGAAAGCCCGGTGCTGGGCGGCTACGACGGCAGCGACTACGTGGCCACCCGCGAATGGGCCGACGCCGCGGACGGCACGCGGGTCCCCCTGTCTGTGCTGCGGCACAAGAGCGTCAAACAGGATTCGACGGCGGCTGGCCTGGTCTACGGGTACGGCTCCTACGAACTGAGCATGGACCCCGGTTTCGGCATCGCGCGGCTGTCGCTGTTGGACCGCGGTGTGGTGTTTGTGATCGCGCACATCCGCGGCGGCGGCGAGCTGGGCCGGCACTGGTATGAGGACGGCAAGAAGCTCGCCAAGAAGAACACCTTCACGGACTTTTTGGACGCCACCGACTGGCTGGCCAAATCCGGGTGGGTGGATCCGTCCCGAATTGCGGCACTGGGCGGCTCGGCGGGCGGCCTGCTGATGGGTGCCGTGGCCAACCTCGCACCGGAAAAGTACGCCGCAGTGGTGGCGCAGGTGCCGTTCGTGGATGCCCTCACCACCATCCTGGACCCGGAGCTTCCGCTGTCCGCGCTGGAATGGGAGGAGTGGGGCAACCCCATTACGGATCCCAAGGTGTACGCCTACATGAAGTCGTACTCGCCGTACGAGAACGTGCATTCAGTTGCTTACCCCAAGGTGGCCGCGGTGACGTCCTTTAACGACACGCGCGTCCTGTACGTGGAGCCGGCCAAATGGGTCCAGGAGCTGCGGAACAAGACCACCGGCACGGAGCCTGTGGTGATGAAGATCGAGATGGACGGCGGGCACGGCGGCGCGTCCGGGCGCTATGTCCAGTGGCGCGAGCGGGCGTGGGACTACGCGTTCATCGCCGATTCACTGGGCGCTACGGAGCTGCTCCCGGGGGCCGGCCTAAAGTAGTCCATCGATTGCTCCGTAACCGCCGTTTTGAGCGCCCTAAAGGGCCGTTACGGAGCAATCGATCCGATCTCGCGGCTCAGCCGTCATCCCGGCCGTATTCGGGGTGCTCAGTGAGCAACTCGGCGAGGGTCGCGAGATTGGCGCGGACAGTCCGGGCCTGGGCTTGTTCCACGAACCGGTCGGCCAGCTTGCCGAACACCCCGCCCAGGCCAGATGCCGCATCGATCCGGAAGTTCAGGCGGGTCCCGTCACCTTCAGGTTCGAGTGCATTGGTGACAGTGAATTCCAGCTTTCCTTCCACCGAGCGGGATACAAGGCGGGTTGGAGGCTGGAATTCGATGACCTCCGTTGTCCAGTCGAATTTCCTGCCCACCACCTTGCTGACGCCCTTGACCCGTGTGCCGACTGCAACAGGCTCGGTCCCGACCGTTTCGGCATGGACCGCCGAGGAGTCCCAGACTGGAATGTTTTCGCCCTTTGACAGGAAATTGAAGACTTCCTGTGGCGGGCGGGCAATGTAGACGTTTTCTTCCACGGTGGGCATCGGATTCTCCTCGGACACGCCTGTTGCCAGCGCGGCATGGCCGGCAGCTAGGCACAACGCCAGTTTGGCCTTGGCCCAGCAGGCAGTCAATGGCCTGAGATAACCCATCGGTTGCTCCATAGCCGCCGTTTTCAGCGCTCAAAAGGGCCGTTACGGAGCAATCGATCGGATCTCGACGCTCCTATGGTTGTCAAGCGGCTTGTTGAAGGGTTTGGTGGCGTTGTTGGATCTTGATGAGGATGGGATGAATTTCGCGGCAGACGTAGCGTTTGAGTAGCCGCATAGCCTCGCGTTTGCCCTTCCCTCGGGCCAGGGATTTGGTCATGTAGTCCTTGGTGGCTTGGTGGCCTTTCAAGCGGCTGACAATGATGCGGTGGAGGGCGGCGTTGCCTTGCCGGTTCCCTCCTCTGTTCAGCCGGTTTCTGTTCGTTTTCCCGGAGGACGCGGGGATCGGAGCCGCGCCGCAGAGGTGGGCGAGAGCTGATTCGCTGGTGATCCTGTCAACGTTCTCCCCGGTCACGGTCAGTAGGGCCGCAGCAACGTCGGGACCGACGCCGTGGACGGCCAGAAGCTCCGGGGCGTAGTCCTTGACCAGGGCCTCGTAGTCCTTCAGCAGGGCCGCGGCTTCGGCCTGCAGCGCCAGATGCCTGTTCCCGAGTGCTTTCAGGGCCGTCTTGCTGTGTTGGGTCACCAGGTCATCAGTCTTGAGCGCGCGCAGGCGCGTACAGGCACGGGAAAGTGGCTTGCCCGTCAGGCCAGCCAGCTTCTCACGCAACGTGTCCGGGGCGGAGACCAGCAGCCCCTTGAGCTGGTTCATCGTTTCGGTGCTCTGCTTGATGACCAGCCGCTTGGTGGTGTGCAGGACCCGGATCGCCTCGACGTGGCCCTCACGGGTCTTCGGGACCGTCGTGGCGCGCTGGGCGAGCACGGCCCGGGCCGCGGAATACGCATCAATCTTGTCCGTCTTGCCCCGCAGACGCCGCTCCTGCTTATCCGGGGCAATGACGTCAACGACCTCGATGCCGGCAACCCGGAATCGTTTGGTCAGCCCGGCACCATAGGAACCCGTCCCTTCCACACCGGCACGCAGGACCTGCCCGTGACCGGCCACCCAGTCCAGGACCTCCCCGTACCCGGCCGGGGTCGCCGGGAACTGGCGGTCCGCGACCGCTGCACCCAACGTCGTGATAATGGCAACGTGGTGGAAGTCCTTATGGGTGTCCACACCAATGATGATTTTATGAATGTTTTCCGGCATGCTGGAAGAAGCCCTTTCGTGAGGGTCAGCGTTCAGGAATGCCAACAGACAAGTCAGTAACGGGACTGGAGTCAGGCTCCTATTAAGTCATGCACGGCATTCCTGAACGCATCACTAATTAGTGACGGGGACCAGGCCGGCCGACGCATCGAAATAAAGACAGCCAAAGCGTCAGACAGGCTCTGAGTCAGACCAACCCGACCCCCACATCAATCATTACTGACGGGCTCAGGCTCGATCACCGTCAGGCTCGATCACCGGGAGCGCGCGCCATTCGTCCTCGAGGATCGCGTACATCAGCTCAGTGGCCCACTGGCCCTTGTAATGCCACTTGTCGATGAAACGGGCTTCCAACCGCATGCCCAGCCGTTCGCACAAGGCGGCGGAGGCGGTGTTCAGGGCGTCGAGCTTTGCCTCGATCCGGTGCATCCCCAGTTCGTCGAATCCCAGCATCAGCACCGCATCCGCGGCCTCGGCCCCGTAGCCGTTGCCCCGCGCGGCCGGCGCCAGGCTCCATCCGACTTCGCCCTGCCCGCTGCCCGGCAGCCACTTCAGCACCACCTCGCCGAGGAGTCCCGGGCCGTCCACGGCCTCGATGGCCAGGCATATCCAGTCGCCCTCCTTCTCGAAGACGAAGTTGGCGTACTTGCCCACGGACTCCATGCACTTGGTGTAGCTCTTGGCCTCCCCCGGCAGGAAGCGAGCCGTTTCAGGCAGCGAATGGTAGGCATGGAAGGTGTCCAGGTCCGCAGCTTCGAACCGGCGCAGGATCAACCGCTCGGTGCGGATGGGTAAAGTGATCTCAGGCATGGACTGAGGCTACCCCGCAGCCCGGTGATCGAGCTTGTCAGGGTTTTGACAGGCTCAAACACCGGGGCGGACAAGCTCGATCACCGGGTACCAGCGGAGTGGACGACGGCGGCAGTTGCCTCTGCGATGGCGCGCTCCTCGTCGGTGGGCACCACCAAAACGGGAATGACGGACGCTGCCGAGGAAATCACCCGCGGTTCCTTGGACCGCTGACTGTTCAGGCCGGCGTCGAGCTCTATGCCCAGCGCGTGCAGCCTGTCAGTCACGAGGGCGCGGAACTGGTGCGAGTTTTCGCCGATCCCGGCCGAGAACACGAGTGCCTTGGCACCCCCGACGGCCACGTGGTAGCCGCCGATGTACTTGGCCAGCCGGTAGGACGCGACCGCGAGCGCCATCGAAGCCTTGGCGTCGCCGGCCTCTGACGCCTCCACCACCGAGCGCATGTCGTTGTTCCCGGCGAGCCCCTTCAGCCCCGATTCGCGGTTGAGCATGGTGTCGATGTCCTCCGGCGTCCACCCGTACCGGCCGAGGAATACCAGGATGGAGGGATCAAGGTCGCCTGAGCGGGTGCCCATCACCAGGCCCTCCAGCGGCGTGAAGCCCATGGACGTGTCCACCGAATGACCGCGACGGATGGCCGTGACGGAGGCGCCGTTCCCCAGGTGGGCGATCACGCCGTCGAACTCGTCCACGGGAAGATCCAGCAGCGCGGCGGCGCGGTGCGTGACGTACTCGTGCGAGGTGCCGTGGAAGCCATAGCGGCGGATGCCGTGGTTCGTGTAGAGCTCGTCCGGAACGGCGTAGCGCCAGGCGTGCTCGGGCAGGGTGCGGTGGAAAGCTGTGTCGAACACGGCCACCTGCGGCAGGTCCGGCCACTTCTTGCTGATGGCGCGGATGCCCAGGACGTTGGCGGGGTTGTGCAGCGGCGCCAGCGGGTTGAGGCGCTCGATGGCACGGGTGATCTCGTTGTCGATCAGCACTGGCTCGGCGAACCTCTCGCCGCCGTGCACCACACGGTGGCCCACCGCCGCCAGTTCGAGGTCCCCGAGCTCGGCATGGATCGCGGCATCTACCAGTTCCAGCGCCTCCGCATGGTCCCGGGGGCCCTCGATTTCGCCGTCGCCATCACCGCCGTTGCCCATGCCGATCTTCTCGATCATCCCTTCGGTCAGCACAATGCCGGCGGCCACGTCCCGGACCTGGTACTTGAGCGAGGACGAACCGGAATTGATAACGAGCACAAGCATGGGGGCCTCCTGAAGCCTTGGTGCCGCTGGCACAGCTGACGAGGGGTGGTGCTGGAGCCTGGCGCAGCGCTCCCCGGGATCCACTCTATAAGTTGCCCCTTGGATACTTCGGTTGCAAATGATAATGATTCTCATTAGAGTGATCGCCATGCATATCACTGTGATCAGCTCCCTGGACGCCCTGTGCCGCCAGCAAGCCTGCCAAGACGCGGCCGCGGCCAATCCCGGCGCCGTGGTGGTCCTGCACGACCTGTTGGAGAACGGCGTGGTCATCCGCAGGATCTCCAGCCAGTCCGGGCTTGTGGAGCGCGCCGAGACGCAGCTGGAACACGGCTGCCTGAGCTGCACCGTGCGGCTGGACCTCGTGCCCACCATCGAGCGGCTGCTGGAACGCGGGGAGACCCAAGCCATCATCGGGCTCCCTCCGGCCGTGTCTGCGGAGGCCGCGATCGGAGCCCTGCGGCGTGGCCTTTCCCGCCCGGTGACGATTGATTCCGCTGTCCTTGCCTGCGCCCCTGACACGCTTGAGGACCACATTTGGGACCACCACACCCTGTTTGAGTCCGGGTTCACGCCGGTCCCGGAGGACCAGCGCACTGCTGGTGAATTCCTTATCGGCGAGCTGTCGTTCAATGACACCGTCCTGCTGGCGGAGGTGGACCTATTTCCGGCCGACCCCGCCCTGCGTGTTCGCGGCGTGCAACTGGTCAGGGAACTGGCCCCTCACGCTGACGTGGCGGAAAACGCCCGCCTCATCCGCCCAGGCCGCCACAACTACCACGACGCCCTGAGCCGGACGGTCCCCGGTTCGGTGCGGATCCCGGCGTCGTCCTCAACGTCACCGTTCACTACCGTCACGCACCGGGCCCAACGGCCGCTGCACCCTGAGCGGTTCCGGCACGCCCTGGCGTCCCTCGCGGAAGGGTGCTGCTGGTTGCGGGGACGCCTGTGGATCGCCGCCGCACCGCAGTGCCGGATCGCCATCCAGGGCATCGGCCCGCGTGTCTGGCTCGAAAATACCGGACCGTGGCTGGCAGACCAGGACGCCGGTGCGGCGCCCGATCCCCTCAACCATGTGGACGCCCACCTGGACTGGCATCCGGAACACGGGGACCGCGGAAGCGTGCTGGCCGCGACCGGAGAGGGCATGGACCCGGGGGAAATTGCGCAGCTGCTCTCCGCCTGCGAACTCACCGACGCGGAGATGGAGGCCGGGTTCGCCGGTCTGACCGACCCGTTCCAGCTCGACCCCGCCCCGTTCTGAACGGCCCCGGCTTCACACTGCACCTACCCGCAACCGTCAAAACCGCTACTAATACAAGGAGCAAGCCCATGAAAGTCAGAAACTCCCTCCGCGCCCTGAAGAAGGTTCCCGGCGCCCAGATCGTCCGACGCCGGGGCCGCACCTTTGTGATCAACAAGAAGAATCCGCGGATGAAGGCCCGTCAGGGCTGAGGCTACAGACCGGCTCACCCCGCGCCTGCCGTTGCGTCAGCCGCGGCAGGCGCTTAGAGTCGGCGGACACGTTGCACTACGCAGAGAGGGACTTCCATGCCGAACGACACCACTCAGCCCGACAACACCGAACCCGAGACGGAAGAACCCGCCCCCGGCACCGAGCCCAGCACCACAGGCTCCGGCACCAAGGACCCCACCGTCGTCGAGGGCGCCAACCCGGCCCTGGACGATACCGGAAAGCCCAAAGCCTCGGAAGTGGGCGAGGCGCCTGAGCAACCCAAGGATCCACAAAACCTGGACCTTACTCCCGAAGGACTCTCCGACGAGCCCGCCAAGGAAGAAGACCCGGACAGCTTGGCCAAGCCGGAAAACAGCTAAGCCAGCGCGGCTCCGACACCGGTGATTGAGCCTGTCGAAACCGAGTCGAGGGGTTTCGACAGGCTCAACCACCGGTATTAGACCGCTGCCGGGGACGGCACCTGCGCCTGGATGGCCGTGATGGCCACCGTGTTCACGATGTCCTCCACGGTGCAGCCGCGCGAGAGGTCGTTGACCGGCTTGCGCAGGCCCTGCAGGACGGGCCCGACGGCGACCGCCCCGGAACTCTGCTGCACCGCCTTGTACGTGTTGTTGCCGGTGTTCAGGTCCGGGAAGATGAACACCGTCGCCTGCCCCGCCACCGACGAGCCGGGCATTTTGGACTCCGCGATGGAAGCGTCCACGGCGGCGTCGTACTGGATGGGGCCTTCGACGGCGAGATCCGGGCGGCGTCTACGCACCAGTTCGGTGGCCAGTCGGACTTCGTCCACGGCCTCCCCGGAACCCGAGCCGCCGGTGGAGTAGGACAGCATGGCCACCCGCGGCTCCACCCCGAACTGCACGGCGGTTTCGGCGGAGGCGAGGGCGATGTCCGCCAACTGCTCCACGTTGGGGTCCGGGTTCACGGCGCAGTCGCCATAGACCAGCACGCGGTCCGGCATCAGCATCAGGAACACGGAGGACACGATCTTCACGCCGTCGCGCGTTTTGACGAACTCCAGCGCCGGGCGGATGGTGTGCGCCGTGGTGTGGGCGGCGCCGGACACCATGCCGTCCACCACGCCCAGCTGGACCATCATGGTGCCGAAGTAGCTGCCGTCCTGCATGATTTCCAGCGCCTTGGGCAGGTCCACGCCCTTGTGCGCGCGCAGCTCGGCGTACTTCTCCGCGAACCCCTGCCGCAGTTCCGAGGTGGCCGGGTCCACGATGTTGATCCCGGCGAGGTCGATGCCGTTTGCCGCTGCCAGCTCGCGGACCTGCGAATCCGGTCCCAGCAGGGTGAGGTCGCAGACGTCGCGGCGGTGCAGGATTTCGGCGGCCTGCAGGATCCGGACGTCCGTTCCCTCCGGCAGCACCACGTGCCGGCGCTGCCCCCTGGCCCGTTCGATGAGGTCGTGCAGGAACCGCAGCGGGGTCATCCGTTCCAGGCGCGGCAGGTGGAGGCGCTCCACGAGTTCAGCCTCATCCACCCGTTTGGACCACAGGCCCAGCGCGGAGGCCACCTTGCGGCGGTGCCCGGACCAGATCTCGCTGCGGACCTCGGAGACCCGCTTGGCCGTGGTGTAGGTGTCCTCGCTGGCGGCAAACACGGGGAACGGCGCCTGCGCCAGGAGCGGGTAGATGTTGGCGTCCGGGGACAGGCCGCCGGTCAGGATCAGCGCGGACGGCACCGGGAACTCCGGCGAGAACGACGACGCCAGGCAGGCCACCATCACGTCCGCGCGGTCGCCGGGAACGATCACCAGGGCACCCTCGTCCAGCACGTTCAGGAAGTTGCCCACATTCATGGCGGCCACCTTAATGTCCCGCACGTCGCGTTCCATATCCGCGAGGCCGGCGATCTGGCGCACCCCGAGGGCCGTGGCTACCTCGCCGGTGGTGGGCCGCGCGATCTCCTCAAGCTCCGGCAGGACGTACACGGGCCGATTGGATGCACCCGGTTTGATGGCGGCCGCGATTTCCTCCACCAAGTCCGGGTCCGCGCGGTTCACCATGATGGCCAGCAGCGTGCACTTTTCGGCCACCAGCTCCTTGCGGGCAACCTCGACGGCGGCCGCTGCCTCCGCGACGCTGAGCCCCTTGGCGCCCACCACGGCAACCACCGGCGCGGCCAGGTTGTTGGCCAGCCGGGCGTTGAGATCAAACTCGACGGCGGCGTCCTGGCCGGTGAGGTCCGTCCCCTCCACGATCACCACGTCACAATGTTTGGCAATCTCGGCGAAGATCTCCACGCAGCGGGCATCGATGTCAGCGCGTTTTCCGTCTGCCAGGAGGGCACGCACTTCGGTGGACGTCAGGCCGCCACGGCAACGGTCGTCGTCGAGCGCGAAGCGTGATTTCATCAGCGCCACCATGGGGTCGTTGGCGGCGTCCGGGCCGTGGACCACCGGTTTGAAGAAGCCGATCCGGTCCGCGTGCCGGTGGAGCGTGTCCGCGAGGCCCAGGGCCACGAGCGATTTGCCCGACCCCGGGGTGGTAGCGCTGACGTAGATGCCTTTGGCCATGGTCCGCCCTTTGCTGTGCGTGGTGCCGGTCCCTCCATCCTTGCACTTCCCTGGCAGCGCGTGGCGGCCGAACCCTGCGCCGGGCGCCAGGCCCGCGAGATCGCACGTGGTGGCAACGTCCGAGGTCACGACTGCCGCCAAATGTCATCTCACGGAGAGGCCCAGCCCTTGACACAGGCCCCGCATCTGGGATTACCTAATGAACATTCGGTATATAAAGCTGGAGGCAATGACGCATGGCTGAAGCAGCACTCTCCGGGGCCACCCACCCCATCCTGGAAAACGACTACGCCTCCGAATGGATGGGCATCGAGGTCCTCGCCGTCAGCGACGGGCACGCCACCATCCGCATGACCCTCCGGCAGGAAATGCTCAACGGCTTCGGCATGGCGCACGGCGGAATGATCTTCGCCTTCGCCGACTCCGCCTTCGCCCTGGCCTGCAACCCGGTCAATCCCACCCCGAAAGAGGCCGACAGCATCACCGTTGCCGCCGGCGTCGACATCAACTTCCTCAAGCCCGCCTACCGCGGCCAGGTGATCACCGCCGTCGCGGACCGCCGTTCCAGCTCTGGGCGCAGCGGACTCTACGACATCCAGATTTTCGCCGCCGACGCCGACGCGCAGCCCGGTGCGCAGCCCGATTCGCTACCCAGCTCCGGCAACCCTGGGGAACTCATTGCCGAGTTCCGCGGACGCAGCCGCACCATCCCCAAGAAGTAGGACACCATGACCCTCCACGCCCCCGAAACCCCCATCCCTCAGTCCACCGCCCAGGGCACAGATCCCATCCTGGACCGCGAGGAGACCATCTCCCGCGACGAACTCGAAGCCCTTCAGCTCACCCGCCTGCAGCACACCGTGGCCTACGCCTACGACCGCGTGCCGCTCTACAAGCGCAAATTCGACGACGCCGGCATCCACCCAGCGGACCTGCGCGAACTCAGCGACCTCGGCAACTTCCCCTTCACCACCAAGGAAGACCTGCGCGCCGAGTACCCGTTCGGCATGTTCGCCGTGCCGCAGAGCGAAGTAGCCCGCGTGCACGCAAGTTCGGGCACCACGGGCCGGCCCACCGTCGTCGGGTACACCAAACAGGACCTGGCCGACTGGTCCAAACTCGTGGCGCGCTGCCTCCGCGCGTCAGGCGTCCGGCCCGGCATGAAGGTCCACAACGCCTACGGCTACGGCCTGTTCACGGGCGGCCTTGGCGCGCACGCCGGCGCCGAAGCACTGGGCTGCACCGTCATCCCGATGTCCGGCGGGCAGACCGAACGCCAGATCCAGCTCATCCAGGACTTCCAGCCGGACGCCATCCTGGCCACGCCCACGTACCTGCTCACCATCGCCGATGCCATGGCGCACATGGGCATCGACCCGACGTCGACCTCGCTCAAGTACGCGGTCCTGGGCGCCGAACCGTGGACGCAGGAGATGCGGCACGAACTCGAAGTCACCATGAACATCAAGGCCTGCGACATCTACGGCCTGTCCGAGGTGATGGGCCCGGGCGTCGCCGGCGAAGCCGTGGAAACCCAGGACGGCAGCCACATCTGGGAGGACCACTTCCGCCCCGAAATCATCGACGCGTTCAACCCCTCAGTGGGCAAGGAGAACGTGCTGCGCGATGGCGAACATGGCGAACTGGTCTTCACGTCGCTCACCAAGGAAGCCCTGCCGATCATCCGCTACCGCACCAAGGACCTCACCCGTCTGCTGCCCGGCACCGCCCGCCCCGCGCACCGCCGGATGGGCCGCATCACCGGCCGCAGCGACGACATGATCATCCTCCGCGGCGTCAACCTGTTCCCGTCCCAGATCGAGGAAATCGCGCTGCGCATCCCCGAGCTCAGCCCGCATTTCCAGCTCGAACTCACCCGCCCCGAGGGCCAGCGGATGGACCAGCTGACGGTCAAGATCGAGCGCCGGGACACGGTGACAGCTGAGCAGAGTACGACGGCGGCACGCACCTTGCAGGAGCAGATCAAGATCCACGTGGGTTCTTCGTGCGCCGTTGACGTGGTGGAGCCGGGTTCACTGGAGCGGTCAAACGGCAAACTGCGGCGGATCTACGACCTGCGGCCCAAGGCGTAGGGCCCAGTAGCGTCGTGGGCGAACGTGTTGGGCTGCGGCGCTGCAGGGATTACCGAACGTTCGTGGGAAAATAGCCGGTATGCCCACTACAGCAGTCCCCAGCAAGCGCGGCCGTCCCGGTTACGACCAGCAGTCGGTGCTGCTCATCGCCGTCGACGTCTTCAACCGGCACGGCTATGACGCCACCTCCATGGGCATCCTCGCCGAGAACCTGGGCATCTCGAAATCGGCCATCTACCACCACGTGCCGTCCAAGGGCGACCTCCTGAAGCTCGCGCTCGATCATGCGCTCGGTGGCCTGGAATCAATCCTCGAACAGCCCGGGGCGCAAAGCGGCGCCGCCGATGCACGGCTGGAATTTGTCCTGCGGCAGACCGTGGCGGTGCTGGTGGAGCGCCTGCCGTTTGTCACGCTGCTCCTCCGGTTGCGGGGCAACACCGACATTGAGCGCGACGCCCTGGAACGGCGTCGCGCGTTTGATCACGAGGTGGCCGCCCTCATTTCCGCAGCCCGCGACGAAGGCTCGCTGCGCCAGGACATCGATCCTCGCACCGTTACGCGCCTGCTGTTCGGCACCATCAACTCAATCGTGGAATGGTACAAACCGGGCGGCTCCCTCACGCCGGAAAAACTGGCCGACGACGTCATCACCATCGCGTTCGACGGGCTCCACGCGCAGCACTAGGGAATGCTGTTGCCTGCTTAGTGCGACCTGCTGAGGCGGTCAGAGCTGGTATTCGGCCTGCATACCCAACGTCTCGTGAACGCAGAGGATGTTGTGCTCCGTGTCCATGAACCAGGCGCATTTCTCGGAGTCCGTGGTGCAGATGTGGTTCTCGGTCTTGAGGTTGGGCAGATCGTAATCCTGGAACCGGACGCCCTTGGCCTCCATGTCCTGCACGATCCGCTCAATGTCTCGCACCTCGAAACTGAGGGCGGTGTGCTCGGAGTGCTTCCCGTCCGAGACCGGCAACAACTGCAGCATCGGGCCGCCGTCGCTACCGAGTAATTCGCTTCCATCGTCTGTCATTCCGCGGTGCGGGAGGCCCAGTTTTTCGGTGTAGAAACTGCGGGCACGCGCTGCGTCATCGACAGGCAGGATGGTTGTGGCTGTGTTCAGGGCTAGGTTCATTTGGCCACCTCCTACGGTGGAAATTTTACGCCGCGGCAACCCGGAAAGATCCAAACGCTCTCTAACTTCCTGCAGGAAAACCCCCAACGCTCCCTCACCCCTTAATCAAGAGTGCGAGAGCGTTGGGGAAAAACGTGCAGGAAGTGAGAGAGCGTCTGGGGGCTACTTTTCGACGAGGGTGAGGACGTCGTAGGTGGCCACGATCTCGTCGTTCTGGTTGGTCAGGAGCGCGTCCCAGGCCACTTCGCCGTACTCGTCGGTTTCGCGCGGCGTGATCTTCTTGGCCGTCAGGGTCACCCGGATGGAGTCCCCCGCGGCAACGGGCGTGATGAAGCGGAGGTTCTCCAGGCCGTAGTTGGCCAGGACCGGGCCCGGCGCCGGTTCCACGAACAACCCGGCGGCCCAGCTCAGCAGCAGGTACCCGTGCGCCACGATGCCCGGGAAGAACGGGTTGGCTTCGGCTGCCTCCTGGTTGGTGTGGGCATAGAAGGTGTCGCCGGTGGAGTTGGCGAACGCCGAGATGTCCGCCAACGACACTTGACGCAGCTCGGACCGGACGGCGTCCCCGATCCGCAACGAAGCCAGCGACTTCCGGAACGGGTGCGTGCCTTCCGTCTCCACCGTGAAGTTCCGGTCCGCCCCGGTGTGCCAGAGGCCGGTGACGGCGGTGAGCATGTTGGGCGAACCCTGGATGGCGGTGCGCTGCATATGGTGCATGACCGAGCGGATGCCGCCGAGTTCCTCGCCGCCGCCGGCGCGGCCGGGACCGCCGTGGACCAGGTGCGGGACGGGTGAGCCGTGCCCGGTGGAGCTGCGGGCGTCCTCGCGGTTGAGCATGAGGACACGGCCGTGGTGTGCGGCGATTCCGGTGACGAGTTCGCGGGCCACGGCCGGATCGTTGGTGCACACCGAGGCCACGAGGGAGCCGCCGCCCCGGGCGGCGAGGCGGACGGCGTCGGGCAGGTCCGTGTATCCGATCACGGAGGCTACCGGGCCGAACGCCTCCAGGGAGTGGATCGCGTCAGTCTCCGCGTCAGCCCAGCTCAGCACCACCGGCGACATAAAGGCGCCAGCATCCACTACGCCCGTGGCGCCGCCGGCAGAGGTGACCGACGGCGAATCGAGCGTCCCGTACGCAACTTCACCGCCGGCGTCGAGCATTGACTGCACCGCGGCGCGGACGTCTGTGAGCTGCTCGAGCGACGCCAAAGCGCCCATGGTGACACCGTCGGCGCGGGGATCCCCCAGCACCACACGCTCGTCCACGCGCCTGCCGATCGCGGCGATCACCGCCGGCACCAGCTCCTGCGGGACAATGGCGCGGCGGATGGACGTGCACTTCTGGCCCGCCTTGACCGTCATTTCGGTGACCACTGACTTGATGAAAGCGTCGAATTCCGGGGTGCCCTCCACCGCGTCGGGACCAAGGATGGCGGCGTTGAGGGAGTCCGTTTCGGACGTGAACCGGACGCCGCCCTGCACCACGTTGGGATGCGATTTCAGCGACAGCGCGGTGGACGCGGAGCCGGTGAAGGCCACCAGGTCGCGGTAGTCCAGCACATCCAGAAGGCCGCGGACAGAGCCGGAAATCAGCTGCAGCGAGCCCTTCGGCAGGATGTTGGATTCGATGATCGCCTTCACCACGGCCGCGGCCACGTAGCCGGTGGGGGTGGCCGGCTTGACGATGGTGGGGACCCCGGCGATGAATGCTGGCGCGAGTTTCTCCAGCATGCCCCAGACCGGGAAGTTGAACGCGTTGATCTGCACGGCGACGCCGGGGATGCGCGTGTAGATGTGCTCGGCCACGAACGAGCCATCTTTGGACAGCACCTCCATGGGACCGTCCACCACTACCTGCGAATTGGGCAGCTCGCGCCGGCCCTTGGAGCCGAACGTGAAGAGGACGCCGATGCCGCCGTCGATGTCGATCATCGAGTCGATCTTCGTGGCACCGGTCTGGGCCGAAAACGTATAGAAATGCTCGCGCCGGGCGTTCAGGTACTGCGCCAGCTCCTTGAGCTTGAGCGCGCGCTGGTGGAAGGTCAGCTTTCCCAGTTCCGCCTGTCCCGTGGTGCGGCCGTAATCCACGACGGCGGCAAGGTCCAGGCCGTCGGTGCTCACCTTGGCCAGGACTTCCCCGGTGCTCGCATCCCGCACGGGAACAGCGGACGCTGCCGAACCGGCGTCGGGAGTCCACCAGGAATCCTGGATGAAACTGGGAACGGTCTGGACGGTGTCGACTGTGGTTTCTGCAGTGGTGGTCATCGTTGACGGGTCCTTCCAAGGCGGGGACAAAACGCGGCCAGGGCTTTACTGACCGTCCGTTCGGTAATATGTCTACAGTACATGACTGTGCTGTACCGCACACTGGAAGTTCCGCCTCGCCAAAGGAGACCCATGACCGCCCTATCCCCCGACGACGCTGCGCCGGACACCACGCCGGGCGCCACGCCGGGCGCCACGCCGTGGAAGATCGTCCTCGGCGAGCTCGACGAGAAGATGGGCGTGAAAATCCTGGAGGAATCGGTCGAGCGCGTGGTGGCGACGATGCCTGTGGAGGGCAACAGGCAGTCGTTCGGGTTGCTGCACGGCGGCGCGTCCTTGGCGGTGGGCGAGGCCGTGGGCTCCTGGGCGGCCGTGATCCACGCCAGCACGTTGGGGAAAACTGCCGTGGGGGTGGACGTCTCCGCGACGCACCACCGCTCCGCGCGCGAGGGCCAAATCACCATCACCGCCACGCCGATCTACCTCGGCGGCACCCTGACGACGCACGAGGTCCTGATCACCAACGACGCCGGCCAGCGCCTCTGCACGCTGCGCATCACCAACCTGCTGATGAAGCCGAAGAAGTAGCCGTTCCACCCCATGTAAGTAGCACGAAGTGTCGTTTTGAGCGGTCAAAACGACAGATAGCGCTACCTAGTTGGGGTGGGGCGCTGCCGCTTCCGCCGCTTCGCCAACACCAGGAACACACCGCCGACGGCGAGCGCACCAGCCGCGAGGCCGGCGAGCAGAATCAGTCCGGACGTTCCGGTGTTGGCCAGGTTTGCCGCTCTGCTGTCACCGAGCGGACGTACGACGGCGGCGCTGTCACCTTTTGGGGGCACCGCACTGTTCGTGGCCGGCACCTCAGCCGGGGCCTGAGATTGCGGGGCCGGCTGGGAGGGCTGGGAGGGCTGGCTGACGGGGGCGAAGTCGAAGGCCGCGGCGCCGGACGTGCTGAAGCCATTGACCGTTTCCGCCGTGAAACGCAGCGGACCGGCCACCGCGGGGGCAGCAAAGGACCACGCACCGCCGGCATCCACGGGAACCTCAATGGGCGCCTGGCCACTCACGGTGATCCTGACCTTCGAACCCGCCGCGACAGCCGCCGCCGGAGCCGCGGCCACCGTGCCGGTGACGGTCTGGCCGGCGTCGAACGTTGCCCCCGGCGCGGGCGACGTCACCGTCGGCTTGTTGAGGAAAAGTTCCAGCTGGTAGCCGGGAAGCACGGCCAATGAGTCCTGCAGGGTGGCGGCCACGGCGAAGTTTTTGACAAAGTTGCCATTCTCATCCGGGGTGTCCCCGGCCGAGTGCGTGCCCACCGCGTAGTTCCCACTGACCCAGGGCCCGCCCGAGTCGCCGCCGCTGGACTGGACATCGAAGGACAGGAAACCGTTGAAGGCCCGCAGGTCTGCGGGGGCCGACGTGATGCCCTGGACCACGTAGATCCCCACCTCGTCGATGGTTCCGCAGGACCATGCTGATGTGCGGCCGGAGCGGCAGACCGGCTGGCCCACCACCGGGTTGGCCGCCCCGATGATCTTGACGTCCAGGCCGGCCTGAGAAGGATCGTTCCACGTACTGGCGGCGGGGAGCGGGTCCAGGTCTGCGCGGATGGATCCGATCGCGGCCACATCGGTGCCCACATTGCCCGGGTTGGTCAGGTCCAGCGGATTCAGCACAGTGGAGTTTCCGGGTCCGCCGAACTGGCTGAACCCGAAGGTCCCCAGCAGGCCGCCACGGTTCCATTGCGGAAATTCCACGGTGGCCGTTGCCGCGGCGCCGTCGTCAGCGCAGTGACCGGCCGTGAGGACGCCCGGCAGGCCTGCCGGGTCAAAGACTGAGAAGCCGGCGGAGCAGATTTTTCCGATGTCGGTGAAGTACCCCTGGCCGCCGGAAAGGTCGGCCTGCGGCGCGAGCGGCGCCCCGGCGTCGAGCTCCACGTTGGCGTAACGGGCCACAAACTCGGCGGGCGAGATCTTGCCGTCCGGGTTGGGGCTGGAGAGGCTCGAATCTCCGGCATTGGCCGAATCAGGCACCGTCGCCTCGGACCCGTTGATTCCGCCCGTACGGACTACGAACCTGCTCCCCGTGTACGCCACGGCCTGCAACCCTGCCGCGCCCACGTCGCGGAGGTACGCCTGGTACAGCTCCTGGGTGCTCCGAGCCAGTTCGGTCCCGGTCGACTGGGTGCCGCTTGCGGCCGGCGCGTCGGTTTCCTCAGTGGGAGCGTCCGACGGCGGCGCGGCGGGAGTCGCTTCAAGGGTCACGGCAGGGATGGTCACGCTGAGCCGGGCCACCTCCGCCTCCAGCTCGGCCCCCGTGCCGGCAACCAGAATGCTGCCGCCGTGGAGCCGGGTTCCGAGGTAGCCGGGGACGTCCCGCAGGGCCGCCGCAACGCCTGCGGCCTGCTTGCCCAGCTGGCCGGCAGCCGCGAACTCGTCTGGGGTGAGGCCAAGATCGCGGAGGGCGGCTTCCCGAAGGCCGGCGTCGCTGGGCTTCGCGTCGCTCGGCTGGACGTCACTGACTCCGGAACCACCCGCCGTCGGGCTTTCCACAGCGTCCGGCGGCGAAGCGGCCGGCGAAGCAATCGGCGGCGGCTCAACGGCCGGCTGTTCAGCCGCCCAGGCCGGCACGGCTCCGAGCCCCACGGAAAGTGCCACTCCGGCAGCCGCTGCTGCTGCAAATACGCGTTTCAACCTGTGTGCCGTCGCTTTCGTTCTATTCATCTGTATCCCTCCGCCGTGCCCTATACGCGGCGACCACCGCGGCCAGGCACAAAACTGCCCCGCCCACCATCAGGAAGATCTGGCCCGGGAGCCACGCGCCGTCGACGGTCCCGTCGCCGAGCCCGAAGTTCTCCTCCGCTGTCCCGAAGTCTGAAGCGAGGACGGCCCACAACGGCCCGGCAACCAGCATCACCACTCCTGCTACCGCGAGCGACGCCGCCACATACTTCATGGAATTCATGGCGACACCCGGCTGCCGAGCAGGCTTGAGACCGCTTCTAGTTCGGCCTCGGACAGGCCGTTGCGCAGCAGGAAGGTGCGTGTTTCCAGCTCCCGGACAAACTCCACCACGGTCCGGCCGCGCCGCTCCAGCAGGGGTGCCAGCTCAGCGTCGTCGATGTAGCGTTCGCCAGCATGGGGCGGGCCGTGCGTCCGGAAGCGTTCGTTGATGCCTCGGGCGGCTTTGGCGTAGCCGTCCGCAATGAGCTGGTCCGTGTCGCCGGCGAGGTCCTGCAGCATGGCCGCGACCATGCCGCTGCGGTCCCGGCCCGCCGCGCAGTGAACGACGACGGCGCCGGCTTCGGCTGCGGCGACAGCTCGGAACACCGCCACGAACTTCTCCGGGTAGAGCCTGACATTGTGCAGATAGTGGGCGGGATCATTAAGGTACGGTCCGCAGACGGCGGTGAACCGCGGATCATCAGGTTCTTCAGTGGGTGCGGCGACGATCGTGACGCCGGACCAGGCCGCTTCGGCCACGGCAGGGTCGGCATCCCGGCGCTGCGCTTCACGGGAGTTACGAAGATCAATCACGGTGCGGACGCCGTCGTCGTGCGCCTGCCGCCATCCTGCCTCGGTGAGCCATTCGCGGCGCCCCATCCGATAGACGCGGCCGGCAACGTGCCAGGCATTCACAGCCCCGTCCCAGCCCACGGCTCCGCCTGTCGTCTCCACCCGGACAGCTAACCACAAAAGCCGCCGCCGGCACGCGATTGGCACGTAGTGGAACAGGTACCGCGGGCAGGTGGCCGCGCACAAAAACGCGTACTCCGGGCCCGTGACGGGGCCCTTGCGCTAGGCGTACCGTGGCTGTTACATGCCCGTCTCATTGGTCCAATTGATAGTCAAAAGGGGAAATTCGATGGCAATTTCAACAGTACGACGGCGGCGCTCAGCTTTTGCGGCCGGCCTCGCCACCATGGCAATGGCTTTGGGCTTCGCAGCCATCCCGGCCGAAGCGGCGCAGTCGCCACTAACCGACTATGTGGCGCTGGGCGATTCCTACGCCGCCGGGCAAGGTGCGGCACCCTACACGGACCGGACGTGCTTTGTGAGCCGCAGGGGGTATCCAGTCATTGCGGACAACCTGAAGGGTGTCCAGTTGAACGCGAATGCAGGGTGTTCTGGGTACACATCTGGAGCAGTGGCCGGCAACCTGCCGTCCAGCGTCACTGGCGCAGAGGTCATCACCATTACGGTCGGCGCAAACGACGTCGGCACCACGGGAATACTTCTGGCCTGCCTCCCGGCGCCGTCGTCAGCCGAGTGCGGAGGCGCCCTCGGTGCCACGCAGGCAAAACTGACGGACGGTACCCTGGCCACGTCACTGTTCACAATGGTCAGCTTCATCCGGTCCCAGGCGCCCAACGCCAAGATCGTCCTGACGGGCTATCCGCGACTCTTCGCCCCTGACCACCCGTTCGCCCCGGTGGCCAACCCCATGGTGGACGGGCTTAACGGCGTCATCGCAGGTGTCGCCGGCGTAACCGGATCCCAATTCGTCGACGTCACGGGCGCCTTTGCAGGCCACGGCGTGGGTTCTGCCGCGCCATGGATCAACTTCAACGCCGCCAACATCCTGGACCCCGCCAATTTCCATCCCACCGGGGAGGGCTACCGGCTGGGCTACTATGCCTCACTGGTCAGCCAACGCGCCTACGTTCTGAGCTAGCCCCTCCCGGTTTTTTGTCCAGATATCGCCATTTAGCAGACGGTTTGAGGGGTTTATCTGGACAAAAACTCGGAGGTACGGCCGTTACGCGTGCTTGGCGAGTCGGTGCTCCAGCCCGTTCCGGACCATGGGCCACTCGTGCTCCAGGATTGAAAACACCACGGTGTCGCGCAGGACGCCGTCGCTGGTCCGCCGGTGGCTGCGCAGCACGCCGTCCTGCTTCGCACCCAGCCTGGCGATCGCTTCCCTGGATTGGAGGTTCAGCCAGTGCGTACAGAACTCCACGGCCACGCAGCCCAGGGTTTCGAACGCGTGCCGCAACAGCAGGAGTTTGGAGTCGGGGTTGGTGCCGGTGCCGTGGACCGACGCGGCGTTCCACGTGTAACCGACCTCCACACGGGGCGTGCCGGCGTCGATATTGCAGTAAGTGGTCATGCCGATGATCCGGCCCGGGCCGCCGGTGGCAGGATCGATCAGTCGCGTGGTGAACGGCAGCATGGACCCCTGATCCTGCATCGCCAGCCTGCGGTCGATGTCCGCGGCCATCCCGTCCGGCGCCGGGACAGACGTGTACCAGAGCTTCCACAGGTTGCCATCCTGCGCGGCCGCCACCAGACCGTCATGGTGATCTCGCTTCAGCGGCTCAAGAATCACGTGCCGGCCGGTCAGGGTGATGGGTTCAAAGAGGGTCACCCGGAAATCCTACTCAGCCCAGTCGAAGAATCCCTTGCCGGTTTTCCGTCCAAGCTCTCCGCGGGCCACCTTATCCTTGAGGATCTGCGGCGGCGCGAACCGCTCCCCCAGCGTCGAATGCAGGTACTCGGCAATGCCCAGCCGCACGTCCAGGCCCACTATGTCCGTGGTTCTCAGCGGGCCCGTGGGGTGCTTATAGCCCAGGACCATGGCAGCATCGATGTCCGCCGCGGACGCCACCCCCTCCTCCACCATGCGCATCGCCTCCAGCGCGATGGCCACACCCAGCCGTGACGAGGCAAAGCCGGGTGCGTCATTGACGACGACGGCGGTCTTGCCGAGTGCCTCGACCCACCGTTTCGCCGCCGCAGCCAGGTCCGGGGACGTCTGCTCGCCGAGCACCACTTCGATGAGGGTGGAGGCGGGGACGGGGTTGAAGAAGTGCAGGCCGAGGAAGTTCTGCGGCCGCTTGAGTTCGCGGGCCAGTCCGTTGACGGACAGGGACGACGTGTTGGAGGCCAGGTATGCGTCATCGGCCAGGCGCTCCTCGATGCCGCGGAGCGAGGTGACCTTCAGGCCCCACTCTTCGGGAACGGCTTCGACCACCAGCTGGCGGTCCTTGAAGTCGTCATAATCCACCGTGAAAGCGAGCCGCGACACCATCTCATCAAGGTTGACGTCGGTGGCTCCGCGTTCGATCGTCTTGGCGGCAGCGGATTCCACCCGTTCCCGGGCGGCTTCGGCGGACGCTTCATCGCGCTCCACCACCAAGACGTTGGCCCCGTTGATCAGGAACGCGTGGGCGATCCCCGCGCCCATGCGGCCACCGCCCAGGACGCCGACAGTTGCGGGAAGGTTCGGGTTCGTCATGGTTGTTTCTTCTCTGTCTCGTTGTCGCCTGATTTCTTGCCTGCTTTTTTGTCGAGGAAAGCCTGCATGCGGTCAAACTTGGCCTGGGATTCAAAAAGGATCCCCTGTGCCAGCTGGTCAATCAGCGGGTGGGCTTCGGCCGGGGCGTGGAAAACCGACTTTGTAATCCGCACGGCCAGCGGGTCCTGGCGTCCGATCCGGTCCGCCAGGTTGTGCGCGGCATCCATCAGCTCCGGCGCCTCGTGGATTTCGGTGATGAGGCTGGCAGCCAGAGCCTCCTCGGCGCGGAGGACCAGGCCCGCGAGCAGGATCTGCTTGGCCAATGGCTCCCCCACTAGCTCCTTGAGGCGCCAGCTGGCCCCGGCGGCGGCCAGGATCCCCAGCCCTGCTTCAGGGTTGCCGATCCGGACACTGGGCGTTCCGATCCGGAAGTCGGCGGCGTAGGCGAGCTCGGCGCCGCCGCCCAGGCAGTACCCGTCCAGGGCGGCAATGACCGGCATGGGCAGCTTCGCGATCCGCACGAAAATAGTGGAATTGATGCCCTGCAGGGCATCATCGCGGCGCCGCTCGCGCAGCTGGGCGATGTCCGCACCCGAGGCAAAGACGCCGTCGACCCCTGAGATGATCAGGACTTTGGGATTCTGCTCCAGCGCAGCGCAGACCACGTGCAGTTCGTCCACCATCTGCTGGTCAATGGCATTCCGGACCTCGGGGCGGTTGAGGAGGACCACCACACGGTCATCCCGCTCCTCGACCAGGAGGGTGCCGAAGTCAAGGGTGCTTAAGTGTCCGTTCGCGCTTTGTCCGTTCGCGCTGTCCGGGGCGGGCATCAGACACGCTCCAGCAGCATCGCGGTGCCTTGGCCCACGCCGATGCACATCGTTGCCAGGCCAATTTTGGCGTCCTCGCGCTCCATCCGGCCCAGCAGCGTGATGGCGATCCGTGACCCGCTGGAACCGAGCGGATGCCCCAGGCTGATGGCGCCGCCGTCGTTATTTACGATGCCTGGGTCCAGCCCGAGCCGGCGCATACTCGCGAGCGACTGTGTGGCGAACGCTTCGTTAAGCTCGACGGCGCCCAGGTCAACAACGCTGAGGCCGCTCCGGGCGAGCACTTTCTGCGTCGCCGGGACCGGGCCGATGCCCATGATTTCGGGTTCGCAGCCGG
The DNA here is from genome assembly GCF_023913815.1 of Pseudarthrobacter cellobiosi. Taxonomy (NCBI): domain Bacteria; kingdom Bacillati; phylum Actinomycetota; class Actinomycetes; order Micrococcales; family Micrococcaceae; genus Pseudarthrobacter; species Pseudarthrobacter cellobiosi. The sequence goes on from NZ_JAMXBK010000028.1 coordinate 357,675, forward strand.
CGGAGGCGCCGTCGATGATCCGGGCCCGCGGTGTCAGGCCGAGCCTTTGGATGGCGGCCTCGGACGCGACGATGATGGCCGAAGCGCCGTCGTTCAGCGTGGACGAGTTCCCGGCGGTGACCACGGAACCGCCCGGGACTACGGGGCGGAGTCCGGCGAGGACCTCCAGGGTGGTGCCGGCGCGCGGGCCTTCATCGGTGTCCACCACCGTTTCCGACTTGCGGGACTTGACCGTCACCGGGACGATCTCGTCCTTGAACCGGCCCGCGGCGATGGCGGCGAGGGAACGCTCGTGGGAGCGGACCGCGAAGGCGTCGGCGTCCTCGCGGCTGATCCCGTCCACGCGGGCCACTTCTTCGGCGGTTTCCGGCATGGAGTACGTCATCTTGCCGTCCCGCGCCAGCCCGCCCTTCTGGAAGAGGGGGTTGACGAAGCGCCAGCCGATGGACGTATCGAAGATCTGTCCCGGTTTGGCGAACGCCGTGGCGGGTTTTTCCTGGGCCCACGGTGCCCGGCTCATGGACTCCACCCCGCCAGCGATCACTACGTCCGCGGCGCCGGACTTAATCATGTGGCTGGCCTGGATGATGGCGCTCAACCCGGAGGCGCACAGCCGGTTGACCGTGATGCCGGGGATGTGGAGGGGAAGCCCGGCCAGCAGGACTGCCATCCGGGCCACGTTGCGGTTCTCCTCGCCAGCGCCGTTTGCGTTGCCCAGGATGACTTCCTCGATACTGTCCGGATCCAGCCCGGCACGGGTCACGGCCTCGCGGACCACCAGTGCAGCCAGATCATCCGGGCGAACCGCCGATAACGCACCGCCATACCTGCCCACGGGAGTGCGGACGCCGCCAACAAGAAAAGCCTCGACCATAAGAACAAATCCTTTACGCCAGGGAGCCGGAATCTTCGGGGCCGTCCAGTGACCGCCCTATTTACCGACCGTTCGTTCTATAAAGACTACACTCACAGGACAAGGACGCCGAGGTGCCCGGCCAGGAGCGGCGCCAGCAGGCTCAGCTGGTAGTCGTCGATGACCACGCCGGCCAGGCTGCCGAGGCCGCTGATGGTCCGGAAGTCCGTGCCGCGAAGGTCAAAGTCCTTCAGCCGCGAGCCGGTGAGATCCAGGGTGCCGATGGTGCAGTTCTTGAGCGCCACCCGCGTCCCGGAGGCGGAACCGAGGTCCAGTTCGCTGATGATGCAGTCGCTGATGACAACGTCCGTCAGCTTGGACCCGCGCAGATTCAGGAAGTCCAGCTTGCCGCCGTCGATCCGGACCGACTGCCAACCGGTCTCATACAGCTCAGCCGAGCCCAGCCGCGGATTATTCAGGTGCACGTCCCGCCACGTGGAGCGGGCGGCCCGGAACACCGGCGCGTACAGCTCGGACAGGATGCAGTCCCGGAAGGTGGCCCCGCGGAGCTGGGTGTCGTTGAAGGAGACGCCCTGGAACTCACACTCGGCGAAATCCGTGCCGCTCAGCTCCAGACCGTCGGCGGCCGCCCGGCTGTACCGGACGCCGTCGTACCTTTCACCACGCCGGAAGTCCGGGGCCGGATCTTCAGTCAGGTCCTCCAGGCTGACCGGCGAGAGCCGGGGAGCCGTTACCTTATGGACCTTTGCCGCCACTAGAGGGATTCCGCTTTGGCCGCGATTTCCGCCAGGTCCTTGGTGAGCGCCTTGCGCGTCATGCTCATGCCCAGCTTGCCGAAGAGGGTCATGCTGACCTTGCTGAGCAGAGTGGGTTTGACAACGTCGGCGCCGAAGGTCAGCGTCAGGTCCGTCCCGCCGTCGCGCTCGGCGAGGCTGAAGCGCGAGGTGTAGTCAGCGCCGCCCTGGAGGGCCTTGACCGTGGTGCTACGGGGAGGATCTGCCTGCGCCACCCACATCTCCACTGTCTCCGAGCGGCCCATCATGGTCCGCGTTTCCTTCCAGCGCGTCCCTTCGCCATAAGGCCCGTCGCTGAGCATCTGCACGGCGTCGATGCCGGACAGGGTGGCGGCGGAACCGGGGATGTCCGAGATGACCGCCCAGACCTTTTCGGGCGTGGCATGGATGTGCCGGGTCAGGCTTGTGCTGTGTTCCATGCATCGAGCCTAGTCGGGGGCGCTGACATTCGACAGGCCGCTGATATCGGGGCCCCTTGAAATGGTAAGCATGCTTTGTGTTATTCTGAAACGGCATTGTTTGATCCCCTGAAAACGAAAGGCGGCCAGACTCATGGGCCTCGGAGACAAGATCAGTAACGAAGCAGAGCACCTGGGCGGCAAGGCCAAGGAAGCGGCCGGCAACGCCACGGACAACGACAAACTCAAAGCCGAAGGCCAGGCGGACCAGGTCAAGGCTGACGCCAAGAAGGTCGGCGAAAACGTCAAGGACACCTTCAAGAACTAGTCCTCCCATATTCGAGCGGCGGCGGATTCCCATGGGGGATCCGCCGCCGTTCTCGTGCCCGCCCACCGCCATCCGTTGCTCCCCACCGACCCCCTCGCCTCGCAAGCTCGGCCAGGGAACCCTGCCGGCGTGGGCCCAGGCGCCCTTTTGACGCCCCAAAAGGGCCCGTACGGAGCAGTCTATGGAGGGGATCGACGGCGGCGGCTACCCTTGGCCCATGACGTATGTGGACCTGAGTGCCCAGAGTGCCGCTGCCGGCGGTTCGCCTTCGCTCGGCGGATATGTCGCCACACCGTCCGGCACCGGCCCGTTTCCCGCGGTCCTGATGATCCACGAAGCCTTCGGCCTGAACCACCTCGTTCGCGGCCACGCAGACCGGATGGCCCACGCCGGGTACCTGACGCTGGCGGTGGACCTGTTCAGCGACGGCGGCCCGCGCCGCTGCCTGGTCGGCACCATGCGGAGCATGCTCCGGGGAAGCGGCCGCGCGTTCACCGACCTCGCCACCGCCCGGACCTGGCTGGCCACGTCGCCGCTGTCCACCGGCAAGACCGGGGTGATCGGGTTCTGCATGGGCGGCGGTTTCGCGCTGCTGGTGGCCCGCGACGGCTTCGACGCGGCCTCGGTCAACTACGGCCGCCTGCCCGGCAATCTCGAGGAAACCCTCCGCGGCGCCTGCCCCATCGTGGCCAACTTCGGCGGCCGGGACCTCACCCTCAAGGGTGCAGCGGGCAAGCTCGAGACCGCCCTGGACAACCTCGGCATCGAAAACAGCGTCAAGGAATTTCCCACCGCCGGTCACGCGTTCCTCAACGAAATCGACCTGGGCCCCGCGGTTTTCAGGCCACTGATGCGGGTCATGGGCATCGGCCCCGACCCGGAGTCCTCCCCCGAAGCCTGGCAGCGAATCGAAGACCACTTCGCCCGGCACCTCAAGAGCGTGGACGCCGCGCGTAACCCATCGGCTGCTCCGTAGGCGCCCTTTTGAGCGCTCAAAAGGGCGGTTACGGAGCAATCGATGGAGGGAAGAAACGACGACGGCGGGCCGCCCCCGAAAGGGTGACCCGCCGTCGTCGTACTTCTTTGCGTCCGGCTGCTGAGCATCCGGCTGCTGAGGCGAAAAGACCTAGCAGAAGAGCTCGCTCTTGGGCTCGTTGTGCTTGACCTTCTGCCAGCCCAGCCACAGGACCAGGGCGAAGAACGGGATGGTGGCCAGGGTCCAGAGACCGAGGTGGAATACCTCGCCGGTCTTGCTGGTCATGGTGTCGAAGCCGATGAGTACGGTGATGGCCAGCAGCGCAATGAGTCCGGCCCAGCTGCTCCAGGTTCCGCCGGGCGCGGGCAGGGAGGAGACCTTGCCCTTCTTGTGGCGCAGCGCGATCTGGCTGGCGAAGATGGCGCCCCAGGTGAAGATCACGCCGATCGATGCGGAGTTGAGCGCGAGGTCGAAGGCGTGTGAGCCGCCCAGCCAGATGTTCAGCAGGATGCCAACGAGGTAGACGGCGCCGATGGCCAGGATGGCGGCGTACGGCACGTGGCTCTTGGACATCCTGGTCAGCCACTCCGGGGCGTGCCCGTTGTTGGCCATGGTCCGGAAGATCCGGCCGATCGAGTACAGGCCCGAGTTGCAGGAGGACAACGCGGCGGTAATGACGATCATGTTCATAACATCGCCCATCCAGCCGAGGCCCATCTGGCCGAACACAGTGACGAACGGCGAGGTGCCGGCCACGTACTGGTCCGAGGGAAGCAGCATCGCCAGGAGCGTCACCGAACCGACGTAGAACACCACGATGCGGAAGACGACGGCGCGGATCGCTTTGGGAACTTCCTTGGCGGGGTCCTGCATTTCACCGGCCGTGATGCCGACGAGTTCAATGCCGTTGTAGGCGAAAATCACGGCGTTCAGGACGAGGATCATCACCAGCGCACCCTTGGGGAACATTCCGCCTTCGGCTGCGAAGAGGTTGTTCACCGAGGCGTTGCCGTCGCCCACCTGGGCGTTGGTGACCACCATGAAAGTGCCCACGGCCAGGAAGATCACGATGGCGCCGACCTTGAGACAGGAGGCCCAGAATTCAAACTCGCCGAATGCCTTGACGCTCATGAGGTTGACGCCCACGAGCAGCAGCAGCGCGGCGATGGCGCTGAGTTCGACCGGCACGTTGGGGAAGAAGAACTGGAAGTACAGTCCGATCGCGATGAGTTCGGCGATGCCGGTCATGGCCCAGTTGATGAAGTACATCCAGCCGGACAGGTACGCGCCCTTCTTGCCGAACATCTCACCGGCGTAGCTGACGAAGGAACCCGACGTCTGGCGGTACATGATCAGCTCGCCCAGGGCCCGCATCAGCAGATAGGCGATAACGCCGGCAATGGCGTAGGAGAAGATGAGGGCGGGGCCAGTGGAGGCCAGGCGTCCGCCTGCACCCATAAAGAGGCCGACGCCGATGGCGCCGCCCATGGCAATCATGGTGACCTGGCGTCCGCTCAGGGATTTTTTGTAGCCCTCGGCGCTGAGGGTGGAGTCGACGACGGCGGATTGCGCCGTGGGGCTCTCGAGTTCTGTGGGGGTACTTTGAGGCACAACAATTCCTTGTGGGTAGGGGATTGGCCGGCACCCTTGGCAGGGACTTCTCCATCCCGAAAATTCTGTTTCTTGATGTTTCAAGGAATTTTCTGTATGGAAAGTCACAGTACGTCGAAGTTCGCGCGGCCTGTCTATCCTACAAGACTCAAACCGCAGCAAGTGACGAGGGCTACACCCGGGCCCGATTAAGCCAAACTATTGCCACGAATATGGGGATACTTCAGAACAATGTTCTGTTCGGCATCCTCCTGAACGCTGTACGTGCGCAAAGGTTCGGCGCCGGTGCTGGAGCAGCCCGTTTCCAGGCTGAACGCGTGCTGGTGCAGCGGGCACATCACCACCTCCCGGTCGATGGTGCCGTCCGCAATGGGGCCGCCGCGGTGGGGGCAGACCGCGGACAGGGCGCGCAGGGTCCCGTCCCGCAGCCGGAAGACCGCCACCTGCTCGCCGTCCACCCCGAAGGCCCTCCCCTCACCGAACGGGATCTGGTCCACCGGGCCCAGGATGTGGCTGGTGGTGCTGACGGGCTCGGTGCTGATCGGATCGGCGTTCATCGGACCGGCACCTGGGGCAGGACGGTGAGGGGCAGGGAGGTGCGGAACTGGCCCGGTGTGAGTGGATCGTCGCGTTCACTCCACGGATCCACGTAGCTGTCCACGGATGCCTGCATGGCGGCGTCCAGTTGCGCGGCGACACCTTCGGAATCCTCCACGATGACCGCGCGGAGATGCTCGATGCCCACCCGCGGCACAAAGGAGTACGTCCGTTCCAGCCAGTTGGCCTGCTCGCGGTAGTACTGCATGAACCGGCCCGCCAGCAGCTTGACCACCTCGGGGTCGTCCACGGTGGCGAGCAGGTCGCCCTTGCGGATGTGGGCGCCCGCCGCGCCGCCCACGTAGAGTTCCCAGCGTCCGCCCTCCACCGCCACCACGCCCACGTCCTTGACCAGCGATTCCGCGCAGTTCCGCGGGCAACCGGACACAGCCAGCTTCAGCTTGGCCGGCGACTCGATGCCCTGGAACCGTGCCTCGATCTCGATGCCCAGTTTTGTGGAATCACCGGTGCCGTACCGGCAGAAGTCCTTGCCCACACAGGTCTTCACGGTGCGGAAGCTCTTGCCGTAGGCGAAGCCCGAGGGCATGTCCAGGTCGGCCCAGACCTGCGGGAGGTCCTCCTTGGGGATCCCCAGCAGGTCGATCCGCTGCCCGCCGGTCAGCTTGATCAGGGGAACGTTGTGCTTTTCGGCGACGTCGGCAATCCGGCGCAGCTGCTGGACGGACGTGACGCCGCCCTTCATCTGCGGCACCACGGAGAACGTGCCGTCGCGCTGGATGTTGGCGTGCACCCTGTCGTTGATGAATCGGGCGTCGCGCTCGTCGATGTACCGGTCGGCGAGCATCATCTTCAGCAGCGAGGCCAGGCCCATCTTGGATTTCGCGTCCTCGGCGCTCCCCGGAGCCAGGGCCGTGAACACCTGGGACACAGAGCGCAGGCCCAGCTTCCGGATGGCGGCCATCAGGGCCGGCTTGTCCAGCGGGATCCCGGGCACGTAGTAGCTGGCGGCCGGGTCCTCCTCCACTGCGCCGTCCGCGGCCCACTCCACCACCTGCTTGACCAGGAGTTTGCAGGAACCGCAGCCCTTGCCGGCGCGGGTGGCGTCCATGGCGCCGGACACCGTGGTGCAGCCGCCCTTCACGGCGTCCACCAGGGCCTTCTTGCTGACGCCGTTGCAGTTGCAGACCTGGGCGCCGTCGTCGAGCTCGGCCACGCCCACCTCCTCACCCGGCCCGCCGACGTCGAACATCAGGGCGATCCGCTCCTCCGGCAACGGCAGCCCGCGGTCGTAGGCCTGCGTCAGGTAGGCCACCTTCCGGCTGTCGCCCAGCAGCGTGGCGCCCACCATTTTGTTGTCGCGGACCACGATGGACTTGAAAATGCCGCGGCTGGGCTCCGAGAAGACGATGTGCTCGTCCGTGTCGAGCTCGGGGCCGTGCAGTCCTATGGATGCCACGTCGACGCCGGCAACCTTCAGCTTGGTGGCGGTCCGCGAGCCAAGGTAGGCCGACGACGTATCGGCGCCGGTCACGTGGTTGGCAAGCACCACGGCCTGCTCCCACAACGGCGCAACCAACCCATAAACCTCGCCGCGGTGCTGGACGCACTCCCCCACGGCGTAGATGTCGTCTTCGTCCTGGACCCGGAGCCTGTCATCCACCACAATGGCCCGCTCCACCGGCAGCCCGCTCAGCACGGCCACGTCCACGTTCGGCCGGATGCCGGCGGCCACCACCACCATGTCGCAGGCGATGTCCTCCCGGTCCCGGAAGCTGACGCCGCTGACCCGGTCCGTACCGAGGACAGCAGTGGTGCGGCTGGACGTGTGCACCCGGATGCCCAGGGCCTCCACGCTCCTCCGCAGCACCGCACCGCCGTCGGGCCCCATCTGCGCGTTCATGAGGTGCCCGCCCGAGTGCACCACCTCCACCTCGATCCCGTGGCTTTTCAGCCCGTAGGCCGCCTCGAGGCCCAGCAGGCCGCCGCCGATCACCACCGCCCGCCGGTGATGCTCCTGCTGGGCATGCTGGACCATCCTGCGGGTGTCATCGATGGTGCGGAACCCGAACACACCGTGCTTCACAGACCCGCCAGGTGTGTACAACCCGTCCATCGGCGGCATGTGGGAGCGGCTCCCGGTGGCGATGATGAGGGTGTCGTACGGTGTCACGCGGCCGTCATTGGAAAAGACGTGCTTCGTGAACTTGTCGATCCGGTCAACACGGACCCCGGCGTGCAGCGTGATGCTGTTCTCGCGGTACCAGGGCAGGGCGTTCAGGAAGATATCCGCGTCGGATTCTTCGCCGGAGAGGACGTGGCTGAGCATGATCCGGTTGTAGTTTCCGTACGGCTCGTCCCCGAACATGGTGATGGTGAACTGGTCCGCGCCGCCCCGGGCAAGGATCTCCTCCACCGCCCGGGCGCCGGCCATCCCGTTGCCCACCACCACCAGCCGACGGCGAGGCGCGGCGCCTGTGTGCCTCCCCTGCGGCCGGTCAAGCACGCTGGTCATCAGTGTTCCACCATGCCCAGATCAACAACCACGGATCCCCCAACACCATCCGGGGCGGCGAGATAGAGCTCCACCACCGAGCCGCCGTCGATGTCCTCCACCACCCGCAGCGGCACATGGACCTCGCTCTTGGCACCGATGGGGAAGTACCGCATGGGCACGCCGTTCCGCATCAGGACCACCGTGATGAGCTCACTGCTCGAGTTGCCGCCCCGGAAGTAGAGCGTCTGGTTGATGACGCCATCCGGAACGTAGTGCGAGAGCTCGCTGTGGATGGGGACGGGTTTTTCCAGCCCCGTGCCCACAAACGGGAAGATGCCCTGCAGGAAAAGGTTCTTGGTGATCACGGACAGATCCTTTCGGCCGGCGGGAGACTGGCATAGGCCTATCTTCCGCCGCCGATGTTTCCGCCTGCCGGTCGGTGGGTAACAATCTTTTTACGCAAAACTCACCGTTTCCGCGCCGCCGCCGGGGCTCTTGCGCCGTTTCGGGCACGGGCAGTCGTGGCCCCCAAGGACGGTGGTGTGTCTTGGCTGCTTCAGGCCGCAGCCAGCACGCCCTTGTCCATCGAGTACCGGATCCAGCGCCCGGCCTCGTCCGTGCGCGAGTTGTCGGTCTTCTTCGCGCACCGGGCAAACCAGTCCCGAAGGGCGCGGTCGTGGCTGACCATAACCAGGGTCCCGGTGAAGCCGGCGAGCGCCTCCTCGAGCTGTTCCACCAGAACCGGTGCCAGGTGGTTGGTGGGTTCATCCACAATGAGCGTGCCGTAGCCGCCCAGCAGCAGCCGGGCCAGGGCAAGCCTGCGCTGCTGGCCCGCGGACAGGCTGCCCACCGGGACGTGGAACTCGCTGGTGCGGAACAGCCCCAGGCGCAGGAGTGCCTCGGCGTGCTCATCGATGTTGCCGCCAAGGCCGGCCGCGAAGGCCGGCAGCAGGCGGAGCGTGGGCCGCTGCGGCAGTTCGAGTTCCTGCTGCAGGTAGCCGATCCGCGCAGGCCGCTGAACCAACCCTTCGGCGGGCTCCAAGGTTCCCGCCAGCACGGAGAGCAGCGTGGATTTGCCGGCGCCGTTCGGACCCGTGATGAGGATCTTCTCGCCCGTGCGGGCCACGAAATCAGTGACGCCCAGGCGGCCGGGAACTGCGACGCCTCGGGCCATGAGGACCGCCGACGCGGTCAAGAGCGAGTCATCCCCGGGTGCGGCAGCTGCCCCGGGCCCCGCAGGCGCCACAGACAGAGCCTGCGGATCCACGGCGAGCTCCGCCGCAAGCCGCAGCGGCACCGGCGGGCGGTCAATGGGGCTCGCTTCCAGCCGACGGAGCCGTTCCTGCGCGTTGCGGACCTTGCTGGTCGCCGCTTTCTGCCAGGTGCCGGCCTTGAAGTCGAAGCCCATCTTGTCGTTGTCGCGCTTGCGGGCATAGCCCATCCTGTCGGTCACGGTGTCCGCCTGCCGCTGCTCCGCCTCCATCGCGTCGATCCACTCGTGGTACTGCTGGACCCAGCGCTGGCGTTCGGCGGCCTTCTCGCGGAGGTAGCCGTCGTAGCCGTTGCCGTAGCGGGTCACGGTACGGCGCTCGGCATCAACCTCAATCACGGTACTGGCCACCTTGCGGAGCAGCACGCGGTCGTGGGACACCACCACCACTGTCCCGCGATGGGCGGCCAGCCGGTCCTCCAGCCAGGCGGTTCCGCGGGCATCGAGATGGTTGGTGGGTTCGTCCAGGAGCAGGATGTCCGCCGGATCGGCCAGGACACACGCCAGCGCCACGCGCTCCTGCTCGCCGCCGGAGAGCGATCCCAGCGTTCGCTTCCGGTCCAGGCCACCCAGGCCCAGCCGGTCGAGCGCCGCCTCCACTCGGGATTCCGCGGCGTAGCCCTCGCGCAGCTGGTACTCGGTCTGCAGCCGGCCGTAGGTTTCCAGCTCGTCGTCCTCGGCATCGGCGAGGCCGGCCTCCAGCCGGTCAAGTTCGGCTTCGAGGGCGCGCAGCGAGGCCAGGGAAGCGTCGACGGCGGCGCCCACGGTGAAGGATTCGGGCAGGCCGTGCGTCTGGGCAAGGTAGCCCACGCGGCCGTGGCTGACCGCAGTTCCTTCGTCGGGCGCTTCCAGCCCGGCCAGGATCCGGAGCAGCGTGGATTTGCCGGCACCGTTTTCGCCGACGATGGCAACATGCTCGCCGGCCGTGATGACCAGGCCGATTCCGTCCAGCAATTGCCGGTCGCCGTAGCCGTGGGAGACGCCGGAAAGGTTCAGGTGTTCAGTCAAGACAAGTCCTCGCAAGATTCCGCAGTGTGGCCGCCGGAACTGGTGCTCGACGGCGGCCCTGGATTCGGGGGAACAGTCCGGCATTGCCGGGCTGCTGCTCAGGACTTCATCGCTCCAGCTTCCCCGCCGGAAGCCGCAACGTCAAGCCGGGACACCACCGGTGACGCCATTATTCGCCAGAAAGTATTGACGTGACACCAAAATGACGTCAGCATGGTGTCATGCAACTCAACCAATACGTCTCCGCCGTCCAGCATCAGCTGGGTGTTGCCGCCGAAGCCGGTGGCCCTGAGGCCCGGGAACTCAGCGAACGCCTCACTGCCGCGCTTGACTCCACTGTCCGGCTCGTCCTCCTCGAAGCCCTCTCCGACGCCGCCAGCGAGATCACCCTCGAGCTGGCCCCGGCGTCGGTGGAGGTACGGCTCCGGGGCCGCGATCCGGAGTTTGTGGTTACCAGCCCGCCCGCCGCCAGCGACTTCGAATTGGTGACTGAACGCTCCAGCCAGCCGGCCCGGCAGGCCCCGGAAGAGTTCGACGGCGCCAGCACCTCGCGCACGACGCTCCGCCTTCCGGACCACCTCAAGCAGCAGGTTGAAGAGGCCGCCGGCCTTGAAGGCCTGTCCGTGAACTCCTGGCTGATCCGGGCCGTCGCGGACGCGCTCAACGGCAGCCAATCCACCCATCGGACCATTCGCCGCGATCCCGGCGAGCAGAACTTCACAGGATGGGCACGCTGATGACAATCTTCGAGACCCCCCAACCAATCGCCGTCGTAGTGGACGTGTCCGTCCGTGCCGACATTCTGGTTGTCGCCGGCAACCGCACCGACACCGTAGTCAACATCCGGCCCCGCGAGGTAACCCGGGCCCTGGACATCAAGGCGGCGGAGCAGACCACCGTGGACTACATGGATGGACGCCTGCAGGTACGGCTGCGATCCCAGCGCCGCCACAGCTGGTTCGGCGACGGCGGCGCCGTGGACATCACCGTTGAAGTGCCCATCGGCTGCAGCCTGGAGTTGAAGTCCGGCATGGGCGACCTCCGCTGCGAAGGTGAATTCAGCTCCGCCGAACTGAAGACGGAAATGGGCCACGTCCAGCTCGATCACTGCACGGAACTCCGGGTCCACACGGGCATGGGCGATGTGACCGTGGAACGCGTCGCGGGGCGGGCCGAGATCAAGACCGGCTCGGGCAAGATCCGGATCCGGGAAATCGATGGGACCGCCAGCGTCAAGAACGGCAACGGCAGCACGTACATCGTGGATGCCGCCGGTGAACTCAAGGTCAGTGCCGCCAACGGGGACGTCGCCGTTGAACGGGCCGGCGACACCACCACTATCAAGGCCTCCAACGGCGACATCACGGTCGGCGAGGTGGCCCGCGGAATCCTGACCATCCAGACCGCCGCGGGTTCGTTGGCCATCGGCGTCCGCGAAGGCAGCGCCGCGTGGCTGGACCTCAGCACAAAGTACGGGCGCGTCCGCAACGGACTCGACGCCACCACCGGGCCAAGCGAGACGGACGCCAAAGTGGAGATCCGCGCCCGCAGCGCCTACGGCGATATCACCGTGCGGCGTTCCCCTGTTCCCACGCGGTAAAACTCCACCAGGTAAAGAACCACACCAGGCATGACCTCTGCAAAGGAAAAGTCATGGCAGGCACCCAAACGGTCATCACAACCGCAAGTCCGTCCGGGCCTAGCCAACCAGAAGCGCGGCGGCCTTCCTGCGGCGGGCCTTCGCCAGCCGGGTGCCGATCAGTCCTTGCCGAGGGCTGAACAGGTAGACGGCGGCGAACACCACGCCCTGCGTGAGCACCACCATGGCGCCCGAAGCCGTGTCCAGGTAGTAGCTGAAGTAGATGCCGGCGATGGAGCACACCGCTGAAATCACCGGGGCGATGACCAGCATCCGGTTGAAGCGGTCCGTGAGCAGGTAGGCCGTGGCGCCGGGGATGATGAGCATGGCCACCACCAGCACCACACCCACTGTCTGCAGCGCCACCACCGACGTCAGCGCCAGCAGCCCCATGAGCAGCGCCCCCAGCCGTTTCGGGGAGAGCCCGATCGCGTGGGCGTGCGTGGGATCGAACGCATAGAGGGTCAGGTCGCGGCGCTTCAGGATCAGGATGACGAAGGCGACGACGCCCAGCACCAGCACCTGGATCAGGTCCGGGATGCTGACGCCCAGGAGGTTGCCGAAGATGATGTGGTTCAGGTCCGTCTGGCTGGGTGTGACCGAGATCAGCACCAGGCCAAGGGCAAACAGCGACGTGAACACAATGCCGATCGCGGCGTCCTCCTTCACCCGGCTGGTGTTGCGGACGACGCCGATCAGGGTCACCGCAATCAGCGCGAACACCAGCGCACCGAGCGCGAACGGGGCGCCAACTATGTAGGCCAGCACTACGCCGGGCAGCACTGCGTGGGAGACGGCGTCGCCCATCAGGGACCAGCCGATCAGCACCAGCCAGCAGCTGAGGACGGCACAGACGACGGCGGCGAGCGCGGTGGTGATGATGGCGCGGACCATGAAGTCGTAGCTGAGCGGTTCGAGCAGGATGTCGAGGAGTTCCATGGGTCAGCCCCTGCTCTCGGTGCCGGCGTGGGTAGCCGCGCTGGTGGTGGCGGGGTGGGCAGGTTCCGGGAGCTCGCGGTTCAGCACATCCAGGCCGAACGCCATGGCGAGGTTCTCCGGCTGCAGGACCAGTTCCGGGGCGCCGTGCATCAGGACCCGGCGCATGAGGAGTACGGCTTCGTCGCACAGGTTGGGCAGGGCGTGGAGGTCGTGGGTGGAGATCAGGATAGTGCAGCCGTCGGAGGCGAGCTCGCGCAGCAGCCGGGTGATGGTGGCCTCGGAGCGCTTGTCCACACCGGCGAACGGTTCGTCCAGGAGCATCATGGTGGCACCCTGGGCGATGCCGCGGGCCACAAAAGCACGCTTCTTCTGCCCGCCGGACAGCTGCCCGATCTGCCGCTCCGCGTACTCGCCCAGTTCCACGCGGTCCAGTGCCTGGTCGACGGCGGCGCGGTCGGCCTTGGAGGGGCGCCGGGTGAAGCCCTGGTGCCCGTAGCGGCCCATCATCACCACATCGCGGACAGACAGCGGGAACTGCCAGTCAACATCCTCGCTCTGCGGCACGTAGCCGATCCCGCCCTCCTTGCGCGCCCTGGTGGGTGACTGTCCGCCGATCAGCACGCGGCCGGCGTCGGGCTTGATCATTCCCATGATCACCTTGAACAGGGTGGATTTCCCGGACCCATTCATGCCGATCAGGCCGCAGATCCGGGCGGCGTCCACGGTGAGCGAGGCGGAATCGAGCGCCAGGACCTCGCCGTAGTGGACGGTGACGTTTTCAACCAGGATGGCCGGGGTGCTCATTACTTCGCCCCTGCTGCGGAGCCGGTGGAGGTGCCGGTTGAGGTGCCGGCCAGGGCCTTGGTGATGACATCGGCGTCGTGCCTGATCAGGTCCAGGTAAGTGGGTACGGGACCGTCGGCTTCGGACAGCGAATCCACATAAAGTGTGCCGCCGAACTTCGCGCCGGTGGCGCCCACCACCTGCTGCATGGGGGCATCGGACACCGTTGATTCACAGAACACGGCGGGAACCTGGTTCGCCTTGACGTACTCGATGGCGCGGGTGATCTGCTGCGGCGTGGCCTGCTGTTCGGCGTTGACCGCCCAGATGTAGACCTCTTTGAGCCCGGCGTCGCGGGCCAGATAGGAGAAGGCGCCTTCGCAGGTCACCAGGGCGCGCTGGTTCTCCGGGAGGCCAGCGAGGCTTGCCTTAATCTCGTCCTGCACACCCTGCAGTTCGGCCTTGTACGCGTCACCGTTGGCCTTGAAAGCCGCGGCGTTCTCCGGGTCAAGCTCGCTGAACGCCTTCACCATGTTGTCCACATAGATCTGCACGTTCACCGGCGACATCCACGCATGCGGGTTCGGTTTGCCCTGGTAGGAGTCCTCGCTGATGGACATGACTTCCACACCGTCACTGACCACGGCGTGCGGCACGTCCAGGCCCTCCACGAACTGCCCGAACCAGGCTTCGAGGTTCAGGCCGTTGTCAAGGATGAGATCCGCCTTGGCCGCCTTGCGTATGTCGCCGGGGGTGGGTTCGTAGCCGTGGATTTCGGCGCCCGCCTTGGTGATCGACTCCACGGTGAGCTTGTCCCCCGCAACGTTCCGGGCGACGTCGGCCAGCACCGTGAAGGTGGTCAGGACCACCGGCTTGTCACTGTCGCTGTTGCCTGACGCGTCACCCCCGCACGCGGTAAGGGAGAGTGACAGGAGGACGACGGCGGCGGCGCCGGCAGCGCGGAACGCCGCCGTTCCCCGGGCGAGGGTTCGGATGGCTACTTTGGCGCGCCGAAACAAAAAGTTAGGCATGCCGAATATTCTACCGGACGCCGATCTGGCCCCGCAATGTGACGCCCACCAGCACGACCCGCCCCAACTAGGTAGCGCTAACTGTCGCTTTGGGGCCTCAAAACGACAGTTAGCGCTACCTAGTTGGGGTGGAGCTAGGCTGAAGACATGGCCACCACACACCGGAAACCACCCGCGCCGCAGCCCGAGCTGTACCGGTCTTCCGCCCTTGATTTCACCGCCGTCGGCCTCTATGTGGCCGCGGCCGGGCTCTTCGCCGTGGCCGGGGAACTGCTGGTCCCGTTCATAAGCCAGTTTGCCCCCAGCCCGGCCGCAGCGTCGTACGGCGTGAACCTCATCTTCTATGGCTCGATCGGGATCCTGGCGCTGGCCGCCGCCCGCCGGGTGGCGGCCCGGGACCTGCGCGTGCTGGCCACCCGTCCGTGGTTCACGCTGCTGATGGTGCCCGCGGCGGTGGTGGCCATGATGATCCTCACGGCCGTGGTGGTGTCGGCCGCTGGCGGAGTCGAGACGTCGGCAAACCAAGCCGGACTGCAGGCGCTGATGCAACAGGTCCCTGCCTGGCTGATGGTGCCTGTCCTGGTGGTGGTGGGCCCGTTTGTGGAGGAGTACATCTTCCGGCACCTGCTGATCGGCAAGCTCAGCCGCCAGCTCAACATCTGGCTGTGCTGTGCCCTCTCTGTGGTCCTCTTTGCTGGCATCCATATCGCAGGCCAGGAAGCCATCACGCTCAGTGCGTTGCTCCCCTATCTGGCCATGGGCGCCACGCTGGTATTTGTCTACGTGTGGACCGGGAAAAACCTGATGTTCTCCTACTTTGTGCACGCGGCGAAGAACCTGCTGGCGGTCATCTTCATCTACGCCATCCCGCCCGAGCTATTCGAGCAGTTGCAGCAGGTCCAGCCCTGACAGCTGCCGTACCCGAGGGCAACGGGTTCTGCATCAGCTGACCCGATTACTAGACTTGTCCGGTGAGCAACCAAATTCCCGCCAAGGTGTCCGACGTCTTTGACCCCACCCGCTGGCGCACCGTGTCGGGTTTCGACGATTTCCAGGACATGACCTACCACCGGCAGGTAGAGCGTGTTTCGACGGGCTCAACAACCGGAACGGAAACCAGGGACCTGCCCACCGTCCGCATCGCCTTCAACCGCCCGGAAGTCCGCAACGCCTTCCGCCCCGGCACCGTGGACGAGCTCTACCGCGCCATGGACCACGCCCGCATGACCCCGGACGTCGCCACGGTCCTGCTCACCGGCAACGGCCCCTCCCCCAAGGACGGCGGACACAGCTTCTGCTCCGGCGGGGACCAGCGGATCCGCGGCCGGGACGGGTACCGCTATGCAGACGGTGAGACCACGGAAACCATCGATCCCGCCCGCGCCGGGCGCCTCCACATCCTCGAGGTCCAGCGGCTCATGCGGACCATGCCCAAGGTGGTCATCGCTGTCGTGAACGGCTGGGCCGCCGGCGGCGGGCACTCCCTGCACGTGGTCTCGGACCTCACCATCGCCTCCCGCCAGCACGGCAAGTTCAAGCAGACAGACGCCACGGTGGGAAGTTTCGACGCCGGGTACGGCTCGGCGCTGCTGGCCCGCCAGATCGGCCAGAAGTCCGCCCGCGAGATCTTCTTCCTGGCCCGCGAGTACTCCGCGGACGACATGGTCCGCATGGGCGCTGTGAACGAGGCCGTGGACCACGAGCGCCTCGAAGAGGTGGCCCTGGAATACGCCGCGGACATCGCCCGGCAGTCACCGCAGGCCATCCGCATGCTGAAATTCGCCTTCAACCTTGCCGACGACGGCCTGGCCGGCCAGCAGGTCTTCGCCGGCGAAGCCACGCGCCTGGCCTATATGACAGACGAGGCGGTGGAAGGCAAGGAAGCCTTCCTGGAGAAACGGGACCCGGACTGGTCCCGCTTCCCGCACTACTTCTAGGCACCACTTCAAGCCGGCCGGCCTCCAAGCCCCGGCTGACTTCAAAGGCAGGACGGCACATGAATCTCGGAACCCAGACCATCGGTCCCACGGACATCGACCCGGTGCTCAAAGCCCTGGCCGCCGCCCTCCACGGTGAGGGACCCGCCGTCGAACTTTCCGTGGGCCCCGACGGCGAACTGGTGGTGGGACACACTGAGACGCCCGGCTGCGATGACGCCGTGGCGGTGGTCCGCACATCCGGCTCGACGGGCGCGCCGAAGGCCACCATCCTGACCGTCGAGGCGCTGGCGGCCTCATCCATGGCCACCGCCCTTGCGCTCGAGGGTGAGGGCCAGTGGCTCCTGGCGCTGCCCGTGCAGTACGTGGCCGGCGTGCAGGTCCTGGTGCGGTCGCTGTTCGCCGGCACACGCCCGTGGGTGATGGACATGTCCGGCGGTTTCACCCCCGAGGCGTTCACGGCCGGTGCCCTGGAGCTGACCGACAAGTTCCGCTTCACCTCGCTGGTCCCCACACAGCTCCAACGCCTCTTGGAGGCACCGTCGCCGGAGACCCTGGCCGTCCTGCGGCGGTTCAACGGCATCCTGTTGGGCGGCGCACCGGCGTCGGCCGGGCTGCTGGACGCCGCCCGCGAGGCCGGCGTCAGGGTGATCACCACCTACGGGTCCGCCGAAACCTGCGGCGGCTGCGTGTACGACGGCGTGCCGCTGGAAGGCGTCCAGGTCCGGGTGGCCGATGACGGCCGTATCCTGTTGGGCGGCGACACCGTGGCCGCCGGGTATGTGGATGCGCCGGAAGCGACGGACACGTTTTTCGAGGAGGACGGCGTCCGCTGGTACCGCACCAATGACCTCGGCACCCTGGACGCGGACGGCCGGCTCACCGTGCTGGGCCGTGCCGACGACGTCATCATCACCGGCGGCGTTAAGGTCTCGGCCGCGCATGTGCAGGAAGAGCTGGAAAAGTCCGACGGCGTCGCGGCGGCTTTTGTGGCGGGCGTCCCGTCCACGGAATGGGGCCAGGCTGTTGCCGCGTTTGTTGCGCTCGACGCCGGCACCGCTGGCGCTGCCTCAGCCGCGGGCTCGGGTGCCACTGGCAGCACAACCGGGGATCACGCCGTCGTACTCAAAGAGGAATGGCACCGGCGGCTGGGCCTCCTGGCACCGAAAACCGTGCTGGCTGCCCCGGAACTGCTATTGCTTCCCAACGGCAAGCCGGACCGCCTGGCGATGATCGACCGGCTCAACTCGCTGCATCAGGGAAAGTAGAGTAGACCTGCAGCGGTGGCCCATTCGCGGCCGCCACTACCGTTTCACCGTTCTCCCGACCCAACAGAGGTACTGACCGTGGCCACAGCCGCACAATGGATCCAAGGCGCCCGCCTCCGCACTTTGCCGGCCGCCATCGCCCCGGTACTGATCGGCACCGCCGCGGCCTACGAGCTGGATTCGTTCCGCCCCGTTAATGCCGTGCTGGCCGCCCTGGTGGCGCTGCTCCTGCAGATCGGCGTGAACTACGCCAACGATTACTCGGACGGCGTCCGCGGCACCGACGAGGACCGCGTTGGACCGCTGCGGCTGGTGGGCTCCGGCGCCGCCCGGCCGGAACACGTCAAATATGCAGCGTTCGGCGCCTTCGCCGTGGCCATGCTGTTCGGCCTGGCGCTGGTGGTGATCACCCAGAGCTGGTGGCTGATCCTGGTGGGAGTCGGCTGCGTCATGGCCGCATGGGGCTACACCGGCGGCAAGAACCCCTACGGCTACATGGGCCTGGGCGACGTCTTTGTGTTTGTCTTCTTCGGCCTGGTGGCAACGCTCGGCACCACCTACACCCAGGCCGGCCAGGTCAACCTGCCGGCCGTTATCGGCGCGATCGGCACCGGTCTCATTGCCTGCGCCCTGCTGATGGCCAACAACGTCCGCGACATCCCCACCGACATCCAGGCCGGAAAAAAGACCCTGGCCGTGCGCCTGGGCGACAAGCACGCCCGCGAAAGCTACGTGCTGATGCTCGCCGTGGCCATCCTGCTGGTGGTCATCCTGGCTCCCGGGCGGCCGTGGATGCTGATCGTGCTGCTGCTGATCCCGGCCTGCCTGATGCCCGCCTGGCTGATGATCAACGGCCGCAAGCGCAAGAGCCTCATTCCCGTGCTCCAGCAGACCGGCCTGATCAACCTCGGCTACAGCCTGCTGTTCTCACTGGGACTGGTGCTCAGCCACGGATTCTAGGCCTCGGGCGCCTTCGTTTCGGGTGCCTTCGGGCCGCTGTTCCGGATGGTGATGTCCGGGTTGGCGTCCAGGAGGCTGTCCTCGGCTTCGGCGTCGGCCACCTCGCTTTCACTTCGCAGCGGCTTGGCCTTGCCGGAGAGCCGTCCGTGAATGGCGGCAGCGGCGTCGTCGCGCTGTTTCTGGAAGAAAAGGTAGCTGACCGCAAACGCGATCAGCGCTGCGCAGATGACTGACAGCACCGCCCCCAGCTTCAGGAACATAAAGAGCACAAAGAGCGGCGCAAACAGCGCCAGCCGGATCAGGGAGTATTTCAGAAAAGCCACGGTACAAGTTTAGCCGCCCTGCCTGAACGCCCCCGGCCTGCGGACGATAGACTTAATGGCATGCTCTTCCGTGTGGTTCTCGCCGTCGCCGTTCTCGTCATCTTTGTGTATGGCCTGGTGGACGTGATCCGCACTGACGGCCGCCTCACCCGCGGGATCTCCAAGCCGGCCTGGATCGTGGTGATGATTGTCCTTCCGGTGGTTGGCGCCATCCTGTGGCTGTTGATCGGCCGCCCGCGTGACTCAGCCCCGGTCCGCCAAACACGCAGCCATCCCACCGCCCCGGATGATGATCCCGATTTCCTCCGCAACCTGGAAATGCGCCGCCGCAACCAGGCCGAAGCCGCCCGCCTCAAGAAGCTCAAGGATGACCTTGAGGCGAAGACCAAGGCCGACGGCGATGCCAGCACAGGAGACGCGGACACCCACGATACCGGTGACGTGAAGTAGGAGAAACAT
This sequence comes from Pseudarthrobacter cellobiosi, assembly GCF_023913815.1. Lineage (NCBI taxonomy): Bacteria > Bacillati > Actinomycetota > Actinomycetes > Micrococcales > Micrococcaceae > Pseudarthrobacter > Pseudarthrobacter cellobiosi. The sequence goes on from NZ_JAMXBK010000028.1 coordinate 377,325, forward strand.
GGCCCAGCACCCCGACGGAGAATCCCAACAGCCAGTTGCACCCGCCGGGGCTGCCGCGCCTCCTCCGCCGCCGCCACGGCCCGGGCTGTCCTACGCCGCACCGGCGCCCATCCTGGTCATTCCGCCCGCACCGCGGAGTGTCCGCCTGGCGCGGACACTCTGGCTACTCAGCTTCGTTGCCGGCTTGGCCGTACTCATCGGTTCCTTCCTCACCCGCGACTCACACCTGGAGCGGCTCCGCACTGTGGTGGACCAGATGTCCCCCGGCGGCGGACCTGACGCTGTAACCACATCCGCGACCATTGTTTTCTGGGGTAGCCTGGGCGCCCTGCTGCTGGTGATCCTGCTCGAAGCGGCGGCGCTGGCAATTTTCTCAGCGCGCCGCGGCTGGTCCCGCTGGCTCATGATCCCGCTGCTGGCCGGGCAGGTACTGGTCATGGTGGTGGCCGCGGCTTTCCTCGTCCCCGAGGGCGACGCCGGCAGCTATGTTGTCCTGCTCTGGGGAGCCCAGTCGGGCTTGGCCTTCTTCGGCCTGGCAGCGGTTTTTGTGCCGTCGGCAGGCAGGTGGCTCAAGGCAGCGCGGATCCAGTCGGCGCAGGTCAGGCCGGCGCGGACGCGGCAATAAGGGCTGACCTCAGGCGGACTGCGGGTGCAGCTGCCGGGCCGAGCATTCAGCCACGACGCCCTCACAGCTGCGCATCACCACGCGGCAGGCCTCCACGGCTGAGCGCTCCGTCAGCGGGTTTTCCGATACCGTCCGCCACCGGTTTAGGCAGCGGCGGGCTTCGGCCAGGACTACGTCCGGTCCGGCATCCTGAGCCAGCCCCATCCTCAGGGCGGGCGCCGCACCCCAGCCTCCGACCAGCCTTTCAGCCTCCGCCGCCAATTCATCACTGAGGGATACCCCCGTGGTACGGATCGTGGCGAGCAGGCGGAGCTCACGGAACTCATGGGCGTTGGCCTGAAGGCGTTCCAAGGCTGCGGCCAGGCGGCCGGCCCCCTCCCTGGGCGCGGTGCGCAGCAAGCTTTCCACTCCCACCAAGGCAGTGCGGGCTTTGAGGGCATCCCCGCGGGCCTGGAACTGCCGGGCCACAAGGTGCAGCAAGGGGTCCAGCCCGCTGCGCCGGGCCAGTTCATGCGCCAGTGGCGTGGGTTCCGTGAAGCCACTCCGAATCAGCACCACGCCCAGCCGTATCCCAAACAGCCCGAACCGCTCAAGGAGGGAGGCCCGGGCTTCAGCGCCCAGGCTTTGCGGGACAGAGGCCCTGATGAACCTGTCCGCCGAGAGCAGCATCCGCTCCCGGGCGGACCGCTCCATGCCGGCCAGGACCTGCAGAGACTCGAAGTCCGACTGGCGCATGCTGCGTGCACTCTGCGCCAGCAGCCCCGCCACTGGGACCACGCCCAACGCCAGCTTCCGCAGGCTGTGGTCCCGGCGATAACGCTCGGCGATCTCACCGGCTGAGAGAAGTGAATCAATGCGGCCAGCGCCGATCTCATCGGCCCGGGACAGCACGGCAAGGGCGTTCACGGTTCCCGACCTACCCGCCTCGGTATCCCTGAAGGATTCGAGGAACCGCAGGTCCGAGGCGTGCATGTGGCGCATCAGGTAGATGATGGCATCAGCCTCGGAGGGCGCGTCCACGGGGATGAGGAAATCGGTGGACCGGGCAGAGATGTCTTCGGACAACGAGGCGATTCCCGGGGTGTCTATCAGGGTGAGCTCGCGCAAGGCCGGCGAGGGCCACTCCACCACCAGCCGCTCCACGTCCTCGGCGCGGGCGTTGCCCAGGACAAACACCAGGCGGCCGTCCACACGCTTCAGCGGCAGGATATGCGGTTCACCGGCAATGGGGTAGGCCGTGATCCGCGGCGTGTGCCCGTAGCGGTACCAGGTCACAATCCTTGTGCATTCCCCGGTGTCGGTCGGGGCGATCTCCTCCCCTATGATGGCGTTCAGCAGCGTGGATTTTCCCGCCTTGACCATGCCTGCCACAGCGAGTCTGAGGGGCTCGGACAGCCGCCGGGCATAAGTCTCCAATGCCGCAGCCGCAGCGGGGTCGTCCGCATACACGAGCAGGGCGTCCTGGATCAGGTCCGCCACTCCCGCGCTGATGGACTCCTTCATCTGGCCGCCGCAACCACCGGCGCCGTGCCCGCCGACTGGCCGCCCGTCGTCGGACTTCCCGACGCCGGGTTTCCCATCGCCGTGCCGCGCCCGGCCGGAGACTGCGAGGCCTGCGGCCCCGGGGATTGGGCCACTTCGGCGGCCACCAGGCCGGCGGCATGGTGCAAGGCGTCCACCTTCTTGAGCTCGGCCTTGATCTCGCGGATGCGGATGTCCTTTTCCAGCGTGTAGGTGGTGGCTGCCTTCTGGGCCGCCGCCACCGAATCCGCCAGGGAGCGGTGGTGTTCGTCCGCGATTTCCGTGAAGTGGTCCCGGGTGGAGCGCTGCACCAGCCGCAGCCGGTCCTTGAGCTGTTTGCCCACCTGGAAGGTGACATCGTCCAGCTGCCGGCGGACCAGCGCCTTGGCTTCGGCCTGCCGGCGCTTCAACCGTGCTTCCTTGTCCTCGCGGTACGCCTTGCGGCCCAGCAGCAGGCCCGCGCCCACTGACAGGGGATTGATCAGGGCCATACCGAAGATTCCCGTCAAAAGCCCGAACATCAGCACGCCCCCGTAGGATCCGCGCATGCCGATCAGGACCTTCTGCAGGGGGTTCACGTGCCCGTCGTCGAGCCTTGGCATGTTGTCCACCGGGTCCAACGCGTCGCCGGTGTCCGAAACGTGAAGCACCGGCAGGGCCACTTCGTCCTCTGAAAAATGCTCCGCCACCTGCGCGGCCAGCCACTGCGCGCGTTCGCTGGTCCACACAAACGTGTCCGAGATCGCGGCGGCGGCGCACTCCTCGAGCCACGCGGAAAACTGGGTCCAGGTGGGGCCGGGATCGCCCTGGTCAATAGCAGCCTCGGCTTCGCGCTGGATGCGCCGCAGGCGGTCCCGGAGGTCGTACTCCATGTCCGCGATCAGGTCGCCGATGCCGTCGTTGAGCGTAATCTGCCACCGGGCGGAACGTTTGCGCAGCTCATCGGCCTGTGTCTTCGCCTCCTCCAGCCCTGCAATCATCCGCGGCGTCCCCCCAGGATCCTCAAGCGCTCCCAGTTCGGACCGCAAGGACAGGCGCAGGTTCTCAGTCACGGAGAGCAGGTCCTGGCTGACGGAGCGCCGTTGCAGCCGTTCCGCCTTGCCCACAATTTCATTCCGGAGGTGGCCGATCAGCACGGGGAAACCCGACTCGGCGTTGAGTTCGCTGTCCTGCAGGCGTGCAGCCTCCAGCCGGAGATCTGAGGAAACCGCGAACAGTGGGATGTCCGGCGCCACCTGCGCGAGCTGGGCATGGTCCATGGCCTCCACACGCCGCCAGTCCGGATACAGGTCCGTTTTGGACAGGATGCCCGCAACGCTCGGGGTGATCCGCATGGCCTGGCGCAGGAACCGCATTTCGGGCTCGGTGTATTCCTGCGAGGCATCTGAAACCAGCAGCATGGCGTCCGCTGTGGGCAAGGCTGTGAGGGTGGTCAATGTGTGCGAGGACCCCAGTCCTCCGACGCCCGGGGAATCGATGACCGTCAGCCCGCCAGCCAGGACCTTGCGGGGCAGGAAAACTTCGGCCGCTACCAGCTTCTTGACGTTTCCGGGGTTGCCCCGCTCGGAAACGTAAGCCGCCAGGTCCGCTATGTTGATGGGCTGCCGCTCCAGTGCGGCTTCGTCGCCGGGCTCTGTGCCGGCTTTGGGCAGCAGGATGGCGGCGGACGCGGGTTCCCCGTGGCGGACCACGGTGGGCACCGACGTGGCGATGTCGTCGTCGACAGGGCACACCGGGGCGTTCACCAGGGCGTTGATAAGTTTGCTTTTTCCTTGCTTGAATTCCCCCACCACGATCACGCGGATACTCGGATCCTTCAGCCTGCGCAGGGTCTGGTCCAGGCGTTTCCGCAGGTCCGCGCGGTCCCCTGTCCCCACCAGCTCGATGCCCTGCTCCACCAGCAACGCCAGCTGGCCGGCGTTCATCGGCACCGGCGTACGTCCAGGGCCTCCCGGTCGTTGCGATTCAGCCATAATCTGTCCTTTGCAGCAGGGGTGCGGGTGGGACGGGGGATAATCCGCGAAGAGCCCGGCAGGAGGTGGATGGCCTCCTGCCGGGCGCTCCCGGTACCCGGAACTTGATGATTAGAGGTTGATCTCCGAATCTTCGACCGCGACGTCGGTGTCCACAGCCACGTCAGTGTTCGTCGAGTTGTCCTCGGTGGAGTTGTCCTGGAAGGAGTCCTCGACCTCGACCTCAACCGGGTTGAAGGAATCAACAACCTCCACCTCGGTGGTCTCGGTCTGCGAGTTGTCGTTGAAGGAGTCCGCCACGTCAACCGCAACATCGGTGTTGGTCGAGCTGTCCACGGAGGAGTTGTCCTGGAAGGAATCCTCGATCGCCACGTCGGTGTTGGTGGAGCTGTCCACGGAGGAGTTGTCCTGGAAGGAATCCTCGATCTCCACGGCAACATCGGTGTTCGTCGAGTTGTCCGAATTGTCGGAGTTGTCCGAGTTGTCGGAGTTGTCCTGGAAGGAATCCTCGATCTCCACCGAGTTGTCCACGGAGTTATCCGAGTTATCGGAGTTATCCGAGTTATCGGAGTTATCGGAGTTGTCGTTGAACGAATCAGCGACATCAAGGTCAACGTCGGTGTTGAACGAATCGTCCACATCCAGGTCGCTGTTGCCGATGTTGACGTCACCGCCGGCCGTGATCGAGTTGTCCGTGGAATTGTCCGTGGTGTTGTCCGTGTTGTAGGAGTCCGTGGTGTTGTAGGAGTCCCGGACGTTGTTGTCGTCGCCGGCAGCCAGGGCCTGATCGCCGGATGCGATGACAGCCTCGTTGTCGAACCATTGGTTCACATCGCCGTCGGCCCAGATGTTCTGGTTCACGGACTGGTCCGTGATCGTGTCGCGGTCGTCCACCGTCGACGTGTAGGAGTAGTTGTTCACCACGTGGTGCAGCTGCTGGACGGCGTGGGCGTGGTCGTCATGGTGGTCGTGCCCCGCCGGTGGCGGGGTGTGGCCTGCGCCGCCGCCCGCCGGTGGCGGGGTGTGGCCGGCGCCGCCGTTGCCGCCGGTCCACGAGGTGTTCCCGCCGGTGTTGTACTCCCGGTCGAAGGAAGAAGCGTTGACGGTGATGGGTGCGTAGTCCAGGACAACCGGCATAGCGGCGTCAACATCGGCCGAGCAGACTTCGCGCAGCCCGGCATCCTCGAGTGATCCTTCCGGATCGTTCAGGAACTCCTCGGCAGCGGCGGGGTTGTTGAATAGTCCCATCAGAAACTGGACGAGCTGGTTTGCGAGTGTAGGCATTGGATGGTCCTCAAATCTTCTCTGAGTTGTGGAACGCCAGGCCTCGGTGCCGGGCTTAAATCAAACCTAAGGTCCTTGGTAGGGGCCGGGCATCGGGTTGTGTCCCCGTATCCGGATGCCCCGCATTAGGGGTTTCCCTGTTTCGTGGCTAGGGGCAGTAGGGACTCAGTCCGGGCCCGGATGATCTGCACTTAGCGCCAGCCTCAGGCGCACCAGTAGATCGGAGCGGTTTTCGGCCCCAAGCCTCCGCCGCATCCTAGCAATGTGATGTTCAGCGGTCCGGGGGGAAATGTAGATGGCTTCGCCGATTTCCCGGTAGGTCTTCCCTTCCAGGACCAACCGTGCCACTTCCTTTTCGCGTTCGCTGAGCCCCGAGGCGTCCGGATGCGCGCCATGGTTGTTCTCGGCGGCGCTGCGGCGTACTTGCGGTGGCAGCCCGGCGGGTGGCCCGGTGGTTCCGCCCTGCGGGTGGAGGTCCCTGGCGCAGGCAAGGAGCCGCACCATGTCCCTGCGCTCGTCTGCCTGCGCGGCCGCATGTCCTGCCAGCCGGGCCCCTTCCCACGGCATGCCCACCACTTTCAGTCCCCGGGCAGCGTTCTCCACATCCGTCGCCTGGAACCGGCCGGCCAGGACGCTGACCCAGGCCTTGCCGGCGGCGGCGAGCACAGCGGCCATGTGACTGTAGTCCGCGGCCCGCACCAGCGCTGCTGCATGCGGGGCAAGGTCGGCCGGGCTTTGGTTCAGCAGGGCAGCCTGGACTGCCGCCCAGTGAAGCGGAACGGCCCACAGGGGCGGCTCCCCCAGCTTGGTCAGCAGAGCCCACGCTTCATCCAGATAATGCGCGACGCGCCGTGTCTCCCGCAACCGGGCGGCAGCAATCATCAGTTCGCCCCACGGCAGCAGGCTGTAAAGGTCGACGGCGGTGTGCAGCATCGCTTCGCGGGCGCGCTCCCAGGCCATCACCAGGTCATGGACGTCGCCGCTGCGCCGCGCAAGGCCCACTTCCAGGGCCGCGCACAGGAACTCGTCCCTGGGCACCAGCGGCCAGTGGTTAGCTTTGGAAGCTTCGTTGATGGCCAGCCGTGCTTCGCCAGCATCGTCCTGCTGCATGGCCGACCACGCCTGCAAGAGGTGGAGCCGTGGCCTGGCGGCGTCACCGCCCTGCCTCGCGGCGACAGCGGAGCGGATGATGGTGTCCGCTACGTGGGGTTCACCGCTGTGGAGGGCCAGCAACGCGGCCAACGCTCCAGGGGTGTCCGGAAGGGGTAGCGCCGAACCGGACGCGTTGAGCATGTCCGAAGCATGGATCAGCAGGGGAAGGCCCTTGTGTGGATCCCGCTCCATCGACTCCATCACGCCCTTGCCCGTTTGCGAAAGCGCCACCGCCACTAGGGTGGGCGACACCGATGCCGACCCGGCGGGAAAGGCCTCTTCCGCGCCCATCCGGTTGCCGCTGCCGATCATGGCCACCGCGGCAAGCGGTGCGGACCGGCCCATGTTCGCCGGACCAAGCCAGGCATAGAGGTCGGCGCTGCGGACCAACAGCCCGCGCTGGGCCCAGACGGAAGCGGCAACATCCACGCCCAGCCTGACGTCCGGCGGATCGGAGCTCACCAGGAGACCGTCAATAATTCGGCCGGCGGCGTCGAGGTCGCCCGCTGCGGCTGCGGCCTGGGCGCGGCGGGCAGCGGTGCGCAGTTCATCCGCCCCTGCCAGCAGCGCTTCGCTGTATAACTGGGCGGCCAGACCGGGGTCGTGCTGCAGCGCTTTGTCCGCGGCGGCTTCGAGTTCGGCGGCGACCCTCGGGTCGGCCAGCCCGCCTCTTGCCAGTTCGCGGGCAAGGTCGCCGAGAGGCCAGCCCTCGGCCGACACAAAACCGACGAGTTGCCGCTGCAATGCATGAACCCGGGCCGTGGGCGTGCCGTTCAGGAGCGCGTGCTGCGCCGGGCCGGCGACTGTCCCGTCGGCAAGCAGCAGGCCCGAGGACTCGGCACGCTGAACCACCGCGTCCAGGCCCGGACTGTCAGGACTTTCCAGCTTGTGGTCGAGCTCCGCTGGCAGCGGGCCGGGCAAGGTGAACCCCACGGACAGTGCCAGCAGGAGTTCCCGGACTGCCGCGTTCTCGCCCCACAGCTGCTGTGCCATGTGGCTGGTTCCGCCGGGCGCCGACGTATCTGCCTCGGGCTGGTTCCCTTCGGGCTGCGTGTGTTCGGCCGCCATGACTCAGACCGCTGGCTCGGTGGTTGGCGCGGGATCCATGGTGGGTGACGGTTCCGCGAACGGGTCGGGCACCGGCGCAGGATCCGTCGTCGGCTCGGGCACCGGCGCAGGATCCGTCGTCGGCTCGGGGGCCGGGTCGGTGGTCGGGTCCGGCGCAGGACCCGTCGTCGGATCCGGGGCCGGGTCAGTGGTCGGATCCGTCGTAGGATCCGTCGTAGGATCCGGAACCGGGTCGGTCGTAGGATCCGGGGCCGGGTCAGTGGTGGGGTCCGGAACGGGGTCGATGGGCAAAGGATCAGGGCCGGGTCCCGGATCCGTCGTAGGGTTGGTCACCGGACCCGGGGTGAAGCCTCCGGAACCCTGTGCAGGCTCACCTGAGGTGCCCGTCCCGGCAACGGCCTCGCCGGCGGCTGGTTGGCCTGCTTCGGTAGGTGGCCTGCTGGTGGGCGAGGCAGCAATGTCCAGTCCCGCGGAACTGGACGCCGCACCGCTGTCCTTCGGCCTGGCGCTGGCTTCAATCCCCTGCACCGGGGCCTGCGCCGCGCCTGCTCCTGCCGCGGGGCCACCGGCGCCGGGACCGCCGGTTCCGCCAGGAGGAGCAGCGTTTGGGGTCTCCTTCGCTGCATCTGCTGACGGGACGAACATCGCTGTAAGGCTGCCGAGCCCGTCCGGGCTCTGGGCTGCCGTCGCTGTGAGCCCGGTGAAGAGCGCGGCCACGGCTGCAACCGCAGTCAACCGCACGGTCGAGCGCGGTCCGTGCGCGCCGCCATGCGCTCCGCCCTTGCGCCAGGCGGCGTGTGCACCGGCGGCATGGGCACCGGCGTCGGCATGCCGGGACCAGCTGGCTCGTTGGCCGGCAACTCCAGGATGCACGTCAGCCTGCGTGAGGACGACGGCGGGGGGTGGCTGTGCGGTCAAGGCAGCGGGCTGCGCGGTCACCTCCGGCTGCGCGCGGAGGGCGGCAATGGCGGCGCCGAGGCAGATGGATGACTTGGGATCGGCGTCCACGGCGATGGGCCGGTCCAGCTGCTCCGAAATCAGCTGGGCCACGAGGGGAATCCGCGACGAGCCGCCGATGAGAAGCACCGCGGACAGGTCAGCCGGGGTGAGCCCAAGGTCCTGCAGCGAACGCTCCAGGGCGTCCACTGTCTCCCGGATGGGCTCGCTGATCATGGCCTCGAATTCGGACCGGACCAGCCGCACCTGCTGCTGGATCCCCGGCAGCAGAACCGAAATGCTGGCCTCGCTGTCCGCAGACAGCGCCTCCTTGGCTTCCACACACTCCCGCCGCAGGCGCGCCAAGGCTGCCAGCGCGCCGGGCGCCGACGGGTCAAGATTGGCCAGGCCCTGCCCGGCGTGGTCGGCAACGTACCGCAGGACGGCCGCGTCGAAGTCGGCGCCGCCCAGCCCCTCGATCCCTTCGGGACGGCCCAGTAATTCAAAGTGGCCAGCGTCCGCTTTCTTCAGGACTGCGGTGTCGAAGGTCCCGCCACCGAGGTCGTAGACGGCGATGGTACTGCCATCTTCCACCCGCACCTGTGCGGCGTAGTGCAGCGCCGCCGCTTCCGGCTCGCTGATCAGGGTGACGTTGGCGAGGCTCTTGGCCGCAAGGGCCGCGAGGATAAGCTCCGTGCGGTGCGCGCCCCAGGAGGCCGGGTAGGAAAGGATGATGTCCGACGGCGGCGCGCCTTCGCGCTCTTCAGCCCGGTCTGCGACCCAGCGCGCCATGGTGGCGAAGATTTCCTCAGCGGGGAGGGACAGCGTGCCTACCGCAATGGGGACGTCGTCTCCGACCCGCCTTTTGAACTCCCGCACCACCCGCTCCGGAGAGTCAAGGCCGCGGCGTTCGGCCGCCTCCCCCACGAGGATGGGGCCTTCCTCGGGGTAGTAGACCACAGAAGGAACAGCCGTTCCGCGGAGCCCCAGCGGCAGGCTCTCCGGAACACGCGAATCATTGTGATCAATTCGGACTATGGCGGCGGCGGTGAAACTCGTCCCGACATCAACGGCGAGAACATAGCTCATGGGCACCTCGGCAAAACGCAGCGAGTTGTCTGCGAGCTTCATCACTGACAACTCCCACCAAGGTAGCATCACCGCTTGCCCGACAACACCCTTATTCGTACATCGATTGGCGTATTAGAGGCAGTTTGAGGGGGGACTCCGGAGAAACCACTGCTCAGAGGCCCGAGTAGGAATGCAGGCCATTAAAGAACTGGTTCACGATGGTGAAGTTGAAGACCACGCACAGGTAGCCCACGATCGACAGCCAGGCGGCGCGGGTGCCGGTCCAGCCGCGGGTGGCGCGGGCGTGCAGGTAGCCCGCGTAGACCACCCAGATCACAAAGGTCCAGACTTCCTTGGTGTCCCAGCCCCAGAACCGGCCCCAGGCTTTTTCAGCCCAGATGGCACCGAACATGAGGGTGAACGTCCAGCCGATGAAGGCGATGGCGTTGATCCGGTAGGACAGGTTTTCCAGACTCAGTGCCGAGGGAACCAACCGCATAAAACCAAGCTTGTCAGCGCCGCCGGCAGCCACCGTCTTTTGCCGGTGGGACTGCACGAGCTGGAGGGCGGACATGGCGAACGTGAGGGTGAAGAGCGCGGAGGAGAGCACCGCGATGGAGACGTGGATGATCAGCCAGTAGCTCTGCAGCGCCGGGACCAGGTGGCCCACGGGGGTCCAGTAGGCCACCGAGGCGGCCACCAGCATGATGATGGCCAGGCCCACCACAAACGTGCCAAGGAACCGCAGGTCACGGCGGATCAGTACCAGCAGGAACACGGCCACGGCCACAAAAGCGCCCGTGGTCAGGAACTCGTACATGTTGCCCCACGGCACCCGGCCTGCACCCACGGCACGCGTGATGACGCCGGCGGCATGGATCAGCACGCCGAGAACGGTCAGGGCAACGGCAACACGCGCCGGAACGCGCCGTTCCGCGGCGTAGCGCATATCGGCGTCGGCCGTCTGCCCGGCCCCGGAAGCGTCGCCTCCGCGCTTGGCAACGGACGACGACGGCCGCTCGGCCCGTCCCACCGGTCCGGCCAGGTGCGAGTCCACCCTGTCCGTTACTACCCTGTCCGCTGCGCCGGCTGAGCCAGCAGACGCGCCAACAGACGCACCGGCGCCGGCCATCGCGGGCACCTTGGTACCGGCAGCCTCGGCCGCTTTCAGGTCCACGGCGCGCAGCGCCCTGCTGCTCTTCGCGAGGTCCCAGGCGAAGGCGATGAAGGCCACGGTGTACGTGCCGGCGGCGAGCAGCATAAACAGCTCGCTGTACTGGCCCATGGTTTCGTTGATGGCGAACGGCATTACTGGTCCTTTTTCGGCCCGGTGGGGCCAGCTGGGGAGGTGAGCGAGTCTGCGCCATTATCGTCCTGGCGGCTGGGAGTTTGCTGGGTGACGCTGGAGTCGGAATCGGAATCAGAATCCGCAAGCTGCCACTCTTCGGACAGCAGCTTCCTAACGGCAACCGCTTCCGCGGCGAGCCGGTGGTCCTCACCGCGGGCAAGCAAGCCATACTCCACCATGGTCCGGCCGTCCTCGTGGGTCCCGGTCCGCACCCAGACGCGGCGCCGGTTCACGTAGAGCGAGACGATTAGGCCGCCCACGGCCAGCAACGCGAAAATGAGGGCGTAGAGCTGGCCCGGGTTGTGGTGGATGTCCACGCCCACGTACCGCTTCACGCTGTCAAAGCTGATGCTGCCCTTACCATCCGGCAGTGTATAGGTGCTGCCCGGCGCCAGGGTAATGCCGCCGGCGTCCAGGTTGCGGGCGTTCAGCGGCCTGAGGTCACTGACGTCCAATTCAAAGACGTTCTGCGGCGAGCCAGCGTCCAAGCCAAGGTCCCCGAAGTACGAGTTCAGGGTCAGCCGCGGGTTGAACAGGTCCGGATCGCCGCTGAAGGACACCCCCTCCTCGGTGACAAACGCAGTGGGCAGGAAGAACCCCACGAAGCCCAGCTGTTCAGGCCGTGCGTCGGGGACCTTGATCACCAGGGACGAGTAGTAGTTGTCACCCTGGAGCTTGGCCACCACGGGACCCTGCATGGCCACGTTGCCGGCGCCGTCACGGATGGTCACCACGGGCGCGTAGCCGTTGCCGGTGAGGTAGATGCTGGTGCCGCCCAGGGTCACGGGCTCGTTGACCTTCAGGACTTCCTGCTTGGCGGGCGAGTCCGGGGTTTCCCGGGTGGTGACTTCGGCGTTGAAGTCGATGGGCTGACCGATTTTGCCTGGTGATTCGCGGTCAAACAAGACATCGAATTTGTCCAGCTGGATGGAGTACGGCTGCAGCTTGCTGGACTGGAAGTTGGTGCCGGGGGTGAACTGGTCGTAGCCCACCAGGGTGTTCACGAAGGTGTCGCCCTCCACCAGGATGCGCTGGCCGCTGTAGCCGAACAGGCCGCCCACGGCCACGGACACCAGCACGCCGATCAGCGACGTGTGGAACACCAGGTTCCCCACTTCCTTGGCGAAGCCGCGTTCGGCGCCCAAAGACGGCCGCGCGCCGCCGTCGTCCCTCACTTCAACGCGGTAGCCGCGCTTCTTCAGCACCCCGGCGGCACTGCGGATGGCGTCCGACGCCGGGAGGCCGGCGTCGGCGGGAACCACCAGGGTGCCGTACTCGGGGAGGCGGGAGAGACGTTTGGGGGTCCGCGGCGGCTGGGAGCGCATGGCCTTGTAATGGGCGATGGCGCGTGGGACCACACAGCCGATCAGCGAGATGAACAGCAGGATGTAGATGGCCGAGAACCACGCTGAGGAATAGACGTCGTAGAGCTGCAGGGTGTCCAGCAGCTTCCCGTAGTCCGGGTTGTCCTTGATGTACTGCGTCACGATGGACGGGTTGGCCGGGCGCTGCGGGAACAGCGAACCGGGCACCGCGGCAACGGCCAGGAGCAGCAGCAGGAACAGCGCCGTGCGCATGCTGGTCAGCTGGGTCCAGGCCCAACGCAGCATCTGCACCGGCCCCAGGACTGGCAGCGCCGCCTCAGTTTTGGCTGCGGCAGTGGGTGCCGGGGACTTCTTGTTTGCTTTCACGCGCTCGCTCATCAGATCGGCAACTTCACATCGGTTTGGAACCAGTACTGCAACTCGGTGACCCAGGTGCCCCAGACGCCGCTGGCCATCAGCAGGCCCAGCACCACCAGGATCCCGCCGCCGATCCGCTGGATGGCCAGGCGGTGCGTGCGGAAGAAGGACATCACGCCCATGCCGCGTCGCACCGCCAGGGCGATCAGCAGGAACGGGATGCCCAGGCCCAGGCTGTAGACAAATGCCAGGAAGGCACCCTTGGCTGCGGAGGAACCGCCGGACAGGCTCAGGAGCTGGACGGCAGAGTAGGTGGGCCCGATGCACGGGGCCCAGCCCAGGCCGAACGTGAGGCCCAGCAACGGCGCGCCCCACAGGCCGGCCGGCGGCTTGGCATGGATCTTCGCATCACGCTGCAGCCAGCCGAAACCGCCCATAAACACTACGCCCATGAGGATGACCAGGAGCCCCAGCAGCTGGGTGATCCAGGCATTCTGCGAGCCGGTGATCAGGGTGCCGAGCTGGCCGAACGCGCCGCCCAGCAGCACAAAAATCACCGAGAATCCCAGCACAAAAAGCCCGATGCCCACAAGCATCCGGCCGCGCTTCTGCTTCTCCAGGTCCACGCCGCTCAGGCCGGTGACGTAACCCAGGTAGCCGGGCACCAGGGGCAGCACGCACGGCGACAGGAAGGACACCAGGCCGGCGAGCAGCGCCACCGGGATGGCAAGCAGGAGCGAGCCGTTCAGGATGGTTTCGGCGAAGGGGCTGTTCACGGTCCGGGGCCGCCGCTACTCTGCCACAGCGGCGGTGATGAGGGCTTTGAGGGTGCCCTTCTGGATTTCGCCCAGCACTCGCGAGGCCACGCGGCCCTGCTTGTCCAGGACCAGCGTGGTGGGGACTGCCCCCGGCGGGACCAGCCCGGAGACGGCCAGGAGCACGCCGCCGTTCTTGTCGTCGAAACTGGGGTAGGACAGGTTGAAGGTCTTGTCGAAGGCCTCTGCGGTGCCTTTTTCGTCGCGGAGGTTGACGCCGAAGAACTGCACGCCCTGGTCCTTGAAGCCCTGGTGCAGCTCTTCCAGGATGGGTGCTTCAACGCGGCAGGGTGCGCAGGCGGCGAACCAGAAGTTCAGGACCGTCACCTTGCCCTGGAAGTCCGCTGGGGCTATCTGGGTGCCGTTGAACAGCGTGCCGTTAATGGCGACGGCGGCCTTTCGGTCCGCGGCGGTGAACTCGGTCACCGAGCCGTCCCCGGCCACGTAGTTCTTGTTGTCGCCGGCTTTGGCCTGCTTGGCAAGGGCGTCTTCCTGCGCACAGGCGGACAGCCCCAGGGTCAGGGCGGTCAGGGCGGCGCCGCCGGCAGCGAGTACGGCACGGCGGGATGTCGCGCTTGAAACAGCACGGGATGTTGTGCGGTTGTTCGTCATGTCAGGCTCCGGGGGTGCTGGCGGCACCGGGAAGAAGTGCGGCAGCGGGCTCACTGTACTCAACGCGCAGGAGCGAACCGTCGTCGTCGAACACCAGGGACGTGATGGACGTCAGCGTGCACTCGCGTTTGCGCGGGTCATGCCACAGCGGCCTGCCTTCGGCGCTGAGGCGGGTGGCCCAGATGGGGAGCTGGTGGCTGACCATAATGGCTTCCGGGCCGTCGGTTCCGTAGTCGCCGGCGGCCAGTTCGATGGCTCGGAGCCGGGCGTCCTCAACAGCTGACCTGACGCGCGCGGCCTGCGCCTTGTACGGTTCGCCCCAGGACGGCCGGAACGGGTTGACCAGGTGCGGCCAGTGCTTGGGCTTCCGGAGCTCGGCCTTGGTGACCTTCATGCCCTGGAAGTAGTTTTCCGCTTCAATGATGCGGCCGTCTGTGTGGATTTCCAGACCAAGCGCCTCAGCCGCAGGAGCCGCTGTTTCCTGCGCCCTGACCAGCGGCGACGCCGCGAGGTAGACGATCCTGGCCCCGCGCGCGGCACGCTCGGCGAAGTGGTCGGCGAGCATCTGCGCCATTTCCCGGCCCAGCTCGGAGAGGTGGAATTCGGGCAGCCTGCCGTACAGAACGCGGTCAGGATTGTGGACCTCGCCGTGGCGGAGCAGATGGACAGTGGATTGGGGCATGTTTACCAGTTTCTCAAAGATGGCGTGCTATCCGAAATCTTCTACATCCAGTAGAACTCAAACTTTTGGAAAAATGTTCCGGAACCGGGAACAAAACATGCAAACGCATGTTTATACTGAATGCAGCGGATAGTTGAGGATTCAACAGATGAAGCGTCAAGCTATCCGGAAGTACCACCCGACAAACCCAAGGAGAAACACCATGACTCTTCCCGCAGACGTCACCACCGGCACCTGGACCCTCGACAACTCGCACAGCGAGATCGCCTTCACCGTCCGGCACGCAGGCATCAGCAAGGTCCGCGGCCAGTTCAAGGATGCCGTGGCAACCCTGGACCTCGCCGACAACGTGGCCGATTCCAAGATCAGCGCCACCATCCAGACCGCCAGCTTCGACTCCGGCGATGTCAACCGTGACGGCCATGTCCGCGGCGAAGACTTCTTCGACGTCGAGGCCTTCCCGGAAATCTCCTTCGTCTCCAACGGCCTCGTGGCCAAGGGCAACAGCTACGAGCTGACCGGGGACCTCACCATCAAGGGTGTCACCCGTCCTGTTGCCCTTGAGACCGAGTTCAACGGCGTGGCCGTGGACCCGTTCGGCATGACCCGCGCCGGCGTCTCCGCTGAAACCACCATCAGCCGCAAGGACTTCGGCCTGACTTGGAACGCTGTGCTGGAAGCCGGCGGCGTGCTGGTCAGCGACAAGGTTGCCATCAACCTGGAGCTCGCGTTCATCGCACCCGCAGCATAGTTTTCTTCCTGAAGCACCCCGGCCGCCATTTCCACGGAATCTGGCGGCCGGGGTGCTTTGTTTTATCCCCTAGATACAGCCGGACACGCGGTCTACAGTGAGACCCATGAGCAACAGTGAAGTACCACAGCCCCAGCAGCCCCAGCAGCCCGGCGCTGAGCAGCCCGGTGCCCAGCCGCCTGCCACTCAGCCGCCTGCCAGCAACGTTCCTCCTGCCGGCAACGTTCCCCCCGCGGGCTACCAGCCGCCGCAGGGGTACCCGCAGCCAGGACAGGCCTACCAGCCGCCGCAGGGTTACCCGCAGCCAGGACAGCCGGATGGCCAGCCCGGGCAGCCGTACAACCAGCCCGGCCAGCCGGGCGGCTTCCAATTTGCGATGCCCACCGACGGCCCCCGCAACTTCAACGACGTTATGCCCAAGGGCGGTTTCTCGGGCATGTTCAGCGTGACCGGGCTGCCCACCGAGCTCAAGGTGTCGTACTGGATCTGGCTCATCGGCGGCATGCTCGGTGTGTTGGGCGGTCTCTTCGGGATGCTTGCCACGCTGGCATTGTTCACCGTGGCACCCGCCCTGGCTGCGGTGGTCCTCGTTTTGGTGCTGGTGGCACTGGCCCTGGCGGCGGCCCAGGTTGTCCTGGTCCTGAGGATGAAGGAGGGCAAGGAATGGGCGCGCCTAGCGCTCACCATCGTGGCCGGCGTTTCGCTGGTGCTCGCCGTGCTCGGCGGCAGCGTGGGCGGCGGCAGCAGCATCGGTAACAACTGGCTCGGCTTCCTCATCTCCGCCGCGGCTACCGTCCTGATGTGGCTGCCGAACTCGCAGGCCTGGTTCATCGCCGTCAAGGGCCGCGCGTAGACCGGATCCAGCAGAAACACAGTCTTGCGCGACCCGCCCTGAGTTCTGTGGGAATACCTCTCCGGAATGATCCCCCGCGACCCCCGCCGGGGGTACGGTGGGATGTAAGCCGTACTGGGGGGCAGGCCAGTTGGACTGCACCCAGCAGCCGAACTGACATCCGACCTGCAAAGGACCGCTCATGAGCACGCCTGTCCCGCCTCCCGTCCCGAACGAGCCCGAGCCCGGCAACCAGCCGCCAGCGCCCCGCTACGGCGAGAACAGCCCGCAGTTCGGGCAGCCCACGCCGCCGGCGCCACAGTACGGGCAGAACGCCCCGCAGTACGGGCAGAACAGCCCGCCGCAGTTCGGCCAGCCCACGCCTCCGCCCTATGGCCAGCAGCCGTACGGGCAGTCCCCCTACGCGCAGTACCCGTCCGAACAGCCGCAGGCCACGGGATCCAACGGGGTTCCCCAGCTGGTCAACATCTCGTTCTGGCTGCTGATTGGCGCGGGTGTCGTGTATGTCATCAGCCTGCTCATGGGCATTGGCATGCTCGATGACCCGGCGATGCGCCGCGCCTTCGAAGACGCCATGCGCAGCGGTGGCGCTTCCGGCACGGAGTTTGCATTCGACGATTTCAAGGGTGTCCTCGCCGGGTCGCTCGTAGTCTTCGCCATCATCGGCGCTGGGCTGTACGCGCTGGTGGCGTTCTTCGTCCGTAAGGGCAAGAACTGGGCCCGCATCCTCGGCACCGTTTTCGCGGCACTGTCCATTTTCGGCCTCTTCGGACCACCGAGCCTCGGAACCGTGGGAACGCTGGCCGGGATCGCAGCGATCGTGCTGCTCTACCTGCCGGCCGCGGCCCCGTACTTCCGCAAGCAGCAGCCGTTCGCTAACCCGTACGGCGCCCCGGGCACCACGCCTGGCAACCCCTACGGACAGTAGTACCAACGAGTCGCATCCACACCCGAACGGGCGTGGACCCCACCAGCCGCCGAAGATCTAGGCGGTCTGGTCCGGGGTCTGCGCCCGTTGTGCGTGATAGGCGAGGATCTGCAGTTCGGTGGCCATGTCCACCTTGCGGAGGTTGACGCCCTCGGGGACCTGCAGCATAACGGGGGCGAAGCTCAGGATGCTGTGGACACCGGCCGCCACCACGCGGTCGCACACGGCCTGCGCCACGGTGGCCGGAAGTGCCAGGACCACCATGTTGGCGCCCGTCCGCTGCAGCACGGCCTCCATGTCTGCGGCGTCGCTGACACGCAGCCAGCCCACCTCATTGCCCACCACCATCTGGTCGGCGTCGAAAATTGCCACCACGTCAAAACCGCGGGACTCGAAGCCGCCGTAACGGGCCAGGGCTTTGCCGAGGTTACCCGCGCCAACAATGGCGACCTTCCAGTCATGGGTCAGCCCCAGTGCCGCGGAGATGTGACGGCTCAGGTACTGCACTTCGTAGCCCACTCCGCGCGTGCCGTAGGAACCCACATAGGAAAGGTCCTTGCGAAGGGTTGACGAGCTGACGCCTGACGCTTCCGCCAGCGATTCCGACGATACCCGTTCGACGCCGTCGGACAGCAGCGTGTTAAGGGCGCGCAGGTAGATGGTCAACCGGGCCACTGCCGCGGGCGGTATTTCCTTGGTGGACTCGGCGCCGTGGACGGGCTGTGTAGTGTGGCCAGCCTCTGTACCGTGGACAGCATGGGGAGATGAATCCAGTGAAGTCACTATCCCCTCCATCCCATCGCGTCGTGACTCCACTCTAGAGCCCCGCCGCTGGTGCCAACAAAGCCGGTGTCATTCTGCGAGGCCGATTTCCCATTGGGCCAAGGCTCGTTGGAGGACGCGCTCCAGCCGGGCTTCGTCGATCTTCCAGAAATCGCGTTGGATTCCATCCACCAGGACTACGGGGATTTCCTCCGCGTACCGCTCACGCAGTTCCGGCAGTTCGTCCACCGGCTGTTCCGTCCACCCGAGTCCCAGCGCGGCAGTAACGCGTCCGACGGCGTCGCGCGCCCCTGCGCACAGGTGACAGTCTGCTTTGGTGATGAGGACTACCTCGGGTTTTGCCATGCCTTAACCGTATCGCCCTTCAGGGCAGAGAACAGGGCAGAGAACAGGGCAGGGCCGACGGCGGGGCACGCGGCGGCGCGGGCATCGGGCGGGCACTGGTACTGAAATCCTGGCCACCGAGTATTGACTAGACTCGTGGACATGCCCGAGGAGAAGTACGTAGCTGTGGTGACCCAGCCGGATGCGGTGATGCAGACCGGCGAAGCCGCCTTCTTCGACGTCGATAACACCCTCATGAAGGGCGCCAGCCTTTTCCACGTTGCCCGCAAGATGCACCAACGCGGCGCCTTTACACTGAGGCAGGCTGCGGGGTTCGCGTGGAAGCAGTTCAAATTTGTGGCGCGCGGCGAGAACATGGACGACGTCCACGCCGTCCGCGATTCCGCCCTCACCCTCGCCGCCGGCATCACGGTGGAAGACGTCAAAGCCTTGGGCGAAGAGGTCTACGACGAAATGATCGCGTCCAGGATCTGGCCCGGCGCCAAGGCACTGGCGCAGCAGCACCTGCGCGTAGGCCGACGGGTCTGGCTGGTCACCGGAACCCCCATTGAGGTCGCCGCGGTCATTTCCACCAGGCTGGGCCTGACCGGAGCCTTGGGCACGGTTGGCGAGATCGCCGACGGCATGTACACCGGCCGCCTGGTGGGTGACATCCTGCACGGCGCGGCCAAGGCCGTGGCTGTCCGGGAACTGGCCGACGCCGAAGGCCTGGACCTCAAGCGCTGCTGGGCCTACAGCGACTCCTACAATGACATCCCGCTGCTGACAGTGGTGGGGCATCCCGTGGCCATCAATCCCGATGCCAGGCTCCGCCGCCACGCACGGGACAACAACTGGCCGGTCTACGATTTCCGTTCCGGCCGCCGCGCCGCCACCCTGGGACTCAAGGCAGCAACGGCCGGTGGCGCCGTGTACGGGCTCTGGCGCGGGTACTCCCGGATGCGCGGCCCCCGGGCTTAGCGGCAACTGCCCGGCCGCGGTGTTCCGCGTAGGAGCGCATCGCGACCGAACGCGGGACAAAGGTCGCCCCGTTGCCGGGCACGCAAAAAATGCCCGTTGCCAAGAGGCAACGGGCATTTTCACGCTTGTTGAAGTATCTCTACTTCTTATTGCGGCGCTGGTGACGGGTCTTACGAAGCAACTTGCGGTGCTTCTTCTTGGCCATACGCTTGCGACGCTTCTTAATAACTGAACCCACGAAAGTTCCTCACAAACTAGATGCAGTACCTG
This sequence comes from Pseudarthrobacter cellobiosi, assembly GCF_023913815.1. Lineage (NCBI taxonomy): Bacteria > Bacillati > Actinomycetota > Actinomycetes > Micrococcales > Micrococcaceae > Pseudarthrobacter > Pseudarthrobacter cellobiosi. Next base: position 396,984 of record NZ_JAMXBK010000028.1, read on the forward strand.
TCTGATGGAAAAGGTCCGTGGACAGAGCTACAGAACTGAAACAACTGACAGATTCTTACAATGACGTAAAACGTTCCTTAACAGGGTACCGCTTCTTGGCGATGCCCACTGACCGCAGGTAATGCTCAGGCGGTTTCGGTGTGCCCGTCCACCACAGCACCCTTGAGGTACTGCTCGACGGCGTTCTCCGGCACCCGGTACGACCGGCCGAAACGCACCGCGGGCATTTCGCCTGAGTGGACCAACCGATAGACGGTCATTTTGGAGACGCGCATGACCTCGGCCACTTCGGCCACGGTCAGGAACTTCGCGTTCGAGAAGTTCTGTTCTGCGGACATTTCCCTATTCCTTTGCTGATGGATGACGACAGTACCCCAGCTTTGATTCGTATGCGGTGTGCCGATGCTGAGCCATCCACCAACCATGTGTTAGATACTCTAGAGGTTCATGGGGCTGTAGTGAAAGTCATCCGGGCAATCATTAAGCGGTCCGGCGCTTCCTGGCAGACGCCGCGAGCTGATCGAGGACCGAAACGGAGACGTCCCAATCCATGCACGCGTCCGTGACACTCTGCCCGTAGACGAGTTCCGCCCGGCCCGCCGCGTGCTCGGTGACATCCAGGTTCTGGGCACCGCCCACCAGGAAGCTCTCCAGCATGACGCCCGCAATGGCCTGTGCCGCCTCGCCGCCGTCTTCCAGCTGCGCGCCGATTTCCAGCGCCACTTCCGCCTGCCGGTGGTGGCTCTTGCCGCTGTTGGCGTGGCTGGCATCCACGATCAGCCGGGGGTTAAGCCCCTTGCCGGCGAGCTTGGCGGAAGCACTTTCGACGTCGGCCGCCGAGTAGTTGGGCCCCTTGCGTCCACCGCGGAGGATGACGTGGGTGTCCGGGTTCCCGGCGGTGGCCACCAGCGCGGCCCGGCCATCGCCGTCGATCCCCAGGAATGCCTGAGCGGCAGCGGCGGCGCCGCACGCGTCGAGCGCGACCTGGAGGTCGCCGTCGGTCCCGTTCTTGAAGCCGATGGGCATGGAGAGTCCGGAGGCAAGCTGGCGGTGGATCTGGCTTTCGGTGGTGCGCGCCCCGATGGCTCCCCACGAGATGAGGTCGGCCATGTACTGGGGGCTGATGGGTTCCAGGAATTCGGTGGCCGTGGGCAGTCCCAGCGCGGTGACCTGCTGCAGGAACTCCCTGGCGGTCCGGAGCCCGGTGACCATGTCGTGGCTGCCGTCCAGGCGCGGATCGTTGATCAGGCCCTTCCAGCCCACCGTCGTGCGGGGCTTTTCGAAGTACGTGCGCATCACGATCAGGAGGTCGTCACGGTGCTTCTCGGCCTGGCTGACCAGGCGGCGGGCGTATTCCAGCCCTGCCTTGGGATCGTGGATGGAGCAGGGGCCCACGATGACCAGCAGCCTGTCGTCCACGCCGTCCATGATGGCGCGGACTTCGTCACGGCCACGCTCGACGACGTCCGTCACCCGGGCGTCCAGGGGCAGCTCGGCAATGAGCTCCTGTGGCGTGGGCAGCGGCGTGAACTCGCTGACGCGCAGATTGGACGTGGATTTTGAGGGAGTGGCTGTCGCGGTGCTCATGTTCGGGTCCTGTTCCAGATAGGAAGCGGGCCCAGATCAGAACCCGCCGGAGAAATGGCGAAGGGCAGAGAATGATCTCTGCCCTGTTGGCTCTGAAGGAAGATGGATGCGTGTCAGTTAGACGCGGGCTCCTCCAGAGCCAACGAAAAATACGCATACCAACGGTTTGTCATAGGCAAACCATAACCGCGGGCTGTGACCGCCGCAAAATCACGGCCCTCACATGTGTAAATCCGGGCCCAAGTCAGCCGCCCGCTCCCCCAACTGAGTAGCGCTATCTGTCGCTTTGAGCGTCCAAAACGACAGATGGCGCTACCTACTTGGTCACTTGGGTGTCAGGCCAGGAGCTCGCGGAGGTACTGCAGCTGCCTGATCCAGTGGTGCTCCTGGCCGCCCTCGTGGTTGTTGAACCGGTAGACCTCAATGTCCTTTTGTGCCGCGGAGTCGCCGCCGTAGGCATTGAAGCTCGCGAACACCGTGGACGGCGGGCAGACATCGTCCATCTGCGCCACCGAGTACAGGGCCGGCGCGGTGGCCGCCCGGGCCAGGTTGACGCCGTCGAAATAGTTCAGGACCGCGAGCATCGGCTCATATCGGTCCCGGTGCCTGCCCAGGAACGCCGCGATCTCCGGATAGGGGCCGCGGGCCGCGATGTCGATCGACCGGGGGAAGTCCTGTAGGAAGGGGACGTCGGGCAGCGCGGCGATGACGCCGTCGAGCCTTCCCGCCACCAGCCCGGAAACCGCCACCACAATGCCCCCGCCCTGGCTGATTCCCGCCAGGACCACGCGCGACGGATCCACCTCCGGGTGGGACTGCGCCGCTTCCACCGCCCGGAACGCGTCCACGTACACGCGGCGGTAGTAGTAGTCCTCGCGGCTGCCGGCGCCCCTGGTCATCAGCCCCGAGTAGGCCACCTCGCCCGCAGACGGGTGGGGATCCGCCGTCTCGCCGAGGATCCCGCCGTAACCCTGGCCGCGGGTGTCCATGATGAAATGCGCATAGCCGGCCTGCGCCCACTTGGTGTCCTGGTTGACCAGGCCGCGGCCGCCTGTGTAACCGATGTACTGCACAACGACGGGCAGCCGGGTTCCGGCGCGCCGGTTCGCCGGGAGGTGCAGCCAGCCCTTGATCGGCGCACCGCCGTAGCCGGCGAACGTGACGTCGCAGGTGTCGATGACCGACAAATGGTTCTCCACCGGCTCGAACGTGGCGTTGAGCGGAACGGTCCGGGCTTCGTCGAGGGTGGTGTCCCAGAAGTCCTGCAGGTCGGCGGGCGGCGTGACCCTCGAGGTGTAACCGCGGAGCTGGTCAAGGGGAAGGTCGAAGAGGGGCATAGTACTCCGGTCCTGTCTCGTCGGGTTGCTATCGGAGATCCTACGTCACACAACACGCTCCTCGGCACCTTCTTTGCGCGCGAAGGGACAGTTGGGGGCCTGCGATTGGGGCCTCAAGTGTCCTTTCGCGCTGGATGGTCGCTGGTGGGTGGTGCTGGGTGGCGGGCGGTTACAGGCGGGAGAGCTGCGGCGTGAACGTCTGCAGCTCGTGCGAAGACACCACCAGGCGGCGCAGTTCCGCGAGCCCCCCGCTGACGTACCCGGCTGCCCGGGCCTGGACCAGGACATTCCCGACGGCGGTCGCTTCTACGGGTCCTGCCACCACCTTCTTGCCGGTGGTGTCGGCCGTGAGCTGGCAGAGGAGCCCGTTCTGGGAGCCGCCACCAACGACATGGACCACGTCCACGGTGCGGTCCGCCAGGCGTTCGGCGTCCGCGATGGCCCGCGCGTAGCCGGTGGCGAGGCTGTCCATGATGCAACGGGTGATGGCCGCGGGGTCATCGGGCAGGATGTCCCCGGTGTGGCGGACCGTGGCGCGGATGCGTTGGGGCATATTGTCCGGGGCGATGAACGCGGAATCGTCCGGGTTGATCTGCGGGCCGCCCGGGGGCAGTGCCGCAGCGGTGTCGAGCAGATCAGTGAGTTCCGGCGTGTAGCCTTCGGCGGCCCAGGTCCGCTGGCATTCGCTGAGCAGCCAGAGCCCGCCCATGTTGCGCAGGTAGCGGATGGTGCCGTCCACGCCGCGTTCGTTGGTGAAGTTCGCTTCCCGGCTGGCCTCGGTCAGGACCGGATGACTCAGTTCCAGCCCCACCAGCGACCACGTGCCGGAGGAGATGTACGCGAAGTTCTCCTCCTGGGCCGGGACGGCGACGACGGCGGAGGCAGTGTCGTGCGAGCCCACGGCCACTACCTTGGTGATGGCCGGCAGCCCCACCCTGGACGCGATCTCCGGCAGCAGGGTGCCCACGGTTTCGCCGGGCTCGATCAGCGCCGGGAACAGTTTCCTGGGCAGGCCCAGGGCGGTCAGGAACCCGGCGGCCCACTCCCCCGTGACGGCGTCGAACAGGCCGGTGGTTGAGGCGTTGGTGGATTCCGTGCGCCGCTGTCCCGTCAGGAAGTAGGCGATGAGATCCGGGATCAGCAGCGCCTGCAGCCCGTCCAGGTCCCGCTCCGTGGCCAGCTGGTACAGGGTGTTGAACTGCAGGAACTGCAGCCCGGTGGTGCCGTAGAGCCGGGCCGGGTCCAGTTTCTGATGCACGGGGGCGACGGCGGCCCGGCTGCGGTCATCGCGGTAGCTGTAGGGCTGCGCCGCGAGTTCCCCGGCGGTGTTGACCAGGCCGTAGTCCACCGCCCAGGTGTCGATCCCGATGCTGGTGATGGTTTCGTCCTGCGCCGCCGCCACGGTGGCGGCGGCGGTCAGGCCCGCCAGCACCTCGGCGAACAGGGCGTCGAAATCCCAGCGGAGGCCGCCGTCGAGCTCCACCACACCATTGGGGAAACGGTGCACCGTTTCCAGTTCCACCCTGGAACCGGTGACCCGGCCCAGGATGACCCTGCCGGAAGAGGCACCGATGTCGACGGCGGCGAAGACGCTACCGCCGCTGGCCGGTGCGGCATCCGCAATTGGCGTGGCGCTCATCGAAGGAAGGCTGCTGCCACACCGGCGTCCACGGGGATGTGGAGTCCGGTGGTGTGGGACAGTTCGTTGCTGGTGAAGACCGCGGCGGCGTTGGCCACGTGCTCGGGCAGGACTTCGCGCTTGAGCAGGGTGCGCTGGGCGTAGTACTTGCCCAGTTCCTGCTCGTCCACGCCGTAGACAGCGGCGCGCTTGGCGCCCCAGCCGCCGGCGAAGATGCCGGAGCCGCGGACCACGCCGTCGGGGTTGATGCCGTTGACGCGGATGCCGTGTTCGCCCAGCTCGGCCGCGAGGAGCCGGACCTGGTGCGCCTGGTCGGCTTTGGTGGCGGAGTAGGCGATGTTGTTCGGGCCGGCGAACACGGAGTTCTTGGAGGAGATGTAGATGATGTCCCCGCCCATGTCCTGGGCGATCATGACCTTCGCCGCGGCCTTGGAGACCAGGAAGGAGCCCTTGGCCATCACGTTGTGCTGCAGGTCCCAGTCCTTTTCGGTGGTTTCCAGCAGCGGCTTGGAGATGGACAGGCCGGCCATCTCGGCCTGCCAGCGGGTATTGACCTCGGTCAGCGCCATCCGCGCCCGGACGGCGTCGAAATCGTCGCACTCCAGGTAGCCGATGAGGAGCCCGTTCTCGCCAAGGAACAGCGAGTAGTTGTTCCAGCCGGCGTCTTTCAATGCACGGAGCATCTCCGGCCACACGGCAGCATGCCGGCGCCGGTATTCGTCGATCAGCCCTGGCTGGACCGAGGAGCGGAAACACACCCTCATCTGCAACTCTCCTGAACTTCCCAAACTTTGAATCGTTTCATTATTACGATTCAAAGTACCCTTGAGACAAGAAGGTGTCAAGCAATTTCCCAGCCATGGTCCTGGACCGGCGAAAAGTACTGCACGCGGCATACCAGCATGGAGAATCATGAATCGCTCAGCCAGCATCAAGGACGTCGCCAACCATGCCAGTGTTGCCGTGGGCACGGTGTCCAACGTCCTGAACTATCCGGACAGGGTCTCGCAGCGAACCAAGGAGCGGGTCCTGCGTGCCATCGACGAGCTGGGCTTCGTCCGGAACGATGCCGCCCGCCAGCTGCGCGCCGGCCAGAGCCGGACCATCGGGCTGATTGTGCTCGATGTGGGCAACCCGTTCTTTACGTCCGTGGTGCGGGCCGCCGAAGACGCCGCGGCACTCCAGGGCAGCGCCGTGCTCTTGGGCGACAGCGGCCACAACGCCAGCCGCGAGTCCAACTACATCGACTTGTTCCAGGAACAGCGCGTGCAGGGCCTCCTGATCTCGCCCGTTGGAGATGTCACCGCCCGCATCGACCAGCTCCGTGAGCGCGGCGTCCCCACCGTCCTGGTGGACCGGCTCGCCGATGAGAGCAAGTACAGCTCCGTCTCAGTGGACGACGACGCCGGCGGTTACCTCGCTGCCCGGCACCTGCTGGACACCGGCCGCCGTCGGCTCGCCTTTGTGGGCGGCCCCACCTCCATCCGCCAAGTGGCGGACCGACTCCAAGGCGCAGAACGTGCCGTGAGGGAGGAATCGGACGCCACTCTTGAAGTCCTCGATTCCGACGGACAAACAGTGCTTGCAGGCCGCAGCGTTGGCAACCTGCTGGTGGAGCGGGGGCGCGCCGATCTGCCGGACGGCATCTTCTGCGCCAACGATCTGCTGGCCCTGGGTGTGATGCAGTCCCTGACCATGACGCACACGCTGCGGATCCCGGAGGACATTGCGCTGATCGGGTACGACGACATCGACTTCGCCATCTCCGCTGTGGTCCCCCTCTCCTCCATCCGGCAGCCCACCGAAGCCCTGGGGCGCACAGCCATCGAGCTGCTGGCCGAGGAACTCGAGTCCGAGAATCCGAAGCACCGGGCCGTCATCTTCACTCCCGAACTGGTGGTGCGCCAGAGCACGGGCCCGGCGACGGGATCCTCCGCCGGCTAGGGATCTCCGCTTCGAGCAGTTCTGGAGAAGCTGCCGAAACCCCTGAAGATTAGGGTGGTTCCCAGACCACAACGTAAGGAACCCCGAAATGACGGAGAAGCCAGCCACCAACACCAAGTCGTACGACGGCTTCGATGCGGACGAACGCGCCGCAATGAAGGAACGGGCCCAGGAGCTCAAGGCCGCATCGCGAAAGGGTGCCCGCGCCGCTAAGCCGGATGGCGAAAGCGATGTGCTCGGGAAGATCGCCGAGATGTCGGACCCGGACCGCGCCATCGCCGAACGGCTGCATGCCATCATCAAAGAAAACGCGCCGGAGCTCGCGCCGAAGACCTGGTACGGGATGCCTGCCTACGCCAAGGACGGCAAGGTGGTCTGTTTCTTCCAGCCCGCGAACAAGTTCAAGGCACGGTACCCGACGCTCGGATTCAACGACCCCGCTAACCTCGACGAGGGCAACATGTGGCCCACCTCCTACGCCCTGACCAAGCTCACAGCCGCGGACGAGGCGAAGATCGTGGAGCTTGTGAAGAAGGCGGTCAGCTAGCGGCTCAGCTTGCCTCGGACAGGGGCGCCCAAGCTCCCGCAATTTCCTCTTGCCAGTTCGTGCCAACGGTGGGAATCTGCTGGAAGGAGCGAGAGGTCCGTGAGTCCAATGGCACAAAGCACGGAGATCGACGGCATTGCCGTCGACGAATTACAGACATCCTTTCGGGGCGACCTCGTCCGCCCGGCTGACGCTGGTTACGATGAGCACCGCAAGGTGTGGAACGGGTCGATTGACCGCCGTCCCGCCCTTATAGCCCGCTGCACCGGCGTCGCGGACGTTCGCGCGGCCATCCGGTTCGCCCGCTCGCAGAACCTGCAGGCCGCCGTGCGGGGAGGCGGTCACAGCTTCCCCGGGCTGTCAGTGTGCGACGACGGCATGCTCATCGACCTCGGGCCCATGAAGGGCATCCGGGTGGACCCCGAGGCGCGCACGGTCCGTGTCCAGGCCGGTGTACTGCTGGGCGAACTCGACCGCGAAACGCAGGAGTTCGGCCTCGCCGTTCCGTCTGGAATCGTCACTCATACCGGGGTTGCGGGCCTGACGTTGGGCGGCGGCATCGGCTGGGTCATGCGGAAATACGGACTCACGATCGATCAACTGCTGTCCGTGGACGTGGTCACCGCCGACGGCGAGCTGGTCAGGGCAAGCGAACATCAGAACACCGACCTCTTCTGGGGCGTACGGGGCGGCGGCGGGAACTTCGGCATCGTCACTGATTTCGAGTTCCGGCTGAACCCGGTGGGCCCGTACGTTATGGCCGGTCCCGTCTTCTGGCCGATGGAAGATGCCCCAGAAGTGCTCCGCTTTTACCGGGACTGGATCGCGGACTGCCCCGACGAGCTTATGACCATCGCCGTGCAGCGGAGGGCCCCGGCACTGCCGATCGTGCCGCCGGACCTGGTGGGCAGGCTCGTCATTGCGGTCACCGCCTGCTACACGGGACCGGTCGAGGACGGCGAACGGGTCCTGCGGCCACTGAAGGAATTCGGATCGTCCGTGCTCGATTTTTGCCGACCCAAGCCGTTTCTGGAGCATCAAAAGACGTTTGATCCATCGTTCCCGCACGGCTGGCATTACTACGTCAGGTCCTGTGACGTCGCGGCCCTCAGCGACGACGTCATCGACATCGTGGTGGAGCACGGCAGGCGCATCACTTCGCCCATCACCAGCGTCGCCCTTTGGCAAATGGGCGGCGCCGTGGGAAGGATCGACGACGATGCCACCGCCTTCAACGGCCGCCAGGCCGGGTTCACATTCAACATCAACGGCAACAGCAGGACCGCCGACGGCTTTGACGGCGAGCGCCAGTGGGCGCGGGACTATTGGTCAGCCCTGGCGCCCCACCACACCAGCGTCTACGTGAACTTCCTCATGGAAGAGGGCGAGGAACGCGTCAGGCACGCGTACGGCGCCGCCAAGTACGACCGGCTCAAGGCACTCAAGCGCACATACGATCCCACGAACTTCTTCAGGCTCAACCAGAACATCAGGCCCGACTGAACACCTAGTCATGGATCGGAGAACGTCATGCTCAAAACCCTGCTGTGCAAGATGAACCTGCGCCACGATTGGCACATCCAAACCACGGACGACGGCGGCCGCTACCGGCGCTGCACACGCTGCGGTAAGTACCAGGAAGGCGGCAGTGGCGGCGGACGGAACGGCAACTGGGCAGCGCCACTGGGCATGTAACTGCGCATGTGACTGGGCAGGCAACGGTCCCACTACGCCTCCGCCCGGGAAGAACAGCTGCCCTGCCCCGCACGAACGGTGCGGGGCAGGGCCGGTCATACGGGGAAGGGCCGATGGATTCCCGAGGCCCGCAAGACACACTGGACTATCACGGCGGTTATGCCGCACACTGGAGTCGGGAAAGCGCTTGCCCAACCTAGTGTCCTCCGGGTCAGGAACGGAGCCCCATGGCAACACCACCTTCCGCCGCGTCACAGTCCGGCCGGTCCGGCCAGCACGGACACGCGGCTTCAGCGGCGAGGGTGCTCTGGACTGTAGTGCTTGGAACCTGTGCCGCTCTGGACCGTGGTCCGGAAGTCGCTGCAGTAGGTGAGAAAGCGTTTTCTCAGTGCCGCTACATGATTTCTATCAATAGGCGCGCCGTCCCGTCAACCCTTATCCTTTCTAAGAGAAAGCGCTTTCTGGCTGAAAGGCCTGTTTCTGCGGTGGCGCAGCCATCATCCGCCGCGCCGAAGGAATGGAAACCGGTTTCCGAGAGCGTTGTATGCTGTCCCACGGGCGCCGGTAATCACGGGTACCGGGACTTACGAAAGGCAGGGCCATGGCCAGGAAATCGGCAACCGGCAGGATCGGCATTGCGGACGTTGCCGTGAAGGCAGGTGTTTCGCACGCCACTGTTTCGCGCGTCATGAACGGCAACTTCACCGTGGACCCGGACATCGCGGCACGGGTGCGGGCGGCCGCCGTCGAACTCAAATACCAGCCCAATCCCGTGGGGCGCAGCCTCGCGCTGGGAAAGACGGACACCATCGGCATTGTGGTGCCGGACCTCGCCAACCCCACATTCCAGGCGATCCTGCGCGGATTGAGCCGGGCTGCGGCGGAGGATGGCTACCGCGTGCTGATTGCCGATTCCTTCGAAGTCTCCAGCGAGGAAGCCATCCTGGCCGGCGAGGCCCGCCGGCGCTGCGACGGCCTGGTGCTCTGCGCCCCGCGTATGAGCGATGCCGAGCTCGAGGAGATCGCGCCGTCGCTGCACCCGCTGGTCCTGATCAACCGGACGACGGCGGCTGCCGGGATTCCGAGCCTCGTGGTGGACTACGGGCAGGGAGTCCAGGACCTCGCCGAGTACCTGGTGGGCCTCGGCCATACGCGCCTGGCCTTCCTGGCCGGCCCGGCAGGCAGTGCCTCCAACGGCCTCCGGCTCGAGGGCCTGGAGGCGTTCAAGGCCAGGCACCCGCAGGTGGACGTCACCATGCTCGACGGCGGCTCGGACTTCGAGACCGGCCACGGGGCAGTGGACTCGGTCCTGGCCAGCGGCGCCACGGGCATCCTGGCCTTCAACGACCTCGTGGCCATGGGACTGATGAGCGGCCTGCACGAACGTGGCATGGACGTTCCGGGCGACATTTCCGTCACCGGCTTCGACGACATCCCCTTCGCCCGCTACACCACGCCCACCCTGACCACCGCGGCGGTTCCCATTGCCGAACTCGGCGGCCAGGCCTGGCGTGAACTGCGGGCACTCATCCGCAAGGAAGACCACGACGCCCCGGGCAGCCGGTACCAGCCGCGCCTGGAAATCCGGGCCAGCAGCGGCCCCGCCAAGGCGCCACGTACTGCGGCCCACGGCTGACCGCCGCCCAATCCCGCGCGACATGAAACTTCGCGGCAGTGTTGTTCGCTGACATTGCCGCGAACTGCCATGGGTCAGCCCTCCGCCGGGCGCCCAACCCCTGCCTCGCGGTAGTACCCCTCGATATGGGCAGCGACCAGCGTGGCCGCGCGCGCGCCGTCGTCGTTCCTAATGGCGGCCAGAATGTCACGGTGCTCTGCCTGCAGGCGCGACGCCGTGGCATCCCAGTCCGGAAGATTGGCCGTGAACCGGGCGGTGTACCTCTGGATGGATTCGCGCAGCGAGCCCATCATGGCGCTGACCACGGCATTGCCGGCGGCGTCCGCGAGGGCCAGATGGAACCGGATATCCAGGGCCAGGAAGTCATCCGCCGTCCGGGCAACGCGTTCGACGGCGTCCATCTCGCCCAGGAGCGTGGCGGCCAGGTCCAGTTCCGGAGCGTCGGGCTTCGCCCTGGCAGCCGCCCAGGTCTCCAGCAGGATGCGCGTTTCCACGATGTCGGACACGGGCAGATGCTGCGTGGCAACGTGGAGCCGCAACGCCGAGCCGAGCGCCGCCGTCGGATCCGAAATCACCACCGTCCCCGCTTCAGGGCCGGAGCCAACTCCGGCCCTGACCACCCCCATGGCCTCCAGGATGCGGATCGCCTCGCGCACCGAAGTTCTTGAAACTGCAAGCTGCTCAGCGAGCGTCCGCTCCGCGGGCAGGCGTCCGCCTACACTCAGCTGTCCGTCGGAGAGCTGCTTTTCGATCCAGGTCAGGACAAGTTGGTGCGTACGCATATCGCTATCGTAGTTGATGTGGTTGGACCACATGGCCTAGAGTGTGGTTAGACCACAGCCCGATCCCCTGCGCCAGGCCCACCAACGGAGGCAGCCATGATCCACACCATCCAACCGAACAATCCCGAGGTCACGCCGGCCCCGGATGCCACGGACGTCCCGGCCGCCATAGCCACTGCGCCGAAGCCGGTAGCTTCGGCGGTGCCGGCTGCGCTGAAGCGCCGCATCCCCAAGTACTCGGACCTGGCCCCGCTGATGCAGTTCAAGAAGCCCGAATTCAGCAAGGAAGCCCGGCTCAAGCGCGCCAGCACCATCTGGGACCTGCGGGACATGGCCAAGCGTCGGACCCCGCAGGCCCCGTTCGACTACACGGACGGCGCCGCCGAGGGCGAGATCACCCTGCACCGCGCCCGTGAGGCCTTCCTGGACATCGAGTTCCGGCCCGGCATCCTGCGCAACGTCTCCAGCGTCGACCTCAGCACTGACATCCTGGGCAAGCCTTCCCGCCTGCCCGTGGGCATCGCCCCCACCGGCTTCACCCGCATGATGCAGTCCGAGGGCGAATACGCCGGCTCGCAGGCAGCCGAGGCCGCCGGCATTCCGTACACCCTTTCCACCATGGGCACCGCCTCCATCGAGGACGTGGCCGCCGCCGCCCCGAACGGCCGCAACTGGTTCCAGCTCTACCTGTGGACGGACCGCGACCGCTCGCTGGAACTGATCGAGCGCGCCGCCAAAGCCGGCAACGACACCCTCATGGTCACCGTGGACACGGCCGTCGCCGGCGCCCGCCTCCGCGATGTCCGCAACGGCATGACCATCCCGCCGGCACTGACCGTCAAGACCGTCCTGGACGCGTCCTACCGCCCCGCCTGGTGGTTCAACTTCCTCACGCACGAGCCGCTGACCTTCGCCTCGCTGTCCCGTTACACCGGAACAGTGGCCGACCTCATCAACTCGATGTTCGATCCCACCCTGACGTTTGAGGACCTGGACTGGCTGCGCGAAACCTGGAAGGGAAAGCTGGTGGTCAAGGGCATCCAGACCGTTGAGGACGCGCGCAAGGTGGTGGACCATGGCGCCGACGGCGTGGTGCTCTCCAACCACGGCGGCCGCCAGCTGGACCGCGCGCCCATTCCGTTCCACCTGCTGCCGGGCGTCAAGGAAACGTTCACGAAGGACAACTCGGACGCGGCCATCATGCTGGACACCGGCATCATGAGCGGCGCGGACATCATCGCGGCGCTGGCCCTGGGCGCGGACTTCACGCTGATCGGCCGCGCATACCTCTACGGCCTGATGGCCGGCGGCCGGGCTGGCGTGGACCGCACCTTGCAGATCCTCGAGAAGGACATGGCCCGCACCATGGCGCTGCTCGGCGTCAGCAAGATCTCCGAGCTGACCCCGGACCACGTGCGCCTGCTCAACAAGTAGCGCACGCCCGGTGGTTGAGCCTGTCAGTAACCTGGATCTCGCTCCCCAACCGCCCCCTCACCCTCGCAAGCTCGGGCAGGGAACCCTGCGGTCGTGGCCCCAGGCTCGATCACCGGTGGCTGGCTTACTTTTTGCGGCCGAACTTGGGGAGATTCGGGAGGTTGGCGAGCAGGTCCGCGGCCTTCGTGGCGGCGCGGCCCACAGTGCGGCCGATCTGCTGCGGCACGGTGTCGTCGCTGAGCGGGGCTACGGTGCCGCCGGGAATCACGACGGCGGGGCTCAGTTCGGCGCCCGGGCGATCGAGGACGGCGGCAACGGCTACGTTGTCCGGCAGCGGGGTGCCCACGGCTCGCTCGGTGCCGGCTTCCGCCTCCGCGCGGGGTGACTTGGCGACGGTGGCCGCCGGGCCGACGTCGAACGTCTCCAGCCAGCTGACGATCCCCTCAAGCGGTTTGGGGTTCAGAGCGTAATAGCGCTTCTGGCCCTGCGCCCGCATGCTGACCAGCTGTGCCTCGCGGAGGACTTTCAGGTGCTTGGAAATGGTGGGCTGGCTCGCGGAGAGTTCTTCCACCAGCTCGCCCACTGCCTTGTCCCCGGCGCGCAGGGATACCAAAATGTCGCGCCGGGTTGCTTCCGCAATGACGGCAAATACGTCGTCTGTCACCATGCCTCCCACCCTAGCGACATATACGCCGCCGGGCATCAACTATTTCGCCCGTGACCGGCCCACGCGGCTTGAAGAAGGATCAGTCGAACCAGGGATCAAGTCCGTGCAGCGGGAAAACGGCTTTGCGGGTGGCCATCACGGCGCGGTCCACGGCGTCGTTCGGGTCAAAGCCCACTTCCCATGACCGCCACCAGAGCTCCACGTCATCGCCCATCAGGCCCGGGGTCTCCATCCCGAACTTGTCCGAAACATAGGCGCGCCAGTCCTCCGGCACCGGGGTCCGGAGCGGAACGGGACGCCCGGCGGCGATGGCGATCAGGTGGCTCCAGGAGCGCGGCACAACGTCGGTGACGCTGTACCCGCCGCCGCCTGTGGCGATCCAGCGGCCCTCACAATGCCGGGCAGCGAGATTTCCGACGGCGGTAGCTGCCTCGCGCTGGCCGTCCACACTGATGTTCAGGTGGGCCAGCGGGTCAAGGCGGTGCGAGTCGCAGCCGTGCTGGCTGACGATGACTTCCGGCTGGAACGCGCCCACGAGCTGCGGCACCACGGCGTGGAAAGCCCGCAGCCAGCCGGCATCCCCGGTGCCCGACGGCAGGGCAAGGTTGACGGCGCTGCCCTCAGCCTGCGGACCGCCGATCTCGTTCGCGAAGCCGGTCCCGGGGAAAAGCGTGAGTCCGCTTTCATGCAGGGAGATGGTCAGGACCCGGGGGTCGTCCCAGAAAATGCTTTCCGTCCCGTCGCCATGGTGCGCGTCGACGTCGATGTACGCCACACGGCGGATGCCGCCATCGAGCAGTCTCTGGACGGCCAAGGCGGAGTCGTTGTAGATGCAGAAGCCGCTGGCGCGGTCACGGGCAGCGTGGTGCATGCCGCCGCCGAAGTTCACGGCGTGGAGCGCGGATCCGTCCAGGATGGCGGCCGCGGCGACCAGCGATCCGCCGGCGAGCCTCGCGGCGGCGTCGTGCATACCGGCGAAGGCCGGATCGTCGTCGGTGCCCAGTCCGCGGGCTTCATCCGGCGAGGCCGGGTCGTCGCTGACCCGGCGGACCGCAGCCACAAACTCAGGCGAGTGCACGGTTTCCAGTTCGGCATCGGATGCAACCTCCGGAGCCTCCACGGACACATGGGCAAGGTCCAGCAGGCCGAGGCTGCGGGCCAGCCGGGCGGTCAGGTCCATGCGCTCAGGAGCCATCGGGTGGCCCGGGCCAAAATTGTAGGCCGTCATGGCCGAATTCCACACCACCATCGTTGGTGGCGCGGGCTGGCTGAGACCGGGCAGGAATGTCATCAATGACAGGCTACCGGAGGACGCCACTGCCCCGGCCCGGCCATTACGCGGGCATTAGTGGTTTACTACTGGAGGAAACAGTTTCAACCGAGGAAAAGCCCCCCATGACGCAACGCCAGACGAGGCCCCGGAACCCGGCCAGCTGGCACCCCGCCGCACCGGAGCGCGAAGGCCTCTGGATCTTCACCCGCGTACGCGACTTCGTCGACGACATTGCCAACACGTCGCCCGCCCGGCTTGCCCTGAGCGCCTTCGGCGCGGTCTGCCTGGTGTTCACGTTCTTCCTCTCGCTGCCCATCTCTTCCGCCACCGGTACGGCCACTCCGATACACCAGGCATTGTTCACCGCGGTGTCCGCGGTCTGCGTGACCGGCCTGACGGTTGTTTCGACGGCGGTGCACTGGTCCTTCTTCGGCCAGCTGGTCATCCTGATCGGCATCTTCGTGGGCGGCTTGGGAACCCTCACGCTCGCGTCGCTGCTGGCCCTCATGGTGAGCAAGAAGCTTGGCGTCCGCGGCAAGCTCATCGCGCAGGAAGCCATGAATAACGCCGGCCGGCTCGGTGAAGTGGGTACGCTGCTGCGGATCGTCATCGTGACCTCCGTGGTGATCGAAGGTGTCCTGGCGCTGGCGCTGATCCCCCGGTTTATGACGTTGGGCGAGCCCTTCTGGCAGTCGGTGTGGCATGGATTCTTCTACGCAATTTCCTCCTTTAACAACGCCGGCTTCACCCCGCATTCGGATGGCATTGTGCCGTACGAGACCGACCTGTGGATCCTCATCCCGCTGATGCTCGGCGTGTTCCTGGGCAGCCTGGGTTTTCCCGTTGTGATGGTCCTGCAGCAGAACGGGCTCAACTGGAAGAAGTGGAATCTCCACACCAAGCTGACCATCCAGGTGTCCTTCATCCTGCTGGCCGCCGGCACCGTGCTGTGGGCCCTGATGGAGTGGGACAACGTGCGGACCATCGGCCACATGGACCTCGGCGACAAGATCACCCATTCATTGTTTGCGTCTGTCATGACGAGGTCCGGTGGGTTCAACCTGGTGGACCAGAACCACATGGAATCCACCACCATGCTGCTCACCGACGCCCTCATGTTCGCCGGCGGCGGTTCGGCGTCGACGGCGGGCGGCATCAAGGTGACCACCATCGCCGTGATGTTCCTCGCCATCGCCGCGGAGGCCCGCGGCGACTCCGACGTGAAGGTGTATGGCCGGACCATCCCCCAGGGGACCATGCGGGTGGCCATCTCCGTGATCGTGGCGGGCGCCACTCTGGTCTCCGTCTCGGCGTTCCTGCTCCTGCAAATCAGCGGCGCATCCCTGGACCGCGTGCTGTTCGAAACCATTTCAGCCTTTGCCACCGTGGGACTGAGCACAAACCTCAGTGCCGAACTGCCGCCGTCGGGCGTGTATGTCCTCACCGCCCTGATGTTCGCGGGCCGCGTCGGCACCGTCACCCTTGCAGCTGGCCTGGCCCTGCGCCAACGCAGCCAGCTGTACCACTACCCGGAAGAGAGGCCCATCATTGGCTAATTCCTCAGGCGCCCCCAACCGCCCCGCCCACAACGCGCCGGTACTGGTGATCGGGCTGGGCCGCTTCGGCTCGTCCACCGCCGAGCAGCTCGTGAAACAGGGCCGCGAGGTGCTCGCAATCGAACGCGACCGGAACCTGGTCCAGAAATGGGCACCGCTCCTCACCCACGTGGTGGAGGCCGACGCCACCAATATCGATGCGCTACGCCAGCTCGGTGCACAGGAGTTCAGCTCTGCCGTTTGTGGGGTCGGCACCTCGATCGAGTCCTCCGTGCTGATCACCGTGAACCTGGTGGACCTCGGCATCGAGCACCTCTGGGTCAAGGCCATCACGCCGTCGCACGGCAAGATCCTCACCCGGATCGGCGCGAACCACGTGATCTACCCCGAGGCGGACGCCGGCGTCCGCGCAGCGCACTTGGTCTCCGGACGCATGCTGGACTTCATCGAGTTCGACGACGACTTCGCCATCGTGAAAATGTACCCGCCGCGCGAGACTGTGGGCTTCACGCTGGATGAGTCCAAGGTGCGCTCCAAGTACGGCGTGACCATCGTGGGCGTGAAATCGCCCGGCGAGGACTTCACCTACGCCCGCCCAGAAACCAAGGTGTCCGCCCGCGACATGCTGATCGTGTCCGGGCACGTGGACCTGCTCGAACGGTTCGCCGCCCGGCCGTAGAACTCCGCTCCGGGGCTCAGCCGAGCTGCCTGGTGATCTCCGCGGAGCGGTCTGCTGCGGCGCGGGCGCCGGCGGCGATGATGGCTGGTATGCCCCGGTCGTCGAAGGTGGCGATGGCCCGTTCGGTGGTGCCGTTGGGGCTGGTCACTCCCTTGCGCAGGGCCGAAGGATCGGCGCCCGGCTCGGCAAGCATAAAGCCCGCGCCAGCGACCGTCTCCCGCGCCAGGAGCAGCGACAACTCGGGATCAAGGCCCAGCTCGACGCCGGCAGCTGCCATAGCCTCGGCCAGGTAGAACGCGTAGGCGGGACCCGAGCCGCTGATGGCCGACAACGCATCCACCTGATCCTCGCGCACCTCCACCACGGTGCCAGTGGCCCGAAGGATGTCCTTGACGGTCTGGAGCTGTTCCGGCGTGCAGTTGGTTCCGGGTGAGACGGACACGACGCCGCGGCCCAGCTTGGCAGGGGTGTTCGGCATAGCGCGGATCACCGGCTGTCCGGGAGGCAGCGCAGCTTCCAGTTGCGCCAGCGACACGGCTGCGGCAACGCTGACAACGATGGCCTTCGGGGACAGTGAGCCGCTAATCTCGCGCGCCAGGTCGACGATGCCCACCGGTTTGACGCCAAGGATTACGACGGCGGATCCCTTGGCTGCCTGCTTGTTGTTGTCCGGTTCCTCCTCGCCTGCGATGGCCGTGATGCCGTGGTGACGCACGGCCAGTTCCGCAGCGCGTTCAGCACGCCTGACTGTGGCCACGACGTCGGCGGGGTCGGTTCCCCCGCCCAGGAGGCCGGCGAGGATGGCTTCGTTCATGGATCCACAGCCCAGGAAGGCGATTCGGTTGCTCATGCTTCCATCATTGCAGTTCGGGTGGGCGGCTGCAGAAATGGAACGAATCGGGAAAAGAGGGAACCCGCCGAAACCGATTCACAGCCGACTCCCATGTTCGCTGCAGCTTGCACACAACTTCGCCGCCTAACGTAGTTATTACCTCATTGAGGGTGCGAGTGATGCGGCAAGCATGGGGATGTTTGCCCGAGGCGCCGGTGGCTTGCAGCAGGTTTTCCCCCATTTTCCTGCTGCGGACGCCGGCGCTTTCGCGTTAACGGTTTCTTTCGGCCAGGCAGGCCGCAGGCATAGCGGGCCTCAATCAAGCCGCGGCGGGCCTCAGGCGGGTGAAGCCTCGATAGCCTGGCGTGCCGCGGCGGGCTCCACGATATGCGGGGCCGGATCCAGCGGACCGGCAAAGACCAACTGGTCGAGCCGGCGCAGGATCAGCCCTTCACGCAGCGCCCACGGGCAGATCCTGATCTTCTTGAACTTGAACATTTCCAAGGCAGCCTCGGCCACCAGAGCCCCGGCGAGCAGCTGGTGTGCGCGGGCCTCTGACACGCCCGGCAGAAAGAGCCGGTCCTCGGACTTCATGGCCGAAATGCGCTGCGCCCACACGCCCAGATCCGTGGCGTTGAGGGTGCGCTTCACGTAGGGCCCTGCGGCGCTCGGGGCTGCCCCGGCTACCCTGGCGAGCGACCGGAAGGTCTTGGAGGTTCCGGCCACAACGTTGGCGCGGCCCAGACCGTCGAACTGCCTGACCGCCGGGGCGAGGGTGGCCCGGATGTAGCGGCGCAGCTCTTTGACGCTCTTGGCGGAAGGCGGGTCCTCAGCCAGCCAGTCGCGGGTCAGGCGGCTGGCGCCCAGCGGCACCGAAGTGGCCACTTCGGGCAGTTCGTCCTGCCCGAAGGCCATTTCGAAGGAGCCGCCGCCGATGTCCAGGTTCAGGATCGGTCCCGCACCCCAGCCGTACCAGCGGCGGACGGCGAAGAAGGTCATGGAGGCTTCTTCGCTGCCGGTCAGTTCCTGCAGGGTGACAGTGGTTTCGTGCTTGACCCGGGCCAGCACGGCAGGGCCGTTAGTGGCTTCACGGATGGCCGACGTACAGAAAGCCAGCAGGTCGTCCGCCTTGTGCCTGGCGGCAAACTCCCAGGCTTCAAGGACGAATTCGGTCAGCTCGTGCTGCCCTTCGTCTGTGATGTTGCCGTCGGCATCCAGGTATTGGACCAGGGATATGGGCCGTTTGTGCGACGCGAAAGGCACCGGACGCGCGCCAGGGTGGGCATCCACCAGGAGAAGGTGGACAGTGTTTGACCCGATATCGAGGACGCCTAGCCGCATCCTGCCATTATTCCCCCGGCCAGGCCCTTACTCACAACCTGCACTAAAGATGTCAGTTTGCGGAGGCGTCCTCGGGTGCGCCGTCGGGAAGCTCATCGGCCCGCTTGAAGTCGCGCTTGATGTTGGCGACGCCCTCCGGGTTGATCTCAAACCCATACGCAGCGCCGGGGTTGATCACCATGCCCAATTCCTCGCCAATGTTGGCGATGATGGCTGCACCCTGGGTCCCCAGGACGTTCGGCGCCGCCTCAAGATACTGCTCGTCAACGCGGCTGGGGTGCGAGAACACCGCAAGGACGGGCTCGCCGTCGGCGTTCGCCAATACCAGCGGCTCCACCTGGGAATCCTCCCCCTCGATCCCGTCGGTGCTGATGACGTAGACCTCGCTGTTGAGGAAGGACAGGATGACGTCCACCGGGCTGCCCTCGGGCTGGCCGCCCTGGGCGAGCTTCTCTTCGAGTTCGTTGAGCGGCGTGAGATCGGCTGTGCCGGGCTGTTCAGTCATGTATCTACTCGACCACGTTGGAGAGCTCGGCGCAATTCCGCCCATACTTACTTCTTGGCGGGGGCCTTCTTCTTGGCCGGGGCCTTGCGGGCCGTTGTGGTGCGTTTGACCGGACCCTTGGCCCGCTTCTCGGCGAGGAGCTCGACGGCCTGTTCGCGGGTCAGTTCCTCCAAGGATGTGGACCGCGGGACGGTGATGTTGGTGATGCCGTCGGTGATGTACGGGCCAAAGCGGCCTTCCTTGACCACGATGTTCTTCTCGGAAACGGGGTCCGGTCCGAACTCGGCCAGCGGCGCCACCGCGGCACGGGCGCCGCGCTGCTTGGGCTGGGAGTAGATCTCCAGCGCCTGCTCCAGCGTGATGGTGAAGATTTCCTCTTCGGTGCCGATGGAGCGGGAGTCCGTGCCCTTCTTCAGGTACGGTCCGAAGCGGCCGTTCTGCACCGTGATGAGGTTGCCTTCGGTGTCCTCGCCCAGGGCGCGGGGCAGGCTCATGAGCTGCAGCGCTTCGTCCAGGGTGACGGAATCCACGGTCATGGACGCGAACAGCGAACCGGTGCGCGGCTTGGCCTTGACCGGCTTTTTCGGCGGTTTCGGCTTGCCGTTCTTGTAGTACTCAACGGGCTGGTTGGCCAGCTGTTCCTCGGTCATCTCGGGGATGACTTCGGTGACGTAGGCGCCGTAGCGGCCGTTCTTGGCGACAACGCTGTGCCCGGTGTGGGGGTCGTCGCCCAGTACGCGTTCTTCCGGCGCAGCCGTTTCCATCAGTTCGATGGCCTTCGCCGCCGTCAGTTCGTCCGGCGCCAGGTCCTCGGGGACGTTGGCGCGGGAGTTCTCCACGATTTCGCCGGTCTTGGCGTCCACCGTGGGGATGGAGCTCTCCAGGTAGGGACCGAACTTGCCCACGCGCAGGGTGATGCCTTCGGTGATGGGCACGGAGTTGATTTCCCGGGCGTCGATCTCGCCCAGGTTGTTCACGATGCTGAGCAGGCCCGGATCGGAATCTTCACCGTAGTAGAAGTGCTTGAGCCAGGCAGACCCAACGGCCTGGCCGTTGGCGATCTTGTCCAGGTCGCCTTCCATGTCCGCCGTGAACTCGTAGTCTACATAGTCCGTGAAGTGCTGCTCGAGCAGGCGGATCACCGAGAAGGCGATCCAGCTGGGCACCAGCGCGGAACCCTGCTTCCGGACGTAGCCGCGGTCCTGGATGGTGGAGATAGTGGAGGCGTAGGTTGAAGGGCGACCGATGCCCTTCTTCTCCAGCTCGGCGGTCAGCGAAGCTTCGGTGAAGCGCGGCGGCGGCGAGGTCTCGTGGCCCACGGCCACAATGTCCGACGCCGTGAGGGCATCGTCCTTGGCCACGTTCGGCAGCCGCCGGGCTTCGTCGGAGTCGTCGTCCCCGCGGCTTTCGTCCTTGCCTTCTTCATAGGCGGCCAGGAAGCCGGGGAAGGTGATGACGGTGCCGGAGGCGGAGAATTCGGCGTCCCGGCCATCGGTGGCAACTGCACCCAGGCGGATGGTCGCCGTCGAACCCTTGGCGTCACCCATCTGGGATGCGACGGTGCGCTTCCAGATCAGTTCGTACAGGCGGAACTCGTCGCCGGAGAGCTGCTTGGCCACCTGCGCCGGGGTGCGGAAGGAGTCACCGGCGGGGCGGATGGCCTCGTGGGCTTCCTGCGCGTTCGCAGCCTTGCTGGTGTACACGCGGGGCGACGCCGGGATGTACTCGGGGCCGTACAGCTCGGAGGCCTGGCGGCGGGCGGCCGTGACGGCTTCATCGCTCAGCGCCGAGGAGTCGGTACGCATATAGGTGATGTAGCCGTTTTCGTACAGCCGCTGGGCCACCTGCATGGTGCTCTTGGAGGAGAAGCGGAGCTTGCGGCCGGCCTCCTGCTGCAGCGTGGACGTGGTGAAAGGCGCGGCCGGACGGCGGGTATACGGCTTGGTGTCCACAGACCGGACACGGAAGTCCGCATCCTGGAGACCGGCGGCCAGTGACGTGGCGAGTTCCTCGTTGAGGTGCGCCGCATTGCGCGAGGTAAGAACGCCGTCGTCGTTGAAGTCGCGGCCGCTGGCCACCTTGGCGCCGTCAACCGCAGCGAGCTTGGCCTTGAACGAACCGGCACCTGCCCCGAACTGGCCCGTCAGGTCCCAGTAGGAGGCGGCCTTGAAGGCCATGCGTTCGCGTTCACGGTCCACCACCATGCGCGTGACCACGGACTGGACGCGGCCGGCGGACAGGCCGCGGGCCACCTTGCGCCACAGCACGGGGGAAATCTCGTAGCCGTAGAGGCGGTCCAGGACGCGGCGGGTTTCCTGCGCGTCCACCAGTGCCGTATCAACATCGCGCAGGTTGTCCATGGCGCGGTGGATGGCTTCCTTGGTGATTTCGCCGAATGTCATCCGGTACACGGGGACCTTGGGCTTGAGCACTTCCAGCAGGTGCCACGCGATGGCCTCGCCCTCGCGGTCCCCATCGGTTGCGAGATAGAGAGCGTCGGCATCCTTGAGCGCGGCCTTCAGCTCGGTGACCTTTTTCCGTTTGTCCGCGGACACCACGTAATAGGGTTTGAAGTCGTTTTCGATGTCGACGGCGAACTTGCCCACCGAGGTTTTCTTCAGTTCTGCGGGGAGCTCAGACGGCTGCGGCAGGTCGCGGATGTGACCGATTGAGGCCTCTACGATGAAGCCCTCGCCGAGGTACTTGGCGATGGTCTTGCTCTTGGCCGGAGACTCCACAATCACGAGTTTCTTGCCTGTTTTGGCCTTGCTTGGCACGGTGCTCCTACAGAAAAAGGTTGCTCGGGCAGATGAGCCCATATTGGCCTAGTTCACCATATTTTGGACGATAGTGCGCATTCATGTGGAAAACCCGTTGACTCATCAGGCACATCCGGGACCCCGATTTGGGGTGTTCCGGTGCCCGCCAAACCACTATTCAGCAGGCTCGGAAGGAACCAGGAAACCGTCGCTGACCAGGTTCGCGACGTCGTCGAGCAGCCTGGTCCGGAACGCGTCACCGTCGAACCCGTCCTCTCCGGCGAGGCTCCCGCCGAGCAGCGCCGCGAGGGCACCGATGATCTGGCCGCCGGAGAGGTCACCGTCGCAGGCGGAGACAAATCCGGCGAGTTCGGTGCTGAGCAGGTTGGTCCGGCGCAGGCCCGCACCCTGCCGCAGCAGGATCACGCCGGGGTGCTCGGCGCCGGGGCGCTGATGGCGTTCCTCGGTGACGTCGTCCGCGACGAGCAGGTGCGCGTCCGCCAGGCTGTTGGCGGCCAGCCAGTCGGAACGCTCGACGGCGGCGCCCAGGTGGGGCCCGATGGGCTGCTCAATGGGGTACGTGATTTCCTCGAAACGGCTGATGGAGGCGGCGCCGGGTCCCGCTTCCGGTCCGGCGACCTGTCCCGCCGGCCGGCGCAGCCAGATCATCCCGAAGCCGATCCCCGCCACGTTCCGGGACCCGAAGTCCGCCAAGTAGGCCGCGTAAGCGTCTCGGTAATGCCTCCGGTCGCGGGATTCGGACGCGTCCTGCAGCCACGTTTCGGCGTACTGCTCCGGGCCCACCTGCTCGCGCTGGATGAACCAGGCATCCGCGTCCGGACCGATCCAGCTCTTGGGCCTCTCGTGCCACTCGGTCCCGGCGGGAATTTCCCAGTTGCCCAGCATCTGCGCGGTGCCGCCCGGGGCCAGCGCACCGGGCAGCGCCGCCACCAGCGAGGACACAATGTCATCGCCGGGCAGCCCGCCGTCGCGGTAGGTGAACTGTCCGGACGCGGCTTCGCCCAGGGTCCTCGGCGTGATCACAAAGGGCGGGTTGGACACCACTAGCTCGAATTCCTCCCCGGCTACGGGCTCCAGGAGCGACCCCAGCCGAAGGCTCACCCGGTCCTCCAGGTGTTCCGGGTCCAGGTGCAGGGCCGCGGCATTAAGTAGGAGGTTAAACCGGGTGAAGGCCAGGGCCCGCTCCGAGATGTCCGTTGCCGTCACATGCTCGGCATGGTGCAGGAGGTGGAAGGACTGGATGCCGCAGCCCGTGCCCAGGTCCAGGGCCTTGGCGACGTGGCGGCGGACGGTGGTCTGCACCAGCGTGGTGGACGCCTGCCCGATCCCCAGCACATGGTCGTGCCGCAGCATGCCGGCCTGCTGGTGCGCGGCGAGGTCGCTGGCCACCCAGAGTTCGGCGCCGCCGCTGCCGTCCTCATTGGCGTCCCAGCCGTACGGCCGCAGATCCGCTTTTGCCTGCAGCAAGTCCTGCGCCGGCTGATCGGCGGCGGGCAGCTCAGCGCCGGGCCGATCTGGGCCGGGCACGGGCTCGAGCAGCCCCAGCTCGACCAGGCCGTCAGCCCGGATTCCCGGCAGGGCGGCGTCGAGCGTTTCCCGCGTCTGCGGTTCCGCCAGGAGCCAGAGACGCACGACGGC
This sequence comes from Pseudarthrobacter cellobiosi, assembly GCF_023913815.1. NCBI lineage: Bacteria > Bacillati > Actinomycetota > Actinomycetes > Micrococcales > Micrococcaceae > Pseudarthrobacter > Pseudarthrobacter cellobiosi. The sequence goes on from NZ_JAMXBK010000028.1 coordinate 420,856, forward strand.
GGCGAGCGCCGCCGTCGTCTTCTCACCGTGCGCAGCCTCACCCTCCGTGGCACTCTCGGTGGCTAGCAGCGCCGGGATGATCTGGTCCCGGTTCAGCGCGCGGTAGGCTGACTCGCCCAGCAGCCCCGCCACGCCGTCGAGCGTGTAATCCACCCGGCGCAGGTCCGCGGCGAGCGCCGTCAGCAGCCCGGGGAGGTCGCTGCGCGGGGCATCGGGGGTGTTGCCGGCCAGGAAATGCGTGGAATCAGTCACCGCCCAAGTCTATTGGCGGGCAGGCTTCCTCCTGACGGGCTACAGGTTCTCCGCCGCGTAGATCTTCAGGCCATCCCGGACGAAGCCGGCACCCTCCGCGCCGCCGTAGTTCTTCGCGAACCGGGGGTCCGCAACGTACATTTCGCCGAGCCCGGTGACGTATGCCTTGACGTCACCCTTGCCGCGGGCGTCCGACGCCGGGGTGCCCGGGATGCCGGTCAGCCATTCGACGTGCCGCCTGGCGATGTCCTGGGCCGCCGCGCTGTCCGGTGCGATACCCGCCGTGGCGGCGGCGATCCAGTCCTCGCCCAGCTGCTGCGAGCGCTGCTTCCACGCCGCCTTCTTCTCGGTGCTCATGCCGCGCCACCACGAATCCCCCTTCGCGTAGGCATCCTTGCCCCAGCGTTCTTCCACTTCGTCCTTGTACTGCGTGTGGTCGAAACCGCTGAACATGTCTTCTGCCATGATTTCGCCACCTCCTTTCACTGCTTCGATGGTTTGTGTGACCGACGCGATCTGCCGCGCCAGCCTGACCCGTTCCTGCTTGAGAGATTCGAGATGCCCGGTAAGGGCTTCGGCGGCGTCCGTTTCGTCGTCGAGCACCTGGCTGATCACCGGCAGGCCCAGCCCCAGCCCGCGTAGGAGCAGGATGCGCTGGAGCTGCACCAGCGCATCCTGGTTGTAGTAGCGGTAACCGTTGTGGCCGGTGCGGCTGGGCTTGAGCAGGCCGATGTCGACGTAGCGTCAAGGTCAAGAGCCTTAGGAAGGTGCGGCGTATCATGGACGCATGCATAGGCAGCAGCGATTTATCAGCCCTCGGCCGCTCACCGGCCGCACGGGCTTCCCATCGCGCGCCTGACTGGCGCTGCCGGGGTCCGTCCGGCTCAGCGGTTGAGGGTGATCTCCCCCTCCCCTACCTGATGCACCAAAGGACCCCCGAACATGAAGACTTACCTCTCCCTCAGCCAGCTCAACTCCGCCCTTTCCCTGCGCGACCTTTCCGATCCCGGCGCCGGCCCGCACGCCATGCAGCTGCTCTTGGCCGACTTGGTTGCGGCGCTGGAGCGACTCTGGGGCGTGCCGTCCCGGACGCACCGGCTCAACCCGCTCGTGGCCACCGCTGACAACTATGACCGGCTGGGATACTCGCCCGACGACGTCACCCGGGACTCGCGCTATTCCCGCCACGTGAGCCCCACGGTGATGCTCCGGAGCCATGCGTCCGCGGGCATCCCGGCGCTGCTGGATTCGCTCCGCGGCGAGCTGGGCCACTACGACGAACTGCATGTGCTCCCGGGCCTGGTGTACCGGCGCGATGCGATCGACCGAACGCATGTGGGCGCCCCGCACCAGGTGGACCTCTGGCGGCTCAAGGCGCGCGGGCTGCTTGGTCCTTCCGACCTGGACGCGATGATGGAGGCGGTGGTGGAGGCGGTGCTCCCCGCGGCGCTGTACCCGGACGTGCAGTGGCGTTCTACCGCGGCGCGGCACAGTTATACCGCAGCAGGACGGCAGCTGGACGTGCTGATGACGCAGCCGGATGGGCGCCCCGAGTGGCTGGAGCTGGCGGAGTGCGGGCTGGCGGCCGCTCCGGTCCTGCGTGGCTCCGGCCTGGACCCGCGGCGCTGGGCGGGCCTGGCCCTCGGCTTGGGGCTGGACCGGGCGCTGATGCTGCGGAAAGGCATCGCGGACATCCGCCTGTTGCGCTCGGGGCATCCGGACGTCCAGTCGCAGATGCTTGACCTAGCGCCGTACCGTTCCGTCTCCGCCATGCCGGAAATCCGGCGGGACCTTTCGCTGGTGCTGGACACCGCCGCCGATGCCGACGTCGAACTCCTGGGCGACCTTGTCCGCACCGCCCTCGGTCCGGACGCCGAGGTCCTGGCGGCTTTGGAGGTCGTGGCCGTGACCACGACGGCCGAGCTGCCGCCGACCGCCGTCGAGCGCCTCCGGATGGATGCCGGGCAGGTCAACGTTTTGCTGCGGCTGGTGCTGCAGCCGCTGGACCGGACGCTGACAGACGGGGAGGCCAACATCCTGCGGGACAGGGTGTACCTTGCGGTGCACCGCGGCGAAGGACAGGAGCTGATCGCCGGGTGAAGACGGCCCCGATCGCCCGGTAAGTTAGAAGCATGGTTCCGTTTCCTTCCTCCATGGCGCGCGCCCTCTCCGCTGTGGCTGCAGCAGCTGTCCTCCTCGGCGTCTCGGGCTGCGCGCAGCAGCTTTCGGTGGAGAACGCCGATGTGCCGGCCTGGAAGGCCACGGCGATGCCGTCGGCCAGCGGCATCGTTGCCGAGGATTCCGGCAAGATCCTCAACGCCCAGCCCATTGACCACACGGAAAACGTGCCGGCAGGCAAGTACACGCTGACACTCGTCTGCGAAGGCGGCGGCAAGGCCTTCCTCGCAGTGCGGTCCGGCGGCAAGGAACTCGCCGACCTCGGGGCGGCCTGCTACGGCGCGCGGGAGTCCATCAAGATCACGCTCCTGGAATCCGGACCGCTGGAGCTCAGCGCCTCCAGCGTCGATGCGCCGCTGATCTACGCCTACCAGCTGGTAACCGCGGGTTAGTTGCCAGCCGCTCGGCGGTAGGCTCGGGGAATGGCATTTCTTGGGGGAAAGTCCGGTGCGCGCCGATCCATGCCGCGGGGAGCTGCGGCGGCCGCCTGCATGCTCGTGGCAGCGTTCGGTTTGAGTGCGTGCGAGTACGCGGATTCCGAACCTCTGCCAGGCGCGAGCACCGCCGCGCTGCCACCGGTTCCTGGCGATGGGCCAGGCAGTCCCAGTGCCCAAGAAGAGGCCCGCCAACTTGAACTAATCGCCGAGGTGGAGGCGCAGCTCGGACCGGAAACGGACCGCAGGGTGGCGTCAACGCTGGGCGGCATGGGAAACACCGGCTCAAGCCTGATGGGTTTGGTGCCGGACCACGGCTCCTATCTCATTCGGGTAGCCTGCAGCCCCAGTCTCGGCCCCGCGGCGAAGCTCACCGTTTCGCAGGGCAGTGTCCAGCTCCTGGACCTTCAGGTTCTCTGCGGCGATCCCTTCGAATCCACCGTGCAGCTGACGGCCGGACGGGTGACGGCTACGCTGGCGCCCACCAGCGGCGGAGAATCCTCGGTCGCCGCCCTTCGCATCGAAAAGGCTCCTGCCGGACCGCTGGCCGGTCCGGCCCCCGTAGCCCCGGCAAGCAGCAGCCCCTAACTCCCCCGACCAGCCCTCCCCTCACTTCCGCGAGGCTCTGGATTGGGGTCCGTGCCGGGCATAGAGTCGGAGTATGCCCGCAACGCTGGGGGCGCCGCCGCCCCGGAGGGCGGTACCTCGTCCGGGTGCTTGCCCGTCCCGGTCGGTATCCATGCGCACCCGAGTGAGGGCCGCCGTCGTGCTCTGGACGGCGGGCGCCCTGATGGCCGGATCTGCGCTCGCCGGATGTGAATACACGTACGACGAAGGGTGGCGTCCCGCGGAGAACGCCCCGGCCGTGCCGGAGGTGACCGTGCCGGGGTCGCGCGCTGAGCTGTGGCGGAACGATCCCGTCAGCGAGGCTGAAATGGAGGCCTGGCTGACGGAGTCCCAAGTGGGGCCCGGCCTGCAGGTGGCGCACAGGACATTCGGCCTGTTGCGCGCGGAGGAAATCCGCGCGGACGCCACGGAGCCCGTCCCCGCGGGAACCTACGTCCTCGTGCTGGTGTGCCGGAGCCAGCGGCGCGTCGACTTCAAAGTCCGCAATGACGAATTCACCATGGTGGACCTCAGCCTCCGCTGCGGATCACGGCGCGAAAGCGTGATCTACCTGTCCAAGGAAACGGTGCTGCATTTCCAGGTTGAAGCGCAGTCCCCCGCCAATTTCGCCTACCGGCTGGCCCGGCTCTGAACTTTTGTGCCTGCCAGCTTTGAACCGGCCGCACCGTTCAGGCCGCGCAGCCTTCGGGGCATCGCAGCGTCTCCGGGCTGGCGGCACACTCCGCGCAGTACAGCGTCAGCGTGCGGCAGCTCGGGTTGGAGCAGTTCTCGAACTTACTCGTGGGCGCGGCACAGCGGACGCACTCCCCGATGGTCTTCGCGTCCTCGCTGAATTCCAGGTGCATGCGTTTGTCGAACACGTAGAGCGAGCCTTCCCAGAGGCCCTGGTCCTTAAACGTTTCGCCGTAGCGGACGATGCCGCCGTCGAGCTGGTACACCTGCTTGAAGCCGCGGTTCACCATCAGGCTGGAGAGCACCTCGCAGCGGATGCCGCCGGTGCAGTACGTGACCACCGGCTTGTCCTTGAGGGCGTCGTACTTGCCGGAGTCGAGCTCCTTGATGAAATCGTGGGTGGTGGCCACGTCGGGGACGATCGCGTCCTTGAACTTGCCGATCTGGGCTTCGAAGGCGTTGCGGCCATCGAAGAACACCACGTCCTCGCCGGCCTGTTTCGTGGCCTCCACCAGTTCGTGCAGTTCTTCGGGCTTCAGATGAGTGCCGCCGCCCACCACGCCGTGCTCATCCACCTTGAGTTCGCCGGGCGCGCCGAAGGAGACGATCTCGTCCCGGACCTTAACGCTCAGCCGCGGGAAGTCCTCCGCGCCGCCGTCGGACCATTTCACGTCGATGCCGTGGAAACCCTTGTATTCGCGTGTGGTCTTCACGTATTGCTTGACCGCCCCGATTTCGCCGCCCACCGTGGCGTTGATGCCGTCCTTGGAAATGAGGATGCGTCCGGTCAGCCCGAGTTTTTCGCACAGGGCACGTTGCCAGAGCCGCACCGCGTCCGGATCTGCGATGGGGGTAAAGCCGTAAAAGAGCACAATTCGGTTCAAAGCCACGTATTTAAGGGTACTGGGTTGCCGGGCACCGGACCCGCCGGTTGGCCGGGGCTAAGGCTGCGCTGCTGCGGTGGCGGCGTCGCGCCTGTTCAGGGCGGTTTCACCTGCCCGGTACCCCAGGACGACGACGGCGAAGGGCACCACCGTGGCCGTCGCGGCGACCGCGAAAGCATCCGCGCCACCGTCTCCCAGTACCTTGCGCCGCCCACCATGGCCACCATTAAGGCGACACAGACCAGCAGGGGCAGCGGAAATATGTTCTTGGACAGATCCTTGGTGGCGGGCATGCCGTCAGTCTTGTCTGGTCACGATTCCATAATCAAGTCACATCGGGGCACCCTACCCCTGTTGCTTGTGTCGGGGCTGGAATACCCTCATGACATGAGTCCGGACGCCTTGGTTGAAGACATCACACGCCTTCTTGAAGTTTGGGTAGCTGGCTGGGCCGGCTGCCGCGGTTACCAGATATCGGTTGAGGGCCGCTTCCCCGCCGCACTGCGGGCCGACACTACCGGGGAGTGGGAATATTTTGCCCACGACCCCTCCGATGACGAGTTCGCGGCCCTGGCTGCGAAGACCGCGGAGGCTCCGGCCAGGGTCCTGACCATCCTCAGCAACAATCCCGCCCGCTTCACGGCACTGGCCCAACAGCACGGACTGAACGTTACGTCCGCATCGCAGGCCATGATGATTGTGGACATGTCCACCCAGGATACGGAAGATCCGTGGCTCTCCGACGATGACCTGAACATGGTCACCTCCGAACTCGACGGCGTCCACCACGCGGTGGTCCGCTCGGGTGACACGGTGGCGGCGAGCGGCAGGGTTTTTGTGGTTGGCGAGACTGCAGTGTTCGACAAGATTGTGGTCCAACCCGCGTTCCAGCGCCGCGGCCTGGGCAGCTTCATCATGAAGGCCCTTGCTGCGCAGGCCATCGGACCGGATGTAGAGAACGGCCTGTTGCTGGCCTCCATCGACGGCCAGAAGCTGTATTCCCATCTGGGCTGGTCCACTGTTTGCCGCGTACTGATGCTGTCCACGTCTGATGAAGGCGCAGACCTTTCCGTGGGGTGATTTTTCCCCGGGTGAAAGAATGTTTGGGTGAACCCCCATGACTCCCTGATTCCTTTGCTGGGCCGAGGCCCGGACCCGGAGCAGCTGCGTCATGTCCGCACCATCCCCGCCCGCCAGGCAGTCCACGAACCGTGGCCGGCGTGGGCGCATCCGGATCTTGTGGCCGCTTATGGCTCCCTGGGCATCCACAAGCCCTACCGGCACCAGATCCAGGCCGCCAACCTGGCCCACTGCGGCGAGCACGTGGTCATCGCCACCGGCACCGCCTCCGGTAAGTCCTTGGCCTACCAACTGCCGGCGCTCGACGCCATCCACCGCTCCGAACTGCGCGTCCTGTCCGAACCGGGAAAAATCCACGACGACGGCGCCGTGACGCTTTACCTCTCCCCCACGAAGGCACTCGCTGCCGACCAGCTCGCAGCCATCCGTTCCTTGAAACTGCCCACCGTGCGGGCCGAGACGTACGACGGCGACACCGACCCCGCGTCCCGCCGGTGGATCCGGGACCACGCCAATTTCATCCTGGCGAATCCGGACATGCTCCACTTCGGCATCCTTCCCAATCATGCCTGGTGGGCCAGCTTCTTCCGGCGGCTGCGGTACGTGATTGTGGATGAGGCCCACAGCTACCGTGGGGTGTTCGGCTCGCACGTGGCCAACCTGATGCGCCGGCTGCGACGCATCTGCGCGTACTACGGTGCCGGGACAACCCATCCCGGTCCGGTGTTCATCGCCGCGTCTGCCACAGCATCTGAGCCAGGCACATCGTTCGGCCGCCTGATCGGGGCACCGGTCCGGGCCGTTGCCGAGGACTGCTCGCCGCATGGTTCCACCACCGTTGCTTTCTGGGAACCTGCATTGACCGAGCTCAAGGGCGAGAACGGCGCCAAGGAACGCCGCACGGCCGTTGCTGAAACGGCCGATCTGCTGGCGAACCTGGTTTCGTCCCGGATCCGGACCATCGCTTTCATCAAGTCGCGCCGCGGTGCGGAAACGATCGCTTCGATCACCAAGCGCCTTTTGGACGAAGTGGATCCCAGCCTTCCCCAACGCGTGGCCGCTTACCGTTCCGGGTACCTTCCGGAAGAACGGCGGGCCCTGGAAAAGGCCTTGAGGTCAGGCGAACTGCTGGGTGTCTCCAGCACGTCCGCCCTTGAGCTGGGGATCGACATTTCCGGGCTGGATGCCGTCCTGGTGGCGGGCTGGCCAGGCACCAGGGCGTCGCTGTTCCAGCAGATCGGCCGGGCAGGGCGCGCGGGCCAGGATGCCATTGCCGCGTTTGTGGCCAGCGATGATCCGCTCGACACCTACCTGGTGAACCATCCGGAGGCGATTTTCGACGTGTCAGTGGAGGCCACCGTCTTTGATCCCTCCAATCCGTACGTGCTGGGGCCGCATCTGTGTGCCGCCGCCGCGGAGCTTCCGTTGGGCGTGGCTGAGCTGGCACTGTTCGGCGGCACAGCAGAGAAGCTGTTGGGGCAGCTCGTGGCGCAGGGCTATTTGCGCCGCCGGCCGGCGGGCTGGTTCTGGACGCACTCCCAGAGCGCTGCGGCCATGGTGAACCTTCGCGCCGACGGAGGCGGACCGGTGAGCATCGTCGACGCCGACACTGGCTCCCTCCTTGGGACGATGGACTCGCCTCAGACGCATTACCAGGCGCACACAGGGGCCATCTACGTGCACCAGGGCGACAGCTATGTGGTGGAGGACCTGAACGAAGACGACCACTGTGTGGTGGTCCGGCGCGCCAACCCCGACTACTACACAACGGCCCGGGACGTGACCCAGATCGAAGTGCTCGAAACACTCCGGACCGAGCACTGGGGCGATATCGCTGTGCACTTCGGCGATGTGAAAGTGACAACGCAGGTGGTTTCCTTTCAACGCAAGGCCTTGATCTCGAATGAAATCCTGGGCGAGGAGCCGCTGGAGCTGGGCGCCCGGGACCTGTTCACGAAGGCAGTCTGGTTTGTGGTGGAGAACCGTTCGCTGACAGGCGCCGGGCTGGTCGAGGCGCAATTCCCGGGGGCTCTGCACGCCGCCGAACACGCGGCGATCGGCCTGCTGCCGCTCGTCGCCTCCAGCGACCGCTGGGACATCGGCGGAGTGTCCACCGCCATCCACGCCGACACCGGCGTGCCCACCATCTTTGTGTACGACGGGCACCCCGGCGGTGCTGGCTTTGCCGAACGCGGCTTCGACAAGGCAAAGGTGTGGCTCTCCGCGACGCGCGACGCCATCAAGGCGTGTGAATGCGAGTCGGGCTGCCCGTCCTGCGTCCAGTCCCCCAAATGCGGGAACAAGAACAATCCGCTGGACAAGGCTGCCGCCGTCACGCTCATCGACGTCCTCCTCAAAGACGCGCGTGAAATGCCTCCCGGCGGTGCGGAATTCCTGGCCAACACAGAGCCATTCAGCACCACAGCCGCTCAGGGCGGCGGTCCGGCCCGCGACTGACCGGTTGCGGCGCCAACCAGTGTGCGTGCATTCAGCTCCGTTCGGACCATGACGGTCTGGCCGGCCCCTTCCGTACAGCTGACGAGTGCCGCATCATGGCGGGCTGCTACCTCGGCGGCCACCGTGCAGGGGTCTCCGGACGTGATCCCGCGCAGGGCATCGGCCGCGGCCAGGGCAGCGAGGTCCGCCGCTGCCGCTGCCCTGCTGGCCATCGCCGCGGACTGTGCGAACAACAACATCAGGGCCATCGCCATGATGACAACCAACGCCAGGCCCGCAGCCAGTACTGTTCCCGAACCGCGCTCCGGATTTTCCTCGAGTTGCCTGTTCACGCGGCTGCCTCCTCCGGGGCCACGACCGGCTCCAACCGGGGAGTGGCCGCGGCGGCTGGCCTTTCGCTCCGCGTGGTGGCCCTGGCTGTGAGTGTCCAGGGCACAGTTGCCCCCAGCGGCCCGCCCACACCGTCAGCCACCGTGACGCTGAGCCACTCGCCCTCGGCCGCAACGGACGCCGTTGCCGACGTCCCAGCCAAGGTTGTGACGATCCCCTGCACTGCGGCCGGGTCCTCGCCGCGGGCCAGCGCCCTGGCGCCGGCCCGCGCCGCCTCCTCGAGCCTGAGCTGGGTTACGCCCGCGGAGGCTCCCGCCAAGAGCAGTGCGAGGAGCAACAGAACTGCCGGCAGCGCTACCGCGAACTCCGCCGTCACGGCGCCGTGGGCATTCCCCGGCCCACGGCGCCAGCGACGGAACGAGACCGCCGGACCCAGCACCACGCGGCTGCCCCCGCCCTGGTCCCGGCCGCTGCCACGGTCATTGGCCCGTTGCAGCGCTACCGGCGGCAGGCTCATGGCAAGGCCAGCGCCGTGCGGATGAGGTTCAACAGGAATCCGCGTACTTCGTCGCTGCGGAGAATGAAGACGAGAAGTCCGGCGAAGCCCACGGCGGCCAGCATAGCTGTCCTACTGGGTCTGCTACTGCGCCCGTGGGTCCAAGACACCACGGACGGTGACGGATTCCGGGAGGCCACCCACCAGGGGTCCGGCCACCTCCACGCGCAGGGCCAGCAGCTCCACCAGCTCCAGCCGCTCGGCGTCCCCGAAGTGCTGCAGCCGCTCCGCTGCCCGGTCGGCCAGGGCAGCAAGCTCGGTGAGCTGTCGGGCGTTGCCCCGTGCCCCAGGGCCAGCGGACTGCAGCGCGTCCAGCTTGGCCTTCACGTCTGCGAGCTGTGAGCGGTAGCGGGCCACCCGCACCAGCAGCTCCTCCGGCTCGTCCGCCATGAACGCCTCGTCCGTGGCCCTTTGGATCGCCCGGGTGAGCTTGCGGGACTGCTCCCCCAGCCGCTCCACCTCCTGCGCGTCCGCCTCACTCGTGGTCCCGTTCTGGGTCCACTCTGCCGCCAGTCTCAGCAGCCGCTCCCGATCGCCCAAGACGCCGACGACCTCGGCCCAGACCGCTGCATCCAGTTTGGCGACGTCGATCTGTCGGCAGTCGCACACCGGCTGGCCTGCCTTGGGCCTGCGCTTGCACTCCGGGCGGTAAACCGGCCTGCGGACCCCGGAACGCTCCAGGACCAGGACGCCGAGGTAGTGCCTCCCGCAGGTCCCGTGAACCCTCGTGGAGAGCCACTGCCGCTGCTGGTTGTCCTGCCGCTGGCCGGACCTCGGGGCAGCGTCCAAGACCTGCTGCAGCGCGTCGAAGGTCTCCCGGTCCAGCGGCGGCTCGGGCAGTTCCAGGACCACCGGGTCCCCGTGCTTGGGCTTGCCGGTGCGGGCGTCGGCCTGGGTCTTGAAGTAGCGGTCCCCGGTCTTGCCGGTGTGGCCCCAGCGGTGTTCCCCAGTGACCAGGGCCGGGTTCCGGAGCATGCGGCGGACCACGGTGTGGGACCAGTCGGCACCGGACCTTGTGGGGACGCCCTGGCTGTTTAGTTCGCGGGCGATTTCGCCCGTGGTCCGGCCTGCGAGCGCGGACTTCACCATTGACTGGAGCGTGTCGCGCTCTGCGGTGTCGGGGACGGGTCGCGCGTCCTTGCCCTTGCCCTCCAGCCGCCAGCCGTAGCTGGGTTGGCCACCGGGCCAGCCGGAGCGGGCAACCTTGGCGCGTTGTCCCGTGATGCTGCGCTCGCGGATCAGGTCGCGCTCCATCTCTGCAACCCCGGCGAGGATGGTGCGGGTGAGCTTGCCCGCGTTGGTCGAGAGGTCAATGTTTTCGCGGATCACGAACAGGGTTACGCCGAGGCGGTGCAGCTCGTCGGTGATCCGGATGGCGTGGGAGGCGCTGCGGCTCATGCGGTCCAGGGACGCCACGACCACGGCCTGGACCTCGCCGGAGCGGCACGCGGCCAGGAGCGCCTGCCACTGCGGGCGGTCGTCCTTGGCCCCGCTGAGGCCCTCGTCCACGAACTCGCCCGCGAGCTTCCAGCCCCGGCCCTTGATTACGGCTTCACACTTCTCCCGCTGGGTCTGCAGGGAGCTGCCGTGGTCCACCTGCCCGAGTGAACTGACCCGCCCGTACCATGCTGCCTTCATTGCTTCTCCTACAGCGCTGCCCCGGCTGTCGCCGGGGCTTGCTGGTGTTGGTTGGTTAGAGTGCGGTCCAGCTGCCTGAACCGTCGCGCTTGTCATTGATTTGGGTGACCTTGCCGTTGGTCCGGGTTGGGTAGGTCCAGCGGCCGCGCTTCACCGGCTCGGCGTCGGCCCACTTGCTGGCCTTGGCGGGCTTGTTTGCCTTGGCGGCCTCGCGGTCGGCCTGCGCCTGGGCCTTGGTCCGGAGCCGCAGCACCATGTTCTCGGCTTTGTTGCGGAGCGCTGCGGTCGGCAGGCTGGAGACGGCGGTGTCGTCGCCGGTTTCGGCGACGTACCGGGCCACGTTGCCTGCGTGCCGTGCGTCGTGCCCTGGGCGGTAGAGGCTCTTGCCCATCCTGCCGACAAGCTCCCCGCATCCGCAGTTGCAGTTGCCGCTCCCGGTGGCCAGTTCGGTTTCGGCGGGGGTCTGGGTCTTGGTGGTCATTTTCGGCTCCTCGGTGGTGATTTTGACTGGCTGTCAAGGGAAAAAATTCCATCGAAACACGCGAATTTTTCACGGCACAAGTATGTGCGGACCCCAAGGCGGCGGATTATCGCCGCCAAATGCAACATCCCCAGGCTTTACGGATAGAAATTATGGACTTCTTCTCTTTTATCAACGGCTTCTTCGCTTGGAGCCAAACGTCCCTTGGTTCGAACATCGTCGGGGCCATCGTCGGGTCGCTGGTGGTGAATTGGGTCACCGCCGCTGGCAAATTCTTCGTCGGGTTCTTTCGCTCGTTCCCAAATAGGTTCGTCCGTTGGCTGAAGCGGAGGGGGGACTGATGTGAAGCAGTCCGCCCTCCGCGAGTGCTCACTTTGCTTCGTCCCCGACCAGTGCTGACACCGTGGTGGTCGCGAGCCACTGCTTCCAGTACTTGATCGTCACGGGCAACCACTGCTGGACCTCGGCGTCCCCGCGCCGGGTCGTCCTGGCCCATTCCTTGACCTCGTGCAGGGTCGTCGGCACCTGAGCCAGCCTGCCCGCTGCAAGGTCCGCGAAGAGCCGCAGAGACAGTCGGCCAGCCACACTCGCCCGAGGTTGTCCTGCCAGCCACGGGAAGAATGCTGCCGGGTCCTGGTCTTTTGTGTTCATTTTCGCGCCTCTCTTGATGGGTTGCAGAGTAGGTGGAGCGGGTGGAGCCGCTCCACTATGGGGTGTTTGCAGGTCCGCTGTGATGGTTGTCACTGGCTCAACTCGTCGCCCGCGTCCTTCCGGGGTCTTTGTATGTTTAGTAGTAGTTATAAAAGGTCTCCGAAATCCCCACCCCGTGACGAGGCGTATGGAGGATAGGTGGAGGCTTCACCTCTCCACCCCCGCACCACATGGCCCGCTCACCGTGTAAGCCGAACTGCCGAGCCACGGTCCGAGTACTCGACCAGCAGTGGCGGGACTGAGGCCAGCATTGACTCGACCAGCTCTCGTGCCAGGGGTCGGGTCTCGCTGTCGAACTTGCGGTTGACCAGCTCGCTCTTCAAGATCCCGTCACGCCCTGCGCCGTCCACGTGCGCCAGGATCTTGTCCTGAGTCAATTGGATCTTCTCTCGCTTGGCAGACTCGACAGCCGACTCCCGGATTACCCCGGCGATCTTGCCCTTCTTCTGCGCCTCGGTCCGCTGGGACTCCGCGAGCTGTTCTTGCATCCAGGCCCGTGTCCGGTTGCTGACTTCCAGGACCACTCCGGCGAGCCGCCAGTCCTCCTCGTCCACGTGCTCCCGGCCGTCCATGATGGCAAGTGCCACGGCGAACTTGAGCCGGGTAAGTTGGGCGTGACCACCCATGACGGCCACTTTGCCCCGCACTTCATCGGCCCTGCGCTTCTTGATCCCGGCTATCACCGACTCGGGCAGCGGAATCTCAGTTTGACCGAAGTGGACGTCCCAAGGCTTACCAATCGAGAGGATTTCGCCAGTCCACTGAGTGGACGTCCACTCCTCGTCGGTCAGTGTTGGATCCAACACCGGGAACCAGAGGAAGCGCTGCGGCGTCCCTCCGTCAGCGTCGTTCAGCAGGCCCTCGGCCCTCCCCGGCTGGACCCCGGTAATGAAGCAGGCCCGGTAGCTGTGCGGGTCCAGGATCACAGCGCGGGTGTTGTCCGCGTTCTGCGCTCCGAGCTGCTCCCCGGACCACATCTTTCGGAGTGTGGCTGAGGTGGTCGAGCCGCCACGCGCATTAATCGCGGTGAGGGTGTCAACCTCGGAAGCGGTGAACAACACCCGGGTCTCGTGCTGGGTTTGTATTCCGGTTTTGGCGTCTTTGGTGGCGAACGCCTTAGAGATACCCTCGCCGGAACCGATCGGCAGGGTGGTCAGCTCTCCCGGTTCCAGCCCAAGCAGGTCACGGGCCACAGCCTCTGACGCTCCCTTGCCAGCACCGGACGGACCGACCAGCGCAACAAACGAGTTCAGCGACGCCACACCACCTACGATCGGTGGCAAAACAACATCAGGCGAAATCCGCGCCAGGACCATTACCGCCGCAGCACCCAGGGTTGGCCAAGGAGTGACCTGCCGTCCTATAGCGGCCTGCCTAATCAACTGGAGCGAGGGACGGGCGTTCCAGAAGTCCTCTGTACCCGCGAATATCGCTTGCAGGCTGTTGCCAGCAATCGCGGGCAGGACCTCGGCCCGGTTGACCCGTTCTCGGTGCCAGATGCTCTCGGCGGTCTTCTCGACCTCCTCCACCGGCAGGCCCCAGTCCTTGACCAGCGTGTTGATAGTCGCGAGGTAGAAGTCCTTCTCGTCGGAATCGAACCGAGGCGCGTAGTGACCGCAGAGCTTTGCGAGTTCTTGGTTTCGGCTACCTTCGGTGGGTGGCTTGGTCAGGATTTCCCCGACCGACGCCCGCCCAATGACACTCCCCGTCACCCCGTGGCCCTTCTCGCGGATCAGCAGAACCCGCAAGGCCTCTGGTGCCTCGGGCAGGTCCTCGACTCGCGGGAGGTCCCCCTCGTAGCGCTTGCCGTTGACCACCGAGCCAGGAGCGACCACGTAACCACCGTCCGAGCGGACATCAACCCCGGGCCGGATTCCTGCTGTGCTCCCCGCGTGTCCCCGGTAGTAGTAGTGGAACCCGCCGCTGGCAGTCGTTACGACGACTGGATCAGGCAGGTCCAAGCCCGCGACGAGCTTGGCGTATTCTCCGGGTCCGTCCTCGCCGTTCTTGACGTCGAGGTCGGGGCAAAGCAGACCGGACAGGCCAGCCGCGATTCCGACGTTGGCGTTTGGGTAGTCGTTCCACCAGCGGCGGATCTGGCCGGGGTCGGTCGTAGCGTCCTTGTAGCCCTCCGCGCCGTTCTTCTTGCTGAGCAGAGGTGTTTTGCCGTTGGGCCACAGCGGGAAGACCCAGTAGCCCAGGGCTGCAAGCGCCAGGGCCACTCCTCCCAGGGTCCGGGTGACGGGTTCAGCGTAGGGTGCTCTAACCATTGTTGGCCTCCTGCTCGTCAAGCAGAGCAAGGGCTGCTGCGACGCGGGCGTGATACGCCTTTAGGTTCTCGCTGATTGCTGCCCGGGCCTCGGGCGTCCCGTTCCGCTCACGGACCTTAGCCGCGATTTTGGCCTTCGTCTCGTCCGAGAGGCGCTTGTCCGTCTTCGGGATGTACTGGCGGGGCATTACTTCACCTCCCCGAACAGGAGTTCGAGCAGACGCTCGATGGAGGTGTGCTGGGTAGTGGTGGTGAAATCCACGGCCACGGCTGGGCTGTGGGAAGTTGGTGTAGTCGTCATTTCGACTGCTCCCTCGTCCTGAGAGGGGTGCCGTGAAACAACAAAGGCACCCCAAGATCCAGACCGGGACGACGGTGGGTCGTCCTTGGGATCGGAGTGCCTTTTGCACCGTCCTCGACATTAACCAGTTCGAGGAACTCGCACCTCGCGGTGCTACCGGCTGCTTGGTTGCAGCGGTGGAGTTACTTGGTTGTAACTTCCTACTTCTAGGAAAGCACGGGTCTTGGGTGCGGCGCAACTAGTTCGGAGATACGACGAGACCCGGCCTGTTTGTCGGGGTCACCACTCCCCGGGCCGGGTCTGCCGCTGGATCGAACGAGGGAACGTTCTACACCCCAATCAGAACACTGGGTTTGCCAGCCACACAACCAGGGGTCGTGGTGCCTGCGCGGGAACCCGAGAGCGGGCCTCCCTTGAACTGGGACGGCATGGGCGGTACTCGTAGCCCCGGAAGCCACGCGAGGTCCTCCGTAGTACCAAGACCGGGCGACGGGAGGCCCCGGACAGCAGAAGACCCCCGGTGATGCCACCGGGGGTCTTCTGTAGCTGCAGCCCAATGCAACTGGAAGGTGACGGGGAAGAACAGCGGGCTGAGGGCCGAAAACCCCGTCCCGAAAATCGGAACACGAGGTTTGGCTTGCCCGCAACCTCCCCGCTATTGGAGCAGCAGCAACCAGATCGGGCTCAGGAACACGACCAGGACAGTGACGTCCTTCGCCGTCTCGGCCGCTTCATGAACGGCCCTTGCCCAGGCGCGGCGGTTTTCTGTGCGCTTCTTACGCGCTGATTGCATTTTCACTATTTGACCTCTTCAGTAGTAACTTGCGGGGCCTGGCCGTCGCCGCCATACCTGGATATTCCTGCGCATTCCTGCACAGTCCAAGAAAGGCTTTGACTATAGGGATCCTTAACCACTACCTTGGGAGTACAACATAACCTCCGTTAGGTTGGCGATCGTTAGAACCGCTCTCCAGACTGATGGATACCTCGTCTCGACTTCCCAGGATTGCAGCCTGGGCGGCTTCTCGGACGGGGTTTGTTGCTTTAACACGCAGCCGGATTGCTGCTGTACATCCGATACTACTTGTAAGCCAGACGGCTCTTCGGAACCCCAAGATGATGTATTACAAGTACATCGATTAATGCACTTTTAATCCACAGGCAGGCACCCTCAAAAGGCCCGGCTTTCTGCCGTTTTCGTGAACGAAATCCACAGCCTGTGGAGTACTTAGCCACAATTAACGCCCTGCGTGTTGTGGAAAAGACCGCGTGTCGCTCCAAGTGCCTTACGGACAATCAAACGCGCGTTCGATCTGCTCCTCGCGCGTACGAACGCGCGTATGAGTCCCCCATCTAAGCCGGAGAGGGAGAGGACACTATCACGGTAGCCCTGTCCCCAAACTGGCCGCTGTCGCGGCGTCAATGCCTCCCATACGCGGAAGACCCCCGGTACCGGTTGAGCTGGTACCAGGGGTCTCCTGGGGTGGTGGAGCAGGTCGGTCTTTGAGTCGAAGAAGGAACTCTCGCGGCCTTCCGGGGCAAATGCCAAACTCCCGGTTGACTCCCGCAGCGGGTTGTCAGCCCGCCAGATCTTGCCGCTGGTTAGACGGTGACGAAGGTTCCCTTGACGATCGCCTTCGGGCGGGTGACCTCCAGGCCGAACCGGCCCTCGGTGCGGGCCTGGACCTGGTTCCGCTGGAACATGTCGCCCGGGGTTCCCCACTCGGTGCGGATTCCGCCGTCGCGACCGATGGCCACCGCATTCTCACCCAGGACGTAGTAGGAGTTGGGTACCAGTGCGGTACTAATGGCTACCGGTACTCCCCACGCGGTGCGCTTCTCGGCGTCGATGGCGTTGCCGGTGTCGAACTCGCCCGAGGTGTTGCGCTTGGTGGCGATGGCCTCCCAGTCGTTCGGGTTGAGGATGAACACCGACGGGGTCTCGCCCACTGTCTCCAGCTTGGTCAGCGCCTTGCGCATCTCAACCAGTTTGTCGGTGTTGCCTGCGGCTGAGGTGAAGAGCTGGATGCCAGACGTGTTGGCCAGCCCGGTCAGGTTGTCGCCTACGCCGTCGCCGGACAGCACCTGGGTTTCCAGGGCGACCGCGACCGACTGGGTGAGTTCCATTCCGACCCAGCCGCCGAGCGCCGCGTCGTCCTCCAGGACGAACTTGTCGATCGGTTCGGACAGGGTGGCAATGACGCTCAGCTTGCCGGGTTTCTTCTCCAGTCCCATTGCGGTCGTCGGCTTCAGCCCGCCTGCGGGAACAACCGCTGCGTTGTCGGTCCGGCTGACCTGCGCCAGGAAGGAGTAGGACGCGGGCCGGGGCACGGTCGGGATGTTCTGCAGGAAGGTCCGCAGCGGGCGACCGAGGGTGATTGGTGTCTGGTTGATCAGCGGTGTCCCAATGACCACCGAACCGTTGGTCACGAGGGCCTTGGAGCCGTAGCCCCGGTTTTCTTTCATGGCGTTCAGGAGGCTGTTGGAGTGGCCCTTGGAGCCGAGGTCCAGGTACTCCACCTCGCCGCTGCCCAGGCCGCTGGTGTCGGTGAAGTAGCCACCGTCCGGGGTGCGGACCAGCTCGGGTGCGGAGCCTGACTTACCGATGGCGTCCAGGAGCGCACGGCCCTTGGTGCCCTGGGTGAAGTCGTCGGCTGCTTTGATGGTGGCCTCGACCTCTGCGGCCTCGTCGGCGGTGAGGTTACGTCCGGCTTTGAGTGCGGACCCAACAAGCTCCTGGGCTGCGTCCAGTGCCAGGGTGCGTTCAGTAGCTGATTTGAATTTCATGGGGTGCTCCTTTCGAGAGCAGTAGAAGAGTTGACGCCTGAGGCGTCTGTTTCTACGGCTCGAAAGGACTAGCGGGCCTTGACCTTCGCTCCTCGCGGACCTTGCCCTTGCGGGTCCTCGGTCAGCTGGTGCGTCGGGTTCCTTGGCTGGCTGCGGTTCGACTGCCGTGAAGCCGTGGTTGGCGCGGGCTGGCCGATTCCTCGACGGACCCCATGTGGCCTGGCTTCATTTTCAGGGGAACACGCAGTTTGGCTGCGGCACAATCTGTCGGCCCCGCCTGCGATACTGAGGCCATGAATAATTGGGGATTCATTGTGACCGCGTCTGTCCTGGCTCTGCTCGTTGGCGGTTGTGCTGCCAAACCGGAGGCCAAGGAGGCACCACCCTCCGACCCCCTGGAGCAGATGCTGATTTCGTTCAACGGCAGCCCGTCGATGAGTGAAATCAAAGTGGCCATGAGCAATGCGTTCGCGGCCACCGACACTGCTGCAACGGACGAGAACTACAGCCGAGCGGGAAGCGTCCTCGTAGGGTTCCGCCAGGAATACGGCATCGACGAGATGGACATCCTGGAGTGCATCCCCGGGAGCGCCAACGACCCCAGGGTGAAGGACAATACCTTTGGCAGCATTGCTGCAGTCTGCTTAACCGACCTCAAGACGAAATAGCCCTTTGGGCCGAGCTAGGATGAGCGCATGCGAATAACTTGGGGGATATTGGCCGTGTCCGTGCTGGCGTTGACGGGGTGCGCGACAGCGACGAGCGCGAGTCCGTCGGCATCAGCCAAGACACCAGCGCCGTCTCCCACCACGACTACCAAGGCCGAGATTGGCGAGTCCATCTGCAAGGACGAAGCCGCAGATTCAACAGCCAAGACTGTAGACATTGACCAGGTCCGGCTGCTCAGCGACGGCAAACTGATGTTCATGACCTTCAACACCGTCGCTGATGTTCCGACGACGGGCAGGGTCCTGTATTCGGTGACTGCCTGGAGTCCGGACGGCAAGACGGGGTACCAGTTCGGGACCAAGTTTCAGAACGGCAAAGAAACCGACAACTTCGTCTTCAACATCAGCAAGGCCAAGCAGGAGAACATCACCAACGGAGCCGTGGCAGCCGACAAGCAGGTCAGCGCCCGGTACCCGCTCGCACAGCTCGCCGGACTCGGTGACAAGTTCAGTTGGTCCGCGACAGTGACCGTGGACGGCACCGATGTGGACCGCTGCCCCGGAGGCGAAGCCAAGACGCAGTTCCCCAACACTTAGGCGTCTCGCTGCCGCAGGCCCCGTGGGACTGCTCTGAGGGTGGCTATGGCATATTCGGCCGTTGCCATTCCGGCTTCTGAACCGGAGAGCCGGCGGCGGCGCTTCTTCAGTTCGCTGGCACCGGGGTACAGCTCCACCACGTTGCCAGCGAACTCTGGGGCCTCCTGTCGTTGGCAGGTACACGCGTCCAATCCTGCATTGGCAAGTGCTAAGGAGTCCCCTGCTGGGGTACCAGCAACTCCAGTACTGAGCTCCGGCGCAAGGGCGGAGAAAAGGCTGTTTTGGATGATGGTCATGGTGACGGTTTCCCTTCTGTGCTCCGGCCGAGTTGCCGGCTGATTCGACTCTTCCCGGCTCCGCAGATCTCAGTAAGTGCAAACATCCCGTAAGTGGATAAGCGCCGCTTTGAGTGAATTGTGGAGGACGGGACGGGGTGTGGAGGAATGGACCGTAGCGCAAATCCCACGGTCAGGACCCGGACGGCACCAGTGCCAGCAGGACCGGGACTACGCCCAGGCAGATGAAGGCCGGGAGCGAGCACAGGCCTAGGGGAATGACCAGCTTCACGCCGAGCGAGGCCGCCCGTTTCTCCGCAGCGCGGAACCTCTCCCGGCGTAGCCTGGCAGCCTGCGCGTAAAGGATGGCCGACGACGGCGCTCCGGTCAGGGCGGCGAATCCCAGTGCGTCACGCAATTCCAGGATTTCAGGAAGCCGGACTTCGGAACTGCGCCAGGCTGTCTCCCAGTCGGCTCCGATGGCGAGCGCAGACACCACCGGACGCAGCGCCTTGCCGTAGTCCGTGGAGGCCGAGGCCGCCACGAGTTCCAGGGACCGGCCAATGCCAGACCCCGCGTCCAGCATCGCGGCCACGAGCTCAAGCATCATGGCCGTGTCACGCAATCCGTGAAGAGGGCCGCCTTGAGTGAGTGCTTCATCGGTCCCATGCGGCCCGGCACCCACGTCCCCTCGCAGTCTGAGCAATCGCTTTCGGACCCGGCTTGGCTGCGAAAGAGCAAGGCAAGCGGCAGCAGCCAGAACAACGGCCAAGGCAAGCCCCGGCACAAGAAAGTCCGTCATGGCACACCGGCCCCGGCGGCAGCACCGACCAGGCGGGCGGACCAGATTCTTCCGGCGATGGTGAGGCCCACGCCCGCTGCGAGCGCCGCCAGTCCCAGCGGGGTTCCGATCAGGATTGCCAGGGGATCCACACCCAACGCTATTCCCAGGCCCAGTCCCATCAGCGGGAGCCACGTCAGAAGACTGACCGTGGCCTTGGGTCCGGCGAGGGCTGTCTGCCGTGCGGCCTCGGCATCGTCTTCCACTTCCAGTTGGGCCGCAAACCTCGCCAGAACATCCGCCAGCGGACAGCCGCTGGCTTCGGCAATGTCAAAGCAGGCGGCCAGCTCACACCAGATCCGTGGCTCCCTGCCGTCGGCGCGCGAAAACTCCGATTGCGCGGCCTTCCTGATCGCCTCAGACACCGGTGCGCCCCGGAACGCTGCCGCCCGAACGGCGCCAAGCATCACCAGGGAACCTGCGCTGAGGCTCGGACCGCTGCGCCCGTCCGCTGCCCCACGGGATGGTCCAGCCCTTCCGGCAACGTCCCGCGACGCGCGTGAGCCTGCGTCCGTTTTTGCGGAACCTGGCTCCGGACGGCCGCCGTGGACCAGCCAAAGTTCATCCCATAGCCGTGCCGGAGTGCGGCCGCCCTTCAGCAGCGCAGCAAGCTGCTGCACCACAAAGGTCAGTGACAGGTCATTCCGTTCCGGTCCGGCACGGAGCACCTTGCGCCACGAGCCGCCCGTTCTGGTGCCACCAGCCCCGGAGCGAACCCAACGGGCGAGGCCTTGTCCTGCGTTCCCCACGGCCCGCCGGAAACGGCCTGAGGCACCGCCGGGCGGGCTGAAGAGCAGCACGGCCGCCAGCCCGAGGACAACGACCAGCAGAAGTGTCATGCGGCGGCACCCGCCTCGGCGGACAGCCCCAGCCGTGAGCTCAGCGCCTCCCAGGCAGGACCGGTGCCGAGCTGGCCGCGCCTGGTCTCCAACGCCGGAACCACGGTAAGTCCGCCGGGACCGTCCTGCACCACGCCAACGCAGGCGACATGCCGCCCGTGGCCGGACCGCTCCACGTGGACCACAACGTCCAAGGCGCTGGCTACCTGCAGCCGGACCGCGTCCTGGCCCATGCCTGCCAGAGCTCCCAAAGCTGTCAGGCGGGCCGGGACAGCGGTGGCAGCGTTCGCATGGATGGTCCCTCCCCCGCCAGTGTGGCCTGTGTTCATGGCGGTCAGGAGTTCCCGCACCTCGGCACCACGGCATTCCCCCACAACCAGCCGGTCCGGCCGCATCCGCAGTGCCTGCCGGACGAGTTCGCCGAGGTCCACTTCGCCGCCGCCTTCGAGGTTTCCGTGTCGGGACTCGAGCGACACAATGTGCGGATGGACGGGGTTCAGTTCGGACGCGTCCTCGATCAGGACCAGCCGTTCAGCCGGGGAGCACAGCCCCAGCAGGGTGGAGAGCAACGTGGTCTTCCCGGAACCCGTGGCCCCGCTGATCAGGAAACTCAGCCGCTGCTCAACAACCCGTTCAAGGACCTCCTGGACCACGCTGCCGAACATGCCGCCGGCACGGAGTTCGTCCATGGAGAAGACCTGCTCCCGCCGGATGCGGACGCTCACCAGGGTGCCGGCTGTGGAAATGGGCGGAAGGACGGCGTGGACGCGGTAGCCGCCGTCGAGCCTGACATCAACGCACGGGGACCCGTCGTCCAGCCGCCTGCCGCCGGCGGCCACGAGCCGCGATGCCAGAGCCCGCACCTGTGCCTCGCCGGAAAATGAAACCCCTGCCGGTTCGATGCCCTGACCCCGGTCGATCCACACCGAGTCCGGGGCGTTGACGAAGATATCGGTGACGTGGACATCCCGCGTCAGTTCCTGGAGCGGGCCAAGCCCGTTCAGCTCGGCGCTGATCCGTTCCACGGCGGCGAGGGAGCCGGCGGTCCCCAGCAGCCGCCCGGTGGCCTGGACGGCGGCGGCCACCCGGGAAGGGGTGACAGGTCCGGCGTCAGCCATGACGGATTCACGGACCGTTTCCAACAGCGCCGAATCCAAAAAGCGCGGATCCAAGACGCGGGCCTGCCGACGGCGTGCCCCGGTCCGCTGGTCCGGGGGCGACGGCGGCGGGACTGGCTGCCGCGCGCTCACGGCAGGTCTCCGACGGGAATGTCGCCGTCCAGCAGATCGAGCACTGAGGCGGCGAAATGCCTGACGCTCCGCCGTTTGCCAACGTCAAGGAGCCGTCCGTTTTCCCCGGCCGCCGTAACGCCGCGCAGCTCCGGTACGCGGCCCTGGACGGGCAGCCCGACGGCGTCCGCAATGAGTCCGGCGTCCAGCGCGGCACCGGCCTTGCCCCGGATCAGGAGGGCTGCCTCAACCGGCGGAAGTTCGTGAAGCAGCCGGGCCGTGGCCACCGCGGCCTTCAGCTGCGCCGGCACAACCACCAGGATGCGGTCACAGTCCCACGCAAACATGCGCACGGGTTCGGCGCCCCGACCGATGTCCACCACCACCAGTTCATAGCCCCGCCGGGCCGCATCCAGTACGCTGCCGGTGGTGGCGGCATCCACCGGTGCCTGACGGTCGCGGCTGCCGGGCCAGGACAGGAAGGAAAACCCACCGGCGACCGGCAGTGAATCGGCCAGCTGCCCGGGATCGATGCTTCCGCTCGCGTCCGACAGGTCAGGCCAGCGCAGCCCAGGCGTCTCCTCAGCCGCCAGCGCCAGTTCCAGCCCACCACCCCACGGGTCCCCATCAACCAGCAATACGCGAACACCCAGCCCGGCGGCCGCCTGGGCGATCCAGATTGCGGCGGTGGTGGCACCGGCACCGCCGCAGCCGCCTGTTATCCCGAGGACCAGCCCTCCCGCTTCCGGCGAACGCGACAGGCTCAGGTACTCCGCCAGCCAGGCCGCGGCATCCGGAAGCACCGCTACCCGCTCCGCTCCCAGGGCTGTGGCCAGGTGCCAGAGACTGTCCCCCTCCCCGTTCAGGCCCACTAACACGGCAGGGGCCCGTCGCCGCGGCGGCAGCTCGCGGACATCGCTCCCCACCAATACTGCGGCCGCGGCGTCCCAGTACTTGGCGGCATCAGCCACGTCCGCCACCACCCGCAGCTGGCCGCCAGCGGCAGCCACAATCCGCTCCACTTCGCGTTGCAGAAAGTCGTAGCCGGTGACCAGGAGAACCTCGGCACCAGCGGGGTCCGGCAGCCAGGCTCCCGCGGCCTGTGCCGAGGCAGGCGCCCGGGACATGGAACCACGGGCCTGGGAACCACCGGATTCAGATCCTTGGGGAGGGGAGGGCCGGGCACGGGACAGCTGGGTGGAAGGCCGCTCGGAAGGGGGTGGCGATAGCTGGTGCCTGCTCATGCAGCAACTCTCCACCGAACTCAAGGGGGAGAAACAGGGCCATGCCACCGTATGTGGACAACTCCCCCACCCGGCCGAAAGGCCGGACAGAAAGACGTGGCCGAACGGCCGGACCGGTTACTGCTTCCCGTATTTGCGGTGGACGGCCTGCTTGCTGACCCCAAGGCACAGGGCAATGGCCTCCCAAGACAGACCGGTCTGCCTCGCCTTGCGGACCAGAGCTGCTTCGGTGCGGCCGACCTCCTTCTGCAGTTCCGCCACTGCGTACAGCGCTTCAGCGGGGCCTTTCCCGTCCATTGATGCGACCAGCGCTTTCATCCGCTCTACCTCCATTCGTCAAGTTTAATTGACACTGGAAGGCACGTCAACATATGTTGACGTGCCGCCAAATCGATGGCGCTGACGTCACAGCCCGCACTACAGCCACACCACGGCACACGCCCCACCCCATCGGTCCACTCGCGCCCCCACCACAGGGCAGAATTGGACCTATGTATCTGCTGCTCGCCGCCCACGCCTACGGCGCAGCCCTCCAGCAGGTCACCCAGGCGGGCGACCCCCACCCCGACCGCCCCGAACCTCGCCTCATCAGCGCAAGCGAGCTGGCCGGCGTCGTACGCCAGTTGGAAAACCGGCCCCGCGAGGCGCCGCCCCGGTGGATCTGGCACCGGACCCAGGACTGGTACCCCGCGCTGCTGGCGGCGGGCGTGGAGGTGGACCGCTGCTATGACCTCAGCCTGTGCGGCAGTATCCTGGCGTATTCGCAGTTCACCGCCCACACGGAGTACGCCCGGAACGCCGACAAGGAATCGTTGGACGATCCCCAGGAGCTGCCCCGCGCCCTGCAGCCGCCGCCCCCGCCGGCGGAGCAAGGAGCGCTCTTTGACGACGTCCGCCAGCGGACACCGCGTCACACCCTGGCGGAGCTCCGCGCCGAATATGCCGCGCAGCAGGCGGCCCTGGCCGATGCGCCTCCGGCAGAAAACAAGCGGAAGCGGCTCCAGCTCCTGCTGGCCGCCGAGTCCGCCGGCGCCATGATCGCCGCGGAGATGCAGCACACCGGCGTCCCTTGGCGCGAGGACCTGCACGAGAAGATCCTGGCCGACCACCTCGGGCCGCGCCCTCCGTCCGGTCACCGCCCCGCGAAGCTGGAGGCCCTGAACACAGAACTGCGGGGGCTGCTCAACTCGCCCGGGCTGAACCCGGACTCGCCGCAGGAACTGATGCGCGCCCTGCACCGCAACGGCATCGAGGTGAAAAGCACGCGGCAGTGGGAGCTGATGGAGTCCAGCCACCCCGCCATCGAACCGCTCCTCGCCTACAAGAAACTGTCCCGCCTGCACACCGCCAACGGCTGGGCCTGGCTGGACGCGTGGGTAGCCAACGGCCGCTTCCAGCCCGAGTATGTTGTGGGCGGCGTGGTCTCCGGCCGCTGGGCCTCGCGGGGCGGCGGGGCCCTCCAGATCCCGCGGCAGATCCGCGGCGCGGTCCATGCGGATCCCGGCCACAAGCTCATCGTCGCGGACGCCTCCCAGCTGGAACCCCGTGTGCTGGTGGCGCTGGCACAGGACTCCAAAATGGCGGAAGCAGCGCGCGACAAGGACCTGTACGCCGGTATCGCCGCCCAGGGTTTCGGCGGCGACCGCGCCAAGGCGAAGGTCGCCCTCCTCGGCGCCATTTACGGCGCCACCACGGGCGAATCCGGGCGCCTGATGCCGCAGCTGGCACGGACCTACCCCCGCGCCGTCGGATTTGTGGAGCAGGCGGCACGCGACGGCGAGGCCGGCGGCACCGTGACCACCCGGCTCGGCCGGAGCAGCCCGCCCCCGCCGGAAGGGTGGTTCCGGAGCCAGCAGTCGGCCACCGCAGAGGAGCAGCGCAGGGCAGAATCAATTGCCCGTTCCCGCGGCCGCTTCACCCGCAACTTTGTGGTGCAGGGATCCGCCGCTGACTGGGCGGCGTGCTGGCTGGCGGAATTACGACGGCGGCTGCGGGCCTTGCGTGCCGACGGTTCCGTTCAGGCGGAGCTGGTGTTCTTCCTGCATGACGAGGTGATGGTCCACGCCTCCGAGGCCGGCGTCCAGGCCTGCATCCGGGCCATCGAGGAGGCTGCCGCCGCCGCGAAGGAACTGCTGTTCGGCCCCATCCCGGTGGAATTCCCTGTCAGCGTGGCCGTCGTGGACTCCTACGACAACGCAAAGTAGCAACGGCCCACGGGTAGCAGGAAGAAACCTACCCGGGAGTAGCTGGTCGAAGCGCTGTGACCATGGTTACATCAGAGCAGGACTGAAGCAGACGGTTCAGCTATTCATGCAAAGAGGCATATCAGGGGAGGTCCGGCATATGGCGGGCAGATTTGAAATATATCGTGTAAGTGACGAGTGCTATCGGCTGAGGCTCACCGACTCAAACGGGAATACCGTGGCGGTTTCGCCCGACTTCAAGCATCTCGGTGCATTGAAGGACGGCATCAATGCACTCCGTGAAAACGCGGCCACCGGCATTGTTGTTGATCTTCGGCAGCAGCCGCTCGCCAGCTGAGCCGGTGTGCGCCAGCTCAGCCGGCGCACACGCATGTGCAAGCCCGGCGGGCTCAGTCCCGCAGGGCCACACCGACCATACGAGCTCTATCGTCTAGAAGACCACCTCGTGGAGCCGGGTCCGGTCCCACGGCACGGCCCAGCCCAGCTGCTCAAAGAGTCCATCCAGAATGATCCCGGTGAAGCCCCAGACCAGCACGCCGCTGACCGCGAAGGCGGGGCTGCTGAAGGTCCTGCCATCGCGGCTGACCGTGGCTGTTACCCGGTTGGCCGGGTCCAGCAGGTCCCGGACGGGGATCCGGAAAACCTGGGCGGATTCGGCGTAGTCCACCACGTGCACCGGCGACGGCGATGCCCACCATCCGAGCACCGGCGTCACCAGGAAATTGCTGCGCGCCAGGCCAAGCTCCTGCAGCACGCCCAGGATCTCCACCCCGGCGGAGTCCAGCCCGGTCTCCTCTTCGGCTTCCCGGAGGGCTGCGGCAACCGGGGTTTCGTCCCCGTCGATGGAACCTCCGGGAAAGGCGACCTGGCCGGGATGGGAATCCAGGGTGTGCGCGCGTTCCAGCAGCAGGACATCAAGATCCGCCGCGGCCAGGGGCTTGCCGGAGGCTGCAGGAACGTCGTCCAGCACACCAAAAAGCATCAGGACTGCCGCCTTGCGGGCTATGGTTTCATCCACGGTCAGGGCCGCCCAGGCAGTGTTTGGCGCCGTGACGTCGCCGCTGTCCGATCTGCGCACCAGGTCGATCAGGTCCTGGCGCGCGCTCACGGGAGCCGCCTCTGCGATTCCATCCGGATTTCAGCGGCACGGTGCGTCTCGGCCAGCAACCGTTCCAGTAGGCTCTCGCTCCCGGGCGCCAACTCGTATTTAAGGAGTTTGGCAGCTTTGACGGGGTCGGTCTCGCCCAACCCATAGCTTGGGCACCAGTTCGCTACCGGACACGCGCCGCAGGCTGGCTTCCGTGAGTGGCACACCCGCCGCCCGTGGAACACCACCCGATGCGAGAGCATGGTCCAGTCCTTGGGCTCAAACAGTTCAGCGACGTCGAATTCGACCTGTACCGGGTCCTCGGACGTGGTCCAGCCGAAGCGCCGTGCGAGCCGGCCGAAGTGGGTATCCACAGTGATCCCTGGGACGCCGAAGGCGTTGCCGAGCACCACGTTGGCGGTCTTACGCCCCACTCCCGGCAGCGTCACCAGGTCCTCCAGCCGGCCGGGGACCACGCCGTCGTACTCGTCCACCAGGCGCGTGCTCAGTGCCAGCACGTTCTTCGTTTTGGCCCGGAAAAAGCCGGTGGGCTGCAGGATCGCTTCCAGCTCGGCGGGATCGGCCTCTGACATGGCCCGGGCGTCCGGGTACCGTGCAAACAGGATCTTGGTGACCTGGTTGACCAGCACATCGGTGGTCTGGGCCGACAGCACGGTGGCCACGACCAGCTCGAACGGGTTCCGGAAATCCAGCTCCGCGTGGGCATAGGGATACTTCTCCGCCAGGGCCTTGTTGATCCGCCGCGCCCGGCGCTTCAACGCCAGCAAAGACTCCGGGGCTGTTGTGGCCGGACCGGATCCGGGTCTACGGGACGTGGCCACGGGGCCGGCTAGCCGCGCTCGATGTTGCTGAGGTCGCGCAGCACGCCCACCCGTCCGTCGGTGTGCTGGACCAGGAATTCGTGGCCCCGGTCTTCCAGGGCCAGCACCCAGCCGCCCGGTTCAATCACAAAGGCGGGGGCGCCGGTCTGGGGGTCCACCGCGGTCCGGTGCTGGGCCACGGCAAACCAGAACGCCTCATGCGCCGGCTCTTCGTACGATTCTTCCGGTCTGGAAGCCGGATCCACGGTGGCGCCGATGGGCTCCACGCGGCGCACCTGCTGATGCACGGCCGTCGCTGCAGGTTCCGCGGCAGACTGGCGTGCCGAGGCAGGGACGCCTGTGCCGGCGTCGTGGGTTGCCGCTTCAGGGGCAGCGGGGGCGGACGCTGCAGCGGCCGGCGAAGATGCAGCAGGAGCCGCCGTCGGGATGTCACCCGCAGTAGTCTCCGCAACGGCGGGCGCCGCGGAGGTGCCCGTCGCTGAAGGGGAAGGCACGACGTCGGCCGCCTGGGTTGCGGGGCTGGGGTCGCCGGCAGCGGTCCACTCGTTGACCTCCGGGGCGGAGGAGACGGCTGCTGACGCAGCCGGAGAGGAGGTGGCGGCCGGAGAGGAGGCAGACGCGGAGGCAGTCTGGGCGGAAAAGGCCCCGGCCGAAGCGGCGGGGGTGGCGGCACGCGCAGAAGTTGCTGCAGAAGTGGCCGCAGGCGCGGAAGCCGCCGGGACGGGCGCGGCCGTGGGCTTCGGTTCCTTGGGCGTGTGCGGCCTGGGCAGCGGGACGGCCGAGTCGCGCGCCATCACGTGGGCCGGGGTTTCGTCGCGCCTCAGGAAGTCGCCGGCGAAGTACGGAATGAACCGGCTCAGCACGGTCCCCGCGAACAGCACGACGGAACCGACCAGGCCCACCAACAGGCTGGGCACATAGGCAGCGGCCGTGGAAACGAAGAAGAACGCCAGCGAGAAGGAAGCCACCACAGACGCGAACTGGTCTACGGACAGCGAGCCGATGCGGACCTTCGTGGCGGGAGCGAGCCGGCGGGCAACAAAGAGTGCCGTGACAATCAGCGGCAGCACAATGCCGAGGCCCAGGAAGAACAGGCTGCCTGCATTCCAGAGATTAAACCGGCCGAAGAAGATGGGCAGCAGCGAGGCGACCAGGAGAATGAGGGTGGCGGCGAAAACCGTCAGGTCCCGTAGCGTGAACGGACCCAGCACGGCCTGATTGGTGGTGCCTGGCTTGGCGCCGGCCGGCTTCTGCACGCCCTTCGCCGAGCCCTCCCCCGGGGTGGTGCCAGGCCCTGCCTCGGTTGCGCGGCCAAATTTCTGGCCGAAGCTTTGCTGGTTCATTCTGTACTCCTTAGCGTGGCGGCACCGGGACGGTTCCGTCCCAAAAACTGTGCCGTCCGAAACGGCGGCAACGGCCAGGCCCGGCAGTGATGCACCGGATCCGACAGCTCCGTAGAAAGTCACAATTCAATCTCAGCCTAGCCAACCGCATGGCCGATCACTAGCTCATCCGCAGCGGCGGGACGCCAGCGATCAGGGTCCTTTAACCATTCACCGCTAAATAAATGCCGTTCGCGGGCGCCTTTGTGACAGCGAACACATCGCGGCCCCGGCGCGTATTAGGCTTGATTCCGGAACAGCTCTTTGCGGAATGTCCGTGATCGGCCGCTGCCCAATGCCGCGCAAAGCGGCGGAGCACGGCCGGGCGACGGCAGCCGCTGAAAAGACCGATGAATGATGAGGTTCACCATGTCTCAGGACACTCCCGGCTCCACGGCCACCGCCCCCGCAGCTTCCGTGCAGACCGACCAGCAGGGCGACGCCTTTGAAAACCTGCTGCACGAAAACCGCACTTTCGCCCCCAGCCCCGAATTCGCTGCCGACGCCGTTGTCACCGCAGCTGATTACGCAGAGGCCGACGCCGGCCGCCCGGCTTTCTGGGCGAAGCAGGCCCGCGAGCTGCTCACCTGGAGCAAAGACTTCGACCAGGCACTGGACTGGTCCAACCCGCCGTTCGCCAAGTGGTTCGTGGGCGGCGAAGTCAATGCCGCGTACAACGCGCTGGACCGCCACGTGGAGAACGGACTCGGGGACCGGGTGGCCATCTACTTCGAGGGCGAACCCGGCGACACCCGCACGTACACGTACGCCCAGCTCACCGAAGAAGTGAAGAAGGCTGCGAACGCCTTCGAGTCCCTCGGCGTTGGCAAGGGAGACCGGGTGGCCGTCTACCTGCCCATGATCCCCGAAGCCGTCATCACGCTGCTGGCCTGCGCCCGCATCGGGGCCGTGCACTCCGTGGTGTTCGGCGGGTTCTCCGCCGACGCCCTGCGCTCCCGGATCGAGGACGCCGAAGCCAAACTCGTTGTCACCGCCGACGGCACCTACCGCCGCGGCAAGCCCAGCGCGCTCAAGACCGCCGTGGACGACGCCCTCTCCGCCGACGGGCACACGGTCCAGAACGTTGTGGTGGTCAAGCGCAACGGCCAGAACGTGGACTGGCACGAAGGCCGGGACCACTGGTGGGCGGACACCGTTGAGCTGGCCTCCGCCGAGCACAAGGCCGTGGGACACGACTCCGAGCACCCCCTGTTCATCCTGTACACCTCCGGCACCACCGGCAAGCCCAAGGGCATCCTGCACACCACCGGCGGCTACCTCACCCAGGGCGCCTACACCCACAAGGCCGTCTTCGACCTGCACCCCGAAACGGATGTCTACTGGTGCACGGCCGACGTCGGCTGGGTCACCGGCCATACGTACGTCGCCTACGCCCCGCTCATCAACGGCGCCACCCAGGTCATGTACGAGGGCACCCCTGATTCCCCGCACCAGGGCCGCTGGTGGGAGATCATCGAGAAATACAAGGTCTCCATCTTGTACACCGCCCCTACGGCCATCCGTACGTTCATGAAGTGGGGCCGGGAGATCCCGGACAAGTACGACCTGTCCTCCCTCCGGGTCCTTGGTTCCGTGGGCGAATCCATCAATCCCGAGGCCTGGATGTGGTACCGCGATGTCATCGGCGGCAACAAGGCACCGATCGTTGACACCTGGTGGCAGACCGAAACCGGCGCCCAGATGATCGCCCCGCTGCCCGGCGTTACCGCCACGAAGCCCGGCTCCGCGCAGGTGCCGCTGCCCGGCATCGCGGTGGACGTCGTCGATGAGCAGGGCGAATCCGTGCCGGACGGCCACGGCGGCTTCCTGGTGATCCGGGAACCCTGGCCCGCCATGCTCCGCGGCATCTGGGGCGACCCCGAGCGGTTCAAGGAGACCTACTGGTCCCGTTTCGAAGGCATGTACTTCGCCGGCGACGGCGCCAAGAAGGACGAAGACGGCGACATCTGGCTCCTGGGCCGGGTAGATGACGTCATGAACATCTCCGGACACCGGCTCTCCACCACCGAGATCGAGTCCGCCCTGGTATCGCACCCGTCAGTGGCTGAAGCCGCCGTTGTGGGCGCGGCAGACGAGACCACCGGCCAGGCCGTCGTCGCGTTCGTGATCCTGCGCGGCGACGCCGTGGACAAGGGCGACGCCACTATCCAGGAACTCCGCAACCACGTGGGCAAGGAAATCGGGCCCATCGCCAAGCCCAAAATCATCCTCGTGGTCCCGGAACTGCCCAAAACCCGCTCGGGCAAGATCGTCCGCCGCCTGCTCAAGGACATCGCCGAGGGCCGCGAATCCGGCGACGCCACCACCCTGGCCGATACCACCGTCATGGCCCAGATCGCGGCGTCCCTTAGAAAGTAAGCGCGTGGCGAGCGGGGTGAGTCGACGGCGCCGCTCACCATCTTGGGCGGCGCCGTCGCCGTATGCTTGGTGCAGTCCTGTCCCCCGGCTTTAAGGATTGCTTTAGATGCTCCCCGCTGCACGTCATCAGGCGATTGTGGACGCTGTGCAGCGTGAGCGGGTTGTTCGCGTGTCCGACTTGGCCCAGCAGTTGGGCGTTTCGCTGATGACGGTGCGGCGTGACATCGAACTGCTGGAGGACGGCGGCCGGCTGGAGCGCATCCATGGCGGCGCCAAGGTCCTGGGGGATATCAGCACGCATGAGCCTGGCTTCGAGCTCAAGTCCACCCAGTTGACCGCGGAGAAACGCGCCATCGCGCTGGAGGCTGCCAGCCTGGTGCAGGAGGGCATGGCTGTCGGTCTCAGCGCCGGGACCACCACGTGGGCCCTTGCCAAGGAACTGGTCAACGGTCCGCGCATCACGGTGGTGACCAATTCCGTGCGCATTGCTGACCTCTTCCACCACGCGGCGTCCGGCGGCGCGGCCCGCTTCGTGTCAACCGTGATCCTGATCGGCGGCGAGCGGACGCCGTCGGACGCATTGGTGGGGCCCATCGCGACGGCGGCACTCAAGCAGCTGCACCTGGATGTGCTGTTCCTGGGCGTGCACGGCATGGACACCGACGCCGGCTTCACCACACCCAACCTGTTGGAGGCCGAGACGGACCGCGCGTTCGTCGCCGCCGCCCGGAAAACCGTGGTCCTCGCCGACCACACCAAGTGGGGGCTCCTGGGCATCAGCACCATCGCCCCCTTGGACGCGGCCGATGAGGTCATCAGCGACGCCGGATTGGGCCTCGAAGCCCAGCGAATCCTCGGCGAAGCGACCAGGCTCCGGATTGTCCCGGACTAAAGGCGCCCCGGCGGGGAGCGGTGTCAGGCCGAGCCTCGCCATACGACCACGGTCTCAAGGACCCGCGGCGGGCTGGGCAGCCCCCTGATCTGCATCAGGACAAGTTCCGCGGCCGTGCTTCCCAGAAGGTCCGCAGGCTGCCGCACTGTGGAGAGCTGCGGCCTGCACCGCACGGCCCAGCTGCTGTCATCGAAACCGACGATCCCGACGTCCTCGGGGACCCGTCGCCCGGCCTCCTGCAGCGCGGTCATTGCTCCTGCGGCCACCGCATCGGAGGCGGCGAAAACGCCGTCGATACCGGGAAAACGGCGCAGCAGCTCCTGCATTCCCTCCAGCCCCGCCGCGTAGGTGTACAGGGGGTACTCCACAACCATCCGCGGATCGAAACGCTCTCCCATGGCGGCCCGGAACCCGGCGAGGCGGTCCTGGCCGGAATCCCGGTCCAGCGCGCTGACGATCATGCCCACCTGCTGCCGGCCGGTGTCCAGCAGCCTGCTGGTGATGCTGCGTGCCGCCTCGACGTTGTCGATGGCGGCGTACGGCAGGTCCGGAGTGCCATCGGGATGGCCAACGAAGGCAGCGGGTAGCCCGATCTCGGCGACGGCGGCCGCGATCGGGTCCGAGGCGCGTGCTGAGACAATGACGGCACCGTCAACCAGTCCACCCCGCAGGTAGTCCGCAACCCTCCGGCTGTCCCGGTCGGAGTCAATAATGAGGGAAACCAGCTGATAGTCCGCCTTGGAAAGCACCTCGTTGGCCCCCAGCAGAATCGAGCCGATGTTGGGATCCTCGAACAGGAGGGAGTGGGGTTCGTGGATGATCAGGCCGATGGCGCGGGACTCCCGGGTGACCAGGTTGCGGGCCGCACTGTTCCGGACATACCCCACCCGGGCAATGGCTTCCTCCACCGCCAGCCTGGCTTCGGCGGAAACATATTTCTCCCCGTTGACCACCCGCGAAACGGTGCCGCGGGAAAGCCCTGCAGCATCCGCGACATCGTTGATGGTGGCGCGGCGGGCACGGGCTCGTGTCAGGGACATATCTGTACTGTATCCGAGCTTCAGGGTGCCCCGGCTCACATTAATCCATTGACAGCCCGTGTGAGCCTTGTTACTCTGTGAACGTTCCCAGAAGCCTGATGCGCCGTTTAGGTGCGCGTTCTGGGAACGTTCACAGAAGATCGACAACATCGTTCAAGAGCACAGGGCCTCTCCTGAGCCTTAACGAACCCCCACGTTGAAGGAGCAGGGTTGAGCCCGAGCACAACGCCAGTCACCGCGCTATCCGGAAATGGAAAGCTCGTCTATGGCTGCGATTACAACCCCGAACAGTGGGACCGCGAGGTTTGGCAGGAGGACGTCCTCCTCATGAGGCAGGCCGGCGTCAACCTTGTGGCAGTGAACATCTTCGGCTGGGCCGAGCTTGAGGGTTCGCCGGGAACCTACTCCTTCGAACGGCTCGACGAGATTCTTGGCCTGCTTCATGCCAACGGCATCGCAGTCAACCTCGGCACCGGAACTTCCTCGACCCCTGCGTGGCTCACCACCCTGCACCCGGAGATCCTCCCCCAGTCAGCGTCCGGAACCCGCGCCTGGCCGGGCGGGCGCCAGGCCTGGTGCCCCAGTTCCCCGCTCTACAGGGAACACGCGCTCCGGCTCGTCCAGGAGGTCGCCCGCCGATACGGCGGCCATCCTGCCGTCCGGCTGTGGCATGTGTCCAATGAGCTCGGCTGCCACAACGCCCTGTGTTACTGCGATGTCTCCGCCGCGGCGTTCCGCGGCTGGCTCATTGACCGGTATGGCAGCCTCGATGCGCTCAACAAGGCGTGGGGCACAACATTCTGGTCGCAGCGGTACTCCGACTGGCAGCAGCTCTTGCCTCCCCGCGTCACCGTCTCCACCAACAACCCCATGCAAGTGCTGGACTTCCACCGCTTCAGCTCCGATGAACTTCTTGGCTACTACCAGTCCGAGGCCGAGGTCCTGCGGCAGCACAGCTCCATTCCGGTCACCACCAACTTCATGGTCGCCGCGCACGTCCGCAACCAGGACTACTGGTCCTGGGCACCCCACATGGACGTTATCGCCAACGATCACTACCTCGACCACCGGCTTGACTCCCCCACCATGGAACTGGCTTTCGCCGCCGACACCACCCGCGGGCTGGCCAACGGCCAGCCGTGGCTGCTGATGGAACACTCCACCTCGGCAGTGAACTGGCAGCCCCGCAACATCGCCAAGGGTCCCGGCGAAATGCTCCGCAACTCCCTCGCACACCTCGCCCGCGGCGCCGACGGTCTCTGCTTCTTCCAGTGGCGCGCTTCAGTCCAGGGCAGTGAGAAATTCCACTCGGCGATGCTTCCCCACTCCGGAACGGATTCACGCATCTGGCGCGAGGTAGTCGAACTGGGCGGCATCCTGGACAAACTCGCGGAGGTCGGGGGCACCACCGTCCAGGCCGAGGCCGCCCTAGTTTTCAGTTGGGAGGCGTGGTGGGCCTACGACCAGGAATCCCACCCCTCCTCGGACGTCCGCTACCTCGATCAGGTCCACGCCATCTACAAGGCCCTGTGGGAGGCGGGAATCACTGTCGACGTCGTTGCCCCCGGCGCCGATCTCTCCGGCTACAAGCTCGCTGTCGTGCCCGGACTTTACCTCGTCCGGGAACGGGAGGCGGGCGTACTGGCCGAGTATGTCAGGAAGGGGGGCCACGCCGTCGTTACCTACTTCAGCGGCATCGTCGATGAGAACGAGCGCGTGCTTGCCGGCGGCTACCCTGGGGCATTCCGCAGCCTGCTCGGCATCCGTACCGAGGAGTTCTTCCCCCTGGCACCGGGGCAGGCCCTGGCCTTGGACAACGGCTCCGCAGCCGCCTTGTGGACCGAGGCGCTGCGTCTTGAAGGGGCCGAGGCCAAGGTGTGCTTCGTTGAGGGGCATCTCACCGGCACCGCCGCAGTCACGCGCAACCGCCACGGCTCCGGCCACGCCTGGTACATCGGCACCGCCCTTAATCCTGCAGCCCTGCGCGATGTTGTGACCGAAGCCGCCGGCGGGGCCGGGATCACCGGCCTGGCTTCCCCGGAGGGCCTTGAAGCCGTTGTTCGCGCCGGCACGGACAACAGCTATGTCTTCCTCATCAACCACTCAGAAGAAGAGCACAAATACGCGGTGCAGGGCCACGAGCTGATTGTCGGCGAGGACGTCTCCAGCGTCGTCGCGGTTCCAGCAGGCGCCGTGCGCGTCGTCCGCACCTCCAGACCACTACCCCAGACCACTGGCCGCACTACCGGCCCAAAGGATGTTGAAAGTGACTAGTTCAAGAACTGCTTCGGCGCTGGGGGCGCCGAAAACCCGAAAAACCAAGACCGGCGCCGCC
This sequence comes from Pseudarthrobacter cellobiosi, assembly GCF_023913815.1. Classification (NCBI taxonomy): domain Bacteria; kingdom Bacillati; phylum Actinomycetota; class Actinomycetes; order Micrococcales; family Micrococcaceae; genus Pseudarthrobacter; species Pseudarthrobacter cellobiosi. The sequence goes on from NZ_JAMXBK010000028.1 coordinate 456,367, forward strand.
CAGCGCCGCGCCGTCTTCCTGTTCATCGCGCCGTTCGGCGTCCTGTTCCTTGCCTTCTACGCCATCCCCATCATCTTCGCGGTGGTGCAGTCGCTGCTCACGGTGGAGCGCAAGGGAACTTTCGGCCCCCCAAAGCAGGTCTTCGGAGGATTCGTCCAGTACCAGCAGGTCTTCCAAAACAGCGAATTCTGGGAGTCAGTCGGACGGGTGCTCCTCTTCGGAGCGGTGCAGGTTCCCATCATGCTGGGCCTGGCCCTGCTGTTTGCCCTGCTGCTCGACTCGCCGCTGCTGAAGGGCAAGAGGTTCTTCCGGCTCGCATTCTTCGCCCCCTACGCCGTCCCCGGTGTCATCGCCGCCATCATGTGGGGCTTCCTGTACTCGCCGTCGCTCTCCCCCTTCGATGCCATCACGTCAGAAGTGAACTTCCTCTCGGCCGACCTGGTGCTGTGGGCTGTCGCGAACATCGTCACCTGGGTGTACGTCGGCTACAACATGCTGATCATCTACTCATCCCTGCTGGCCATCCCCACCGAAATCTATGAGGCAGCACGGCTGGACGGTGCCAGCAACCTCCAGATCGCCTGGCGCATCAAGATCCCCTTGGTGGTCCCGGCCATCATCCTCACCGGCGTGTTCTCCATCATCGGCACGCTCCAGCTCCTTGCCGAGCCCCAGACGCTTCGAAGCTTCAGCTCGGCGATCAGCAGCACGTTCACCCCGAACCTCGCGGTGTACACCACGGCTTCCGTCCCCAACTACAACCTTGCCGCAGCGTTCTCCGTGGTGCTGGCACTGGCAACGTTCATTCTTTCCTTCGTCTTCCTCAAGGCAACCCAGCGGAAGGTCACCCAGTGAGCGCAGCAACGGCAACAGGGCAGGCAAGCAAGTCCGGCCCCGGAGCAAAAACACCCCGCGGGCCGCGGCACAGCATCATGTCCCGCAGCGGAGCGATGCTCATCATGGGCGTGTTCACGCTTTACTTCCTCACCCCCATCTGGTGGCTGCTGGTCTCCTCCACGAAGACCGGCGGACAGATCACCGGCACAGCGCCACTGTGGTTCACGATGGATTCCATCCCCACGTTCTTTGCCAACCTGGGAAAGCTCTTCACTTACAGTGACGGGGTCTTCGGCCGCTGGCTCGCCAACAGCGCCCTGTACGCAGGAGTGGGCGCCCTACTCGGTACCGTCATCGCCGCGATGTGCGGCTACGCGCTTGCCAAGTACGAGTTCCGCGGCCGGGAAGCCCTCTTCAACATCGTGCTCAGCGGCGTGCTGGTCCCTGCAACGGCCCTCGCTCTTCCACTGTTCCTGATCTTCAGCGAAGTGAAGCTGACAAACACCCTCTGGGCAGTATTCCTGCCAAGCCTGGTCAGCCCCTTCGGCGTGTACCTTGCCCGCATCTACGCCGCGGCGAGCGTTCCCGGGGAGCTACTGGAGGCTGCCCGCCTCGATGGATCCTCGGAAGTCAGGACGTTCTTCACAGTCTCAACCCGCCTCATGGCGCCGGCGCTTGTGACCATCTTCCTGTTCCAGTTCGTGGCCATCTGGAACAACTTCTTCCTTCCCCTGATCATGCTCCGTGACCAGGTGCTGTTCCCCGTCACGCTCGGCCTCTACGCGTGGAACAGCCAGATCAGCCAGATCCCCGAACTCCGCATCCTCGTGATCGTCGGAGCCCTCGTGTCCATCCTCCCGCTCATCGGAGCGTTCCTTGCGCTCCAACGCTTCTGGAGCAGCGGGCTGGGCGCCGGAAGCGTCAAATAGCTCCCGGCTGCCACTCCTCCACCCAACCGTCCCGCGGCGCCCGCCACGGCACACACCCCCACCGATAGGAATAGAAATGCGCGCGCATTACGGAAAAGCCACCGCAGCCTTTGCCATTGTCTCGGCGCTCACCCTCGCCGGCTGCTCAGGCGGCGGCGAAAGCAGTACGTCCACTGCGGCCGCCGGCTCCTGCGAACCGTCGTCCGGGCCGGTCGAGCTCACCTTCACCACCTGGGTACCGGGCATGGACAAGGTAGTTGACCTCTGGAACAAAGAAAACGAGAACATCCAGGTCAAGGTGCAGACCGGCCCCAACGGCAACTCTGGCACCTACCAGAACTTCTTCAACCAGCTGCAGGCCGGCAACGCGCCAGACCTTGGCCAGATCGAATACGACGCCCTGCCGAACTTCCGCGTCCAGGATGGCCTTGAGAACATCGCCGCCTGCGAGGGAGTAGCCGGCGCCCAGGACAAGTTCGTCGACTGGACCTGGGGCCAGGTGACCTTCGGCGAGGAAGGCGCCGTCTACGCCGTCCCGCAGGACAGCGGCCCGATGGCAATGTTCTACCGCGCGGACCTCTTCAAGGAGGCAGGTATCAAGGTCCCCACAACCTGGGACGAATACGCAGCGGCCGCCGAACAGATCAAGGCCCGCGGTTCCTACATCACCAACTTCCCCCGCGGCGACGTCAACTGGTTCGCCGGCAACGTCTGGCAGGCCGGCGGACAGTGGTTCTCCAGTGACAACGACCAGTGGGAGGTAAACCTGACCGGCACGGAGTCGGAGAAGGTTGCCAGCTACTGGCAGGACCTGCTCAGCAAGGACCAGGTCTCAACGCTGCCCTCCTTCTCCGATGAATGGAACGCCTCCTTCAACGAGGGCCAGCAGTGGACCTGGGTCTCCGCCGTGTGGGGTGCCTCGACGCTGGCCAGCGGCGCGCCCGACACGGCCGGAAAGTGGGCCGTCGCTCCCATGCCCCAGTGGGAGGGCAACGGAAAAGCCGCAGGCAACTGGGGAGGCTCCTCCACAGCGGTACTGAAAGGGTCCGACCACCCGTATGAAGCCGCAAAGTTCGCCCTGTGGCTGAACACCGATCCTGAAGCACTGGCCCTGGCCAACGAACTGGGCGGGCTCTACCCGGCAGCGAAGTCGGCAACGGACCTCGACGCGTTCACCGGCGGCGTCGAGTACTTCGGCGGGCAGAAGATCTACGAAGTCTTCGCCGAGGCATCCTCGAACGTCGACCCCAACTTCACCTGGGGCCCGACCATGACCCAGACCTACACCGACGTCTCGGACGGGTTCGGTAAGGCCACGGGAGGCGACGGCACCCTCCTGGACGCCCTGAAGACGGGCGAGAAGAAGACCATCGAATCCCTGAAGTCCCAGTCGATCCCTGTCAAGGAGTAACTGTCAGGAAGTATCGTCAGGACACAGCTACCTGACTCAGCAGGTCACCACTTCCACCGCTGGCGGGGGAGGTGCTGGCCTGCTGTTTGGGCCGATGACCCGTGCACCCCGTGAATACCGAAAGAGATCTTTATGGACCCCCTCCACCTCCGTACCGCCGGCACCAGCCTGGTGATCAGCTTCAACAGCGGGGAGGCCGAGATTATCCACTGGGGCGCCGATTTGGGCGGCACCCCCCTGCCGGACCTCGCCATTCTCGGCGAACCGATCCCCCACTCCGCCATCGACGCCACCGTGCCCGCCGGCCTCCTGCCGCAGGCATCCTCCAGCTGGCGCGGCCGTCCCGCCCTCCGTGGCCACCGCGTCGCCGACGGCGTCTCCGGCCTTGACTTCTCGGCCTGCCTCCGCGTCATGACAGCGAGCGCCGAGGGCAACTCTGCCGTCATCGTCCAGGCCGATTCCGGTGCCGGGCTCACCGTCTCATCCGCGCTGACACTGCACGACGGCGGCCTGCTGGAGCTGCGCCACACCCTCACCAACGACGGAGCCACGCCCTATCAGCTCGACGAGCTGGCCACCGTCCTCCCGGTGGCGCCGGACGCCGTTGAACTCCTTGACCTGACAGGGCGCTGGTGCCGGGAACGCCACCCGCAGCGCCGCCCCATCCAGCAGGGCACCTGGGTCCGCACCGGCCGGCATGGCCGCACCGGGCACGATTCCTCGCTGCTCTTCGCCGCGGGCACCGCCGGGTTCGGCAACCGCCACGGGAAGGTCTGGGCCACGCACCTGGCCTGGAGCGGCAACCACGAACAGTTCGCCGACAGCATCGGCGATGGCCGCACCATGATCGGCGGCTCCGAGCTTCTGGGCCCGGCCGAGGTCATCCTCGCACCCGACGCCAGCTACACCACGCCGGCGCTCTTTGCCGCGTACTCGGACCGCGGCCTGGACGGCATCAGCGAGGCGTTCTACAGCTGGTTCCGGTCCCGCCCCCACCACGTTCTCCCCACAGCCGATGGAAAGAAGGGCACCGCAACACATCCGGGCAAGCCCCGTCCCGTTGTCCTCAACACCTGGGAAGCGGTCTACTTCGACCACAACCTGTCCACCCTGATCGAGCTGGCTGACTCCGCCGCCGAACTGGGCGTTGAGCGATTTGTGCTCGACGACGGCTGGTTCCGCGGCCGCCGCGACGACCACGCCGGCCTGGGCGACTGGTACGTCGACGAATCACTCTGGCCCGACGGCCTCACTCCGCTGATCGATGCCGTGACATCCCGCGGGATGGAATTCGGGCTCTGGGTGGAACCGGAAATGGTCAACCTGGACTCCGATATTGTCCGCGCGCACCCCGAATGGATTGTTGGTCCTTCCGTCCAGAGCTACAAGGACGGCGGCCGCCTGCCGATCGAATGGCGGAACCAGCATGTGATCGACCTGGTGAACCCTGACGCGTGGCAGTACATTTTCGACCGCGTGGACTCCCTGCTGCGCGAGAACAACATCAGCTACCTCAAATGGGATCAGAACCGGGACCAGCTGGAGCACGGCCACGCCGGCCGCTCCTCGGTCCACGAACAGACCCTGGCCGCTTACCGGCTCTTTGACGAGCTCAAGAAGTCCCACCCCGGCGTCGAGATTGAGAGCTGCTCTTCCGGCGGCGCCCGGGTGGACCTGGGCATCCTGGAACGCACCGACCGCATCTGGGCCTCGGACTGCAACGACGCCCTCGAACGGCAGACCATCCAGCGCTGGACCGGGCTGGTGGTCCCGCCGGAGCTCGTGGGCGGGCACGTCGGCCCCACCACCTCGCACACCACAGCCCGCACCCACGATCTGTCCTTCCGCGCCATCACGGCGCTGTTCGGCCACTTCGGCATGGAGTGGGATGTCCGCGGGGTCCAGGGCGCCGAGCGCGAGGAACTCAAACGCTTCATCGCCCTCTACAAGGAACACCGCGGCCTGATCCACTCCGGGCGCATGGTCCGCGCTGACGTGCCCGATGATTCCCTGATGCTGCACGGTGTGGTGGCCCCCAGCGGTGCCGCGCAGGGCACGACGGCGGCGCTGTTCGCCCTGGTCAGCACCGGCACCGCGTTCGCGGAACAGATCGGCCGGATCACCATCCCCGGCCTGGAACCGGACCGCACCTACCGGGTGGAAGCCATCTTCCCGGCGCCCGGAGACGCCGACTACGCCCACACGTTCACCCAGGTCCAGCCCCCGGCCTGGCTGGCAGACGGGGCCGTTGCTGGCGGCCGCTTCCTGGCCGAAGTGGGCCTGCCCATGCCCATCCTCAACCCGGAACACGCCCTGGTCCTGAGGTTCACGGCGCTCTAGGGTCCCCACCCCGCGGCCGCGCGCTAAGGACGAGGCCGGCCGGCTGACTGCACCCTCCCGGTGGCGGAGCCGGGTTCAGCGGCGGACTCCGTGCGTGAAGTACAGCACGGGGCCCAAGAAGTTCAGGGCAATGACCGCCGCCCACACACTCTTGCGGCCGTTGACCTGCGGGGCGGGGCGGGTGGCCAGATCCGTCCTAGCGGTGGCGGCCAGCGACAACTGCACTGAGGACAAGGCCAGGACCACAGCCTGCTGCCCGCTTGTCAGATCGCTCCAAGTCCCGGACTTCTTGCTCGGCATGGTCAGATTCTCCGTGTCGGGGTGTGCGTCATTGCGTTCGGCCAAATAGCGGGCTTGATTCAATCATGTTGGTTTCCTTGTCCCTACCGGGGGTTTGTCGGTCAATTGTGTTGTCTTCCAAGGTTGCGCCGGTTGGGCCATCCTTACCCTTTCGGGGCCCGTCGATCTTACAAAACGAACCCATGCCGTTTTGAGGTGGCATGGCGCGTAGTATCGGCTACATGGGCGGGAGGGCCACAGACATGAGGCGCACTTTCATGCGTCGGTGGGTGCTTGCGGTTACGGCCGGGGAGACCGTTGGATTCATTATCCCGGCCGCTGTTGGTGGAGCGTTGACTTTCGCCGCCGCGCCCGCTTCCGTTGTCTATCCGTTGATGATCGCCGCCGGAGCATGCGAAGGCATCCTCCTTGGGTTGGGACAGTCCATCGGCTTTGGCTCTTTTGGGATCCCTCGTGCCGCCTGGATTACCGCCACTGGCGGGGGTGCCGCAGTCGCGTGGTCCATCGGTATGCTGCCGAGTACGATCGGCGGTGTCGATTTCGCTTCGCCGTCCGCTCTTGCCCTCATTGTCGTCGGGGCGGCGGTGCTTCTGGCTTCGATTCCGACCTTGCAGTGGCTTGTCTTACGCCGGGTAGTCCGGCGGGCCTCCTGGTGGATCCCTGTCAACGCCGGTGCTTGGGCCGTTGGCATCCTCTGGACATTCGCGCCGTCTCCGTTCATTGACGAGAACACAGCACTTCCTGCCCTGTTGGGGTCATATTTAGTGGCCGGCATGCTCATGGCGGTCACTGTGGGTGCCCTGACTGGCTTCGCTGCGCGGCACGTAGTGGAATCCACTCACTACTCGCCAGCACAGGGCACTGATGCCGACAAATCCATCCAACAGCGACCGACCCCCTGAACGGCGCTCAGCCTGGAGTCAGCAGGCCGGCCCCACGGAACTCGCCCCGACTCCCTTGCCGGAACCTCAGGGCTCCCGTGGTGACCACCATCGTGCGGACGGGTTGATGGCAAACTGGCGTCCAGTAATTTCCGTCGGCGTAATGCGGAAAAGCTGATCCTTAGCCCCCGGCTCCCAGGGAGACAGGCTCTGATCCACCTGGTCCTGATCAAGTTCGTTGTCCGGGACAGCTTCAGGACGGCCTTTCACCACGACGCTCCACGCAATGGTTCCGTAGGGGTTGAGGCCGTCAGCCTCCAGTGCGACCGCTCCCCCTTCCAGCAAAGCGTCCAGTTTGGTTCCCGGACCTGTCCGGAAAAACAGTGATCCATCCTCCGGCAGGTAGTTCACGGGAAAGATTTCAGGTCCGTTGGTGCCAATCACCGCCAGTCGACCGACTGAAGCGGACCGAAGGGATCTCCAGCACGCATGTGTTCCAAGAACCTTTGATGCTGATGCTTCTTCGAAGATGTTCATGTGCCGAGCATACATACGTGATGGATCAAGGCAGCAGAGCACGCCCCCTTTAGCGCGGACTCGGGTGAGCGGCGACAGCGGACAGCCGGAAGTAGCGAGCGCCCGCCAGCGAATGGCCCTCTTGGCAGCGCGGCCGGCCCACCAGCTGTGCGAAAAGTAAGTGTCGTCCGTGGAACGTCAACGTCGTCGCCTAGGGTCCTTTGCGACGAATTCTGTACCATCATTCACCTGCCGCGGTCCACGGCCGCCGGAAATCCGGCCTGGTGGAATCGCCCGGGCCGAATGATGGTGCAGAATCCGGCAGGTAGATTGGATCCATGACTGACGTTTCCTCCCCTGACTCCGCATCTGCCTCGGCTGCCGGACGCGGCACCATCCTCGTGATCAACGGCCCCAACCTCAACCTGTTGGGCACCCGTGAGCCGGAGAAGTACGGCACCTCCACCCTTGCGGACGTGGAGCAGCTGGCGGCCACCGCTGCACAGGCCCACGGCCTCAACGTGGAGTGTGTCCAGTCCAACCATGAGGGCGTGCTCCTGGACGTCATCCACGCAGCCCGCGGCACCGCCGTCGGGATTGTGCTGAACGCCGGCGCCTTCACCCACACTTCCGTGGCCCTGCGCGACGCCCTGTCAGCGGTGCAGCTGCCCGCCGTCGAGGTCCACATCACCAACGTGCACCAGCGTGAGGACTTCCGGCACCACTCCTTCCTGTCCCCGGTGTGCGCCGCGGTGATCGTGGGAGCTGGCGTGTTCGGCTACAAGCTGGCCATCGACTACCTCGCCGAAACGCTGTAGCCGGGTCCCGGCGGCTTAGGCCGCCCGGCTACTTCTGGATGCACTGGCCGGAGGACACGGGCGCGCTGAAGCCGGCGGCCTGGGACGCGACCGGGAACAGGTCATCCATGGTGATGGCGAACCCCATTTCGGTGTCCGAGGTTGCCTTGGCAAAAATGACGCCGGCCACCAGGCCCTCCATGGTCAGCAGCGGGCCGCCCGAGTTCCCGGGCTGGACGTCGCCGGCCAGGCGGTAGATCTGTTCCGGGGCCGGGTTTTCACCATAGATATCGGGGACCAGGACCGACGTAATGTCCTGGACGGTGGCAGGGTTGGATTTGAAGGGGCCACCGTGGGGATACCCCGCGAAGGCCGCCGGGCTGCCGTTCGGGAGGTCGGACGTCAGCGTGAGCGGTTCGGACGGCAGCCCGTCCACGGCCAGGACGGCGAGGTCGTGCCGCGTGTCGAAGTACACCACCCGGCCGGGCAGCGCGCCGCCGTCGGGAATTTCTACCACCGGCTGCGACACGCCCGCCACAACATGGGCATTGGTCACAACCCGGCCCGGGGAAACCACAAAGCCGGTGCCGGTCTGGTTCTGGCCGCATTCGTAGGCGGTTCCGGCAATTTTCAGGACTGACTGCGCGGCCCGGTTCAGCGCTGGCGTATCGGTACTGGCATTGGGCACCGCCACCGGCTGCCCCTGGTCCAGGCCTTCAAGCAGCGTGGGGATTCCGTTGCCGATCACCGTGGACCGCAGCTGCGCCATGGTGGTCTTCAACGGGACAGGCGTCAGCCCATCGATGTACCGGATGACTTTGGACTCGGCCAGTTGCTGGGACACAAACGGAACGCCCAGGGCGCTGACGCTGAAGGCGAGCATGGACATCACCAGGGCCGAGACCACCACGTTGACGGCCCCGCCCACCAGCCGGTCCACCGCACGCAGCGGCTTGATCCGCACGGCGCCGCGGATTTTGCGCCCGATCATGGTCCCGAGGCCATGGCCCATGGCCATCAGTACGACGGCGGCGGCCACGATGGCGGTCAGCCTCCAGCCGGAGTCATCCACGAAGCCGCTGACCAGTGGAACGGCAAAGAACGCGGCCACCGCGCCCGCGGCGAAGCCGGCGATACCGCCGAGCGTGACCAGGAAGCCGTTGCGCAGGCCATAGATCAGGTAAGACAGCAGGGCCAGGATCAGCGCCAGGTCCAGAACGGTCAAGCCAAACACTGACGCTCCTCTAATACGGTTGAGACCCAATTCTAGTGGCGCAAGCTGACATTGTTCTGTGGGCGCCAGTCCCCCGCCCCTAGGGGCAAGGTTCGGTCGTGAAAATCACAGCCTGGGTGGGGCCGAACACCGGATCGTGCCCGCATTAGACACCGTCAGCGGCGTTTCCGCTGCCAAGTACGTCACAGAACCTTGAAAATTCTGAAACAATGGCAAAAGCGCCACAGCCGACACTTTTTATTCAGGAGATTTCATGGACATCGAGGTACTGCGCCGAGCACCCCTATTTGCCACGCTCGACGACGAAGCATTCCGCCTGCTGACGGACGAGCTTACCGAGGTGGACCTCTCCCGCGGTGCATCGGTATTCCGCGAGGGCGACCAGGGCGACCAGCTCTACTTCATCGTCTCCGGCAAGGTGAAGCTGGGCCGCACCTCCCCCGATGGCAGGGAGTCCCTGCTCGCCATCCTGGGCCCGGGTGAACTGTTCGGCGAAATGGCACTCTTTGACCCCAGCCCCCGCACGGCCACGGCAACGGCCGTCTCTGAAACCCGCCTGGCTGGCCTGAAGAACGAAAGCCTCAACGCCCTGCTGCGGACGCGCCCGGAGGTTTCGGCTCAGCTGCTGCAGGCCCTGGCCCGCCGCCTGCGCCGCACCAACGATTCACTCTCGGACCTGGTGTTCTCCGACGTTCCCGGCCGCGTGGCCAAGGCCCTGCTCGACCTGGCCGACCGCTTCGGCCGCCCGGCAACGGACGGCGTCCTGGTAGCCCACGAGCTCACCCAGGAAGAACTGGCCCAGCTGGTAGGCGCCTCCCGCGAGACGGTCAACAAGGCCCTGGCAGAGTTCGTCCAGCGCGGCTGGCTCCGCCTCGAAGCCCGCGCCGTAGTGATCCTGGACATGCAGCGCCTCCGCCAGCGCTCCCGGTAGTCCCAATTGCGTCCGGCCCGAGGCCGGCATCCTCCGCGTGCTGCTCCTTCGTCGCTTTGACGCACGCTTCCGGATGCCGGACCTCGGGCCTTTCGCGTTTGAGGTGAGAGAGCGTTGCCCAAAAACCCGCAGGAAGTGAGAGAGCGTTCGAGCGGGACAGCGGTCTTTCGCGTAGGAGCGCATCGCGGGCAGGCTAGCGCTCGCGCTGGGGGTCTCCGGCTACGGTTTTGGCGGCCTCGACTTCGAGCATGAGCGTGCCCTCTTCGTCGACGAGCCGGGCCTGATACACGTGGGGTTTGCGTTTGTAGCTGAGGTACGCGATGCAGCCGTTCGCTGCGGCCATCTTCTCGAGCATGATCTCCGAGCCTGGCACCAGGAGCTGGCCAAGGGTGAGGCCCATGGTGTTCTCCTGGCCCACTTCGTCGCCCAGGGCAGTGGTGCTGCGCGCGGCGATGGCCTTGGTGGCGCACACCCATCGTCCCCAGACGCCCTTGGTCTCCAGCAGGCTGGGCTGCTGGTTCATGGGGACCGTGGCGGCGAAATAGCGGGTGTCGAAGCGGCGGTGCGCGAAGTCCGGGCTGCGCCAGTTGACGAGCGGCTTCAGCAGGTCGGTCCGTAGCGAGAGTCCCCGCTTGGCGAGGAGCTCCGTGAAGGTCTTCTCCTGGTCGGCAACGGCCACGCGGGCCCGCATCCAGTCCTGCGTTGACGTGTTTTCCACGGTGGTGGACATGTCCGTCCCGGCCAGGAGTACGCCGGCTTCCTCAAAGAGTTCGCGGATGGCGCCCACCACGTGGCGGCGCGCCAGCCCGACGTCGTCCGTCCCCATCTGCTCGGCCCAATGCTGGGGTGAGGGGCCAAGCCAGCCGACGGCGTCGTCGTCGGACGCCTCCAGGGAACCTCCGGGGAAGGCGAGGACGCCCAGCGGCGAGGAGCCGGGCCGGTAGCCCAGCCACGTCTCCAGGCCGGTGGGCGAGTCCCGCAGAAGCACCACGGACGATGCGTAGCGGGCGGCACGCGGGGTCCGCTCGCCGTGTTCGAGCCAGCTTTGGGCAGCCCCTTCAAGATCCGGAGGAAGGGCAAACAAGCGTCGGGCGAGCTGAGGCAATTGAGTGAACCGGGTCCTTAGCTGAATTCAGCGATCAGTTCGACCTCGACGGGAGAGTCGAGCGGAAGGACCGACACGCCGACGGCGGAGCGGGCGTGCCGGCCTGCGTCACCAAAGACCTGGCCGAGGAGCTCGGACGCGCCGTTGATGACGCCCGGCTGTCCCGTAAAGGCCGGATCGGAGGACACAAAGCCCACCACCTTGACGATGCGGGTGATGCGGTCCAGATCGCCGATGACGCTCTTGATGGCCGCCAGCGCGTTGATGGCGCAGACAGCGGCGTAGGCCTTGGCGTCCTCCGGGGACACTGTGGGCTCGTCGGAAGCGCCCTCTGTGCCGGTGGAGACCTTGCCGGTTGCTTCGAGTTTGCCGTTAATAAAGGGCAGCTGGCCGGAGGTGTAAACATGGCTGCCGGTGATGACGGCCGGCACGTAGGCGGCGACGGGCGCGGCCACCTCGGGGAGGGTCAGTCCCAGCTCGGCGAGGCGCTGCTCGACGGCGGAAACCGGCGCTGAAGCAGACGCGTTTTCCGGCGCGGATACAGGGCCGGACGTAGTCTCTGCGGGGATGCTCATCGCTACTGCTTCTCCCTCTTGAGGTAGGCAACCAGGCCGTTGCCGTCCGGTCCAGTGATTACCTGGACGAGCTCCCAGCCGTCCTCTCCCCACTGGTCCAGGATCTGCTTGGTAGCGTGAATAATGAGCGGAATCGTCGCGTACTCCCATTTGGTCATGAGCTAAAGACTAGTCCTTGCCGGTAAAGTGGAAAACATGGTGACTCGTAAGAACCCCATTTTCGACACGGCCACTACCCTCGGAAAGATATTTGGTTTCCTCGGTGTGAGCGCGATTTGTGGTGTCCTGGTGGCGGGCCTGCTGGTTCCGGCTGCGGCCGTTTCCGGCAGCGCGGCAAGCGGTTCCATAGAGTTCTTCGATACCCTCCCGGCAGAGCTGCAGGTGGACCCGCCCAGCCAGTCCACCCGGATCCTCGCCGCGGACGGCAGCCTGATCGCGAACCTCTACGAGGAAAACCGGACCAAGGTTGCCCTCGACCAGATCTCGCCGTTCGTGAAGGAAGCCATCATCGCTGTCGAGGACAGCCGGTTCTACGAGCATGGCGGTGTGGACACCACCGGCATCCTCCGCGCCATGGTCAGCACAGCCCGTGGCAACAAACAGGGTGCCTCCACCATCACCCAGCAGTACGTGAACAACGTGCTCAACTCCAACCTCGCTGCCGAGGGAAACACTGAGGACATCAAGCTCAACGGTGTCAACAAGGGCGTGGGAGACAAGCTTCGCGAAATGAAGCTCGCGATCGCCCTGGAGAAGGAATTCTCCAAGGAACAGATCCTCGAGGGTTACCTCAACATCGTCTTCTTCAACCGCGACGCCTACGGCATCGAGGCCGCGTCCAAGTTCTTCTTCAGCACCACCGCCAAGGATCTGACCCTCCCGCAGGCAGCACTCCTGGCTGGCCTCGTGAACAGCCCGTCAGCGTTTGACCCCATCACCAACCCGGAGAACGCCAAACAGCGCCGGGACCTGGTGCTGGGCCTCATGCTGGACCAGGGAAAGATCACCCAGGTCGATCACGACGCCGCCGTGGCCACCCCGGTGGAACCGAAGATCACAGAGTCACGCCAGGGCTGCGCATACGCCACCACGGCACCCTATTTCTGCAACTACGTGCTTCACCTGCTGCTGAACAACCCGGCCTACGGTGCGGACGCAAAAGAGCGCGAGCAGAAGATCTTCCGCGGCGGCCTGACCATCACCACCACGCTGGACGTCAACGCCCAAAACGTTGCCCAGGCCGAGTCTGATGCAGCCGCCGGCGTCAATCCGGACAACTGGGGTGCGTCCATCGTCTCCGTGCAGCCCAACACCGGCAAGATCCTGAACATGGCGCAGAACACGTCGTTCCTGCCCACCGAAGGCAAGTTCAACCAGACGCAGAACTTCAACGTGGACAAGCTGGACAAGGACGGCAACGACCTCAACGGCCTGGGTGGATTCCAGCCCGGCTCCACCATGAAGCCCTTCACGTTCGCCCAATGGCTGAACGAGGGCAAGTCCATGAACACCAACATCAACGCCTCCGTGCGCAAGTACCCGCAGAACTTCCCCTGGAAGAACACCTGCCCGGACCCCACCGTGGGCTGGTACGACGCCAGGATTCCCGGCAGCTTTGACCTGCAGAACTCCGACGACGGCTATTACCGGAACATGACGATCCTGTACGGCCTGCAGAACTCGATCAACACGGCCACCTTCGCCTCGGCGGCACAGGTTGACCTCTGCGGTATCCAGAAGATCGTGGATGCGGTCGGAATCCACGGTGGCCTGCCCTCGGCTGAAGATCCCAACCCGAAGGTCAAGATGACCACTTTGGCCAACCTGATCGGTTCCACGCAGACCGCCCCGCTGTCCATGGCCTCCGCATTTGCCACGTTCGCCAATGACGGCAAGTACTGCGAGCCCATCGCTATCACCTCTGTCACGGACCAGACCGGCGCGCAGCTCCCGGCACAGGCCACGAGCTGCCGGGATGCCGTCAAACCGGAGGTCGCCCGGGGCGTTGCGTATGCCTTGCAGAAGGTCCTGGATGAGGGTTCCGGATCCCTCATCCAGCCGCGACTCTCCACGAAGACCAACTTCCCGGTGGCTGCCAAGACTGGCACCAACGACACCAACGGCTCCACTTGGGTGGTTGGTTTCACCACCGGCGTGGCCACCGCCGCATGGTTCGGTGACCCGCTGGGTGACCAGAGCCGTGAGGGCCGTAACCTCACGGTCAATGGAAAGTTCTACAAGGCGATCGACGGTTACATGATCGCCGGTCCCATGTTCTCCAAGTACATGGCCCAGGTCGCTCCGGCGTACGGCACCAACCCGTTCACGGCCCCGCCCACCAACATGGTGAGCGGAACGCCTGCCCGGACTACGCCGTCAACGCAGGCCACCGCGCCGGCCACGGCACCGGCCACCCCGCCGGCCGCGGACCCCGCACCGGGCAACAGCGACAAGAAGAACTAGCCTCCCATGGCAGTCAGCCCAGCATTGGCCAGCCGCGTCCGGAACATCGGGCGCGGCTTTGCCGTCACCGCCGGCGCGGGCACCGCAGCGGGTCTCGCCGCCTTCGGATACGGGCTGTGGGAGAAGAACCAGTTTGTCCTGCGCGAGGAGGCACTGCCCATCCTGCCCGCAGGGCACGCGCCCTTCCGCGTCCTGCACCTGAGCGACATCCACTTCGTCCCGGGCCAGGACACCAAGGCGCGTTGGCTTGAGTCGCTGGCGTCGCTGGAACCTGACCTGGTGGTCAATACCGGGGACAACCTCAGCCACGTCAAGGCAGTGGAGCCCCTGCTTAAGGCACTGCGCCCGCTACTGGAGTTTCCCGGCGTTTTCGTCCCGGGGTCCAACGACTACTACGGCCCGAGCTTCAAAAACCCCGCGTCCTACCTGCTGGGACCGTCCAAGACCAAGCCCAAACAAACCGAATTGGACTGGCCGCGGCTGCGGTCCGGCTTCGGCATGGGCGGCTGGGTGGACCTCACCAACCGGCACCAATCGGTGGTGCTGAAGGGCATCCGTTTCGACTTCTCCGGCGTGGACGATCCGCACTTGGGCCGGGAGCGCTACGCGGGCTGGCCCCGCGGCACCCGAGACCAGGACAAGAACGCGCACCTCCGGGTTGCGGTCATCCACGCCCCGTACCAGCGGGTCCTGGACCACTTCACGCAGGACGGCGCGGACCTGCTGCTGGCGGGCCACACCCATGGCGGCCAGCTCTGCATCCCCGGCTACGGCGCCCTGGTGTCCAACTGCGACCTCCCCACGTGGCGGGCCAAGGGACTCAACAACTGGGAAAGCAACGGACGGACGACGCCGGTCAACGTCTCAGGCGGCATCGGCACTTCCCGGTTCGCTCCCATCCGTATCGCCTGCAAACCCGAGGCTGTCCTGCTGACGCTGACCTCCCCCGAATAGCCCCGTTGCCCTATCACTTACAGCTCCTAACCAAGGGCGTTGGCGACCGTACGTGATAGAGCAACCGGGATGTGGACGTGTGAACCTGCTCACGCCATGGCATAGGGTAGTTGCTAAGGGAAACTACATTCGATTTAGAGCTTGAGAAGCGGGCATGGCCAAGCAGACCTCATTTTTCAGATCCATCAGCCGTCTTTACCCTCACGTGAGGCCGATCATCCCCCGGCTGGTGATGGGACTCCTCTGCGCACTCCTGGCCAGCGTCGTGGCGCTGACCATCCCGCAGGTGCTGCGGGTCCTCGTCAATGAGTCCCTCAAACCCGGTGGCGCGTCGGACGCCGTCTGGACTGCCGCCGTCGTCATCCTGGTCCTGGGCATCGCCGAGGCGGGACTCGTGGCGCTCCGCCGGCAGTTTGTGATCAACCCGGCCACCACCGTGGAAACCCGGATGCGGGTCTCGCTCTACGGGCACCTGCAGGACCTGACGGTGTCCTTCCACGACCGCTGGGGCTCCGGCCAGCTGCTGTCGCGTGCCATGACGGACCTGAACTTCCTGCGCCGCTGGATGGCGTTCGGTGCCATCATGCTGGTGGTCACCACACTCACGGTGGTCATCGGCATTGTGGTCATGTTCTCCATGAGCTGGCAGCTGGCCGTGATCTTCCTGGCCGCCGCGGTGCCCATCATGGCCTACGGGTTCCGGTTCCGGACGCGTTTCAGCAAGGTGGCGCGGCGTAGCCAGGACCAGGCAGGCGACCTCGCCACCACTGTGGAGGAATCCGTCCACGGCATCCGCGTCCTAAAGGCCTTCGGCCGCAGCCGCGAGGCCCTGGAGAACTTCAACGAACAGGCCGAGGAACTCCGCCAGACCGAGATCATGAAGGCGAAGCACCAGGCCACCTTCACCATGGTGGTCACGCTGCTGCCGGAACTCGCGCTCGGCGCCGGGCTGGTGGTGGGCGTGATGCTCTGCGCCAGCGGCCAGCTGAGCATCGGCGCCCTGGTGGCCTTCTTCGCCACCGCCGCCGTCATCGCAACGCCGGTGGAATTCTCCGGCATGCTGCTGGCCATGGCACTCACCGCCAAGTCCGCCGTCGACCGCCACTTCGAGGTCATGGATTCGGTCAACACCATCACCAGTCCCCCGGAGCCCCGCACCCCATCGCAGCTGAAGGGCGCCCTCAGCTTCAGGAACGCCACATTCGCGTTCGAGGACGCACCGGACAAGCCCATCCTCAAGAACATCAACCTGGACGTCCGGCCGGGCGAAACCATGGCACTGGTGGGCATCACCGGCAGCGGCAAGAGCGCGCTGATCCAGCTGGTCCCGCGCCTGTACGACGTCACAGACGGCTCCATCACCATCGACGGCGTGGACCTGCGCGAGTTCGACGTCGACGGGCTGCGTCGGGTAGTGGGCGTCGCGTTCGAAGACACCACGCTGTTCTCCAGTTCGGTCCGCGACAACGTGCTTCTCGGGGCGCCGGACCGGACCGAGGAAGCCCTGGACGAAGCCCTGGATGTGGCGCAGGCGCACTTCGCGTACTCGCTGCCGGAAGGCGTGGATACGCTCATCGGCGAGGAGGGCCTGAGCCTTTCCGGCGGGCAGCGGCAGCGGATTGCCCTGGCCCGGGCCATCGCCGCGCGGCCCCGGGTCCTGGTGCTGGACGATCCGCTCTCGGCCCTGGACGTGCACACCGAGGAGCTCGTGGAAACCCGGCTCCGCGCGGTCCTGAGGGACACCACCACGCTGATCGTCGCGCACCGTCCATCCACCGTGGCGCTGGCCGACCGGGTGGCATTGCTCGAGGACGGCCGGATCGCCGCCGTCGGAACCCACACGGAACTGCTGGCGCACAACCCCCATTACCGCTATGTCATCGCCAGCCTGGACCAGGAACCACGGGACCTGGATTCGGAACTGTCGGAGCTTGAGGACGAGTCAGAGGACAGCATCCGATGAGTAGCGCAACCTTCGGCACCGCCAACGAGGACAACACCCACCTCAGCAAGACGGACAGTAAAACCGTACGACGGCGGTCGCTCGCCCTTTTGGCAACCCTGATCCGTCCCGTGCGGCTCAGGTTCTGGCTGACCATCGCCACCGTGGTCCTGTCCCAGGCCGCGCGCGTAGCCGGGCCTGCACTGATCGCGTTCGGCATCGACCACGCGCTCCCGTCGTTGCAGGCGGGCGACAACCTCCCGCTGGTGTTCACGGGCGTCGCCTACCTGCTCGCAGCGATCGCGACGGCGGGACTCACCGCCCTCTACGTCACCTCCACCGCGCGGCTCAGCCAGGCGATGCTGCTGGACTTGCGTGTCCGGGTCTTCCGGCACACGCAGCGCCTGAGCCTGGAATTCCACGAAAAGTACACGTCCGGCCGGATCATCGCCCGGCAGACCTCGGACCTGGAGGCGCTGCGGGAACTCCTCGACTCCGGTGTCAGCTCTTTGGCCTCGGGCCTGCTGTTTATGGTCTTCACTGCTGTGACGGTGTTTGCCTTGGACTGGCGCAGCGGGCTGATCGTGCTGGCCGCCGGCTTCCCGATGTACTTCCTGTCGCGCTGGTACCAGAAGCACTCCCAGATCGTGTTCCGCGAATCCCGGGTGGTGTCCGCCCGGCTGATTGTGCACTTTGTGGAGACGATGACCGGGATCCGCGCCGTGAAGGCCTTCCGCAAGGAAACTGAAAACGCCGAGACGTACGGCCAGCTGTCCGAGGACTACCGTCTGGTCACTGTGCGCTCCATCAACCTCAACGGCGTTTTCCAGCCCGGCCTGGTGCTGATCGGCAACGTCTGCGTGGCCGTGGTGCTCCTGTTCGGCGGGTTCCGTGTCCTGGGCGGGGATCTTGCCGTGGGCGTGCTGCTGGCACTGATCCTTTCCACCAAACGCTTTTTCCAGCCGGTGGACCAGATGGCCATGTTCTACAACTCCTTCCAGAGTGCCCAGGCGGCCCTGGAGAAGGTGTCCGGCCTGCTGGAGGAGGTTCCGACGGTCCGCCCGCCCAAGAACGCTGTGGCGCTCCGCGATGCCCGGGGCACCATCGACTTCAAGGGTGTGGAGTTCCGCTACGGCGACGGCCCTGTGGTCATCCCCACCATGGACCTGCACATCCCCGCCGGCCAGACCGTGGCCCTCGTTGGGCAGACCGGCGCCGGGAAATCCACGCTGGCCAAGCTGATCGCCCGCTTCTACGACGTCTCCTCAGGCTCCCTGACCTTGGACGGAGTGGACCTGCGCAGCCTCACCACCACGGACCTGCGCCGGAACATCGTGATGGTCACCCAGGAGGCGTTCCTGTTCAGCGGCTCCGTGGCGGACAACATCGCGCTGGGCCGGCCGGAGGCTTCCCGTGATGAGATCGAGGATGCTGCCCGGGCCGTGGGCGCCCACGAGTTCATTACCGAACTCCCTGAAGGCTATGACACCGATGTCAACAAGCGCGGCGGCCGGGTTTCCTCCGGGCAACGGCAGCTGATCAGCTTCGCCCGGGCGTTCCTGGCCCGGCCGGCGGTGCTGATCCTGGACGAGGCCACCTCGTCGCTGGACATCCCCTCGGAGCGGCTCGTCCAGAGCGGGCTGGCGCGCCTTCTGCGGGCAACGTCCGACGCCGGCAGCCCGGCAGGTGCCCAGGGCTCGTCTGGTGCGAGGTCTGCGACCGAGGGCTCAGCTGCTGCGGGCGGCGGCCGGACGGCGCTGATCATCGCGCACCGCCTCTCCACCGTTGAAACTGCCGACCGCGTCCTGGTGGTCCACGACGGCCGCGTGGTCGAGGACGGCACCCCTGCAGAACTCATCGGCGGCGGCGGACGCTTCGCAGATCTCCATGGCGCCTGGAAGGACTCCCTGGTCTAGGGATCTGGTTGCGTACGGCAGCTGGGTTTCCCCGGCTTTGAGCAGCGACGCCGGCCTGTTACGGCGGGACACTCGGCACACCTGGGCAAACCTGGGGGAACCCAGCGGCCGCCGATTTCGCATCCGGGCCCGGCGTCGGCTATTCTTGTAAAGTTGCTTTTGCAGCGGATCGGGATGTGGCGCAGCTTGGTAGCGCGCGTCGTTCGGGACGACGAGGTCGCAGGTTCAAATCCTGTCATCCCGACCAATTCAAAGAGGGTCTCCCCCAGGGGAGGCCCTCTTTTGTGTCTCCCGGCGGTCAAGTACCCGGCCAGAACCGTCCGGTGTCCGGGCAAAGAAGTAGCCCCGAGGCATGATTACCATGCCCCGGGGCCGCGCCTCCTGAGAGGATTCCTTACATCGGGTCGGCCAGTTGCCAACGTTGGTGGTTTAGGTGCCGCTCTTGTCCTTGACGGGCTTGGACATGGGATCGGGCCAATTGCCAACGGCTACGGATACGCCGGTGGTGTCGGCGATGGAACCTGCCGACAGGACAGCCGGAGCCGCCGCAGAAAATGCCAAGGCCGCAGCGAGTACGCCAGCGGCCGCAATCTTCTTCAACATATAAGTTCCTCAATACGAGTCGGATTCGTTACAAAGTCAGCACTGTCCTTGTTGACATACATTGTAAAATGTTTTCCACAGGGACTGTCAAGCATTGAGTACAAAAACTGTCCAGAATTAGGAGGAAATCCCGTGGGCAACGGATTCGGGGAGAAGCTCCGTGCGGAGCGACTCGAACGTGGGCTGACACAGGCTGAACTGGGCAAGGACCTGTATTCCCCCAGTTATATCTCCCTCCTCGAAACCGGCCGCCGCGAGCCGACGGCCGAAGTGATCAAGGAGCTCGCCCGCAGGCTGGAGCTGGCGCCCAAGGCGCTGGAAGCCTGGAGCCAACCCATCACAGTCAGCGACGCTGAGTACGTCCTGGCCGGCCTCTACGCACGCCAGGCGTGGGACCTCAGGGACTACCCGCTGGCCGCCACCCACGCAGCCACCGCGGCCCAGATAGCCCTGGAGGGCAAGAACACCAGCGCGTGGTGGAACATGACCTACATGCAGGCCGAATGCCTGATCAAACAGGGCAACTGGCAGGAATGCCAAAAGATCATGCAGCACCTCCTGGAGCACCCGATGGCCACGGAATCTGCCGGCCTCGCCGTCCGTGCCCGTCAGATGCTCGCCGCTATCTGCCAGGGACAGGGCCAGCTAAGCAATGCCGTGGAACATGCGCTGGCGGCCGTACAACTCTGCGGCCAGCTGCCCAACGGATCCACCCTGATCATCGGCGCCTACCGCGCCCTGATCGGGGCGCTGGCGGAAAGCGGCCGCCTGGACGAGGCCTGGAAATACTGCCAGGCCATGAATGACCAGATGGACGAGCACTCCATGTCCCAGCTCGCCGGGGAGGTTGCCTGGGTGATCGGCAACGTGGCCTTCATGCGGCACGACTACCCCGAGGGCATCAAGTACCACGAGCGCGCCGCCAGGATGCTGTCCCCCGCCAACGACATTGATCTGTGGGCCCGTTTCAACAAAGCCTCGGCCGCTGTCCGGCTGTCCTCCGGAATCGTAGAGCCGGAAACACTCTCCAGCATCGAGCGTGCCGAACTGGCACTGTCCATTGTGGGCGGCAACAAGAGCGACCAGCTGGAAGTTGCATTCATCCGCGCCCGCTGGCTGTATCTCACGGGCGACATCGTGGCTGCCATCAACAAGCTCCGCGAGATCCACTCGGAATTAGGGGCTCTGGCCAAGCACACGGCAGGCGAAGTTTCACTCCTGCTTGGGAAGTCCCTGAAGGCCGCCGGCGAGTCCGACGAAGCCCTGGTCTACCTCGAAGAGGCGCAGAAGGCCTTCAGTGCCGCGGGAGCCTCGGACCGCGTCCAGCAGGCACTGGACGCGGTCCTTGAGATCAGGCTTGCCCAGCAGCGGGCCACCGCAGCAGCGAAGAACTCCAAGGCAAGCTAGGACCGGGCCCGGCCGGAAGCCGGGCCCGTCAAAGGTGTGCTAGGCGAACGTCCTGCCGGTGATCTTCTCGTAGGCCTCGACGTAGCGGCTGCGCGTCCGGGCCACGACGTCCGCCGGCAGGGCGGGCGGTGCCTCGTCGGAGTTCTTGTCCCAGCCGGATTCGGCCGACGTGAGCCAGTCGCGCACATACTGCTTGTCATAGGAAGGCTGCGCCTTGCCCGGCTCATACGTGGCCGCATCCCAGAAACGCGAGGAATCCGGCGTCAGGACCTCATCGCCCAGGGTGATGGCCCCGGACACGGCATCGTAGCCGAACTCCACCTTGGTGTCGGCGAGGATGATGCCGCGTTCGCGGGCGATCTTCTCGGCGCCGGTGTAGATCTTGAGGGTCAGCTCGCTCAGGCGTGCGGCGATGTCGTCCCCCACCATGGCCACAACATCGTTGTAGGAGATGTTCTCGTCATGCTCGCCCACTTCGGCCTTGGCAGACGGTGTGAAGATGGCCTGTTCCAGCCGGGACCCGTCCACCAGGCCCGGCGGCAGCGGAATCTCGCAGACGGTCCCCCTGCCCTTGTACTCCAGCAGTCCCGTGCCGGTGAGGTAGCCGCGGGCGATGCATTCCACGGGGAACATGTCCAGCTTCCTGCAGATCATCGCGCGGCCTTCCACGGCCGCGGGAACGCCGTCTTCCACGGTGGATGCCAGCACGTGGTGGACCACGTCAAGCTGGTCGAACCACCACAGGCTCAACTGCGTGAGGATGCGGCCCTTGTCCGGGATTTCGCTGGCCAGCACGTGGTCGAAGGCGCTGATGCGGTCGCTTGCCACCACCAGGACGCAGTCCTGTCCCACCTGCTGGCGGATGGCTTCGTCCGCCGGTTCGTAGAGGTCGCGGACCTTGCCGGAGTAAACGTGCGTCCAGCCCGGCAGGTCCAGGGTTTCGGTGCTGAAGCCGCGGGGCTGCTGTGGTTCCTGGGCGGAATTCTCGGTCATGTTATGCCTTCGCCTTCGCCTTCGTGACAGGGAGCGATCCGGTGGCAGATCCGGTGGCCAAGGCCGTTACCTTGATTTCGCCGCGGGCGGCCTTGCGGCCGATGTCCGTCCGGAACTGGGAGCCTTCCAGCTGAACCAGCTCCACGCCGTCGTAGGCCCGTTCCCGGGCCTCCACCAGGTCGCTGCCGAGAGCAACGACGGCGAGCACCCGGCCGCCGGCGGAGATAACCTTGCCGTCGTCGTCGAGCGCGGTGCCTGCGTGGATCACGTGCACGCCGTCGAGCTCATCCACCTTCTTGAGTCCGCGGATGCGGTCACCGGTGCGCGGGGAGTCCGGGTAGTTTTCGGACGCGACGACGACGGCGACGGCAGTCTCCTTGGACCAGCGCAGCTCGTCTGCCTTGTCCAGTTCGCCCTTGGCGGCTGCCAGCAGCAGCGCACCCAGGGGGGTTTTGAGCCGGGCCAGCACGGCCTGCGTCTCGGGGTCGCCGAAGCGGACGTTGAATTCGATGACGCGGGTGCCGCGCGTAGTCAGCGCCAAGCCAACAAACAGCACACCCACGAACGGGGTGCCGCGGTTCGCCATCTCGTTGACCGTGGGCTGGGCCACCCGGTCGATGACTTCCTGGACCAGTCCGGCGGGAGCCCATTCCAGCGGCGTGTAGGCACCCATGCCGCCGGTGTTGGGGCCTTCGTCGTTGTCGAAGATGCGCTTGAAGTCCTGCGCCGGGGACAGCGCCACGGTGTTGCGGCCGTCGCACAGGACAAAAACGGACACCTCGGGGCCATCGAGGAATTCCTCGATCACCACGGTGCCGGCGGCGTCGAAGCACGTCTGCGCGTGGGCCAGGGCTTCGTCGCGGTTGTTGGTGACCACTACGCCCTTGCCGGCCGCGAGGCCGTCGTCCTTCACCACGTAGGGGGCGCCGAAGGTGTCGAGGGCCGCGGCGGCTTCCTCGGCGTTTGTGGCCACCATCGCCATGGCTGTGGGGACTCCCGCTTCGGCCATGACTTCCTTGGCGAACGCTTTGGAGGCTTCCAGCTGGGCCGCGGCCTTGCTGGGGCCAAAGACCGGAATGCCGGCGTCGCGGACGGCGTCGGATACCCCGGCAGCCAGCGGCGCCTCGGGGCCCACCACGACGAGGTCCACGCCGAGCTTGGTGGCCAGTGCCGCGACGGCGTCGGGATCATTCCCGTCAATGTTGTGGGTGGGGACCAGTTTGCTGATGCCGGCGTTGCCGGGAGCTGCATGGACCTCGGAAACGTTGGGGTCGGCGAGCAGGGAGCGGACAATGGCGTGTTCGCGGCCTCCAGGGCCAATGACGAGTACCTTCAC
Organism: Pseudarthrobacter cellobiosi; assembly: GCF_023913815.1. Classification (NCBI taxonomy): domain Bacteria; kingdom Bacillati; phylum Actinomycetota; class Actinomycetes; order Micrococcales; family Micrococcaceae; genus Pseudarthrobacter; species Pseudarthrobacter cellobiosi. The sequence continues at coordinate 479,837 of NZ_JAMXBK010000028.1, forward strand.
AGTCCCCAAGGGTACTTTGTGCACCCTGCCGTTTCCTAAGGGTGTTCCTAAGCAGTGTCCCCGTCCGGCCATCCCTGCGGCCCGCCGCAACGAATCCAAGACATGAAGAAGCTTCTGAAGTGGCTCAAGGGTCCCGCCGCAATGGCCGCGCTGGCAGGCGTGGCGGCTGCCGCCGTCGTACTTTCCGTTGCGGAGCTGATCGGAGCGTTCTTTACCGCCCGGGCAACCCCGGTGATCGCGTTGGGGTCCACGTTCATCGACTTCACACCGCCGTGGATGAAGGACTTTGCCATCACCACGTTTGGCACCAATGACAAAGCCGCGCTGTTTGTGGGGATGGGCCTGACCATTTTCCTGCTGGCTTGCGTGCTTGGTGTGGTGGCCTACCGCAAGTGGGCGCTAGGCGTGGCCGGTGTGCTGCTTATGGGCGCGGTGATCGTGGCCAGCGTGGTGACGCGGGCCAGCGTGAAGCCGTTGGATGCCATCCCCACCGTGCTGGGCACAATTGCCGGGCTGGTAGTGCTGCGGCTGCTGATCGCCCCGCTCTGGCGGCTGAAGTCCTGGCCTGAGGCGCCTGCCGACACGGGCGCTGAGGAACCTGAACGTCCCGCCACCAGCCGCCGCCGCTTCTTCGCCGCCGCCGGGATCACCGTGATCGGCGCCGGGATCGCGGCCACGGGCGGACGCCTGCTCAGTGCCGCGCGCAGCAACGTCTCCAAGGCCCGCGATGCCCTGCAACTGCCCGCCCCGGCAAAGGCCGCCGCGGCTGTGCCCGCCGGCGTCCAGTCCCCCGCTGCCGGCGTGACACCCTGGATCACGCCCAACGGGGACTTCTACCGGATCGATACCGCCCTCAGCGTCCCCGAAATCAATGCCGATGACTGGGAGCTCCGCGTGCACGGGCTGGTGGAGGAAGAAGTCCGTCTCACGTTCCAGGACCTGCTCGACGCCGACCTCATCGAATCGCACGTGACCCTCACCTGTGTCTCCAATCCCGTGGGCGGAAACCTCGCCGGGAACGCACGCTGGCTCGGCCTTCCCATTCGCGAGGTCCTCAAGAGGGCACGTCCCAAGGACGGCGCGGACATGGTGCTGTCGACGTCGATCGATGGCTTCAGCGCCTCCACGCCGCTGGAGGTCCTGCAGGATGACCGCGACGCCATGCTGGCGATCGGCATGAACGGTGAGCCCCTGCCGCTGGAGCACGGCTATCCGGTCCGCATGGTGGTGCCCGGGCTGTACGGTTTTGTCTCCGCCACCAAGTGGGTGGTGGACCTGGAAGTGACGCGGTTTGCGGACAGCAAGGCCTACTGGACCCAGCGCGGCTGGTCCGAGCGCGGCCCCATCAAGACCATGGCCCGGGTGGAAGTCCCGAAGTCCTTCGCCAAGGTCCCCGCCGGCCGGGTGGCGATCGGCGGCACGGCATGGGCGCAGACCCGCGGCATCACCAAGGTGGAAGTCCAGATCGACAACAACCCCTGGACCGAGGCCGTCCTGTCCACCGAGGCGTCCCTCATCACGTGGCGCCAGTGGTCCTTCGACTGGGAAGCCACACCCGGACCGCACTACATCAAGGTCCGCGCCACCGACGGAACAGGCGAGGTCCAGACCGATCAGCGGGCCGATCCGGTGCCCGACGGCGCCTCCGGCTGGCAGTCCGTCATGGTCACCGTGGAGTAGCCCGGCATTCGACGATTCCGCCCCTAGACTGGCAACATGCCGCACAACCCGCATGCCACGTTCACCGTGGACTCCGCCGTCGAACTCGCCGTTGTTGAACGAAGCGGTTTTGTGGAGTCCCGGCATATTGGCTCCGCCGTCGTACTGTCCGCCGACGGGTCCGTCGTCACCGAACTCGGCGACATCCGGACTCCCCTGTACGCACGTTCCGCGCTCAAACCGCTGCAGGCCCTGGCGTCCATGCAGTCCGGCGTACCCCTGCGCGGCGCGCAGGTTGCCGTGGCCTGCGGCAGCCACGTCGGTTCCCTGGACCATATGGATGTGGTGGAGGGGATGCTCAAGGCCGCCGGCGTCCGGGAGGACCAGCTCCAGTGCCCCGCCGCCTGGCCGCAGGACGAGACGGCCCGTAACTGGCTGGTCCGTTCCGAAAAGGGCAAATCGAAGCTAGCCTTCAACTGCTCCGGGAAGCACGCCGCTTTCCTGTGGGCCTGCACGGAAAACGGCTGGGACACCCACAGCTACCTCGAGCCCAACCATCCCCTGCAGCAGCGCATCCGCAGCGTGATCGAGGAATACAGCGGCGAGCACATCGCCCATCTGGGCATTGACGGCTGCGGTGCCCCAGTTGCTGCTATTTCGCTGACCGGGCTGGCGCGCGCGTTTTCGATGCTGGCCAAGGCCCCGGGCGACAAGAACTCCAACGCCCGCGCCGCCACCGTCACCACCTCCATGCTCGACTACCCGTGGGCCGTCCAGGGCCGCGGCGAGGCCAACACCATCGTGATGGACGAGCTGGGCATCATCGCCAAGATCGGCGCCGAGGGAGTCCTGGCCATGGCCACACCCCAGGGTGTCTCGGTGGCCATCAAGATGCTGGACGGGAACCTGCGCGCCACTTCGCTGGTGGGACTGACCCTCCTCGCCGCGGTTGGCGCCGTGGATATCCCCGGCGTCTCAAGCGTTCTCGAAAAAGTGGTTGCCCCGGTGATGGGCGGCAGCCACGAGGTGGGCAAGATCCGTCTGGGTCCGGCCGTGTCCGCCCTCCTGGACTGACATGGCTGTAGCGCGCCGTCGGATCGGCATTGAGGAAGGCACAGCGGCGCTGGCCGCATGGCAGGAAGCCGCCGCGTCGCCGTCGGACGTTCCGCTCCCCCGCAACGTCACCGCAACGGCCGTGCGGTACACGCTGGAGGAGGTAACCGCGCGGGCACCGGGGAACTCGGTGGAAGTGCGGGTGCCGCCGTTCGGCGTCACCCAGTGCGTGGAGGGACCGCGGCACACCCGCGGAACCCCGCCCAACGTGATCGAGTGCGACGCCGCCACCTGGCTCGGCATGGTGACTGGCCAGTTGAGCTGGGCGGACGCTGTCGCGGCGAGCAGAGTGTCCGCCTCCGGACTGCGCGCGGACCTCTCAGCCCTGTTGCCCCTCTAACCCCTTCACCGGCCCCGGCACCAGCGCGAACGGACAGTTAAGCCCCCGCGCGGAGGGCCACAAGTGTCCCCTCGCGCTACTGGGCGCCAGCGGGGTTCGATTCCAGCGTCAGCAGCCTGCCGATGGCGCTTGCCTGCAGGTTGTCCAGGAGGTCCCGGGGGCCGTCGTAGACCTCGGCCGCGCCTGCCTCGCGTAGTTCGGCGGCACTGGTCCCGCCGCAGGTGACGCCGATGGCAGGGATTCCCAGCGCGGCAGCTGCTTGCATGTCCCACACCGCATCCCCCACATAGACTGCTCCGGCCGCCCGGACGCCAACAGCTTCAAGCGCGGCCACGAGGATGTCCGGGGCCGGCTTGCTTGCCTTCGCATCGTCCGCGCTGGTGGCGGCATGGATGAACGAGTCCGCACCAAGGGCTTTGCGGGTGGCCTTCAGATCCTGCGTTCGTGCCGATGATGCCAGGGCGACGGCGAGTCCCCCGGCGTGACACTGCGCAAGCAGCTCCTTGGCGCCGTCGAACGGTCGCAGCGACGGCCAGCTCTGCGCGAAGACTGCCGCATGGCTGGCCAGGATGTCGGCGTCGGCCTCGCGGTCCCGGCCAGCAGGAAGAAGCGTGTCCACCAAACGATCGCCACCCATCCCGACGCACCGGTGAATGGCGGCCATGGGGACGTCATGCTGGTGCTGTCGGAACGCCTGCCACCACGCGAGCGTGTGGATGTAGGCGGAGTCCACCAGGGTCCCATCAACGTCAAACAAGACGCCCCATCGCCGCCCGCGGACCAGGGCGTGGCTCTGGGTGATCACCCGACTACAGCGCGAGCGGCCCCGGACAGCTTCTTGCCGCGGGCGGCGCTATCCTTCGGGGATGACGTGGGGCCAATCCGATCCCGGATCACGGTTCCGGCACCGTTGTTGCTGAAGTCCCTGATCAGGCCTGTGCCGGCAATCTCGCGGGCCATCGCAATGCCGGCCACCGCTGCGCGCTTCGTTGGGAAGGTCACCGAGATAGCCATCAGGCTTCCTGAACCATCCAACATCCGTACCCTGTAGCCGCCGTCAGGCGCATCCACCAGCTCAAAATGTCCGGCCATTACAACCACCCCTCGTTCAGTCGCGGCGCTGAGCCCCATTAGGAGCGCTCCGCAAGTCTAGTAAGTATACTTACCTTTCTCCCGGACGTGAAGAGCGGGGCAGGCCCTCAGGCCTTCATTGCCCTACCCGTTCTGTCTCCGGGGGAATAGGTGTGTCACTGCGGCGAACTGTATCCTGATGGAGCTCAAGAGCGCTTGTCACAAGCGCGAAGTGGCTGAAGGCCTGGGGCGTATTGCCCAACTGCCGTCCTGCCCTGACGCCCCATTCCTCACTAAGCAGACCCACATCGTTGCGGAGTTCCAGCAACCGTTCGAAGAGTTCGGTGGACTCCTCGGTGCGTCCCGCGCCCAGCAGGGCCTCCACCAACCAGAACGAGCAGGCCAGGAACACCCCTTCGTCTCCCGGGAGGCCGTCGTCGCTGTCGGCGGGACGGTAGCGGAGCACAAAACCGTCTTCGGTGAGATCCCGCTGGATCGCGTCGATGGTCCCCAGCACCCGGGGATCATCCGGCGGCAGGAAGCCCACCCGCGGGATCAACAGCAGGCTGGCATCCAGTTCGGGCCTGCCATACGCCTGCACAAAAGTGTTGCGGACGGGGTCGAAGCCGTTGGCCATGACGTCCCGGTGGATGGTGTCGCGAAGGGCCTCCCAGCGTTCCACGGGGCCGGGCAGGCCGAAATCGCGGACACCCTTAATCATCCGGTCTGCGGCCACCCAAGCCATCACCTTGGAATGGGTGAAATGACGCCGCGGCCCGCGCATCTCCCAGAGTCCGTTGTCCGGCTGGTCCCAGATGGTCTCCAAGTGCTGCATCAGGGCAACCTGCACATCCCAGGATTCGTCCGTGTGCTTCAGCAGGGAGTTCCTGGTCAGCGCAAGGCAATCCAGCACCTCGCCCCAGACGTCCAGCTGAAGCTGCTCCGCCGCGCCGTTGCCGGTCCGCACGGGTTTTGAATTCTCGTACCCGGCAAGCCACGGCAGTTCCATTTCCGGAAGCCTGCGTTCGCCGTGGATTCCGTACATGATCTGCAGGTCGGCCGGATCGCCCGCCACAGCGCGGAGCAGCCAGTCACGCCAGGCGGCAGCCTCGGTGGTGTAGCCGGCGGCCAGCAGCGCCTGCAGCGTCATGGTGGCGTCCCGCAGCCAGCAGTAGCGGTAATCCCAGTTGCGAGGACCGCCGAGCTGTTCCGGGAGGGACGTTGTCACGGCAGCGACGATGCCGCCGGTGGGAGCGTAGGTAAGCGCCTTCAGGGTCACCAGCGAACGGACCACGGCATCCTGGTACTTTCCCTGGACGGTGCACTGGGATGCCCAGCCGCGCCAGAAGGCCAGGGTGGTGCCCAGCACTACCTCGGCGTCCACCGTGTGCGGGCGGGGAACGTGGCTGGGCGCCCACGTCAGGACAAAGGGGATGCGCTCCCCCGCGTGGACTGTGAATTCACTGACGGAGTGCATGTTCTCGCCGTGAAGCGGCGCCTTGGTGACGAAGTAGACGGAGTCCGGGCCGGCGATGGCATGCAGGCCGTGCCTGTCGCGCCGCACCCAGGGAACGATATGCCCGTAGTCGAACCTCAGCGCCAGTTCGCCGTACATCCTGACGCTTCCGCTCACGCCCTCGACGATCCGCACGATGTCCGCCACCTCATCACGTGGTGGCATAAAGTCAATAACCCTGACGGTGCCCTCCGGGGTTTCCCATTCTGTTTCCAGGATCAGGGTCCCCTCCCGGTAGCCGCGCCTGGTGCAGGTGCCGCCGCTCTCGGGTGCCAGTAGCCAGCGTCCGGCCTCCGGCGTATCCAGGAGCGCGTTGAAACATGCCGGGGAGTCGAAGCGCGGCAGGCAAAGCCAGTCGATGGAGCCCTCGGTGCTGACCAGGGCGCCGGTGTGGAGGTCGCCAACTACTGCATAATCTTCAATGCGCGCCATTCCCATACACTGCCACAAGGATTGCCGACGGGGTTGGGTGGGCACTCCGGGTTCCTGATTGAGGGCTGACGTCACGTACGACGGCGGGACCGCCGGACGTGCCGGGCGAGCGGCTGCGCTGTGGCAGAGTGGAGACATGGACAGGGCTCCTCAGAATTCACCGCAGAACACTCCGCACCCCGCACCGCTGTCCGGCACCCAGCTTTTACGCCTGGCGCACCGGATCTCCGCCGTCGTCAACGCCGTCCGAATCCAGCTCGCCAAGGGCTGGAATTTCGCACCGCAGACCATCGCGTACCAGGGCTACGGTTCAACCGGCTGGGTACGCGTGCTCGGCCGCGTCCTGTTGACCAAGAATCCGGCCCCGGGCAGCCGGGCCGAGCAGGCGGCCCGCAACGGCACGCAAAACGTCCGCGGCTGGCGGGCCTTCACCAGCGTCCCCCTGCAGTTCATCGAGGTGGAAATTACCATCGGCGGCGTCACCACCCGGGTCCGGGCGGACCGGGGCGGCCTGATCGACACCGTGGTGGACGTGCAGCTCCCGCCGGGCTGGCACACCGCCATCCTGCAGGCTGACGGGACCGAACCCGTGGAGACGCTGATCCAGGTGATCGATGCCGATGCGAAGTTCGGCATCGTGTCCGACATCGACGACACCGTGATGGTCACCGCCCTGCCGAGGCCATTCCTGGCCCTGTGGAACACGTTTGTCCTCAGCGAACGGGCCCGGATGGCGACGCCGGGGATGGCGGTCCTGCTGGAAAGGCTCACCATTGAACACCCGGACGCGCCCGTTATCTACCTGTCCACGGGTCCGTGGAATGCTGCCCCCACCCTGGCGCGGTTCCTGGGCCGGAACATGTATCCATCCGGCGCCCTCCTGCTCACCGACTGGGGCCTGACCCAGGACCGCTGGTTCCGCAGCGGGCAGGAGCATAAGCACCGCAACCTGGAGCGCCTCGCCAAGGAATTCCCGGACATGCGGTGGCTCCTGATCGGCGACAACGGCCAGCATGACGAACAGATCTACTCAGGCTTCGCCCAGGAAAACGCCGACAAGGTGGCCGCGATCGCCATCCGGCAGCTCTCCGTCAGCGAGTCCGTCTTCGCCGGCGGGCACTCCGAGAACGGCGACCACACCACCTCTGTGGTGCCCTGGATCTATTCGCCGGACGGCGCGGGGATGGCCAAGCAGCTCAAGGTCCTGGACCTCCTCTAGATCAATCACCACACACTTTCAGGCGGATAGGCGACACGCATGAGCGACACCGACGGCGATGCGCGGCGGCGGGAACTTGGCGACAATCCAGGCCCGGTTGAGGAGGAGGTGGAGGAATCCTTCGACCGCACGGTTGAGGAAGGCGCGCAGCGGCTGACCCGCTCCTTTCGGGACGTGCTCATCACCGGCTTGTTCGGCGGGTTTGAAATAGGCGTTGGCATTATGGCGTACCTCGGCGTTCTATATGAGACCGAGAACCACCTTCTCGCGGGATTGGCGTTCAGTGCAGGCCTCATCGCCCTCCTGCTGGCCAAGAGCGAGCTGTTCACGGAAGGCTTCCTGGTGCCCATTGCCGCGGTCGTCGCACGGGAGGCAAGCTACGCGCAGCTCGGGAAGCTCTGGGGCGGCACACTCATCGCTAACCTGGTGGGCGGTTGGCTGTTCATGGCATTGATCATGACAGCGTTCCCGCAGTGGAGCGAGACCATCACGAAGGAAGCCACCCACTATCTCGACGCCGGGTTTAACTGGAAAACCGTGTGTCTTGCCGTGTTGGCGGGGAGCACCATCACGTTGATGACCCGCATGCAGCACGGGACGGACAGCGTCACCGGCAAGATCGCGGCCGCCGTCGTTGGCGCTTTCCTGCTCTACGGGCTGCAGCTCTTCCACTCGATCCTGGACTCGCTGCTGATCTTCGGTGCCATCCACACGGGTGCTGACATCAACTACCTTCAATGGCTCGGCTGGTTTTCCTATGTAGTGGTCTTTAATGTGCTTGGCGGGGTCCTGCTGGTGACCGCGCTACGGCTGGTGAGTGCCAGCAAGCTGGTGAAGGAACGTCGCGATGACTCACCCGAGGACCCGGAGGACGCGCACCACGCCGGCTAGGTTCCCAGGACACTAGGCGGTGGCACCTGAGGTGGTCACGCCGTCGTCGGGAGATACCGCCGTTTCGGGATCAGCGGCAGTGTCCGGTTCCTCACTGGCGGCCTGCGCGACGGCGGCACCCGCCGTCGCGGCAAGGTTCCGCTCCTCGATGAGCTCCTGAAGCCAGAAGTAGGACGCCTTCGGCGTGCGCTCCAGGGTCTCGAAATCAACATGCAGCAGGCCGAACGGCTGGTTGTAGCCTGCCGACCATTCGAAATTGTCCAGGAGCGACCACACGTAGTAGCCCCGCAGGTCGATGCCCTCTGCGTCACCGCCCGGGGCCGTGGCCTTCAGCGCTGACTCGATGTGGTCCGACAGGTATTTCAGCCGCCGCTCGTCCGGGATGAAGGTGGTGTTGGTGGACTTGTCACGGACGATGATGTCCTCGAAACTCGCCCCGCCCTCGGTGATGATCACCGGCGGCAGATGCGGGTACCGCTCTGCCATCTCTTTCAACGCCACCCCCATGTACTCGGGCTTCACCGGCCAGCCGTAGGAGGTGATGTCCGCTTCGGGCCAGGCCTCGACGTGGAACGGCGTGGAGCCGTTGCCTGCCGCACTCAAGTCACTGCCCATGGCCTCCGCCATGCTCGCCGGCACAGCCCCTTCACCAGGACCGAAAGCCACCTTCGTGGGCATGTAGTAGTTCAGGCCGTAGAAATCCAGCGGCTGGGAGATGATCTCCATGTCCTCGTCCGGATGTTCGAATGAGCCGAAGAACTTCGCGGCGCGGATGATATCCGGATATTGGCCAGTGAGGACGGGGTCCGCGTACAGCCGGTTCTGGGCGATGTCCATCAGGCCCGCACTCATCCAGTCCAGGGGGTTGATGGAGTTCGGGACCATAGGCGAGTACACGTTGGTCATCCCGATCTCGCCTGGGACCCCCGCCGCCCGCAATGCCTGCATCGCGAGCCCGTGGCCCAGAAGCTGGTGGTGCACGGTAGGCAACGCGTTGACCATAAGTGCTTCGCCCGGTGAGTGCAGGCCCATGGTGTAGCCGTTGGTGCTGACCGTGGCGGGCTCGTTGATGGTGACCCATCGGGCAACGCGGTCGCCGTACGCAGCAGCGGCAATCGCGGCGAACTCCCCCAGGCGGTAGGCGGTATCGCGATTCATCCAGCCGCCGGCGTCGTCCAGTGCCAGCGGAGTGTCCCAGTGATAGAGGGTGACCATGGGCGAAATCCCGTTGGCCAGGAGTTCGTCCAGAAGCCGGTCATAGAACGCCAGCCCGGCAGGGTTCACCGGGCCGCTGCCGTTGGGCTGGATCCGGGGCCAGGACAGTGAGAACCGGTACGAGTCGACACCCAGCTGCTTCATAAGGGCAACATCGCCGGGCATGCGGTGGTAGTGGTCGCAGGCTACGGCCGGGCTGTGCCCGCCCACGATGGCACCTTCCTTGGCCGAAAACACGTCCCAGCCCGCCGTGCCCCTGCCGTCTTCAGTAAGGGCTCCCTCGATCTGGAAGGCCGCCGTGGCCACGCCCAGCGTGAAGTCCGCAGGGATGAGGGCGGCCAGGTCCTTGGCGGAAATGTGCATGGATTCAGTCCTTCATGACCGAGAAAGCGTGGAACGGGTACGTCCCAGAATGGCACACGGCAGGGCTGCTGACGAGCGTCGCTGCTAGATCTGAGCATGATGAAAAACTGGGGAAGTTCATCGACGATTTTTCCGAGCTGGTCCAGCTGACGCAGGCCGGAAACCACCGGCAGCAGGCGGGCAAGCGGCTGCTTGAGGCGCTGACGGAGCACCCGGGTGAGTCGGCTGAAGGCCTCTCCGTGGTTGTGGAGAACATCCTGCCGCACCGGTTTGTGGACGCGGACATCCTGATGGCGGAGTTTGCCGGTCAGGATCCGGACAGCCGGCTGGTGGGCATCGGCGGCGGCGGCCAGCGGCACCACCAGTCGCTCAGCGACATGGTGCAGCACTCGCAGCTGTTTCCCCAGTTTCCCCTGTCCCAGCCCGAGTACACGAACCTTGCCGTGGGGCCTGACCAGCAGCGCCAAGCGGTGGCCATAGGGCTCTGGCTCTTCAGCCGCGAAGGGCACAGGCTGGCCGTATTGCAGCGCGACGCGGCCCCGTATACCGGGCGTCAGTCCGCCACTTTGGAAGTGCTGGCCGCCCGGCCGGAAGCAGCCACCGGATTCCTGGCCGAGTTCCGCCTCCGGATGGACAACAACAGCGTCCTCAAGGGACAGGTCATCTCCTTAGTCATGTCCGAGTACGGGCCGAGCACCGCGGGGGTGACGTTCCACCACCGCCCCAGCCTCCCGGCGTCGGACGTGATCATGCCCGACGGCCTGCTGCAGAAGGTCGCGGACCACACCGTGGGCATCGCCACGCACCGGGCGTCCCTCAAACAGCACGGCCAGCACCTCAAACGCGGCATCCTGCTGTACGGCCGGCCGGGGACCGGCAAGACGCACACCGTGCGCCACCTGCTGAGCCAGAGTGAAGGTTCGACGGCGATCCTCCTCTCGGGCGGTTCCCTCGCCAGGATCTCGGAGGCGGCACGCATGGCGCGGGCGCTGCAGCCCTCGATCGTAGTGCTGGAGGATTGCGATCTCATCGCCGAGGACCGGAGTTTCGGGCACGGGCCGCAGCCGCTGCTGTTTGAGGTGCTCGACGCCATGGATGGCCTGGATAACGACGCCGACGTCGCGTTCGTGCTCACCACCAACCGGCCGGACATGCTGGAGCGGGCGCTGGCGCAGCGCCCGGGCCGGGTGGACCTCGCGGTGGAGATCCCGCTGCCGGCCCATGCCGAGCGGGTCAGGCTGCTGGGACTGTACGGCCGCCTGGTGGCGTTCAGCCCGGCGGCATTTGATGCCGCCGCGGAACGGACGGCGGGAACCACCGCATCCTTCGCCCGGGAACTGGTCCGGCGGGCCGTGGTGGCTGCGGCGCTGGATGACGCGCCGGTGTCCGATTCGCACCTGGCGGCCGCCGTGGAGGACCTGATGGCCGACGCCGAAACCCTCACCCGCAGCCTGCTGGGCAGCGGCACGGACGCGGCCGGTTCGCCGGGATTCCCGGGGCCCGGATTTCCAGGGCCGGGTTTCCCGGGCCTGGTATGCCAACGTCCGGCATCCCGGGACCAGGCCTCGCAGGATGAGCCGACTCATTGTGAGCCGAACAGAAATTCCTTGGCGTGGGCAACAGCCTTCCGGTAGGCATCGTTCCGGAGCGTGACGAGTTGCTCCGTGTCGTCTTCGGCCGGCTCCAGGTAGCCGGTGTATCCGGGCCGGAGCACCCAGATATCGCCGGCGGGCGGAAGGTAGAACACTCCGAAGGACCGCTGCTGTTCCTCTTCTGCGGTCCACACGGGCACAACGGCCAGGGCCGCGCCGGTGACGGGGTTGATCCATTGGGCCCTGGGCAACGGCTCTTCGTGGGCTTCAGGGTTCAGGAACGGCGCGGTGCCCTTGCCCCAGCGTTGCTCGAAGCGTTCGTGGAACGCGGGGATCAGGTGGGAATCGTAGCGGCGCCACTCGGTCATTGTTGTCCGCCTCCTCGCGGTTGATGGCTGTCGTCTTTCGGGCCTACGTCCACGGACCGCTTTCCCAGCGCACGGGCGTGATTCTTATGGTGTTGCCAGCCGGAACATCCCTGCTATTGACCTTTCGGACGGGGATTACGATCGGACCAGCGCCCCTCGCGCTTATGCCAGTGCAGCTCCGGTCGTAGGCTGCGCGCCGCGCCGGGTCGCGCAGGACGAAGAATGCCTGCATGATCTGCAGCAGCTCGCCACGGGACAGGTCGCCGCCAGCTTTTGCGCCGTCTGGTGCGCCGCCGCCAAGGTCCGGATGATGGGTGCGCATGAGCGCCCGATAGGCGCGGGAGATCTCCTGCTGGCTGGCAGCGGGCTCCACCCGCAGCACGTCGTAGTAGTCCGCCTGGCTGGTCATGGTGGCTTCCGGGAATACTCATGGGTATGGGCGCGGGGCGCCGGTAGCAGGCTGCCGGCGCCCCGGGGAAGGGCTAGCCTCCGATTTCGTGCAGCTGGCCCTTTGTTTCGATCTCGATCTTGCGCGGCTTGGCCTGCTCCGCCACCGGGATCCGCAGGGTCAGGACCCCCTGGTCGTAGCTGGCCTTGATGTGGTCCGTGTCCAGGGTGTCGCCCAGGATCAATTGGCGGCTGAACACCCCGCGGGGACGTTCGGAGGCCACCAGTTCAATGTTGGGCTGGGTCGGATCGAGGCGCTCCGCCCGGACCGTCAGGACATTGCGCTCGACGTTCAGGTCCACGGTGTCCACCTTGACACCCGGAAGGTCGAACGCGACCACGAATTCGCCGTCTTCCTGCCAGGCGTCCATGGGCATGGCTGCCGGCCGTGCCGCCGTTCCAAAGACCTGCTGGGTGAGCCGGTCCAGCTCACGGAACGGATCCGTGCGCATTAACATCATTTCCCACTCCTTCAGCGTGAAGTTGTTGATTTTGATCGCATTACCCACCGCTCCACTTATCTATGGTGGTGGATATAGATTTTTTATAGCACTCGTGGGAAGCTGAAGCAAGACAACTTTGGAGGAAATTTGGAGCTGACGTGACAGGGCCCACTTCAGGGCATGAACCGTTGCCCACGGCCGGACGGGCACTGTATGCCATCTCCGTGGCGGCCCAGCTAACGGGCACAGGCCAGCAGAACATCCGGCTCTACGAGACACGGGGCCTGCTCACGCCCGCCCGAACCTCAGGTGGTACCCGCCAGTACAGTGATGCCGATATCGCCGTACTCCTGCACATCGGGGAACTGCTGGAGCAAGGACTCAACCTGGCCGGCATCGCAAAAGTCCTGGAACTTGAGGCCACCAACGCCAGGCTGCACCGTGCCCTCAAACGTGCGCGGTCACTCCCCGAGCTCTAGTGTCCTGCGGCTGGTCCGGACCCCAGACCGCCCGCCAGCCGGTAGGAATCCTCCAGCAGTTCTCCGAGTTCGTCGGCCGATGCGGGCCAGCCGGACCAGCACCAGCTGCGGCGATCGCTCATGGTGCGGAGTCCAGGAATACGTCTCGGGTTCCGTACCGGCCAGCGCCTCCCGCTCGGTTGTCTTCACCGTCAGCACGCCGTCCTCCCACATGCGCGCCATCAGGGCCTTCGCGAACCACGCGGGCTGGTCCCAGCTGCTGCGTTCGGTGACACCGGGCAGCGGCAGGCACATCCGCCGCACATCGTCCTCGGTTGCCATCGCGGCTAATCCCCCGGCGCGTCCGCTTTGGAGAGCTCGCCGGTGATCCGTTCGCCGGGGATCCGGGCGGTCCGCCACGTATCCAGGGCGATGACGGCACCGAGGATCAGCAGCGAGAGGGAGACCGAGGCCATGGCGTCGCTGAGCCAGTGGTAGCCGAGGTACAGGCGGCTCAGCGCAGCTAGAACAACGCCGATGCCCGCGCCAACGAAGCCGATGGCGGCCGTCCTCCGGTTTTTCCGCCGCGAGAACACCAGGAAGGTTGTCACCAGCAGGAAGTCGCAGGCACCCAGCACATGGCCGGACGGAAACGAGAACGTGTGGTCGGCGCCGAACAGCATCAGTTCCACCGGGGGCCGCGAGCGCTGGACGATCGCCAGGATGATCTGCGATATCACGACGCCTGTGAGCATCGCGGCGGCGAGCACGATGGGCCGCCAGGCGTGTTTCGCCGCGACCCCCCAGACCACCGTCACCACCAGCACGATGATGGGCAGGGCGACGGGACCGAAGACCACCGCGAGGAAGATCATCACCGCGGTGAGGGACTCTGACCGAAGCGAGAGCAGCCAGTCGCGGATGGATTCGTCGAGACCCCACGGGCCGGTGTTGCTCTGCAGGACGCCCACCAGCGTGGCGATAAACAGCAGGGCTCCCACGGCGATAAGGACCATCGCCGTCCGGTACAGGGCTTTGCGCGCGGCCGGTTCCATGAAGCGTTCCTCCACCACGAACTTGTCATGGAAGGTCCGCCAAAGACTGTTCTTGCGTGCCTGCTCTGCCATTGTGATTCCGTCCGTGCGCCGTAAAGGAGAGTGCTTAGGGTGAAGATTATCCCTTCTGGGCGGTGTTGGCCCCTGCCGCCGGGCATGTCAGCCCGCCGGGGTAGCCTGACTCAATGGGCGCGATGAATGAGCTGATCAACCGGCAGGGCGTGGAAACACTGGCCCGGATCCTGGCTGAGGCCGCTCCCGGATCGGACTGGCCGCACGTCGCTGCTGCCGCCGCACAGTTGGACGACTTGAGCCTGCGCGGCCGGACGGATGCGGTGAGCAGCGCCCTGCTGGCGGATGTGCGGCAACTTCCGGATCCGGGATATCCGACGGCGGCGCGCATCTTCCGGAGCGCACTTTCCGGCGCCGGTTTCACAGGTTGGATCCTCTGGCCGGTATCCGAAACGGCCGTCACGCTGGCCCTCGAATCTGGCGCCGCGCCTGACTTTGACGACTGCCTGGCCCTCCTGGCCGAACTGACCCCGAGGCTCACCGGCGAGTTCGCCATCCGCCGGCTGCTGGCCGCGGACCTGGAGCGTTCCCTCAAGATCATCCAGGGCTGGACCGGGCATCCGGACGAGCATGTCCGTCGGCTGGCCAGCGAGGGGACGCGGGCGTACCTCCCGTGGGCGGTGCGGGTACCCGCCGTCGTCCTTCATCCGGAGGCGTCCCTCCCGATTCTGGACGCCCTGTACCGGGACCCTTCGGAGTACGTGCGGCGCTCGGTGGCGAACCACCTCAACGACGTGGCGCGGCACGCGCCCGCTCTGGTGGTGGCAACGGCGGCTCGCTGGCTGGCCGCCCCGGACGCCAACACCGCATGGGTGGTCAGGCATGGCCTGCGGACCCTGATCAAGAAGGCCCACCCCGGTGCGCTCGCGCTGCAGGGGTTCACGCCGGCGTCGGTGGCTGTCACGGGGCCCCGGCTGGACCGGAACTCGGTGGCCATACCGGGTGAACTGGCTTTCGACTTCGCGATCGCCAACACCGGGAACTACAATGCGCGCCTCGCGGTGGACTACGTGGTCCACTACGTCAAAGCCAACGGCACGCAATCGGCCAAGGTCTTCAAGATCGCGGCGCTCACCCTCGCCGCCGGTGAGACCCGCACACTCTCGAAGCGTCATGCCTTCCGGCAGATGACCACCCGGGTGCACCGCGCGGGGGTCCACGCCCTGGAGCTGCAAATCAATGGGATCCGGCACGGGCACACGGAGTTTGAGCTGCAAGTCTGAGTTGGGAGGCACTGCGGGTACCTGTATCAACAGCCACTCCCACACTTGCGGAATGTGCGGTTGGCTATTGAAGGAACACCCGGGCTCCTGCCCCTGACGAAGTGATGAGGAAACGAAAATGCGAGCAACCATCATGTATGGCGCCGGCGACGTGCGCGTGGAGAATGTGCCCGACCCCGTCATCCAGAATCCGACCGACGCCATCGTGCGGATCGTCAATTCCTGTATCTGCGGCTCCGACCTGCACCCCTACCACGGCATGCCCTCGTCCAGGCAGGGCAGCCCCATGGGCCACGAGTTCATCGGCGCCGTCGAGGAAACGGGCAAGGACGTGTCCACCCTGAAGAAGGGGGACTTCGTCATCGCCCCGTTCGCCTGGTCCGACGGTACCTGCGATTTCTGCCGTGAAGGCCTGCAGACCTCCTGCCGCCACGGCGGGTTCTGGGCCTCCGGCGGCATCGGCGGCGCCCAGGCCGAGGCCGTCCGCGTCCCGTTCGCCGACGGCACGCTGGTCAAGGCCCCGGTGGGTGAGGACAGCGAGCTGCTGCCGTCGCTGCTGACCCTCTCGGACGTCTACGGCACCGGCTACCACGCCGCCATCAAGGCAGGCGTCAACGCCCGGACCACGGTCACGGTCATCGGTGACGGCGCCGTCGGGCTGATGGCGCCGTCGGGCTGATGGCGGTGCTGTCCGCCAAGCAACTCGGTGCCGAGCAGATCATCCTGATGGGCCGGCACAAGGCCCGCACTGACCTTGGCATCGAATACGGCGCCACCGACGTCGTCGCCGAGCGCGGTGAGGCCGGCATCGAGAAGGTGCGCGAGCTCAGCGGCGGCGACGGAACGCACACCGTGCTTGAGTGCGTGGGGTACCGGCCGGCGTACGATCAGGCCCTCGGCGTTATCCGCCCGGGCGGCGTCATCAGCCGGGTGGGCGTGCCCCAGTACGAGGACGCTCCGATTGGTTTCGGCTCCATGTTCGGCCCGAACATCACGCTCACCGGCGGCCCCGCCCCAAAGGCATGCTGGCATCCCGCAGGCGGTTCGGCACCGTGGTGCAGCCCGAAGAGGCGTGGAACCTTTACGATCCCCAAGTGATCCGCTGGCGGCTGGCCTCGTCCCGCCGCCTGGAGCAGCTTCAGGCCCTCAACGAGCTCCGCGGCGCGATCGAACCGCAGGCTGCCCGGCTCGCGGCCGAACGGGCGTCCTGGGATGCCGGCAGCGATCTGGTCTCCCGGGCAGCGCGGCTGTGGGCGGCCGGCCAGCGCGGCGACAGCGACGAATTCCTCCGGCTGGACGTGGAGTTCCATGCCGCCGTCCTCAACGCATCAGGAAACGCCATGTTTGCCCAGTTCCAGACTCTTGTGGCCGAGGTCCTCACCGGCCGGACGGAGCACGGCCTGATGCCCCATCTGCCTCATCACGAAGCACTGCAGCTGCACGTGGACGTGGCCAGCGCCATCCAGCGGGGCGAGGCCGGCGCCGCCCATGCCGCCATGAGCAGGATCGTGGAACAGTTCGCCGAAGAAGTGGGCCATATCTGGTCCCAGCACCACCAGGGCGAGGCGCCGGATGCGTCCCCGCGGCACACAACAGAGGCCGACGGCGCCCCCCCAATTGCCGCCGTCGGCCTCCCTTTCCCCCACCGACAGCTAGAAAGAACCCGTGGTGAACTGCCATGTCCTGGTGGCCAGCTGATTGCCTGCGAGGTCTCGGATGGACGTCCCGCCGCCGGTGACGGTCACCGTGTATTTCGTCTTGGCCGCAAGGCTGTTCTGCGGGTCCAGGATCCACTGATTTGTGGTTCCGTTGCGGAAGACGGCAGCCGGGACCACAGCCCCGGTGGCCGCGTTCTTCACCGTGAACGTGGCGGTGCTGACCCCCTGGACCGGCTCACTGAAGGTCACCGACAGGTTGTTGTTCCGCCTGACCAGGAGGGAGTTGCTGCCCGGCGTGAACCCTGTAACCGTGGGCGCCGGGCCGGTGGTGAACGTCCAGCTCGTGCTGGCCAAGGGCGTGCCCTCGGTGTCGCGGATGGCGGTGGCGCCGCCCACCAGCGTCGCCGTGTAGGTGGCATCCACGGCCAGGTTGGCGGACGGATCGAGGGTGGCCGTTTTCGTTGTCGCGTTGTAGCTGACCGTTGCCGGGATGGCGGTGCCGGCGGCGTTCCGGAGCGAAAATGTTCCGGCGCCAACACCCTGGACGGCCTTGCTGAACGTGGCCGTCACATTGCTGGCCACGGGTACCGCCGTCGACAGTGCTGCGGGTGATTTGGCCGTAACTGTGGGGGCAGGCGCCACGGGTGCCGGTGCCGGTGCGGGCGCGGGTGCCGCCGCGTACAGCAGGCGGTTCGGCGTGCCGGTCCCGGTGCCCGTGATGACTCCGGCGGTGGCGTTCGAGGTCAGCGCCGAAGCAATCTGGGCCGGTGTGAGTGCCGGGTTCTGGGACAGCAGCACCGCCGCGGCGCCTGCCGTGTGGGGCGCTGCCATGGATGTGCCGGACATGGACGCGGTTGCGGTGTTTGAGGTGTACGACGCGGAGACAATGCCGACGCCAGGTGCATACAGATCCACGCAGGAACCGAAGTTGGAGAAGGAAGCCTGGCGGTCGGCGGAATCGCTGGCCGCCACGGTGACCGCTGCGGGGAGCCGCGCCGGCGAGCTCCCGCAGGCGTCCGCGGCGGAGTTGCCGGCGGCAACCACTGCCGTGACGCCGTCGTTGATGACACCCTGGAGCGCGGAATCCACAGCCGCGCTGGCCGCCCCGCCCAGGCTCATGTTCACCACGGCGGGCGTTCCGGCGGCGTGGTTGCCGGCGATCCAGTCCAGGCCGGCCACAACGTCGGAGTTGAAACCGGAGCCGGAGCAGTCCAGGACCCTGACGGGGACGATCGTCGCCGCCTTTGCCACGCCGTAGGTGGTTCCGGCCACCGTTCCGGCCACATGGGTGCCGTGGCCGTTGCAGTCGCCGGATCCGCGGCCATCGGCCACTGCTGTCCAGCCTGCTGCCACGCGGCCGGCAAACTCTGTGTGCGAGGCGAGCACGCCGGTATCCACCACGTAAGCGCTGACACCGGCGCCGGCGGCGGTCCAGGTGTAGGAACCGGAGAGCGGCAGGGCCCGCTGGTCCACGCGGTCCAACCCCCATGGCGCGGGCTGCTGCGTTGCGGAGAGTGTGATGGGGGCGTCCACCTCCACCGAGGCGACGCCCGCCGAGCGGGACAATGCCGCGGCTTGCGCCGGCGATGCCGTAACCACGGCGCCGCGCAGGGCGTGGGTAAAGGAGCGGCCGACGCCGATGCCCTGGGACTTCAGGCGCGCCGCCTCGGCCGGGACGTCCGTTTCCGCGGCGTAGCGGACCAGGTAGCGGACGTTTGCGTCGGTGCCGGCGGGGGCAAGGGCCGGCTCAACGGCCCCGGCGGGCAGGCCCGAGGCGGTCATTGCCACGGCAGAAATCAGCATGGCGGCAGCGGGCAGCACAAAACGGAAGGTGCGCATGGTGGGGTCCTAGCGTGGCGGTCTGGACTGTTGCGGGCGGCAGAGAATCCCCGCCTATCACCAGATTAGGAGCCCGCCACGCGCCGCGGCCGGGAATTGAGCTGATCCTGCGCCAACCCTTCGGCGCCTGCGGAATTCTTGAGGGACCGCCCTCCTCAGTGGCCTGCTTTCGGGTTCAGCCTTCCGCGATTCAGTCTTCCGTGGGCGTGGTCCTGTTGGAGTGGTAGGTCCGCCACGTGTGTTCAGGCTCGTAGCCCAACAGGCGCCGGGCCTTGTCGATGGACAGCATAGTCTCGTGTTCGCCCAACTCCTTGGTCACGGTGACGTTGGGGAACACCTCCGCGGCGAGGCTGGCGCTGGAACGCGTCATGACAGTGTCCGCGTTCGCGATGATGAAAGCCTGGAACCCGGGCTGGCCGTTTTCCAGCGCACGCGCCACAGCCTGTGCGCCGTCGCGCCCGTCGATGTAGCCCCAGAGGTTCCACTTCCGCGCACTGGCGTCCGAATCGAACGACGGGAACCGTTCGTAGTCCTCAGGATCCATGACGTTGGAGAACCGCAGGCCCGCAATGCTGAGCTCCGGATCCCAGCGCGTCAGCTGGATCGCCATCTGCTCCTCGAGGTGCTTCACGAGTGAGTACGTGCTCTCCGGCCGGGCCGGGTATTCCTCATCCACCGGGATGTAGGGAGGGTCGACGTCGAACGGCAGTCCCAGCACCGTCTCGCTGGAGGCGTAAACCACCTTCTTGATGCCGGCCCGCCGCGCCGCCTGGAAGACGTTGTAGGTCGAGAGCATGTTGTTCTCGAAGGTGGCGGCATCCGGGATGATGCCAGGCGCCGGAATGGCTCCCAGATGGACGATTGCGTCGAAGCCGTCATGCCGGTCGTCGAGACCGAGGAACACGTCAAGGACCTGACCATAGTTGCGCAGGTCCACGATTGCCAACCCGCGGTGCCGCTCCCCCGCCCGGTCCAGGTTCAGCACCTGGTGGCCGTCGTCGGTCAGCCTGCGGACCACATGCCGTCCCAGTTTTCCGCTGCCGCCGGTCACTGCAATTCTCATGGGGATACTCCTGCTGCTAGGAATTTTTCGACGGCGGCAATGGCACGTGTGGTGATGGCGCCGGGGTCACCGCTGCCGTCCACCGAAACCACCATGCCCCGGCCGGCGTAGACCGCCACGACCTCGTGGGTTTCGCGGTGGTAGAGGTCCAGCCGGTGCCGGAATACTTCGATGGTGTCGTCCTCCCGGCCCTGTTCCTTGGCCCGCTGCAGCATCCGTTGCTCGAGTTCGGAATCCGGTGCACGGAGTTCCACCACGGCGTCGAGGCGGTGGCCTTGGGAGGCCAGCATGTTGTCCAGTTCCATGACCTGGGGAGCTGTCCGTGGATACCCGTCCAACAGGAAACCGAGCTGCAGATCGGCGTCGAGGAGCCGGTCCTTGACCAGGGCGTTGGTGAGATGGTCCGGCACAAAAGCACCGTCGTCGAGATACTTGGCGGCCTCAACGCCCAGCGGAGTCTCCTGGCTGACATTGGTCCGGAAGATTTCGCCCGTGGATACGTTCGGAATGCTGAAGTGCTTGGCGATATGCACCGCTTGGGTGCCTTTCCCTGAGCCCGGCGGCCCGATGATGAGCAGTCTGGTCATGTTCCTGTCCCTCCGCGGCGTCCTTGCCGGCTGGTCTCGGGTCCACCGTCGGCAGCGCCAACGTGTGCTTCATTCTGCCCATAAGTCGCAGCACAACACCAGCCTCCGGGAAGGGATCCGGAGGCTGGCGTTGTTGTGAAGGGTCTGCCATGCCTGCGGGGAGTCGCCTATCTCTGTGCCCGCCTGTCCCTGTCCCATTCGACGCAGGAGTCGGCCGCGTAAACCAAGTAGACCAAGTAGGACGAGAAATTTTCGGCGAAAGAAGACAAGTACCCACCCACGTTGTTACGGGTATTGCCGCATGGAACCTTTGGGGCTATCGGTACTCAGCCAGGGGCCGCAGACAGCCAAACAGAAACACCGGCCGGCACAGCGAGTGCTTCGGTCTCAACAAAAAAGGGGAAATCCTCATGCGCAAAATGTCCAAGAAGAACAAGATCGTGGCAGTTTGTGCCGCTGCCGTCCTGACCGGAGTGGGAGGCGGAGTGGCCTTCGCCTACTGGACCACCACGGGTTCCGGTACCGGCTCCGGAACGAATGAAACGTCCAACGGCACGGTTGTCCTGACCGCCGCTGTCCCTAGCTTGCTTACCCCCGGTGGCAGCGGCACAGTGACCTACACGGCGAGCAATGCCGGCTCGTCGAGTCTCCAGGTCGGGACCATCCACGCCGTCGTGAGCACGAGCGACCCGCTGTGCCTCCCGGCAGACTTCACCATTGCCGACGTTGTCTCCAATACGACTGTGCCGGCGGGCAGCCCGAGCACTGCTGTCGGTTCCTCAACATTGTTCTTCGCCGACACGGCCGTGAACCAGGACGCTTGCAAGGGGGCTCTCATCACGCTAACCCTGACCAGCGACTAATGACACCGTCGCTGGGCCGGCCGCTGATGCCCGGCCCAGCGACGGATCCATCCACCATTTAAAGCACACTCATTCAGAAGGGGTACGAGATGCAGAAGCAACGATGGTCCTTCCCGCCGTCCGCTCGCCCGGCCAGGACCGTTGTTAAGCTGCTGCTGCTCGGACTGCTGGTCATGCTGGTCCCGGCCGGCGCATTAATCGCCGCCAGCCAGAACGCCAAGCCGGGCATCACCCTGCAGATCTCGCCTGCAAGTCAGTCCATTGAGCGAGCCAAGACCGCCAGCTACGTGGTGACCGCTACGTCAACAGGCGGTTTTTCCGGTGCCGTCTCGCTGAGTGCCAGCGGTCTTCCCGCCGGATCCTCGGCCGCCTTCTCGCCGTCGTCGGTCACGCTGAGCCCGGGAAGCCCGGGGAGCCCGGGGACGACAGCGACGGCAACGATGAATGTGTCGACCAGCCAATCCACCCCAATCGGGACCTACAGCCTTGGCATCAAGGGGAGCAGCGGCAAAGTCAGCGGCACCGTTTCGGCCGGGCTGACCATCAATTACCCCATCTCCAGTTCATTCTCGATGAGCGCGACGCCTGCATCCGTGACCATGCCGCCTGGTTCCATCGGTGTGTATTCCATCCAATTGTCCCGCAACAACTTCGCCGGACCGGTCAACCTGAGCGTGATGGGCGGACTGCCATCAGGTTCCACCCCCGCCTTTGCGCCGAACCCCGCCACCGGGAACTCTTCGACGTTGGAGATCGCCACAGCCTCCAACGCTCCGAACGGCACCTACACGCTGTACCTGGTCGGCTCCGGGCCCGACGCCAACGGCAAGACCCAATATGCGTATGCCAGCGCCCAACTGGTCATCGACTCCACACTCAGAAATTTCACCCTCTCCGGAAACTTGGCGCGCCAGCTAGCGCCGGGCACTTCCGTTCCGCTGGATCTAGGCATCACCAATCCGAACAACAAGACATTGGGGGTGACCAACCTGTCGGTCTCGATCAAGAGCGTGACCCGGACTGCAGACGCCATCGCCCGGAACCTGCCGTGCGGGACTGGCGACTACACGGTGACCCAGTACAGCGGCCCCTACCCGCTGACAGTGCAGCCCGGCAGCAGCACCTCACTTTCCGGTCTGCGCATCGAATCGACCCAGTGGCCGCAGTTCAGAATGCTCGATACGCCCGCCAACCAGGACGGATGCAAGGGTGCAACCCTCCAACTGGTTTACTCCGGATCAGGACAAGGTAATTGAGATGAATTCCATGGGATGGATGAGGGCCGGCCGCGCCCGCGGCGTCAAAGTGGCAGTCCTGACGGGCGTGCTGTCTTTGGCGATCGGCGCGGGAACAGGATACGCGTACTGGATCACGGACGGCTCCGGCAGCGGCTCCGCTGGCGCTGGCGACATGCAGACAGTCACCGTGGACGCGCTCGTTTCCGGTGACGCGCCGGCGTCGACCCTCGTTCCCGGCGGGACTGCCGACGTCGTGCTGCGGGTAACCAATCCCAACCCCTATTCGGTCCAGGTGTACAGCGTCACCAACAACGGCCCAGCCACTGCCGACAACGCCCATCCTTCCTGCACCACCACTGGCGTCACCTTCGCCGCCCCTCTCAGCCCACTCAGCCCGACGGTTTCCCTCGCAGCGAATTCGAGCACCCTGATCACACTTCCCGGGGCCGCGAGCATGGACGCGACATCGCAGTCCGCCTGCCAGGGCGCCACCTTCCACCTTCCAGTCACGTTGGCGGTCCGAAAATGAGCACTCAACCACGACACCAGATGCCCTGCGTTGGCTGGCTCAGGACCCGCACCCCGTGGGTAGTGATCGGGATCCTCCTGGTGTCCGGCATCGGTTCCGCGGCCTACGCGTTCTGGCAGTCCATCAGCAGCAGCAACTTCGCAGCCGCAGTCGGCGACGTCGTCAATCCCGGAAGCAAGCCATCCGCCTCTATCACTGGAGCCGACATTTCAATTAGCTGGGCAGCCGGTGCGACCTCGGGCGGCCGTCCAGCCACCGGTTACACCGTGGCGCGCTACGACTCGGCCACGGGCGGATCCAAAACCCCGGCAACGGGCGCCTGCGGCGGCACCGTCACGGTCCTCAGTTGCGCGGAACAAAACGTCCCCGGCGGAACGTGGTACTACACCGTCACACCGGCCATCGCACTCTGGGACGGCGCCGAAAGCCCACGCAGTGACGGCGTTAGCACTGACAGCACGCCGCCAGTTGCCTCCGTGGCGTCCATTTCCCCGACGCCCAACGCCTCCGGCCTCAACAACAGCAGCCCCGTCGTCGTCAACCTCACAGCCGAGGACAACGCAGGCGGATCAGGCGTCGCCTCGATCACCTACTCAGTTGATTCCGGCAGCCCCACTACGGTGAATGCCGCCAACTCAGCAGTCACCGTGGGCGGTGACGGTACGCACGTCGTGTCGTATTTCGCGACGGATAATGCGGGCAACGCAAGCGCCTCCCAGAACCTTGCGGTCAAAATCGACACGGTGGCTCCAGGAACGCCTTCCATCGTCGTGCCCACCTACGTGAACATCGCCAACGTGGCCAATGTCCCCGTCAACGGCACAGCTGAGCCTGGTTCAACGCTTACCCTTACGGTTACCGATGCAGGGGCCGCCCACACGGTGTCACAGACAGTGGCAGCCAGCGGCACCGGAGCCTGGACCGCAACCGGCCTCAATCTGACTTCCCTGAACCAAGGCACCGTCACGTATACCGCCAAAGCCACGGACGCCGCCGGTAACACGGGGTCTACGGTAACCGTCACCAGCATCAAGGACACACTGGCTCCGGCCGCCCCAACGATCTCTGCCCCGACGTACGTCAACATCGCTAACGCTGCCAACGTTCCGGTCAGCGGAACGGCGGAGTCCGGCTCGGCTGTGACTCTACTCGTCACTGACGTCGGGGCCGCCCACACAGTGTCGCAATCTGCGACGGCGGGCGGCGGGGCATGGTCAGCATCCAGCCTCAACCTGAGCGCACTCAACGACGGCGCGGTCACCTACACAGCGACCGCTACCGACGCAGCCGGCAACACCGGAACCTCAGCCGCCGTGACAAAAACCAAAGACACGGTCGCCCCCGGATTGCCGACGGTCAGTGTTCCACCCTTCGTCAATGCCGCCAATGTGGCAAACGTCCCGGTCAGTGGCACGGCCGAACCGGGCGCAACGGTTGCGATGACCGTCACAGACACCGGACCAGCCAACACGGTGTCGCAAACTGTGACGGCCAACGGTGCTGGCGCATGGTCGGCCTCGGCCCTTAACCTGACCACGCTGAACCAGGGCACGGTCACCTACAAGGTCACGGCCACCGATGCAGCCGGCAATGCCAGCGCCATCGCGACAACGACAAACACTAAGGACACGGTTTCCGCCACTCCGGGGATCACGGTTCCCACGTACATAACCAGTACAAACGCGGCCGGTGTCCCGGTCAACGGCACCTCGGACGCGGGAGCATTGGTCACACTCACAGTCACTGATGCAGGACAGGCGCACTCCATCAGCCAAACTGTCACTGCCACAGGCTCAGGAACGTGGTCCATGACCCTGGACCTCAGCGCGTACGTCGACGGGACAATCAGTTACTCGGCAAGGGGCACAGACCCGGCCGGCAACGTCAGCGCCGCGGGCACAGCAACAGGCACGAAGGACATCGTGGCTCCAACGGTCACCGGGGTCGCCTTGACGAACGGTGGAGTCGCTGGAACCGCCGACGGCGGAGACTCAGTGATCATCACGTATTCGGAGCGCATGGATGCCACCAAGTTCTGCGGCAGCTGGAATAACACCGGCCCAGGATTGCAGTCTCTGAACACCAACGGTGATGTGGTCGTCACTCTGACGGACAACGCAGCGGGAGACCGGGTGACGGTAACGAGTGGGAAGTGCACTCTCAACATCGGGTCCGTGACCTTGGAAAAAAACTACATAAACTCGGGCACGGCAACGTTCCAAGGTAGCGGAAGCAATAGGTCGTCAGTTCAGTGGGATCCGGTGAACTACAAGCTCACCATCGTCCTCGGAACCAAAACCGGGACTGTGGCCACGGGCATCCTCGATGGAACCTCGTCTTACACCCCGGCGTCGGGACTGTCCGACCTGGCTGGGTACCTGCTCAGCACAACACCGTTTACCCCGACCAGTACGTCAAGGTTCTGACGCCCGGCACGACCGGCGTCAGAACCCGGGGGGCAGAACCTCGCTCCTTCCAATGAGGCAGTACCCGCTGAGACCTCTGGACCCGGCCAACGTCCAGAGGTCTCTTCGCGAGGCGGTGGCTGTACACGCCCGGAATCCAGCGACCAGCATCGTCACCGGGCTTGGTAGCCAGGACCTGAGTAGCCGGCGGATGTGACCCCGCCGCTGGCCGCCTTGTGGCGCTTCCCAAGGCTCTGGCCTGTATATAATTCTGGATATCGGTTTAGCAGCAGGCCGTTGGACAGTTCGTCGATCCAGCGACCGTCGCCACCCTTTTGCCACTACGGCGGGGTTGTGCGGGGGGGGTGCCGGTTCGTTTGACCTGAGCGAATGGCACAAAGAACCGTGGCCAGCGAGTCAACAGCAAAAACAGCTACATCAATCGCCGAGCATCTGCACGAAGAACTCCTCAACAGCTCCGACGTAGAGGAGTTCCTGGATGAGCTTGCCCGGGTGTCGGCCCGTACCCTTTCCGAACCCGGTGACGAAGTGCTGTGCGGCATCACTCTCCTGCGTCAGCGCAAGGCGGCCACCATTGCCAGCAGCGGCGCCGCTGCCCGCGCTGTCAGCCAGATTGAATACCAGTCCGAGCAAAGCCCGGGCATGGCTGCCTCGCTGGAGCAGGTGACGGTCCATGTTCCTGACGTGAAAGACGAAGCGCGCTGGCCCGAATACTCCGAAGCCGTCCTGGACCAAGGCATCCGGTCAGTCTTGGCCATCCCGTTCCGGCTGGAGGGGGAAACCAAAGCCACCCTGCTCCTCTACTCCCACCGGACCTACCGCTTCGAAGGCCGCGTCCTGAAGGCTGCGGAGGATTTCGTCCGCCAGACCTCCCTGGCCCTGCGGCTTGCGGTGCGTTTTGCGCATTACAGCGAGACTGCGGCGCATCTGCGTGCCACCCTGGAATCACGCACGGTGATCGACATGGCGGTGGGCATCATCATGGCCCAGAACCGGTGCAGCCAGCAGGACGCGTTCGAGCTCCTCAAAGCGGCGTCCAGCACCCGTAATTCCAAGCTGCATATCGTGGCCGCGGCCGTGGTGAATGCGCTGGGCCAGGGGCCGGCCCAGACGCACTACGACGGCTGAACCTCGCCCCGGAGCCGGCGGCCAGCGACGTGACCGCTGAGACGACCGGAGGACGGTTGCGGAATACGTCACTTTGACGGTTTACCACCCCACCAGCCCGTACACTGGTGGCAATGCTGGCTGAGGGGCTTTCATGGAAACAAAACGCATCTGTCTTGTCATCGAGGACAACGATGACATCCGCGGTCTGATCACGGTGGTCCTGACCCGCGCAGGCTTTTCCGTACGTTCGGTCGCCAACGGCGCCGAAGGAATTGCTGCGGCCGCTGAACCATCGGTTGCGCTGATCACCCTTGACCTTGGCCTGCCGGACATGGACGGGCACGTCGTTGCCCGGGCAATCCGGGCCTTAAGTACCGCTCCCATGCTGTTCCTCACGGCCAGGTCTGAGGAGGACGACATCCTTGCCGGAATGGCCTCTGGCGCTGCTGCCTACCTGACCAAGCCGTTCCACCCCAAAGAACTGCAGGAGCTCGCGCTGCGGCTCTGCCCGGCGGACGCCCCCGCTCGCCCGAAGCCCACGCCGCAACGGCAGCTTTAAGCGGCACCTTCTCGCCTGCCCAGCCGCCTGCCCACCCCGGCGCGAATTCGCTGGAGAGCTGCCCGTTCGCCGGAGCGTTCCGGCGTGCGGGACGCTCTCCGGCGACTCCGCTGCCGGCCCAGGCGTCTGGCGGCACATGGCCGTAGAGAAGGTCCGTCCCTATTCACAGGCGCAGCACATCCTCGGCAAATCGAAGCGATAGCTTGGTTGCCTACAAATGAGGCATGACTCCTCTCAAGAGCAAACCACGCAAGGGCAGCCGCGTCCGGCGCGCCGTCGTCGCCGGGGCTGTGGCCCTGACGCTTTCGGCAGGAGGTGCCACGGCCTGGGCGCTGGACCGTTTTGTGGTCCAGCACGTGGAAATCTCGGACGTCGCCGCGTACCAGGCGAGCCAAACGGGAACCAGCCAGGGCACGACGGCGGCCACCACCAGCGATTCCAGCGCCGTCACCACAGACACGTCCTACGTGTCGGACAGCTCGAACATCAACATCTCCACGGTGACCACCGGCAGCGGCGACAGCACCGTAACGTACTACGTTGCCGACGTCGTCCTCGACGGTGCCACCACCCTCCAGTCAGCCTTCGCCAACAACAGCTTCGGCGAGAACATCACCGAAACCACGTCCGCCATCGCCGAGGCCAACAACGCCGTCTTCGCCATCAATGGCGACTACTACGGCTTCCGCGACACCGGCATCGTGATCCGCAACGGCGTCGTTTTCCGCGACGACGGCGCCCGCCAAGGCCTGGCCTTCTACCGCGACGGCACCGTCAAGGTCTACGACGAAACCGCCACCACCGCCGAACAGCTGCTGGCCGACGGCGTCTGGAACACCCTCTCCTTCGGCCCGTCCCTGCTGGACAACGGCGAAGTGGCCGACGGCATCGAGGACGTTGAGGTGGACACGAACTTCGGCAACCACTCCATCCAGGGCGAACAGCCGCGCACCGCCGTCGGCATCATCGACGAGAACCACCTGGTGTTTGTGGTCGTTGACGGCCGCAGCCCCGGTTACAGCGCCGGCGTCACCATGACCGCGCTGGCCGAAATCATGCAGGGCCTCGGCGCCACCACCGCGTACAACCTCGACGGCGGCGGCTCGTCCACCATGTACTTCATCGGCGAACTGGTCAACAACCCGCTGGGCGAGAACAAGGAACGCGGCACCTCCGACATCCTCTACATCGCGCAGTAGGGCCGGCCATGATCATCCTGATCCCGGCCTACGAGCCGGACCGGCAGCGGGCCTGACTACAAGGACGTGTTCGACGGCGTCAAGGCACTCGGGTGCCACTTCATCGGGTATTCCCGCAACCGGGGAAAGGGCTTCGCGCTGAAGACCGGGTTCGGGTTCATCGCTGACCACCTGCCGGACCGGAACGTGGTGTGTGCTGACAGCGACGGCCAGCACACCATCGTGGACATCCTCCGCGTGGCGGCAGCGGTGCAGCCCGGTTCGCCGGCCCTGGTGCTGGGCACCCGGAACTTCACCGGCAACGTCCCGGCCCGCAGCAAGTTCGGCAACAGTGCCACCCGGCGGTTGTTCGCGCTGGCCACCGGCGAGCGCATTTCCGATACCCAGACAGGCCTCCGCGGCTATCCGGCTGCCATGCTCCCGTGGCTGCGGTCCGTCCGTGTCGAGCGCTACGAATACGAGCTGAACCTCCTGCTGGAAGCCAAGCAGGCCGGATTTGCGATCAACACCGTGGACATCGCCACGGTCTATCTCGACCACAATTCGGGGTCCCATTTCCGGCCAGTGGCGGACTCGGTCCGCATCTACGCGCCGCTCCTGAAGTTCCTGGTGTCCTCCTTCACGGCGTTCCTCGTGGATACCGTGGTGTTCCTCCTCCTGACCCTGGTTACCGACTCTCTGCTGCTCGCCGTGGTGGGAGCCCGGGCCGTGAGCTCGGCGGTGAACTTCCTCGTCAACCGCGAGGTGGTGTTCCAGCACGGCCGGGACAGGCCCGCGGCGGCTGCCGGCCTGCGCTATTTCGGCCTGGTTCTTGTTCTCCTGGCCGCCAACTATGGCCTCATCTCGGCCCTGGATTCGCTCTCCGTGGCCGCTTTGCCGGCCAAGATCCTCGCTGAAATCGCGCTGCTGGCCGTCAGCTACGTGGTGCAGCAGCGGTTTCTCTTTTCCCGGCGCACGGCCAGGAGCGCCGCACGGGAGGATGAGAATCAGTCTCTGGACCTGAGCCGCGGCCACCACCCCGGGACGTTACGCCAGTAGTCGAGGTCTTATCCGGTGGCGCCCGTCTTCTCGGCGTAGGAGGTGGCTTGGTCGCGCACCTGGTCCACGTAGGAATCGGACTGGTTGTAGGAGTAGATGGCCTCCGTCCATCCGTTCGCGGCGGTCAGGTCGCGGCCATGGGCGCATAAGTAACCGGCCGCGCTGAGAGCGGCATCGTCGATGTTGAAGGGATCAGCTTCTCCGTCGCCGTTCCCGTCCCGTCCCGCAAGCTCCCAGGTGGAGGGAATGAACTGCATGGGTCCGACGGCGCGGTCCCAGCGAGCGTCGCCATCCAGGACGCCGGCGTCTGTATCAGCGATGGCGGCAAATCCGTTGCCGTCCAGGCTCGGACCGACAATTGGTCCGCTCGCCTGCCCTGCGGGGGTCAGGCTTCCGCCGCCGTAAGCTCCGTGGGCGGATTCGATGAAGCCGACTGCCGCCACCGTATTCCAGCCGATCCCACACGCCGGAGCGGAATGATTGGCCGCGCTGGCCGCACCCACGTAAGCCCGAAGCGCGCGGGCAGGTATGCCGGTTTGCGCGGCAGCCAGGATGAGCCACTCAGCGTCCGCGTTCCGGGTGACACTGACGGCAGTGGTAAGGCCGGTGGAGGGCGTTTCGAGTTTC
Organism: Pseudarthrobacter cellobiosi; assembly: GCF_023913815.1. Taxonomy (NCBI): domain Bacteria; kingdom Bacillati; phylum Actinomycetota; class Actinomycetes; order Micrococcales; family Micrococcaceae; genus Pseudarthrobacter; species Pseudarthrobacter cellobiosi. The sequence continues at coordinate 510,050 of NZ_JAMXBK010000028.1, forward strand.
GCCTCAGCCCGTGGCGGAGGAGGAAGAGCCCGGCGGGCGTCCGCATCGGACTGTCCGAGTGCCCAGAATGCCACCGCGGTGATGATGCAGATCGCGAACACGCAGAAAACCGCAAGGCGTTTAAGTCGGAGCACGGGTTTGATCCTATCGATCGAAGTCCGCCAGGAGGAACGGCGGCTGCATGACGCCCGGGAAACAGCCACGGGATCCGGCCCTCCAGGATCTCCAAGTTCGCCACCGGCATGGCGGCGCTCTGCCCGGACCTGCCGGCCAACCGCTGGAACCGCACCCTCCGCCGCACCATGAACCTCCGCCCCGCCGCCTGACCCGCCTCCCCCACCAACTTCGAAGGAACAGACTATGAACCGATTCCGCAGCGCCCTGTCCGTCACCGCCCTCGCCCTCGCCGTTGGGCTGGCCGGCTGCTCGGCCGCCGGCACCGCCACGGGGACGTCCATCGCCGGGACCACCTCCACCAGCAGCACGTCCAACTCGTCCACGACGTCCGGCACGGCGCAGGCCGCAGTTTCCCTGGACGCCCTCGCCGCCGACACCCACTACGACGCCGACGACCTCACCTGGGATGCGGCCGCCGAAGTAGCCGTGACCCTGGCGGACGGCGCCAGCAGCGTGACATCAGCCGTGTCAGCCGCCGTAACGGTCGACGGCGACACCGTCACCCTCAGCGCCGCCGGCGTCACCACCGTGGAAGAGTCGGAAGAAGGCTTGGAGGCCCAGCACATCGTGATGTCCGGCGGAACGGCCAACGTCACCGCGAACGACGACGGCGTGAACGCCTCCGGCGGGGCCTCCAGGTCCACTTCCGGTGGCGGGATGGGCGGCGGCGAGATGGCCGTGGGCGACTACAGCGTGGAAATCACCGGGGGCTCGCTGACCATCAACGCGCAGGGCGACGGGCTGGACTCCAACGGCAACGCCAGCATCTCCGGCGGCACCGTGGTGGTCAACGGCCCCACGAACTCCGGCAACGGCGCCCTGGACGTCAACGGCGAGCTGACCGTCACCGGCGGCACCGTGGCTGCGGCCGGAAGCGTGGGCATGGTGGTCACCCCGGGCACCTCCTCCTCGACGCAGTCCGGCGTGCAGGTCACGCTCGGCTCGGCCGTTCCGGCGGGCACGGTGGTGCAGATCGCCGATTCCGCGGGCAACGTGGTGAGTGCCTTCGTGACCACCAAGGCCACGGCGTCCCTGGTGTTCTCCTCGTCCGCGATCACTGAAGGCGAGGAGTACACCGTCTACACCGGCGGCACGGCCACGGTCAGCGCCGGCGTAGGCGATGGTTCCCTGGACGGTGCCCGTCAGGTGGGCACCGTGACGGCCGGCGAGTACACCGCTGCACAGGGTCCGGGCGGCGGCGGCTTCGGCGCCCGCCCCTAATCCCACCCCCGAACCCCACCTCCCCTTCAGACGATCTCTCACTTAACGGAGGTTTTTGACAAACGCTCTCTCACTTTTTTTAAGAAAGTGAGAGAGCGTTGCGAATTAAGTGGCATCAAGTGAGAGAGCGTCCGGGGTGGGGAGGTGTCTGGAATCCGGTAATCGGCGCATACTTGAACGCACAGGCGGCTACGGCCATGGGAGGACACCATGAAGTTTCTCGGAGCACTGATTGTCATCTGGCTGGTCATCGGAGGAATCGCCGCCTGGCAGCGCGGCTACTTCGGCGGAGCTCCCGGGTCCTGTGCCCAAGCTGGAACGGTGGCCGTGACCATCGTTGCCGGGCCCTTGAACTATCTGGGCGTCAACCCGCAGATCGCGTGTGAACTGCCCCAACCCTCCCAGTAGCCACATCCTTGGTGCCGCGGCGGGCGGTCCCTAGAGTAGGGAATGCCGGGCGCTGGCTTTTGCTTGCGCCCGAAACTGATTCCGAAGCTTCGAAAGGACCGCCGAGATGGCATTCGTCACCGTTGGAACCGAGAACAGCACCGACATCGAGCTCTACTACGAAGACCACGGGAGCGGCCAGCCCGTTGTCCTGATCCATGGCTACCCGCTGGACGGATCCTCCTGGGAAAAGCAGACCACTGCCCTCCTGGAGGCCGGCTACCGCGTGATCACCTACGACCGCCGCGGCTTCGGCAAGTCCACCAAGACCACCAGCGGCTACGACTACGACACTTTCGCCGCCGACCTCAATACCATCCTGAACAGGCTGGAACTCAACAACACCGTACTGGTGGGCTTCTCCATGGGTACTGGCGAGGTTGCCCGCTACCTGAGCACGTATGGCTCCGCCCGGGTGGCCCGCGCAGCCTTCCTCGGATCCTTGGAGCCGTTCCTGCTGAAGACGGAAGACAACCCCGACGGCGTCCCGCAGGAAGTCTTCGACGGACTCACCGAAGCGGTCACGGCGGACCGGTACGCGTTCTTCACGGAATTTTTCAAGAACTTCTACAACACCGACACGTTCCTGGGCACGCCTCGCCTCAGCCAGGAAGTCCTGGACGCCAGCTGGAAAATCGCCGCAGGAGCCGGCGCCACCGCATCAGTCGCCGCGCAGCCCACATGGCTGACCGACTTCCGCGGCGACATCCCCCGGATCGGTGTCCCCGCGCTGATTGTCCACGGCACCGAGGACAACATCCTCCCCATCGACGTCACCGGACGCCGGTTCGCCAAAGCCCTGCCGTCGGCGGAGTATGTGGAGATCGACGGCGCCCCGCACGGCCTGCTGTGGACGCACGCCGCGGAAGTCAACGAAGCCCTGCTCGCCTTCCTGAAGAAGCAGACCGGATAGCAAAAAAGAGTGGAAGGGCCAGGCATTTCGCCTGGCCCTTCCACTCTTAAGGCTTAGTCAGCTCAAGCCCTGGCAGCCTTGCCCGGCAGCGCCAGCTTGAAGACCTTCGCCCAGGACGATCCCACCTGCTTCAGCAGCGGCCCCGTGGTGTACTTCAGGCCGTAGCGCTGGCAGATCTCGCGGACCCGCGGAGCAACCTCGGCGTACCGGTTGGAAGGCAGGTCCGGGAAGAGGTGGTGCTCGATCTGGTGCGACAGGTTGCCGGTCATCAGGTGCATGAACCTGGAACCGGAGATGTTGGCGGAGCCGATCATCTGGCGGACGTACCAGTCGCCGCGGGTTTCGCCTTCCACCATTTCCTCGGTGAAGGTGTCCGCGCCTTCCGGGAAGTGGCCGCAGAAGATCACGGCGTGCGCCCACACGTTGCGGACGGCGTTGGCGGTCAGGGTGCCGTAGAGGGCCTGCTTGCCGGAACCGGTGAGCATGGCGACTGCGGGAGTAGCGGCGTAGTCCTTGGTGAACTGGGTGACCACCTTGCGGCCCAGTGCTTTGAGGTCCTTGTGCAGCGCTTCCTTGGACTTCTTGCCTGCCTGGTACTCAGCAAGCTCGAGGTCGTAGATGGCGATACCCCATTCGAAGACAGGAGCCAGGATGGCGTTGTACAGCGGGTTGCCCAGGTTATGAGGCTTCCACGGCTGGCTCTCGTCCATCCGCAGGAGGTTGTATCCGACGTCGTTGTCCTTGCCCACCACGTTGGTCCAGCGGTGGTGAAGGTCATTGTGGCTGTGCTGCCAGGAGCGCGCCGGGGTAACGAAGTCCCATTCCCAGGTGGTGGAGTGGATGTCGGGGTCCCGCATCCAGTCCCACTGCCCGTGCAGGATGTTGTGGCCGAGCTCCATGTTTTCCAGGATTTTGGCCAGGCTCAGCAGTGTGGTGCCGGTGACCCAGGCGGCCTTGTTCTTGCTGACCAGCAGTGCCGCGCGGCCGGAGATCTCCAGCCCGCGCTGGATCTTGATCATGCGTCGGATGTAGGCGGCGTCGGAGGCGCCGCGCTTGGCCAGGATTTCGTCGCGGATCGCGTCGAGTTCGCGGCCCAGCTCAGCTACCTGTTCGTCGCTAAGGTGCGCTGCGGCAGGAGGGCGGACCAAGGGGCTGCCGGACTCGGCCAGCGCTCCGGGTCGCGTCTTTGCCGCTCCGGTGGGGGCGGTCTTGCCTTCGGAAACTTTCTTGCTTTCTGAAACTACTGACATGCGGTATTGCTCCTCAGAGTTCGAGGTTGACGGGTCCGGCGGCTGCCGAGACACACGTTTGGATTAGTTGGCCGGGTTCGCCGTGGACCTCGTTGGTGCGAAGGTCACGCACCTGTCCGGCCAGGAGCGGAGTCAGGCAACTGTGGCAGATTCCCATCCGGCAGCCGCTGGGCATCAGCACCCCGGCGTCTTCGCCGACGTCGAGCAGCGGAGTATCGCCGTCGGCGTCAACTTCCCGGTCCGACGCCTCAAAGGTGACCAGGCCGCCGTCGTGCCCTACACCCCCGGCGAAGGTGGTGTTGAACCGTTCAATCATCAGGTTGCCGGGATCGCCGGGGAGCGCAACATCGGACCCGGGCGCGCCGGCGGTGAGGGACGCCTGCTTCCACAGGGCCTCGGCGTCGTCCAGGAAACTGTCCGGGCCGCACGCGTAAGCGGCCCGTTCCTTCCAGTCCGGGCAGATCTCATCGAGCTCGGCCGTGTTGGTCAGGTCCATCCGGCCCTGTTCGCCGGTGTACCAGTGGGCCAGCCGGAAGTTGGGGAACTGGTCAGCCAGTTCGGCGAGTTCCTCGCGGAAGAGGCTGTCGCCGGGCGTGCGGGCGGAGTGCACCAGGACGACGTCGGCATCCGGGCGGCGGGGAACAAGGGTGCGGATCATGGACATCACCGGAGTGATGCCGCTGCCCGCGGTGACCATCAGGAGCGGCCTGGGGTGCTCGGGCAGGACAAAGTCGCCTTGCGGCGGTGCCAGGAACAGGACGTCGCCCGGTTTGGTGGTCCGGACCAGGGTTCCGGAAACAGCGCCGACGTCTGTGACGGTGATGGCCGGGTCCTTGCCGGCGGGAGCACTCAGCGAATAGGAGCGCCAGTGGCGGACCCCGTCCAGCTCAACGCCGATACGCGCCCACTGGCCGGCCAGGTGCGAATGCCAGCCGCGGCCGGGACGGAAAAAGATGGTGGCCGACTGCGCCGTTTCCTGGACCACACGGGTCACCACTCCACGCAGCTGGCGCGCGGAGAAGACAGGGTTAAAGAGCGCCAGAATATCTTCCGGTGCCAATGGCGTTGTCAGTACGGAAGCCGCCTGTGCCAGCTGACGTAGCCGGATCATGCAGTCAAACCTAAAGCGGCGCGAGCCATATGTCTCTCTCCTGACCGTTCCGCAGTCACGCAGTAATGTTGGGGCCTTAGCCCCCAAAGCCCGCTACAAGCCTAACGGCTGTTGCTTGCGGATGGTTCCCTAAGCAATATTAGTAAGGATGCTGACTAATTTCCACTGCAGGTCACCGGAATGGGCCAGACCGACGGCGGGGGACGGTTTTCAGCGGTCGTCGCGTTCCTGGAATTCCTCATCCAGGTCGTGGTGCCGGAATTCGGTCTCGGGGTTCGGTTCGCCCTCGGCCACGTACTCGTAGTCCAGTTGGCGCTGTACTTGACTGTCCAGAACCTGCAGATCCTTGTCCGGGATCGCGGCGAGATCGTCCGGGAATTCGTCTTCCGGTGCGAGGTGTAGCTTCTCGGACATGCTGAGCCTCTCTAGGCAATGAGAATAACCGGGCCTCAATGGCCCGCACATTCTCAGGATATTACGTTCCGGGCGGATCACCCAGCGGAATCGGCTCCGGATCAGGAACGGGCCGGGGTCCAGCCGACGGCGGGCGCTATGTGCTGGGCGATGTTCCCCAGCATTTTGGCATTGAAGTCAACGCCCAGCTGGTTGGGCACTGTCACCAGCAGTGTGTCCGCGGCCTGGACCGCGGCGTCGGCCGCCAACTGTTCGGCCAGGACATCCGGAGCGCCCGCATAGGTCTTGCCAAAGCGTGCCGTCAGGCCGTCGATGACGCCCACCTGGTCCCGGCTGTCCCGCAGCGCGCTGCCCGCAAAATACCTGCTGTCTTCCTCGTCCACGATCGGCAGGATGCTCCGGCTGACAGAGACTCGCGGCTGGTGGCTGTGTCCTGCCGCGGCCCAGGCCTCCCGGAAGAGTTGGATTTGCTCCGCCTGCAGCTGGTCGAAGGGGACACCGGTGTCCTCGGTGAGCAGGGTGGAGCTCATCAGGTTCATGCCCAGGCCGGCCGCCCACACGGCGGTGTTGCGGCTTCCGGCGCCCCACCAGATCCGCTCTGTGAGGCCCGACGACTGCGGCTGGACCGGCAACAGGCCGATGGCTCCACCGGCGTAGCGCGGGTCTGCCTCGGCCACGCCGGCGCCGCTGATGGCGCGCCGAAACTGGGCTGTGTGCCGGTGGGCCATGTCCGCGTCGGTCTCCCCTTCGGCCGGTTGGTGGCCGAAGGCAGCGGCCCCGTTCCGGGCGGGCTCGGGTGAACCACGGCTGATGCCCAGCTGCAGCCTGCCGCCGCTGATCAGATCCGTGGCGGCGGCTTCCTCGGCCATGTACAGCGGATTTTCGTACCGCATGTCGATCACGCCCGTGCCCATCTCTATCCGGCTGGTCCGGGCCGCGATCGCTGCCAGCAGCGGGAAGGGCGACGCCTGCTGACGGGCGAAGTGGTGCACGCGGAAGAAGGCGCCGTCGATTCCGAGCTCCTCGGCCGCCACCGCCAGCTCAATGCCCTGCAGCAGGGCATCGCCTGCGGTTCTGGTGCGGGAGCCCTGGCCGGGGCCCCAGTGGCCGAAGGACAGGAATCCGATGCGTTGCATGTCTGGCCCAACCTCCCGGCGGCCGGCCGCATTCCCGGCTGGCATGATGAGCCTGTGAATATTCCTGCTGAAACCGTGGCGATCGCCAAAACGACTGTGCTGTTCGTCCTGGCCGCTGCTGCCGAGATCGGCGGCGCGTGGCTCGTGTGGCAGTCAGTCCGCGAGGGCAAGGACTGGTGGTGGGCAGGGCTGGGTGTGATTGCCCTGGGCCTCTACGGTTTCGTGGCCACCCTCCAGCCCGATGCCCATTTCGGCCGGATCCTGGCCGCCTACGGCGGAGTATTTGTGGCTGGGTCGCTGGCGTGGGGAATGATTTTCGACGGCTTCCGCCCGGACCGGTGGGACATTGCGGGCTCCGTCATCTGCCTGGTCGGGGTGGCTGTGATCATGTTTGCCCCACGAAACGCGGGCTGACCCGCTCCGGTGGGGCCGCCGTCGTACGCTGACTCAGCCGCTGCTGATTCAGCCGCTGAACGTCAGAACATCGGCAGCAGGAAGCCCGCGATAAGCGCCACCGCACCGATCCCGGTGAGCACACGGCCAAGAACGACGGCGGTCCGCCCCACCGCTTCGGGCGCTGCGGTCTGCCACTGCGTGGGGCGCTTCGGGTGGTAGTAGATCGGCAGGGTGTCGCCCACGGCCAGGTCCTTGATGTCGTGGGGTGACATCGGGGCGTGGTGGACCTGGTACTTGCGGTCAAACCAGCGGAAGCCCGTTCCGGTAGCGTCCGCGTAGACCACCGCTTCCGCAACGGTCCAAGGGTGCACAAACCGCCGAAGGATGCCCGAGTAGAAAAGCAGGGCAAGCCCCGGCGGAAGGCACAGCCAGGTCATCATTTCCAGGATGGGACCTGCCATTTCAAGCGCAGTGGGCATAGCAATGATGCTACCGGGAGTTTGCGCACCCCAGTGTGCCCCTGCCCGGCGGAATCAGCCGATGGGCGCGGCCATCTGCTCCACCACGTACTGGGCATCCACGGTGGATCCTGTCATGGGGTCTGTCATCTCCACTTTCCAGCTGCGGGCAAACTGGTTCACCCCGCTGGTCATGGCCACCGTGCCGGAAATGAGGACCGTCCCCGGCTCATTCAGGCCGCGCTCGGTCAACACCTCCAGCCAATAGTCCGGGGTCAGCAGGGCTTCCAGCGAGCTGTCCTGGATCAGCGTGTCCGGAGTATCACCCCGCCCCACCCAGCCCTTCAGCGTGATCTGGTCCAGGTGGTCGCGCACGTCGTCCAGCCGCCACGCCTTGCGGCCCAGGACGTCGGGGCTGGCATTCTTGCTCCAGGCCACTCCGTGGACCTCGAGCTCTCGGTCCGTGTGGTCGCACGCGACCGTCAGCAGCACGCCGTCGTCCGTGATGACCAGCGCCCATTCGGCTTCCCCGGAGGTCCGGGCATGCTGCACGTGGACTTCGGAAACCTGCTGCGCCAGGTACGGCGAGACCGGGTAGAGCGCCGGGGTGGTGGCGGGGCCGGGAACGCCCAGTTCTGCCAGCTCGGCAATGTGGGCCTGCACTTCCTCCTGTTCCCGCCCTGCATAACCGGCGTTCAGGAGGTGCCTGACCTGGACTGTCCGGGTGCTGCCGTCGGGAAGTTCGAAGCTCAGAGTCGTCATGTTCTGTCCATCCTTTGCGTGTCCTGCTGGAGAAATTTACAAACCGGAAACCGGAAACGGTGGCCAATGTACATCCAGTATGCGTAATGTATACATTTAACGCCAGCGTGACAGGCGTCACCCGTAAACATCTCGTGGAGGACAACACCCATGGCTAACGTCCCAATTCCGGCTTCCGGCGCAGCGCCGCGTCCGGACAAGCCGATTCACCCCAAGGGCCTGTACAAGGCCTTCGCCGCCAGCCTCACCGGCACCGCCCTCGAGTGGTATGACTTCGCCGTCTACTCGGCCGCGGCCGCCGTCGTATTTCCCCTCGTGTTCTTCCCGTCATCCGATCCCCTGACGGGCACCATCCTGGCCTTCTCCACGTATGCGGTGGGCTACGTGTCCCGGCCTGTCGGTGGCATCATCTTCGGCCGTCTGGGTGACCGGATCGGCCGCAAGAAGGTGCTGGTGACCACCCTGATGATCATCGGCGTGGCCACTGTCCTGATCGGGGTGCTCCCCGGTTACGACAGCATTGGCATCAGCGCCCCGATCATCCTGGTGCTGCTGCGCTTCGCCCAGGGCGTGGGAGTCGGCGGCGAATGGGGCGGCGCCGTTCTGCTCTCCAGCGAATACGGCGACCCCCACCGGCGCGGCTTCTGGGCTTCTGCAGCCCAGGTGGGCCCGCCCGCCGGCAACCTTATGGCCAACGGCGCCCTGGCTGTCCTGACCCTCGCCCTGACCGAGGAACAGTTCATCGGCTTCGGCTGGCGCATCGCGTTCCTGGTCTCGGCCGTGCTGGTCGGTTTCGGCCTCTGGATCCGCCTGAAGCTGGAAGACACCCCCATCTTCAAGGCCATCGAGGCCCACGGCGAACAGCCCCACGCCCCTGTCCGCGAGGTCTTCAGCACGGAGCTCCGGCCCCTCATTGCGGCCACGCTGTGCCGGGTGGGCCCGGACGTGCTCTACGCCCTGTTCACCGTTTTCACCCTCACCTACGGCATCCAGACACTCGGCTACGAACGCAGCCAGGTGCTCACGGCAGTCCTGATCGGCTCCGCGTTCCAGCTCTTTATGATCCCGCTGGCTGGCGCCGTGTCCGACCGCTTCAACCGCCGCCTGGTCTACGGGACCGCAGCTGTGGTGGGCGCCGCATGGACGTTCATCTTCTTTGGCGTCCTGGGCGCCGACAACGAGCCGATGCTCAGCGTCGGCATTGTGCTGGGCCTCATGGCGCACTCGTTTATGTACGGCCCGCAGGCTGCCTTCATTGTGGAGCAGTTCTCACCGAGGCTCCGGTCCACGGGCAGCTCCCTGGCCTACACCTTCGCCGGTGTGATCGGCGGCGCCATCGCCCCGCTGATGTTCACATTGCTGCTGGCTCAGTTCGGCACCTGGATTCCGGTGGCCATCTACGTGGCCGTGGCCGCAGGCGTCACCGCCGTGGGTCTGGCGCTTGGCCGCGACTCGAACACCGTGGAGGACGAGGACTACCGCCTGCTGCTCGAAGGTTCCGCGGCAGAGCGCCAGCAGACGGCCACCGGCAAAGGCAACTGACGAAGCCAGCTGGCGATGCCAACAAACGAATCCAACTAACAGGGCGGCGCTTAGGTGCGGAGCAGAATATCCCGGGTGACAGCCAGGTGATGGTCAATGGCCTCCTGCGCCCGTGCGGCGTCGCCGGACACCAGGGCATCGAGGATTTCCTGGTGTTCGGCGCACACCTGTCCGCGCCGGTCTCCGGTGCGGAACAAGGCCGAGACGCCCACCAGGATCTGCCGGACATGGAGCTTACTGTACGTTCGGGAGATGAGCTCATTGCCGGCGGCGTCGATCAGAAGCTGATGGAAGAGGGTGTCCAGCCGGATGAACTCCTGCGCAGCCTCGGCATTCAGCTGCTCGGGAAGCTGGGCCTGCTGGTCCAGGGTGTCCTGCATCGTTTTCGCAGGAACGCGGTTCCGTTCGATAACCAGGCGGGCGGCATGGCTTTCCAATACACCCCGGAGTTCCATCAGTTCCGACATTTCGCGGCCCGTCACGGGCGGAACATAGGCCCCGCGCTGTGGAATCAGCTCCACGAGCCCGTCCGAGACCAGGAGCAGGAGAGCCTCACGCACCGGAGTGCGCGACACACCGATCTCGGCGGCCAGCTCCTGCTCGTTCAGGAATTTCCCCTGCACATCCGGGTCGATGAGGATGTTTTCACGCAGGTACGCGTACGCCTTCTCGCGGCCGGACGCCGCAGTCCCCGAACTTTTTCGCATACATTATGTATACAACAGACTGGAGTAATTTCATGCGTTTAGCAGTGGCCCAAATCATCACAGGAGCCGATCTGGCCGCAAACCTGGAGCTCATCCGAGACTACGCCACGCGGGCCAAAGCCGCCGGAGCGGAGCTCGTGGTGTTCCCGGAAGCCGCGATGCGCGCCTTCGGCAACAGCCTTGTGGACATTGCCGAGCCGCTGGACGGGCCATGGGCCGCCGCCGTCCGCAGCATTGCCCATGAACTGGACATCACGGTCGTGGCGGGCATGTTCACCCCGGGCGATGGCGGCCGCGTGCGGAACACCCTGCTGGTCACCGGCCCTGGCGTCGAGACGTCCTACGACAAGATCCACCTCTTTGATGCGTTTGGTTTCGCCGAGTCCGACACCGTGGACGCCGGAACAGCCCCCGTGACCTTCGAGGTGAACGGCACCACCTTCGGCCTGGCCACCTGCTACGACGTACGGTTCCCGGCACTGTTCACGGCCAACGCCAAAGCCGGTGCCGAAGTCAACATTGTCTGCGCCTCGTGGGGTGCCGGCGAGGGTAAAGCTGACCAGTGGGACCTCCTGGTCCGGGCCCGCGCGCTGGACAGCACCACCTTCGTGGTGGCCTGCGGACAGGGCGATCCGGCAAGCGTCGGCATCGCCTCCGCCGGCAAGGCTCCCACCGGCGTTGGCCACAGCGCCGTCATCTCGCCCCTGGGTGCTGCCCTAGTGGCCCTCGGCGGCGACCCGGAACTCGCCGTCGTCGACATTGACCCGGCCGTCATTGCCGAGGTCCGCGGCCAACTGCCCGTGCTGGTCAACGCCCGGACCTTCTGACTCTGCGGGGCCGGCCCCGCGAGGGCTGGCCGCCGCGGCGGTGAGCCGCCGTTCATGCTCAGGAAACTTTGCCGTTTTCAGCGTCCGACGGCGGTTTCTCACCACGTGCGCGCACCGGCGCCCGCCGTCGCTGGCATCACGGGCGCCGGGCTTCCTGCCGCGGCGCCGTTCAATAGGTCCCGTTTACACGCCGGAAACATCACGGTCACGCGATCTTCACGTAAGCCGCCGGGCCGTAACGTATCCGCAACTTAGCGAAGCGCAAACGGAAACACGCGGCGACAAATATTGATCGGGGGGATTGCGCGGGCCACGTAGGAAGAGTCCCCGTATTCAGGATCAATGGAAGGGACCCACCGGTGGAGATCACTGCGCAACACGTCTGGATGATGATCGCGGCGGCAATGGTGCTGCTTATGACACCTGGACTTGGTCTCTTCTATGGCGGCATGACGCGCGCCAAGGCAGCGCTGAACATGATCATGATGAGCTTCATCTCCGCCGGCATCGTGGGAGTTGTGTGGGTCCTATGGGGATACTCGATGACCACCGGCGAGGGAATCCTGGGCATCTTTGGCAACCCTTTCGCCAACTTCGGGCTGCAGAACCTCATGGGCTCCCCTGACCTCATCAAAGCAGGCTTCAGCGCCACCTTCGCCATCATCACGGTGGCCCTCATCAGCGGAGCCATCGCGGACCGCGCCAAGTTTAGCGCCTGGGCAGTGTTCGTGCCGCTGTGGGTCACGCTGGTTTATTGCCCCTTGGCCTACATGATCTGGGGCGGCGGGCTCATGAGCGCCGGCGGAGCCATCACCGAGACCTTCGGCCAGGTCATCGACTTCGCCGGCGGTGCAGTGGTGGAAATCAGCTCCGGTACGGCCGCCCTGGTACTGGCCCTGATGGTTGGCCAGCGTCACGGCTTCGCCAAGGATCCCAGCCACCGCCCGCACAATGTCCCCTTCATCATGCTGGGTGCGGCCATCCTGTGGTTCGGCTGGTTCGGGTTCAACGGCGGCGCCGCCACCACCGCGGAGCAGGCCGGCCTGATCTGGATCAACACCCTGGTCACTCCTGCCGCGGCCATGCTCAGCTGGCTGCTGGCGGAGAAGATCCGCCACGGCCACCCCACGTCCCTGGGCGCAGCCTCCGGTGTTGTTGCCGGCCTGGTGGCCATCACACCGTCCTGCGCCAACATCAGCCCAGTGGCGGCCATCGGCCTGGGCCTGGTGGCCGGTGCAGCCTGCTGCGTGTTTGTTGACCTGAAGTACCGGTTCGGGCTGGACGACTCCCTGGACGTGGTGGGGGTCCACCTCGGCGCCGGGCTCATCGGCACACTCGCCCTGGGCTTCGTCGCTCTGCCCGTGGACGGCCAGGGCGGGGGCCTCTTCTACGGCGGCGGTCTCCAGCAACTGACGGCACAGGCCGTGGCGGTAGTAGTCACCGTAGTTCTCTCCGGCGGTGTGACCCTAGTGATCGGCTGGGCCATCAACAGGACCATCGGGTTCCGGGTGAGCCACGAGGCTGAGATGGCGGGGGTGGATCTCTCCGAGCATGCCGAGACCGCCTACGCCTTCGGCGGGCTGGGTAGCCACTTCAACCCGCTGGGCCGCGGCGTCACGGCACCTGCTGCCGCTCCCGCCAAGGAAGACACGTTCGCCTGACCTGGGCGGGCTCAGTCGGCCAGGATCCGGTAGAGCGCGCGGCGGGTTTCGTCGAGCTTTTCCACCGCAGCATTGCGCTGATCTTCCGTAGCGGCAGCGCGGAACTGATGAATGACCCCCATCAGCTTGCCCACACTCTGGTGGAAGGCGGGTCCGGATCCTTCCGCATCGCTGTTCCACGCGTTCTCCAGCTCCTCCGCATGCTCGGCCACGTAGGCCTTGCCGGCGTCGGTGAGGGTGAAGTCGGTCCGCCGGCCCTCGCTGAGGGGCGCAATGAGGTCCTCGTCCACCAACTGCTGGAGTGTGGGGTAGATCGACCCGGGGCTGGGCCGCCATGCGCCGGATGTTTTCTCCGCGATGGTCTTGATCAGGCCATAACCGTTGGACGGGGCCTCGGCTAGCAGCGACAGGATGGCCCACCGGACGTCCCCCCTGCTTGCCCGCCGGGGACCGGGCCCAAAGCCGGGACCGAACCCTCCGCCAGGTCCAAAACCGGGACCAAATCCGCCCCGTGGGCCAAACCCCGGGCCAAACCCTCCCCCGCGGTGCCCGTGCGGTCCGCGGCGGCCCCTGCCGCGCTCAAACCGTCCACGCCCAAACTGTCCCCGCCCGAACAGCGGTTCCAAAAACTTGTCGTCGTGAATGCCTTTCATGGTGGCACCGTCCCTTGTCCCTGTCTTTTTGAATGCTTTTTGGCCTCTGTTGAATGGTTATCGGTCAACCACTCACCGACACTTAACGATATATCGGTATGTATCGCGCGACAAGGCCCGGAACGGACTTAGGGACGGAAGATACCGGCTTGGCATCAGTTGGTCCAGCATCTGGATGCTGCAGGTGGAGCGGCGTATCCTGTTCACACGTCGCGAGCTTGAGGGCTGAACAATGGCGCAGCAAAAGAAACGCAGGCACCGGTTGGCCTCCACCCTGGGCAGGGTCATCGGATTCTTTGCGGCGAGCGCCATGTGCGGCGTCCTGGCCGCAAGCCTTGTGGTCCCCGCTGTTGCGACTGTCGGTTACGGAGTCAGCACCTCCATCAGCTACTTTGAAAATCTCCCCACGGAACTGATCGTCGCGCCGCCGTCGCAATCCACCAAAGTCCTCACCTCCGACGGCCAGCCCATCGCCACGTTCTACGCCGAGAACCGGATCAGGATCCCCCTGGACCAGATATCCCCCTATGTCCGGGACGCCATCGTGGCCATCGAGGACAGCCGGTTTTATGAGCACCCGGGCATCGACCCGCAAGGGATCCTCCGGGCCGCAATCTTCAACCTGACGAGTGAGGGCAGGCAGGGCGCCTCCACGATTACCCAGCAGTACGTCACCAACGTCATCAACGAGTCCTTCGTGTCCCAGGACAAAACAGACGAGGTTATCCTCAGCGGCCAGAAGAGCATCGGGGACAAGCTCCGCGAGATGAAGCTGGCCATCGCGCTGGAGAAGAAGTTCAACAAGGACCAGATCCTCGAGGGCTACCTGAACATCGTGTTCTTTAACCGCGAAGCATACGGAATCGAGGCGGCGGCGCGGTATTTCTTCAGCACCACGGCGACGGACCTCACACTGCCGCAGGCGGCCCTCCTGGCCGGGCTGGTCAACAGCCCCAGCTACTACAACCCCGCGGTTAACCCGGAGCAGGCCACAAGCCGCCGGAACCAGGTTCTTGCCGAGATGCTGGCCACGGGCAAGCTCAGCCAGGCGGACCACGACGCCGCCGCGGCTACGCCGATCGAGCTCAAGCTCAGTCCCGGGAAGCAGGGCTGCGCCCACGCCCAGATGGCGCCGTACTTCTGCGACTACATTTCGCATCTGATCCTGAACAACCCGGCCCACGGGACCACACTGATCGAGCGCGAGTGGAAGCTGTACCGCGGCGGGCTCACCATCGTCACCACGCTGGACAGCCGGCTCCAGGCGGCGGCCCAGGCACAGGTGGACGCCACCGCCGGGGCGAATCCTGACCGCTGGGGCGCGTCCCTGGTGTCGGTCCAGCCGGGCACCGGGAAAATTCTGGCAATGGCCCAGAACACGGTGTTCCTGCCGGCCGAGGGTAAATTCGATACCCAACTGAACTTCAACGTGGACTCCCGTGATCCGCAAGGCAATGACCTCAACGGAGCGGGCGGTTTTCAGCCCGGCTCCACCATGAAGCCCTTCACGTTCGCCGAGTGGCTGAACGAGGGCAAGCCACTGACAGGGATGGTGGACGCCTCCCGCCGGGTGTATCCGCTCGGCTTCCCGTGGCGCTCCAGCTGCGGAAAGGTGCTGGGCGCCTACAGCACGGCACAGAACAACCCTGAGCTCGGCGCCGCCGACGATCTCCAGAATTCTGATGAGGGCTACTACCGCCCCATGCCCGTGAACTACGGGCTGTACAACTCGATCAACACGGCCACCTTCGCTTCGGCCACCCAGCTCGATTTCTGCGGCATCCAGAAGATGGTGGACGCCATGGGGCTGCACAGCGGACTGGATGGCGCCCAGATCAACATGCATCAGCTGGGCAATCTTCTCGGCGCCATCGGCGTTGCCCCGGTCCACCTGGCCAATGCTTTCGCCACCTTCGCCAACGACGGCCGGTACTGCTCCCCTATCGCCGTGCTTGAGGTGACGGATATGTCGGGCGGGAAACTCCCGGGCCAGACCAGCGAGTGCCGCGACGCCGTCAAACCGGAGGTTGCCCGAGGCGTCAACGCGGTGCTCCAGGACGTGCTGAAGGTCGGCTCCGGCGTGTGGATCAACCCCAAGATCCACACCCTTATGCCGGTTGCTGCCAAGACCGGCACTTCCAACAACAACGGCTCCACCTGGGTGTTGGGCTACACCTCAGGACTGGCCACAGCGTCCTTCTTTGGCGACGCATTGGAGGGCCAGAACCGCCCCGGCCAGAACGTCACCATCAACGGCCAGTTCTACCCGCGCCTTGACGGCTACATGATCGCCGGGCCGCAATGGGTCAACTACATGCTCCAGGCCGCCCCGCTCTACCCGGCTAACCCGTTCCCGGCCCCGCCGGCATCCATGATTGCCCCGCCGAAACCGACTCCTGCACCGGCCGCGCCGAGGCCTGCACCCGCCCCGGCGCCCGCACCCGCTCCCGCTCCGGCGCCGGCTCCCGCGCCAGAGCCACCTCCTGCTCCTGCTCCCGCTCCTGTCCTGCCGCCAACGCCCGAGATTCCGGGCTTTCCGCCTCAGAACGGCCTCCCGGGCGCAAGGCGCTAGTGGATTGTGTCGTTGATTCCTTTAGGTCTGATTGTTTGTCAGACTTGATCCATGGTTTATCTGGCAAGGGCATTGGAATTGCGTGACGGGGACCGAGGAGCCCTAGAGGCGCTGACTCATGGGAAAGCATCCACCTCGACAGTGGCCCTGCGGGCGCGCACGGTCTTGTTGGCTCCCGACGGGATGCCGAATATCCAGATCGAGAAGATCACCGGGTTTTCGGCACCCACGGTTTTGAAGTGGCGCAACCGCTATGCCGAGGGCGGGATCGAGGCCCTGTTTGATGTCCAGCGCCCGGGCCGGGAGCGGGAGATCGACGAGCTCGCCCTGACCAACGACGGGAACCCGCCGGCCGAACTGGGGATCTCGCACTGGTCCGCCCGCATCATGGCCGAACGCCACGGAGTCTCCTTTTCCTCCGTGGAATTCCAAGCGCCTTCTCCCGGTTCGCGATGTCCCGCCACTCAGCTGCCAGGAAATTCGGGTGCCACCCTGGGCGCGCGTCTCCTGCCCGCGGCGCAGAAAGAAGCCTCAGCCTCTTCTGCCCAAGGATGGCCACCGAACGCGCATTTTCCGCAGAGTCATCCGGCTAGTGAATGTTCCATGAGCTTCAGGGGCGGCGATCACCGTCAGCACGGCTGCGCCAGTAACCCTCGTGCGCGGTCCTGCCCGGAACCCTCCATTCCCATCGCAAGTGGCTAACCCTTGCTAAGAGTTCCACAGCAGTTTCCGCAACAGGACGGGGAAAACACAGTCATACCACATAGGACAACCTGCCTCCGTCCCGGATAACCCGGGACCCGGTTAGTATGTAGGCATGGGGGCGTGGCGCAAAACGAACATCCTGTCATTCATCGGCAGTCACCTCCTCTTCTGCGTGCTCAGCGTGCAGGTCGCCTTCACCCTGGTGATAGTCACCGCACTGCAGTCCTGGGCCGCCAACGCCCCTGAGTCACCAGCGGTAGCCGGCTTACTCGGCGCCATCGCCGGCGGTCTGCTCCTGATTGCGGCGTGGACCGCAGCGCGGGGCATCCGCGCTCAGCGCAGGGAACGTGACCGAAACAGGGCTGTATCCGACCTTATGGAAACCGTGCTCGACACGAGCCAGGAATGGCTCTGGGCCATGGATGGCCACGAAAACTTCACCTTTTCAAGCGCCGCCAGCGCAACACTCCTGGGCTATGATCCTGCTGAACTGATCGGCAGGCCCATCAGCCTGGTCTTCGATCCGGATGAGCTCGCCAGCGCACGCGAGGCAGTTGCAGACGCCTTAAGCGATCACCGTTCAGACTGGACCGGCGTCAGGGTCTGCTACCGTCACCGCAACGGCGCACCCGTATGGATGGAAGTATCCGGCAGGTCACGCCCCACCCGCGAGGGACCGCGCCCAGGATTCGAAGGAACCAGCCGGCCGCTGCCCACCCATACAGTCCGCACACTCCACAAAAAGCGCATCAGGGAAAGGATCGACAGCACAGTCCAGGGAGGAATGATCCTCACAGCCTTCCAACCCATCTACCAACTCACCACCGGAACCATAACCGGAGTCGAAGCGCTGGCCCGGTTCCCCAGCGACGACGGCGAAAGCCCAGACCACTGGTTCAACGAAGCCACCAGCGTCGGCCTCGGCGGAGAACTAGAATTCGCAGCGCTGGAAGCTGCACTCCGCAAGGCCGCGAAGCTCCCCGAACACCTCTACGTCGCGCTCAACCTCTCACCCGACACGTGTCTGGACCCCAGGTTGCCCAAGCTGCTGAAACGGTCCAGTCTGGCCGCTGACCGGATCGTTCTGGAATTGACCGAACGCCTGGCAGTGGATGAATACGTACCGCTTCTGGCCTCCCTGGAACCAATGCGCCAATGCGGCCTGCGGATAGCCGTCGACGACGCCGGCTCGGGCTTCGCCTCCATGCGTCATGTCCTTCAACTCCGGCCCGACATCATCAAACTTGACCGAAGCCTCATCGCCGGGATCGACATCGACCAGGGCCAGCGGGCGCTCGGCGCAGCCATGGTCGAATTCGCCCACCAGATCGACGCCCAAATCGTGGCTGAAGGCATCGAAACCCAGGCAGAACTCACAGCCGTCACCCAACTAGGCATGACCTCCGGCCAGGGCTACTTCCTGGGCCGCCCCACACTCCACCCCGCCGACTGGGCAGCCTGGCAGAGCACACGCATTAGCGGCTCCAAAACGCCCTGAGGAGCAACGCCTGGCAAAATGGCGCTGGTAAGAACAGCAAGGCCTCTATCCGTACGTGACAAACATGGCTCGCGATGGCAAGCGCCCCTGACCAGCCCAGACGTTCCTGGAGGGAAGATAATCCGACTGGCCGAAAACCCGCGCGTGAGCCTGCATTCACCCCGACCAGTTGTTCCTGGCTGAACATGGTGGAGATCTTCTTCGGGATCATCACCCGCCAGTGCCTCAAACGCGGGGAATTCAGCTCGGTGAAAGAGCTGGAAGAAACCATGAAACGCTACATCGAGAACTACAACCAGGACGCCAAACCGTTAACACGGAACACTAGGAGCCGACGACGGCGGGAGGCGCCGCCGTCGTCCGTTGCCCCTCGTCCACTCAGCTAAGTGGTGCCGCGCCAGAGCCGCTGCCACCAGGAGCGCTGCGGCTCAGGTTCGGGTAGGGCGTCCTGTGCGCGGGCGGCGCGGCGTTCACGCCAGCGCGCTACTTCCGTTTCGACGTCGCGCGTTTTGGTGATGACGGGCGGGCCGCCCTGGAGCTGGCGGCGGGCGTCGACCACCCGGGCATTGAAATCGGCCAGGATGTCCCTGACCTGCTTTTCGGTGAACTGCGCATCAAGCCGGCCGTCCAGTTCGGCGTCTTCGGTGCGGAGCAGGATGGCTTTGGGCCCCAGTCCGCTGATATTCTCACGCTGGATCAGGCCCTTGACCCACCAATCGGGATCGTAGGCCTCCCCGAGCCCGGGGATGGGCTTGCCGGCGTATTTGAGGTTGTCGAATTTGCCCTGTGCCATGGCGTCCCGGATCAGATACTCCGCCCGCTGGGCATCGTCCACCTTCTTGCGTGTGTCCCGTTCCTGCGCTTCGGCGGCCTCGAGTTCCGCCTCTTCTTCAGCGTTGATCCCCGCTCCGCGGTAGGAACGCAGCTCCACGGCACGTTCCAGCCGGCGCTTGAAATACCCCGCCCCGCCGCTCATAAAATGCCACCGCCTTCGTGCCTGAATCGAGTCTTTTTTCCAGTATTCAAGCGTCCGCATCTGATTTCAACGGTGCCAATGGCAGCCGCTTGGAAGCTCAGGGGAACCCTACGGACGGCAGCTCCGCGGTTGAGACCACGACGGCGCCGCTCGCCGTCGAATCCGGGTTCAGCATCCAGCCCATCCGCTTGGCGCTGCTCAGGATCACGACGCTCTCCACGAGCTCGATCTGCGGGATGCGTTGCTGGAGGGCCAATTCGGCGTTCATCACATCGGCCAGCGAATTCAGCCACATGAGGATCACAAAATTTGTGCCTCCGGTGGTGGACGCGCTGAACCGGACAGTGCGGAGGCTGCGGAGTTCAGCGGCCGCGGCCTCGTGCTGGCCCGGCGGCACGCTGGCGAACCACTGACAGCTCACCGGGTAGCCGGAGAGATTCTGGGCAATTTCACAACGGAAGGACAGCAGCCCGCTGGATACCACCCTGTTGAGCTGCCGCTGGACCGTCGCCGGGCTCCGGCCCAGGCTGCGCGCGATGTCCGCTGCGCTCGCTCGCGCGTCCCGCGCCAGGAACGGGATCAGATCCAGGTGGCTGGGCGGCAGTGGCGCCCCGGGTCTCGAGGCTGCCGAACCGGTGACTTCAGGACTGGCAACGGCCGAAAGCGCATTCTGCTTCGCCTTGTCCAAGGTATTGAGCCGCCACGCATGGCCAGCGGAGTGCAGACGGGTACCCAGCGAGGTCCGGTACTTCACCAACCCGCGGATCTCCTTGAACCGCGGAAGGACATGATCCGTGAACCGGGCCAAGGTGGGCGCTATGACCGTCAGCATGAGGTCCCTGTTGCTTGCCGCCTCCTCCACTGTGACCACCTCAGGGATGGCGGCGAGCGCCGCGGTCACCTCCGCGCGCAACTGCATTTCACAATCCACGCTCACCAGTGCCAGGCACATCTTTTTGGGATCGCCGATCAGGTGGGCCGTCGTCCAGGCCGCCCCCGACAATCTCAGCCTGTCCCAGCGCGCAGCCAGCGTTGTGGCGTGCACTCCCAGCACATCGGCTGCATCCGACCAGCTGATCCGCGGCGCGACCTGCAGCACGTTGATCAGGGCAAGGTCTTCCTCGCTGAGTACCACTTCGCACGCTTCTATCTCTGGTGAATGAATCCTGCCGTATCCATCATACTTTTGATTTTTTTCAGCTATTTCCCAGCCTGTGAACCACATCACCACACAATGGGATCAGGTCGCTGACCAAACGTTCAGAAATTTAGGAGAGTAGATGTCGATCATCACCGATGCGAAGGATCTGCAGGCCGACCTTGGCCGGCTGCGTCACGAGCTGCATCAGGAACCGGAGATCGGCCTGGACCTCCCCCGGACCCAGGAAAAAGTCCTCAAGGCGCTCGACGGCCTGCCGTTCGAAATCACCCTGGGCAAAAGCACGACGTCGGTCACGGCCGTCTTGCGCGGCACCGCGCCGCACGCATCGGCAACGAAACCAGCGGTCCTCCTGCGGGCCGACATGGACGGCCTCCCCGTCCAGGAACGCACCGGCGTCCAGTTCGCGTCCAAGATCGACGGCGCCATGCACGCCTGCGGGCACGACCTTCACACGGCCATGCTGGCCGGAGCCGCCACCCTTTTGGCCGAGCGCCGGGACCAGCTGGCGGGCGACGTGGTGCTGATGTTCCAGCCAGGCGAAGAAGGCTGGGACGGGGCATCCCACATGATCCGCGAGGGCGTACTGGACGCGGCCGGACGCCGGGTTGATGCCGCCTACGGGATGCACGTGTTTTCGGCGCTGGAGCCCCATGGCCGGTTCTGCACCAAGTCCGGTGTGATGCTGAGCGCTTCGGATGCCCTCACCGTTACGGTGCTGGGCGCGGGCGGCCACGGTTCTGCCCCGCACGCGGCCAAGGATCCGGTCACTGCGGCCGCCGAAATGGTGACCGCCTTGCAGGTCATGATCACCCGCCAGTTCAACGTGTTCGATCCGGTTGTCCTGACGGTGGGCGTCCTCCAGGCAGGCACGAAGCGCAACATCATTCCGGAATCAGCCAGCATCGAGGCCACCATCCGGACTTTCTCGGAGTCTGCCCGGGAACGGATGATGGCCGCGGTTCCCACGCTGCTGAAGGGCATCGCCGCTGCCCACGGCCTCGAGGTGGACGTCGACTACCGTCACGAGTACCCCCTCACCGTCAACGACGACGACGAAACGCGCACCGCGGAGAAGACCATCGAAAACCTCTTTGGATACTCGCGCCTCACCCGCTGGGCCACCCCGCTCAGTGGATCCGAGGATTTTTCGAGGGTGCTGGCGGAAGTACCCGGGACGTTTATCGGGCTCAGCGCCGTCGCCCCCGGCGCCGACCACACCACCACCGCTTTCAACCACTCCCCATACGCCGCCTTTGACGACGGCGTCCTGTCCGACGGAACTGCTCTTTACACCGAGTTGGCCGTCTCCCGCATCGCAGCCTTGGCTTCGGCCCACTAAAACCCTCAAATCCTGGAGTACACAATGACCACAACTGCAGGCGTCCCAGCAGACGTCCAGGTTCACAAGTCCCACCTGCGCACCCTCGTCGGCACCGGCATCGGCAACGCCGTCGAGTGGTATGACTGGGCCATCTACGCAACCTTCGCGCCTTTTATCGCGAGCGCCCTGTTCAGCAAGGAGGATCCGACGTCGGCCTTCCTCGCCACGCTGGCGATCTTCGCCGTCGGCTTTGTCGCCCGCCCATTCGGCGGCTTCGTGTTCGGCTGGATCGGTGACCGGATCGGCCGCAAGACGTCCATGACGTTCGCCGTCGGGCTCGCTGCTCTGGGCAGCCTGCTGATCGGTATCGCACCGACCTTCGAAGCCGTCGGGGCCTTTGCCTCAGTCATGCTGCTGGTGGCCCGGCTGATCCAAGGCCTTGCCCACGGCGGCGAGCTGCCGTCGTCGCAGACATACCTCTCCGAAATGGCACCGAAGGAAAAGCGCGGCTTCTGGGCAACGCTCATCTACACCTCCGGCACCGTCGGTATCCTGGCCGGAACCATCCTTGGCGCCACCTTGTCCAACGTCCTGAGCAAGGCTGACATGGGCGCCTGGGGCTGGCGGATCCCGTTCATCATCGGCGGCATCATGGGCCTGTACGCCCTGATCATGAGGGCGCGACTGAAGGAAACCGCGGTCTTCGAGGCAGAATCGCCCAAGGAAAAGCACGAGCCGATGTGGCCGCAGATCTACCGGCACCGCAAGCAGGCCCTGCAGGTTATCGGACTGACCGTCGGCCTGACCGTGGCTTACTACATCTGGGGTATCGTGACGCCCAGCTACGCCGCGTCTGTGCTGAAGATGGACCGCGGAGAGACCCTTTGGGCCAGCGTTATAGCCAATGTACTGTTCATCGCCGCACTTCCGTTCTGGGGCAAGCTGTCGGACCGCATTGGACGCAAGCCCGTCATGATCATGAGCGCCGCCGGCGCCGCGCTGTTCCATTTCCCCATGACCTGGCTGCTGAAGGACTCCCCGTGGCAGCTCACGGTCACCATGTCCGTCATGCTGTTCTTCATCGCAGGAGCGGCCGCGATCGTACCGGCCGTGTACGCCGAGCTGTTCCCCACCAAAATCCGCACCGTTGGTGTGGGCGTCCCCTATTCCATCGCGGTTGCAGCCTTCGGTGGAACGGCACCGTACCTGCAGGCCTGGCTCGGCTCGATTGGGCAAGCCAACCTCTTCAACGTCTATGCGGTACTTCTGCTGGCCGTCAGCATCGCGGTTGTGTTCACCATCCCGGAAACGAAGGGCAAGGACCTGACGCACTAACCTGCAACGCCGCCTACGTAGGAGCGGCCACCACCACGCGCGAAAGGACACTTGAGGCCCGGATCCTGGGGCCCCAAGTGTCCCTTCGCGCTAAAAGAGTGGGTCAGCCCAGGTGGATGGGCTGGTTCTCGTCGCCGCCGCTGAACGTCTCCTTGGTGATGGTGATATGGAGAAGTGCCAGCGGCGCGATCAGGATGGCTACGCCGGCGGCCCACAGGAAGACCGCCGAGTAGCCGGCGGACAGCGCGGCCATCTGGCTGCCACCGGCAACGCCGGCGTCGTCCTTGTCCACACCGAACAGCGTCACTCAGGCGCGGGCGTGTTCCGCGAGCAGTGCGTCGATCTGGCCAGCAGCCTCCCGCATGCCCTCTTCCATACCCATCTGGACCATCTGTTCCATCTGCTCTTCGGACTCGAAGGTGGATAGAACGGTCATCCGGGTGCGGCCGCCGAGGTCTTCGAGGTCAACGGCGGCATGCGTGATTCCCATGGCCTCCTTCGGGGCGCCGTCGTCATCGGCGAAGCCGTCGTCGAACTCGAGCTTGCGCGGAGCCTCGATGGCGGTGAAGCGCCACCAGCCGCTGGCCTTCTCCCCCTCGGGGCCCGTCATGTAGTAGCCGGCCTTCCCGCCGGGCTGGAAGTCGAACGCCTCAAACGTGGCCGGCCAGGTGGGCGGACCCCACCAGCGCTCGAGCTGCCGGGGGTCTTCCCAGATCTGCCAGACCTGCTCGACGCCGGCATCGAACTCGGCCACTAGGGTGAAGCTGAGCGCTTCGAGATTCTTGGTGGAACTGATAACAGGCATTGCAAAACCTTCCTATCCTTCAGCCAGAATGTCTGCGATCCGCCCGGCACGCTGCCGCCAGATCGCCTCATACTCATCGAGCAGCCGGCGGGCCTTCTGCAGTCCTTCGTGGTTACCCCGCACGATCTGCTCCCTACCGCGCTTCTCCTTTGTTACCAGGGAAGCCCGCTCCAACACCGCCACATGCTTCTGGACGGCGGCGAAGCTCATGGCGTAGAGGGCGGCGAGGCCGGAGACGGAATACTCGCCCGCCGTCACCCGCCGGACAATGTCCCGCCGGGTGGCGTCCGAGAGCGCCTGGAACAGGCGGTCCACGTCCGCGTCTCTGAGCTGATCTACAACCATTTGGTTGTACGATACTCTCGGGGCGGCAGGGTGTCAAGGCTTGAATGCGGTCCGCGAGATGGCATTTCACGGCAGTTCCGCCGGTCAACATTGCCGCGAAATGCCATCTCGAAGGGGCCCTGACGGAGACCTCCGCCGCCTCCCGGTTTGACGCGGATACCCGCCATTGTCCACAGTGGGTCAGTGCCTGACACCGTCCCCACCGAAACGCAAGGTCCGGCAGTCCCGGACGGGCCGTCCCGACGGCGGCAGGTTGCCGCCCTGATCGGCTTCCTCGCGCTTTCCTGGGCCGTGTCGTTCGTGGGGTCCCTCCCGATCCGAACGGCTGCCGGCGGCTGGTACGCCCTGGCGGACAAGGCCCCCTGGACGCCTCCCGGGCTGATGTTCACGTCAGTCTGGCTGGTCCTCTACGCGGCAATGGCCGTGGCGGCCTGGCTGGTGTGGCGGCAGCGGCGCTACCCGCGCCGCCGCGCACTCAGGCTCTACTGGCTACAACTGGCCTTGAACCTGCTCTGGCCCATAACGTTCTTCGGGCTGTATCCCGCGCTGGGGACCGCGGCGCTCTGGCTGGCTCTGGCCGTCCTCGCCGCCCTCATCCTCACAGCAGCCCTGACAGTTCTGCGCTTCGGACCCATCAGCCCAACGGCCGGCCTGCTGATGCTGCCGAACGTCTCGTGGCTGGTGTTTTCGGCGTCCCTGAACCTTTACGCCGCCGTCAGTAACTAAGGCCACTGTGAGCGTGTAATCGCTCACACTTTGGCCATTTCTGTTGCAAATCTCGGCGGCAAGCATGAACCATGAGATCGGGACCCCGTTTCCGCACTACCAAGATCAGCAATCCTCACCGACGAGGATGCGGCCCCCTCAAGGACGACGTGGAGCCGTTAACTGCATGAGCGAAAGTACTGACAATGACGTTTGAAAACACTGACTCCATCACGCTGAAAATCTGGGACCGGTCTGCGATTGAGCACACCCTGGAGAGCGTTGTGCACGACCTCTCGGTCAAGGCGAACACCACCAAATGCCGCATTGCGGTCCAGTGCAGCGGCCCCAACACATTCACGGTCAGCGTCCGTGGCCAGGAACGCCAGCTCGCCACCGTCTGATCGGTTCACGGCTAAAACTGAAGCGGACGACGGCGGGAGGTTCCCGGCGTCGTCCGCTTTCGTTTTGGTTCCGGGCCGACAGCCTTACGCCGTGGCTTGGCGGCTCACCATCTCGTTGATCCAGATCGGCGCGAACGGTGACGTGCAGTTCGGGGGCGTCGGGTAGTCCTTGAGGACCTCGAGCCGTTCGCCGATATCGAGCGTCCGGGCCCGGTGCTCGGCGTGCTCGATCCCGATGAAGGCCAGCGTGTGGTTCATCGCCCACTGCAGCCGGTCCGGGGCGTCCTTCATCTGGGCCTCGATAGTGTCCAGCAGCCCCGGGAGGTCGAACCCTGCGGGCTTTTTCGCCACCCGTTCGCTGGTCAGGGCCCAACCGGCGCTGGCGACCACCGGATCCGGGTCAGCCATCCAGGCCACGCGCAGGTCCTCCGCGTGCGGGCTCTTCTTCACGACGTAATTCACGAGCCAGTCGTGCACTTTGGGGGCGCGCGCCTCGCGGAGCATGGAGTCCAGTTCGTCGCGTTCGAAGGCCTTCGGCCGGCAGATCAGCAGCGCAACCAACCTGGCCGGAGTGTCGTTCGTGGACCAGAGCTCGCGCGCGAGTTCCTGCTGCGTCTTCAGCCGCTTCGCGACCGCGCGCAGCTTGGACAGGTTCACGCCGTGGTCGTCGCCGCGCTTCTCGTTCGCCTCGCGCATCTTCGGGTCCTCAAGCACGGCCAGCTCGGCCATCACTTCGCCCAGCAGCCCGGCCGTTATCGTTTCCGACATGTCACCCTTTCGGTCACCCTCTTGTCGGTTCCAGCCTACGGCTGCCGGCGGGTTTGCAGCAGATGCGACCGTCAGTGGTCCGCGTCAGTTATGCGGCCATTATCGACCGCCGTGGCCACCCAGGAACCGAGCGGCTCTTCCGCCACTTCCGTGTCCGCGTCCTCGGTCCCGCAGGGCTCAAAGCCACGGGACTGGTAGTTTGCCAGGGCCGCGGGACCGTCCAGCGTGCAAGTGTGGACCCAGAATTCCGTCCCCGGCACCGCAAGTTCCTCGGCCCACTGCTGCCGTGTCCACTCGAGCCGATCCGTCCAGTGCCACGGCCCGCCGACCAGGCCATAGAGGAAGCGGGCGAACTCCGGAGTGACCCCCACGGCCCGGTCCAGAGATGCCTCATCGGGCAACGGGCGCGCCGCCTAGGCGGGCGGCTGGAGCATCTGGAGCGTTGTGGTGGTGACCTTCATGGACAGCTCAAACCCTTCGATCTCGATCGTCCGTCAATCTTATTTGAGACCGAAGGTGTGGGTCCTACTCCTCGCCGGCGTCCCGCGCTTCCAGGTGCTTCGCCATGGCTTCGCAGGCTTGGTTCCAGCGCGCCGTGAGGGCCTGCCGGTTCAACGGTTCGAACATGCTGTTGAGGACTTTCTCGACTGCGTCGTATGCGGCGTCCCGAACCCGTTCCTGCGCCGCTTGGCTGTAATAGTTCATGACAGGGATTCGTTACCGGGCTGCCGAAAGATGGTGCGCCCTCACGTGCGATCGATGACCGCCTTGAGGGCACGCCGGCAAGCTACCGAACAACTTCAACGCGGCTCTACCGGGCGCCGCAGGAGAGGAAGGCCGACGACGGGAAGTTCCCGTCGTCGGCCGCTTTTGTTTTGTGGTTAATGCGCTCAGGAGCCCCCGGGCGGTCAGGCGTCCGCGCCTTTCGCTGCCTCCAGTGACGAGGGCGCAAAGATGGCCGCGGCGACGTCGTCGCGGAGGAAATAGTGGCGGCGTTCCAAGGGCGTCAGGCTGCCCCGGACAATGTAGTAGCCGCGGCCTTCCCCAGGGCCGCCGGCGGCCCGGTCAAAAGCATCGAGTGTGTCCCGGTCCAGGTGTTGGTCCGGGCCGCGCTCGCGAAGTGCTGCCAGGACTTCCGGCGCGAGGGAATTAATGAGCCCTTGGATATCTGTCATTGTGCGCATCCTTTGCCGGCACCATTGGGGACATAGTTATGATTTCCCCCCCCGAGGGCGTATCCGGTGGTGACTGGGCCGGCTGCGTCCATTTCCCGATTGTAGGGCCGGCGGCGAAGTCAGGCCAGACCCGAATTCTACGCGGGGGCAGCGGTGCCGATCTCACGATTGACGGCCGGCATGGCGTAGTCGTCCGTGTTGTGGCCGAACAGCGGGTAGGACTCGATGAACGCCCCGCGGCCGGCAATGATTTCGGCGCGGCCGTCGCTGATCAGGCCAAGCGTGGCGATCTGCTCGAAGAGCCTCACGGGGTCCTGCGTTGACAGTACCGTGCTGGCAGTGCTGAGCCTGAAGTTGGTGGCTTCCCGGGCGATGGCCGCCATCACGATTTCGGGGGCGGACAGTGCGAAGTCGCGCCGGTGGTGCTCACCCAGCCCCAGGAATTTCAGGCCCGCCTGGTCGGCCAGCTGGCGGGCTCGATGATCTCCTTGGGCCGCTGCTGAGATGACAGCGGCTCACAGTGCTGATGTTGCGGGAAAGCTCTCCGAAGGTGACGATGCCAAAGTCCAGGCTTGGTTGAACATTCAACCTTCTGGATTCATTCCGGCGGTGGGAGGACGACGGCGGAACGTGCCGCCGCCGTCCGCCCACCTTTGCTGCTAGCCGCTGAAGGAGACCTTTTCCCAGGACAGGATGTCAGCGCCCTTGGCGCCGTTTCCGGCCACGGTGAACCTGACATAGTTGGTGGCGTTGTTGGAGCCGTCGACGGTGATGCGCTGCAGGTCGTCGGCGGGAGCCTGGCCGTAAACCGCCAGCCATGGTGAGCCCTCAGCCAGGGGCTGGTTCTCGGCGTAGACGTGGCTGTCACCGTTGAGGAGATAGACCGGCCCGTCAAAGCGGTTGGTTTCCTCGACGATGGTCGCGACGATTTCCCGGAAGCCGGACACTGCTTCCGGGTTGGCCCGGGCGGCCGCGAGCAGGGCGGGATCGAACATGTCAGCCTGGGTCATGAGGACCACCGCCCGGTCGTTGCGGCGGGTGGCGTCGCTGAAGGTCTCGCGCAGCTGGGCCAGGACGGCCTGCGTCCGGTGCTCCACTTCAGCCAGCTGCTCTGGGGTGGCAGTAGTTTCGCCGAGGCCGGTCCACGGCTGGAGCGAGTTGTTGCTGCCCTGGACGTTGACCACGGAGAAGGCCACGCGGTTCTGGGTGAAGCGGACGTCTTCGGGCAGGCCCAGCTTCTCCTGGGTCTTGACGGGCATCGTGGCACCCAGGGTCTTGCCGGGTTCGTTGAAGAAGATCTCACGCAGCTTGTCCAGGCGCTCCAGCGGGTTGTAGGCGCCATTGTTGGTCCGGTGGCAGTCCACCCATTCGTTGTCGCCCGGCGTGAAAATCAGCGGGTGCTCGAAGGTGTCGAACTCGGCGCGGATCTCCTGGAAATACTCGTCCGAACAGACTGAAGAGCCGTTCTTGATGTCACCGACGTGGGTGACAAACTTCAGCGCGCTGTCGGCATTGATGTCCTGGATGCGCGCCGGAAACTTCGCGATTTCGGCAGCACCGTAGGGGATGTCGCCAATGACACCGAAGCTGAACGCCTGCTGGCTGGCGGCCGCGTCGTCGGCGGCAGTAGCGGGCTGGATCCCGGTGCCAACACTGGCTGCGATGAGGGCCACCGCGGCGGCGGTGGTGAAACTGTTCAGGCGCATGGGGAAGTCCTAACTCGGGGTTTCTGCGTTGATTCCGCCCGCGAAGCGCGCAGGCGGGTGCGTGAAAAGACTTCCCGGCGCGGAATAACGTGCAGCAGCCCTGCGGTTTCGGCGCAATGAACAGCGAGTGGCCGGCCAAGCAAAACGGACGACGGCGGGAGGTCCCGCCGTCGTCCGCTAACCTTCCGATTCGCTACTCGGAGCGCAGCACCGCTGCCACCGGCAAGCGGCGCGCCCTGCGGGCCGGGACGAGCGCGCCGAGAAACGTCACGGCGAGAGCTCCGGCCACGATCAGGACAACGCTCCTGACGTCGAGAATCCCGACGTCCACGACGAACCCGGAGACTACTCCGATGCCGTCGTTGATGACTTTCTCCTGCATCCACAGGCCCAGTGGTATCCCCACGGCTGTGGCCGCAACGGTCAGTATTCCTGCGAAGGTGAAGACCATGCCGGTGATCTGTGCCCCGGTCATGCCAAGCGTCTTGAGGATAGCGGTATCGCGCAGCCGTTCCCGCATGGCCAGCAGCGTCGTGTTGAACGTTCCCACTACGGCCAACAGGACGATCACCGCCGACAAACCGCCAATGGTGCGGTCGATCGGAGTCATGTCTGCTTCGTAACCGAGGAAGGTCGCCAGCATCAAATCGCCTGCCCGGGCGTTGAGTGAATCCACGAACTCCTGATGGCTCACGCTTTCCTTCAGCCGGAGGAGATGCGTATCAGGCTGCATGTGGGGTGTCGCGGCGGCCAGGGTACTCCAGTCGACGCGGAACCCGCGGACGTCGATATCGTTCATCAGGCCCACCACCGTAAGCCTCATCTCCGTGCCGCTGACAGTTCCCCTCACGGTGTCGCCCAGCTTTATACCGAGCTCCTTGGCGGTGAAGGCGTTCATGACGGCCTCCCCCGGTGCGGCGAACCAGCGGCCCTTGGCGGCACGGAATCCCATGGCCTCGGCGTCACCATGCACGCCCATGACAGCGAGTGCCTTGGCTTGGCCAGGCATGACGTAACGGGCTCCGGAGGTCTTTACAGAGAAGGCGATCTCCGGACGTTGGGAAAGAAGTGACTGCACTTGATCAGGTGAGCCGCCGGGTGCTTTGAACACGGTGACGTCCTGCGCCCCGCCCCAGGTGCCCCGGTCCTTGATGAATCCATCCATGGTGGGGCCAAACGTGGCCGCGAACGTCAGTGCAGCCATGCACGCTGCGACCGCACCGACCGTGAGCAGTGCCCGCACCGGACGGTCAACCACGGCAGCGGCGCCGAGCCCGAAGTGCCTGGGCAGGCCCATCCGGACGATCACTGAGCTCCGCCGGGACAGTTTCCCAAGGCCCGGCGAGCGGCCCCGGCTGATGGCGGTCGCCGCACTCAATCGAGCCGCCCGCAGGCCGGGCATGGCCGCGGCAGCCACCACCAGCAGCATGAATCCGGCAGCCACGAGCAGGATCAGCGGCGGGTTGAGCGCCGAAGGCGCCGGCAGGCCCAGCTGAATCGCCGATTCGCCCAGGAGTATGCACCGCCCAGGATTCCCAACGGCAGCCCGAGCAGGGCCCCGATTCCTGCCGGCACGCCAACCTGGGCCACAAGGAGACCCATGACCTGCCAGGGTGTGCAGCCCAGGGCCTTCGCCACGCCGAAGTCGCGGTAGCCCGCGAGTACGGTGCCCGTGATCACGCTGGCAATGGTCAGGGCGACGGCGATCAGGATTACGATCGCGAAGCCGTAGACGATACCTCCGAACGCCGCGACAGACCAGTTGGAACCGCTGCGCATGTCCTGCCAGCTCAGGGGCTCAGTTGACTGGGCCCCTGGAGCCAGGGCCGCCCCGATCCTTTCCTTAGCCGCCGCGACCCCGTTGTCGGAGACATCCCCGGATACAAGCGGGTTACGTGACGGACGACGGCAAGGACCTCCCGCCGTCGTCCGGTTGCGTTAAGCCGTGCGGAGCCGGCCGAGGCAGTAGTTCTTGACGCAGTGCCGGACCGGCCGCGGCAGCCGTGGATACACCAGGGCGGACCACCGGGTGGTGCGGTCGAACAGGCGGCTGTGGCGGTCGCTCCACGGCAGCCCGAAGCCGGCGCGCAAGTGGTCCGGCAGCAGCCCGGCGGTGATGAACCGGATCAGGGGCATGCTCATCCGCAGCCAGAGCGGCCCGGCCGGCGGGTACAGGAGGTCGCGGCCGACGCCGGCGGTGACGGCGTCCAGCTCCAGTGTCAGAAGGGACGTGTCCCAGTACGTCCTGAAGGCTGCGCGGTCGGCCGGCCACAGGTTCGCCGGCAGTTGCAGGACGGTGCCGATTCTTGCGTAGTCGCTGTACATTAGGTCGGCTGCCTCGTCGTCCAGCGGGCCGTAGATTTTCTCGTAGACGGTGATGGCTGTGTCGTACAGGGTGGCCACCACCCATAATTGCGCCTGGGCATCGAACGCGCTGTACCCGTGGGAGCCGGATTCGGGCTTGCGGCGGACCGTGGAGTGGGCCCGGTTGACGCTGCGGCGAACGGCCGCGACCTGGGCCTCTGTTCCGTAAACGACCGCGTAGACGTAGGTGACGGTAGCCCGGAAGCGGTCCAGGGGACGGGCAATAAAGTCACTGTGCTCGGCGACGCCATGGCCCACCGCGGGGTTCGCGATCTGCAGCAGGATGGCGCGGCCCGCCCCTGCGAGCAATACACCTTCAGCGCCGATGTCGGCCAGGTTCCGCACCATGGACCCACGATACCGGAGAAGACCACCGCGCCCGGAGGCAGCATTCCCGAAGGTGCTCGGGAACAAAGCACACCGCACGGGCCGTTGACATACCTGCGACCCGCCGTCCGCACAGCAGGCGGCCCCTAGAGAACGGAACCACATGGTCAGGGCTATCTGGAACGGAAAAGTCATTGCCGAGTCCGCGGACACGGTGGTAGTGGAAGGCAACCACTACTTCCCCCGCGACGCCGTCAATGCGGGCTACCTCAAGGACAGCGACATGTACTCCGTCTGCCCGTGGAAGGGCCAGGCCGGCTACCACACCCTGGAAGTGGACGGGAAGCTGAACGTCGATGCCGCCTGGTTCTACCGCGAACCCAAGACTCGGGCGAAGCCCATCGAGAACCGGATCGCCTTCTGGCGCGGCGTGACTATCGAGGAGTAGCCCCGAACTTCACGAGTAATTTCGTACGGATCAACGGGACCGCCACTATGCTGGGCAGACCATCAAAGGAGGTGGCATGGCAGCACGAGGGGGACTGTTGGAATCAGATTCTGGCGACAGGGAGTTTCCCCGCATCCGCCGTTCGTCCAGCGGGCGCATTCCGCAGTGGGCAATCGATGAGGCACTGGGCAAGCCGCCAGCGCCCGAGCCGTCCGCTTCTGTTTGGGCGTGACCCAGGCAGCGTCCCGACAGTTGACACCCGCCGGTGCGTGCGGTTGACTTTTGCATATGCTGAAATAACAGTTCCATGATGCGGAATAAAGTATCCGCATAGCCCTACACCGTGGATGCCAGCATCAAAACACGAGGATCTGTTTTATGCACCTTGAACAGTTCAACACGGCCGGCCGCCCGGAGGCTACCGATTTCCTGCGCCCCTGCCTGGACATCGAACGCTGGATCGACGAGCTCGCCGACGCGCGGCCCTATTCCACCTTCCACGCGCTCCTGGCGGCGGGCCGCAGCGCAGCCAACCCCTTCACGCCGGCGGAGATCGAAGCGGCCCTCGCCCACCATCCGCGGATCGGCGAGCGGGCGCAGGGCGACAGCGCGGAGGCCAGACTGTCGCAGTCGGAACAGGCCGGACTGGGCGTGGCCGACGCTGCCGTGGCCGAGGCCCTGGCAGAAGGCAACCAGGCCTACGAGGAGAAGTTCGGGCAGGTGTTCCTGATCCGCGCCGCCGGCCGCAGCCGCGAGGAGATCCTGGCCGCCCTCAACACCAGGCTCGCCCACACCCCCGAAGCAGAACAATCAATCATTGGCCAGCAGTTGCGGGAAATCGCAGCGCTCCGACTCGAAGGACTGATGGGCAGATGAGCACCTCCCACGTCACCACCCATGTACTCGATACAGGCTCCGGAAAACCGGCGGCCGAGGTCCGGGTAACCCTCCATGTGCTCGACGGCGAGCGCTGGGTCCGGATCGCCGGGGGCGCCACCGATGCGGACGGGCGCATCAAACAGCTGGGACCGGACCGACTGCCTTCGGGGACCTACCGCCTGGCCTTCGACACGGGCAAATACTTCGCCGCCACCGCCACCGAAACGTTCTTCCCCGAGGTGACCCTCACGTTTGGCGTGGTGGAATCGGAGGCCCACTACCACGTGCCGCTCCTGCTGAGCCCGTTCGCCTACTCCACGTACCGGGGCAGCTGAGCCCCCCGGCCCCTGCCGGAAATTGCCATGACAGAAAGGGTCCGCGGCGACGCCGCGGGCCTTTTCGCGCGCCCATTGCCCGGCTCCTCAACGTCTCCACGTCGGCCGCAACCACGCCGCCAGCCGGAACGCCGGCAGCGGTCACAATCGGTTATTTGGCCCGGGTGGGCCATAACGGACCAAATTCCTTGACAGTGGTCCGGGTCACTTCTATTCTAAATTTTGGGATCCCAAATTGGGATCCCAAAAGATCGCGATCCGGATCCCAGGCCACAGTTCATAGCCCGGCTTCTCCGGATTTAGGCTCCAGGACGCCCCACCAGCCGGCCTCCTGCCCCGCGGACACCCAAGCCTTTCTTCCCGTCTGCAATCTCCCTCTCTGCAAAGGAGAAGTTGTGTCTATTCAAAATACTGAAACCGCTGTACCGCTCCCCGACGACAAAACCGGCAAGGGCGGCGTGCAACGTCGCACCAACGTCCGCTGGAAAATGTTCCTGCTCCTGCTGGTCCTCGTCGCCGTCAACTACATCGACAGGGGCTCCATCTCGGTGGCCCTCCCCATCATCCAGAAGGAATTCAATCTCGCCCCCGAGCTCGTGGGCCTCCTGCTCTCGGCCTTCTTCTGGACCTACGCGCTCATGCAGATCCCGGTCGGCTGGCTGATCGACAAGTTCGGTCCGCGCAAGGTCATGACGGCTTCCTGCGTGGGCTGGGGTGCGGCAACCGCCGCATCCGGCCTGGCCGGCGGCTTCCTGAGCATGTTCATCGCCCGGCTCGGCATCGGCGTCACCGAAGCCGGCGTGATGCCGGCCGGCGGCAAGCTCAACGCCATCTGGATGCACAAGTCGGAACGCGGCCGCGGCGCCACGATCCTGGACGCCGGCGCCCCCCTCGGGGCCGGTCTGGGCGGCATCCTGATCGCCGGGCTCATCGCGTCAACCGGCAGCTGGCGCACGGCGTTCATCATCGCCGGCGCCGCAACGGTCCTCATGGGTCTGGCCGTCTGGTGGTACGTCCGGGACAACCCGCGCCAGCACCGCGGCGTCAACGCCGCCGAGGCCGAATACATTGAGGCCTCGCACGCCGCCGAAGATGCCGAAGCCGCGAAGGAAGGCGCCTCGGGCAAGCGCGCCCTGCTCCCGTACCTGAAGTTCCGTTCCTTCTGGGCCATGTGCTTCGGCTGGCTGGGCTTCAACGGTGTGTTCTACGGCCTGCTCACCTGGGGCCCGCTCTACCTCGCCCAGGCCAAGGGCTTCGACCTGAAGACCATCGGCTGGTCCACCTTCGTGATCTTCGGAGCCGGCTTCGTCGGTGAAATCCTGGGCGGCCACATCGCCGACAAGTGGCGCAACTCCGGCGCCTCGGCCAACTTGGTCATGCGTACCCTGCTGGGCATCTCCAGCATTGTGGTCATCGGCGGCCTGGTAGGCGTCACCATCGTGGCGGATCCGACGACGGCGGTAGTCCTGCTGTCCGTGGTCATGTTCTTCCTCCGCTGGGTGGGCCTCTTCTGGAGCATCCCCTCCATCCTGGGCGGCCGGACCAATGCCGGCGTCCTGGGCGGCGCCATGAACTTCAGCGGCAACATCGCGGGCTTCGTCACCCCGATTGTGGTAGGCCTGATTGTCGGGGCCACGGGCTCCTACACCTGGGCACTGCTGTACTTTGTAGGATCCGCGGTCATCATGGGCGTCTCCGTGCTGACACTGAACTACAACAAGCGCCTCCCGGTCTAACTCGCCTGACCGGGCCGGCCCGACGGCCTGTACCGCCGAAAGGTCGGACACCGGCCGGGAACGCCGGGCGCACTGCCTGAAAGAACCACGAATGGAGCCAGAATTGCTTATCGCAGAAGACACGAACAACACGGACCGCCCCCTCCGGGAGACCGTGCGTGACACGCTCCGTACGAGGATTTTCGAAGGCCACTATGCGCCCGGCACCCGGCTGGTGGAGCGGGACCTCGCCGCCGAATTCAACGTCTCGCGCCTTCCCGTCCGCGAGGCCCTCCGGATGCTCCGCCAGGAAGGCCTGATCCGGGACCGTGCTTCCCGCGGCATGGAGGTCAGCGGACTGAGCGCCAAGGATGTGGAAGACCTCTTTGACGTCCGCCAGTCCCTTGAGGTCCTCGCCTGCCGGCTGGCCGCGGCCCGCGCCACGGCCCAGGACCTCGAACAACTCCAGGGCCTGCTGGACGAGGCCGACCGCTGCCTCGCCAAGGGATCCATCCTGGAAGCCCACCGCGCCAACAGCGAATTCCACGACGCCATCACCCGCATCGCCAACAACGACTTTCTCCGCTCAGCGCTGGAACCCCTTCAGGGCCGCATGCACTGGCTCTTCCGCCACGTCAGCGACCTCCCGGAACTGATCCAGGAACACCGTGACCTGTACGCCGCCATCGCCAGCGGCGACCCGGAACGCGCCGCCGCCCAATCGGCGTCGCACATCGGCAAGTACCGCGAGCAGTTCCCCGAAGACTCCACCGCCGCCGAGCCCAAGCTGCATCGGAAAAAACCATGAAACTCCTGGTCATCAACCCCAACACCAGTGCCGACGTCACGGCGCTGATCGAAGCCGAGGCCGTGCGTTCGGCCGGGCCGGACACCGAGCTGCTCGTGCGGACTGCCGGGCACGGCGTCGAGTACATCGAAACCCGCTTCGAATCCCTCATCGCCGCCGGCGCCGTCGCCGAAATCATCGCCGAGTATCACGGCCAGGTGGATGGCGTCGTGGTGGCGGCGTTCGGCGATCCCGGCATGCCGGCCCTCAAGGAACTGGTGGATGTGCCGGTCATCGGCATCACCGAGGCCGCCCTCTGCGCAGCCGCCCTCCAGGGCCAGCGCTTCTCCATCATCGCCATCTCGGACCGCATCACCGCCTGGTACCGGGACTGCGTGGAGCACTTCGGGCTCGGCGGCCGCCTGGCCTCGATTCGTTCCATCAACCAGAGCCTCAACTCGATCGGCTCCGTCCAGGCCGACTTCAAGGACACGCTCCTGGCACTCAGCCGGCAGGCTGTCGCGGAGGACGGGGCCGACGTCGTGATCCTGGCAGGTGCCCCGCTCGCCGGGCTCGCCCGCGAACTTGAGGGACAGATCCCCGTTCCCGTGGTGGACGGCATCTCCGCCGGCATCCGGATGACCGAAGCCGTGGTTGCCCTGCAGTCCGGCTTCCACCGGCAGGGCGCCTTTGCTCCGCCGCCCGTCAAGCGCCGCAGCGGACTGTCCGAAAACCTCGACGCCGCCCTATCCGACGCGCAGAACGCCGCCGCCCAGTCGAACGCCGCCGTTATCTCGGCCGCCCGGCCCGCCACCCAGAAGTAGGAGGACAACGATGTCCCACACCCCAGATCTCGTCGTCGCCCACGGCACCGTGGTCAACAGCTTTGGCCGCCAACAGGCCCATATTGTGGTCCGGGACGGCCGCATCGTGCAGCTGCTCGACGCCTCCGAACCCGTGCCCGCAGCAACACGCACTGTGGACGCAAGCGGCCAGCTGGTGATTCCCGGCGGCGTGGATGGCCACTGCCACGTGGCCCAGGTGACCGGCCGCTTCCGCACCCTGGACGACTACCGCACCACTTCCACGGCAGCGCTGTGGGGCGGCACCACCACCATCATCGATTTCGGCATACCGCGCGACGCCCAGGAAACCCCCTTGGACGCCGTCCTGAACAAGAAGCGCCTGGCCGCCGAATCGCGCTGCGACGTGGCACTGCACGGCTCCGTGGTCAGCTGGGACGAGACCGTGCCGTGGCAGCTGGAGCAGCTCGCCGCGGAGGGTGTGCGCTCCGTGAAGATGTACACCACCAACCGCGGCTCCACCATGGCCGACGGCGACACCATCCTCAAGGTTATGCGCGAAATGGTCCGCCTGGACGGCCTCACATACATTCATGCCGAGCACGACCCCATCATTGCCGACTGCACTGAGCAGCACGCCGCGGACGGACGCATCGCCATCGAGCACCTGCACCGGACCCGCCCCGAGCTGGCCGAGGAAATCTCCGTCAAGGAAACCCTCGCCATGGCCGAATACACCGGGGCGCCGGTCTACTTCGTGCACCAGTCGACTCCCGGAGCCGTGGACCTGGTCTCCGATGCCCGCAGCCGCGGCCAGGAAGCCTACTCCGAAACATGCCCGCACTACCTGAGCCTGGATGACACCGTCTACAGCAGCACGTTCCCTGAGTGGTACGCCTGCTGCCCGCCCATGCGCAGCGCCGAAACCGTGGCCGCCCTCAAGGAACGCCTCGCAGCCGGGGCCATCCACACCGTAGCCTCGGACCACTCCTGCTACGACCTCTCGCAGAAACGCGAGCGCACGGACGACGTCCGCTTCATGCCGCACGGCCTGCCCGGCGTCGAGACCCGCATGCCGGTGACCTTCACGGCGCTTTCCTCGGCCGGCGGCTCTGTGGAGGACTTCGTGGAGGTCTTCTCCGCGGGTCCTGCCCGGATCAATGCCCTGCCGCGCAAGGGCGCCATCGTGGAAGGGTTCGACGCCGATCTGATCGTCTTCGATCCCGCTACGGAGCGCGTCGTCAACGGCGGTGCACTGCACATGGGCACTGACTTCTCGCCCTTCGAGGGGAAGACCCTGCACGGCTGGCCGGCCGTCGTCGTCTCCGCCGGACGCGTGGTGGTGGACGACGCCGGGTTCCAGGATCCCGGCCCCGTGGGCCGCTTCGTGGCCCGCAACGGCTTCACCGAACACCGCGATGCCCTGTCCCCGCTGACCCCTGCAGCGCCCGCCACCGTCACGATTTCTGCCTAGGAGCCCCATGCCTTCCGCCAACCGCCCCATCCGCATCGGCATGATCGTGCCCTCCTCCAACACGTGCCTGGAGCCGCAGAGCTACCGCATCCTGGGTGACCGCCGCGACGTCTCGCTGCACTTCACCCGCATCAATGTCACCCGCATCGCGCTGGATGATTCCTCGGACAAGCAGTTCGACGCCGCCGGGATGCACGCCGCCGCGGAACTGCTCGCAACGTCGGACGTGGACGTCATCGCCTGGAACGGAACCTCCGGATCCTGGCTCGGCGCCGACCATGACCGCCGGCTCGTGCAGGGAATCACGGACGCCACGGGCATCCCGGCCACCACGTCCACCCTGGCGTACATGGAGGCGTTCAAGTCCTTCGGCACCGAACGCATCGGGCTGTTCACTCCATACACCGGGGACGTCAACGAGGCCGTGATCGAGTCCTACGCGCAGGCTGGCGTCAAGACCATCGACCACCGGCACCTGGACCTGAGCGACAACGAGTCCTTCGCCTCGGTGACCGATGCCGAGATGCTGCCGGGCTCGCTGGAACTCGCAGCCTCGAATCCGGATGCTCTGATCTACCTGTGCACCAACCTGTACGGTGCCAACATCACGGCCGAAGTGGAGGAGCGAACCGGTGTACCGGTCCTGGACTCCGTGGCCGTCACGCTGTGGCATTGCCTCAAGATGGCGGGCGCACCGCTGCTGGACCCGCGCTGGGGCAGGCTCCTTACCTCTTCCTGAAAAAGCAACGCGGGGTCAGATACAGCCGATTCTAGGCGTCTTAATGGGCCGTATCTGACCCCGCGTTGCTGGTGGCTCCGTTAGCAGCCAAATGTGACCGTCCGCTCGCCTTGACGCGCGGATGGTCGCCTAGATAATCTCGAGATGCAATAAAGTTTTCTCACACAATGAAAACTTGAGCCAACTATTCAACGATGAAAAGAGGTTGGACGTGGCTGCAGGAGAAGAGACCTCCCATATCCTCAGCGGGTTGACAAACCAGCTGCCTGATCGTGATCCGGAAGAGACCGCCGAATGGCTGGAGTCCCTGGATGCCCTGATTCAGGAACAGGGCACCGAGCGTGCCCAATACATCATGCGGAGCCTGCTCCAGCGCGCCGGCGCGCAGAGCGTGGGCGTGCCGATGGTGACCACCACGGACTACGTGAACACCATCCCGGTGGACCAGGAAACGGCGTTCCCGGGGGACGAAGAGATCGAACAAAAGTACCGGGCGTACATGCGCTGGAACGCCGCCATCATGGTGCACCGGGCGCAGCGCGCCGATATTGGCGTAGGCGGGCACATCTCCACCTACGCCGGTGCCGCCACCCTGTACGAGGTGGGCTTCAACCACTTCTTCCGCGGCAAGGACCACCCCGGCGGCGGTGACCAGGTCTTCTTCCAGGGCCATGCCTCCCCCGGCATGTACGCCCGCGCGTTCATGGAAGGCCGGCTCGCCGAGGAGGACCTGGACGGATTCCGGCAGGAAAAGTCCAAGGAAGGCCACGCCCTCTCCTCCTACCCCCACCCGCGCCTGATGCCGAAGTTCTGGGAGTTCCCCACGGTCTCGATGGGCATCGGTCCGATGAACGCGATCTACCAGGCCCAGTCCAACCGGTACCTGCACAACCGCGGCCTCAAGGACACCTCGGACCAGCAGGTCTGGGCATTCCTGGGCGACGGCGAAATGGACGAGCCCGAGTCCCGCGGCCTGCTCCAGCTCGCCGCGAACGACAAGCTCGACAACCTGAACTTCGTCATCAATTGCAATCTCCAGCGCCTGGACGGTCCCGTCCGCGGCAACGGCAAGATCATGCAGGAACTCGAAGCGTTCTTCCGCGGCGCGGGCTGGAACGTCATCAAGGTCGTCTGGGGCCGGGAGTGGGATGACCTGCTCACCAAGGACGCCGACGGCTCGCTCGTGAAGATCATGAACGAGACCCCGGACGGTGACTACCAGACCTACAAGGCAGAGTCCGGCGGGTTCGTCCGCGAGCACTTCTTCGGTAAGACCCCGCAGACCAAGGACATGGTCGCGGACCTCTCCGATGACGAGATCTGGAACCTCAAGCGCGGCGGCCACGACTACCACAAGGTCTACGCCGCCTATAAGGCTGCCACCGAGTTCAAGGGCAAGCCCACCGTGATCCTGGCCAAAACGGTCAAGGGCTACGGACTCGGACCCCATTTCGAGGGCCGCAACGCGACCCACCAGATGAAAAAGCTCACCCTCGATAACCTGAAGAAGTTCCGCGACCACCTCCGGATCCCCATCACGGACGAACAGCTCGACGCGGACCTCTACCGGCCCCCGTACTACCACCCCGGCATGGACTCCCCCGAGATCCAGTACCTTATGGAACGCCGCCGCGCCCTGGGCGGTTTCGTCCCCGAACGCCGGCCGGACCACTCGCCGGTGGAGCTGCCGGACGCCAAGACCTACGAGGTTGCCAAGCGCGGTTCCGGGAAGCAGCAGGCGGCCACCACCATGACCTTCGTGCGCCTGCTCAAGGACCTGCTCAGGGATAAGAAGTTCGGGCACCGCATTGTCCCCATCGTTCCGGATGAGTCCCGAACCTTCGGCATGGATGCGTTCTTCCCCACGGCCAAGATCTACAACCCGGACGGCCAGGCCTATCTCTCCGTGGACCGGGACCTGGTCCTGGCCTACAAGGAATCGGCCCAGGGCCAGCTGATCCACCCCGGCATCAACGAAGCAGGCGCGGTCGCGGCGTTCACCGCCGCCGGCACCGCCTACGCCACCCACGGCGTACCGCTGATCCCGGTCTACGTGTTCTACTCCATGTTCGGCTTCCAGCGCACCGGCGACGCCTTCTGGGCCGCCGCGGACCAGATGACCCGCGGCTTCATCATCGGCGCCACCGCCGGGCGCACCACCCTGACCGGCGAAGGCCTCCAGCACGCCGACGGCCACTCCCCGATCCTGGCCTCGACCAACCCGGCCGTCCTCACTTACGACCCCGCGTACGGGTACGAGATGGGCCACATCATCCGGGACGGCATCGAGCGCATGTACGGTCCGGCCGCAAGCGGCGAAGGAACCGGACCTGCATCCGATAAAAACCTGATGTACTACATCACGGTGTACAACGAGCCGATCTCCCAGCCGGCCGAACCTGAGAACCTCGACGTCAACGGTGTGCTGAAAGGCATCTACCGGGTGTCGGCGTCGGGCATGGAAGGGCCCAAAAGCCAGATCCTGGCCTCCGGCGTCTCCGTCCCGTGGGCCCTGGATGCCCAGCGGATCCTCGCCGAGGACTGGGGTGTCTCCGCCGACGTCTGGTCCGTCACGTCCTGGAACGAACTGCGCCGCGACGGGCTCGCCGCCGAGGAAGAGGCCTTCCTGAATCCGGGCCAGCCCGCCCGCGTACCGTTCGTCACGCAGCAGCTCGCCG
This sequence comes from Pseudarthrobacter cellobiosi, assembly GCF_023913815.1. Classification (NCBI taxonomy): domain Bacteria; kingdom Bacillati; phylum Actinomycetota; class Actinomycetes; order Micrococcales; family Micrococcaceae; genus Pseudarthrobacter; species Pseudarthrobacter cellobiosi. The sequence goes on from NZ_JAMXBK010000028.1 coordinate 551,751, forward strand.
ATGCGCAGGGGCCCGTGGTGGCGGTGACCGACTACATGAAGGCCGTCCCGGACCAGATCCGCCAGTTCCTCCCGCACCAGTTCGCCTCGCTCGGAGCCGACGGCTTCGGCTTCTCCGACACCCGCGCGGCAGCCCGCCGCTTCTTCAAGAACGACACCCACTCGATTGTGGTGAAGACCCTGCAGCTGCTCGCTTCGCGCGGCGAGGTGGACAGCGGCGTGCCCGCCTACGCGATGGACCGCTACAAGCTCCTGGACGTCAACGCCGGGACCACCGGAGGCGCCGGAGCCGACTCCTGACCCCTTCATCCAGACAACAGTTGACGGCAGTGTTCCCGTGGAACACTGCCGTCAACTGTCATGTGGCTGGATAGGCTGGGGCGATGGCTGACCTGGACAAACAACGCACGACGGCGGTGCTGCTTGCCGCCGGTGCCGGGACGCGGCTGGGGCTCGGCCCCAAAGCGTTACTCCGGTTCCAGGGCCGTACGCTCGTTGAAGTCCTGGCCGACGTGCTGCTCGACGGCGGCTGCTGGGAGGTGGTGACGGTGCTCGGCGCGGACGCGGGAACGGTCCGCGCCGCCACCGATCTCAGCCGGCACCGGGTCATCGACAACCCGGACTGGGCCAGTGGAATGGGCAGTTCGTTCCGGGCGGGAGTCGCCGCAGCAGCCCCGGAGGACCATGTGCTCATTGCGCTGGTGGACCAGCCCGGCCTGACCACCGAGACCGTCGCCCGGTTGCTGGCATCCCACCGACCAGGCCGGGTGACGGCCGCCGCCTACCGTGGCCCCGAAGGAAAACTCCGGCGGGGACATCCGCTGCTTCTGGATTCCAGCCTCCGCGCTGAGGCCGCAGAAATGGCAACGGGCGACGCCGGCGCCCGCTATTTCCTCCAGGCCCATCCCGAACTGATAGACCTCATCGATTGCAGTGACCTCTCCGGCGGCGAAGACCTCGACTCCCCCGAACAGCTGCACCTCCTCGACTAGTAATCCACCTGCCGCTTGAGCTTGTTGCCGAGCCACAGCATCGCCAGGCTCACTACTAGGAAGCCGACGGAAATGGCGAGGGCAAACACCGCCACCCCGCCCCAGCCACCTGCCCGTGCGGGGTCGACGAACCAGTACGCGTACCAGTTCACCAAGGCCCCGCGGACCAGGCTGTAGGCCAGGTAGCCGACGGGGTAGAGCAGCCAGTACCAGATGTGCTTGACCGTGAGCGTGGCCCGCGGCGGTTGGAAGAGCCAGTCCACCACCATGACCACCGGGATCAGGTAATGCACCACGAAGTTGACCCACGGCAGCAGCGAGCCGAGATCTTCCCCGGCGAGCAGTGCACCGAACACGAGTCCCACCACGGCCATGGCGATGGTTGCCGTGCCGCGCGTGACGTCGTCGATTTCGCTGGGGCGTTTGCGGATCAGCACCCTGTAGCCGCTGATGAGAAGCACCAACGCAGCGAAGATGTTGGACAGATTAGTGAAGTAGCTGAAGAAGTTCCAGACGTCGTAGCCCATGCCCAAATGAACTGTCAGCTGTGTTCCCACCGCCACCAACGTCAAAAGGCCAAAGAAAAAGCGTCCCCCGATAAGCACAGTTCTCTTGGTCATAGCCCCAATCCTTGCCGAATCCCCAGCTCAGACGCGGTTCGACACTCCGCAGTTGAATGGGCGCTACGTGATCGGCAGCTCGAGCGCCTCGGCCACGTGGCCTACTTCGCGTACCGAGAATCCTTCCGTAACAGGGTCCCTGTTGGCTGGAAAGGCCGGCAGTATGGTGTGGGTAAAGCGAGCCGGTGGGAACAGATGGCCCACGTTGGTGTTCTCTAGCTGTACTGACCGGAGACGTTGATTTAGTGGCTCACTCGCCACGACCGTGTACCGGTCTGGCGTTCGCTGGGGGTTCTCCGACCTCGTGGATGGTGTGGCCGCTGCAGGCCGCCTTAGTTACGGTGGCCTGCTCGATGCGCGACACGATAAACCATCGCATTGCGTCGCGCATTCGGCACCATCCAATTAAGTACCACTGGCCGTTCGTGGAGGCGAACAGCACGGGCTCGACGTCACGGGTGGTCGTGGTCCCGTCTCTCGATGTGTAGCGAATACGGATTACTCGCTGCTCGGCCATCGCCTCCTCCAGTGCCGACTTAATCGCGCGCGAGGACGAGGGAAGCGCGTTGACCCACACACGGCGGGCCAGCTCGTCAGCTCTTGCTCGGGTTCTGGGATCGAGGACGTCCAGGATCTTCTGGATACCGGCTGCTGCCAGATCAGCGTAGGGGGCATCAGACGCAGCGGACACAGCCGCCATGAGCGCCACAGCCTGCGCCGGAAACAGGCTGACGGGTGGCAGGGACGCGCCGATAGCCAATCCGTAGCCACCGCCCGGACCTGGGCGCGACCATAGAGGCGCACCGCTGTTCTCCAGCGCATCGAGGTCTCTCTTGATTGTGCGCACGGACACCTCGAACTCTCTCGCCAACCGTTCGGCGGAGACCCCCCGCGCGCCGCTGCGGCGCAACATCTCTGATAGAGCATGGAGCCGTTCTGCTCGCTTCACTGCTCAGACCCAGGCAAATTCATGATGTCAGTTTCAGAAGACGTCTGCACGGAATGTCAGAAGTCGTCTGCACTGCTCGTCCAGGCAGGGGCAGCGAGGGTGCGGGGACGATGCCGGTTTCCTGTGAGGTCTGACGGTCGATGAAGTCGTGCTCCGAGGTCTTCATCCGCGTGGAGGGGCAGGGCGGTCAGGAGGCGCAGCAGGAGAGTTTGGAGACATCCGTGGTGTAGGACTGGGCGGCGATCTTGATCCCTTCGGCCATCGTCAGGTAGGGGCTCCACAGGTTCGCGACCTGGTCCACTGTCATCCCGGCTTCCAGGATATAAACACCGGCCGCCGCGAGGTCTCCGCCGTCCTTGGCGACGGCGGTGATTCCCACGATCCGTCCGGTGTCGGCGTCGGCGACCATCTTGATGAAGCCACGGGTGTCCCGGTTCACCAGGGCCCGGGGCACGTACTCCAGGGGCAGGACCCTGCATTCGCACCGGATGCCGGCCTCGTTGGCTTCCTTGTCCGTCATCCCGACCGCGGCCAGGGCCGGGCTGGTGAAGGTGACCCGGGGCAGGTGCCGGTAGTCCACCTCGCGGCCGGCGTTGTTGAACGCGTTCTCCACCATCAGGGAGCCGTGGGCGGCTGCGACGTAGACGAATTCGCGGTGCCCGGTCACGTCCCCGGCGGCCCAGATCCGGTCGTTGGAGCTGGCAAGCTGGCCGTTGACCAGGATCTCGCCGCCGTCCCCGGTCTTGACGCCGACCGCACCCAGGTTCAAGCCCTCGGTGACCGGCCGGCGTCCGGTGGCGACCAGCACCCTGGTGGCCCGGAATTCCTCCTGCCCTCCGGAGACGGCCGCCGTCGCGATGATCCCGCCGGTGGCCGGGTCCGTGCGCACGGAAGACACGGCCGTCCGGCGGACCACGCGGATACCCTCGTCGGCGAAGACGCCCATCAGGGCGTGGGAGGCCTCGGGTTCCTCCGCGGAGGCCAGGCGGGAGCGGACCAGCATGGTGACCTTGGACCCGAGCCGGGCGAAGAGCTGGGCCTGTTCCAGGGCCACGTAGCCGCCGCCGATGACCAGCAGGGAGTCAGGGACCTCCTCGAGTTCCATCGCCGTGGTTGAGGTCAGGTATTCCGTGTCCGCCAGACCCTCGATCGGTGGCGCCCACGGGGCGGAGCCGGTGGCCACCAGATAGTGCGCGGCCCGGACCGATTCCGGAGCGCCGTCCTGTCCGGTGATTTCCAGGACCGGATCGTTCTGGGTGCCGGCGAACACGGCATCGCCCTGGCGCAGCTCCCAGCCGTACTCAGCGATCAGGTCCACGTACTTATCCGAACGCATCGTCTCCACCAGGGAACGCTTCCCGCCGATCAGCCCGGCCATGTCGACCGGGGCGGCGGAGGTGCTGATGCCGGGGAACCGGCCGGACGCGTCCAGGGCAACATGCCGGGCCTCGGCCGCCGCGAGGAGCGCTTTGGAGGGAACACAGCCGGTGTTCACGCACGTGCCGCCGACGGTGGAACGCTCGATCATCAGGACCCGTTTGCCCAGGTTGGTCGCCCGGATCGCGGCCGCGAACGCCCCGCCGCCGGAGCCGATGATGGCCAGATCAAAATCAGGTGTCTGTTCAGACATGAAATCCTCCAAAGTCGTACAGCAGCGCCGCCCCCGGAATGCCCGCGACGTTGCCTCGTGTATGGGTGTGACCCCAGTCTGCACCTTCCACCATGGGGGAAGGTCAAGAGACCCATCCGCCACCGGCCCGGAACCGCGGAGCCCTCACCCGGGCCTAATGCGCTTGGAAAAGATGGGGCTTTCCCCGGCCCGGTTGGTAACCGATCCTTTAGCTGCTCCTTACCTTCCACTAAACTGGAAGGTTAAGAGGGAAACCCCGGGACAAGAGGTACATGATGCGTATTGGCGAAACCGCCGCAGCCGCCGGCATGACGGCCAAGACACTGCGGTTCTACGAGGACCGCGGCCTGTTGCCGGCCGCCGACAGGGCCCCGAACGGATACCGCGACTACCCCCACGAGACGGTCAGCCGGCTCGAATTCATCCGCCGCGGCCGCACCGCCGGGCTGACCCTGGCCCAGATCGGAGACATCCTCGCCGTCCGGGACATCGGCCAGGCCCCCTGCATCCACGTGAAGGATCTGTTGGCCAAACAGCTCCGCGACCTCGACGCCCGGATCGCAGAACTCACCGCGCTGCGGACAACCGTCGCCGAATTTCATGACGCCGCGGCCGCGGGGGACCCCGCAGCCTGCGACCCCGAACGCATCTGCAGCTACCTCTAACGAGAGCCAAGGCCAATGCCAGTTCTTCGCTACTGAATTCCCAAGTGCCATCTACCTCGTCGGGGACGGCGAAAACAGGGCGTCCGGGATCGGTGCGCGGCCCAAGCAGTTTTTCGACAAGGAAATTGGCGGAATACCTGCGCTGACAGCTTCCGGGAACACCGGGCCCCGATACGCCCCGGTTAGTCGGGCCAGTGGTTCCCTCTCTTTTCTTTCCGGATGGCGGCAGACTTGCACCGGAGACCTACACGCGACCACAAGGAGAATCCATGAGCACCGCCATCTCAGTCGTTGTCTTTGATGTCAACGAAACCCTGTCAGATATGTCGCCCATGGGGGAACGCTTCAGCGAGGTCGGGGCGCCGGCTGAGCTGGCGAAACTCTGGTTCGCCACGCTGCTGCGTGACGGCTTCGCGCTGGCGGCCAGCGGAGACAACGGATCGTTCGCCGCCCTCGGGGCTGGCGCACTCCGGGGACTTCTGACCGGGGTGGAGCTTAACCGCCCTCTTGATGCGGCGGTCGACCATGTCATGGGCGGCCTGGCCGGCCTCGGGGTACATTCCGATGTCCCCGAGGGGATTAGAGCCCTCGCCGCTGCAGGGTTCCGGCTGATTACGCTAAGCAACGGCTCGGCCCGGATCGCCGAGCAATTGTTCAGCGAGGTCGGGATCCGGGATGCGTTTGAGTCGCTGCTTTCGGTCGAAGGCGCTCCCGCATGGAAGCCTGCCCGGGCCTCCTATGAATATGCCGCCGCTGCTTCCGGGGCCGACCCGGCCGGCATGCTGCTGGTCGCCGTGCATCCGTGGGATATCCACGGCGCCGCCCGTGCCGGGTTGCGCACGGCGTGGCTGAACAGGACCGGGGGTAGCTACCCGGGCTACTTTGAGGCTCCTGAATTCACAGTTACCGCCCTGACCGACCTTCCCGCGGCCCTGGCAGCAGCGCACTGACGACGACCGTGGCCGCCGTCCGGAGGGGGCCGGCTGCGGGTAACCGCCGCGCCCTGCCGCCCCCTGCTGGTTAAAGGTGAAACCGCAGACCGGGTGAAGGGACCGATGCTCCTTCCACCTTCCACGGGTCTCAGGCGGTGAGTTCCGGGACTGCGGGAAGGTCCAGTTCCGTGCCGGCGTAGTGGTTGAAGTAGTTGGTGAACAGGTTTGCCGCGATGTGGGCGAACGCCTCGGAGAGTTCCTCGGCGCTCCATCCGGCGTCAAGGGCGGCCTGCCAGGTCGCGTCGGAGACGTTCCCGGTCCGGGCCGCGGCTTCACGGGCGACACCGGTGATCGCTGCGAGTTTGTCGTCGAAATCCACTTCACCGGTGCGGACCGCGAGGATCTGCTCATCGTCCAGCCCTGCCCGGCGTGCCGAGAGGGTGTGGGCGGCCTGACAGTAGTCACAGCCGTTCTGGTTTCCGACGGCCAGGGCGATCGCTTCGCGGGTGCGGGCGTCGAAGCTGCCGTGTGCCGCGATGGCGGCGGAGATCCCCTCGTAGGAGGCGATCACGACCGGGGAGTCTGCCATGCCGGCGTGGATGTTCAGCAGCTTGCCCATTTTCTGCTCCAGTTTCCGGGCGATCCCTTGGGAGGCTTCAGGTGCTGTGACTAGGGTGTGGGTGGGAATGCGTGGCATGCGGGTACTCACTTATCTCTGGATTGATTGACAGGACAAAACTTTGGGCGGGGAAGAAGCCAACCGATGCGCAGGGGCACGGTCAGGGATGGTCGTCGCTGACGATGACGCCCCCGCCGGGAGCGAAGGCGACGTGGCCTTTGATCATCCGGGCCAGGGGTGTCGGCCGGGGATAGGACCAAGCGGCGTTCGGTGACCGGTGGCCCCCTGCGCGGACGTGGTGGTAGAAGGCAACACCCTTCCAGAAACAAAGGGTCCGGACCCAACTGTCTTCAAGCGCGTCCGGCACTAGGGATTCCCGGGGGAAGTAGTGGTTGCCTTCCAGATAGACTGTTTGCTCTGAGCGGGCGATCACCTGGCCGTGGAAGGCGGCGGTGATCATGAGGTGCTCCGGGCGGTTTTGTGCAGGATGTCGCGGTCCTGGATGACGATGCGCCCGCGGCCCTGGCGGATGGCTTTTTTGGCTGTGAGCTCACCCATGATCTTGCTGGTGGCCTCCCGGGAGGCGCCCAGGAGACCGGCGAGCTGTTCGTGGGTCAGGTGGATGGTCCGGGCCTGCCCGAAGCGCGGCGGCCCCGCGGCGTCACCGAGTTTGAGAAGGGTGGACGCCACCTGAGCGGCCAGCGGCCGCAGCGCCAAGTCGGTCAGGCGCTCTTCGAGGCGGGCGACCTGTTCGCCCAGGAGCCGGGAGATGCGGATGGCGATGCGGGGATCCGAGAGCAGGAACCGTTCGACTTCATCCACGCTGAGCTGGCAGATCGCCGAGTCTTCGATGGCCTCGGCGTAGTTGTCATACATCCGCTGGCCCACGAGCATCATCTCTCCGAATACCGCGCCCGGTTCCAGGATGGCCATCGTCAGGGCTTTGCCGTCCTCGGCGACCCGGAAAATGCGCACCCGGCCGGATTTGAGGATGAACAGGGCCTTGACGGGCTGGCTTTGGCTGAACAGCAGTTCCCCGCGGCGGAACAGCCGGGCCGGGGCCATGAGGTCCATGGCCTCGATCTCCTGCGCGCTCAGGTCAGCGAACAGATCAACTTCATTCAAACAACTGAAGGGGTCAGCGGGTCCTGCCATCAGCGGGTCGGCCTCTCGTTGCCGCGGGGCCCACGGTCGCAGGTCCCCGGAGACGGTGGCCGCCACATCGACCCGGCAGGTATCGGTCATGCCCGGCTCTTGAGGACGCGGACCGCCACCAGTCCCAGAATAACGCCATAGATCAGGTGGCCCATCAGGCTCATCAGCGCGGTGAGGTCAATGGCGAACAGGGGCATGCCCACCATGACCGGCATGATCATCAGCGGCCCAAGGACCCACCACGTGGCCCCGTAACCGAGCCCGACGAGGGCGCCGCGGCCATACGCGGTTAGGAACCGGTTGCCGAACAGGACCGTCAGGCCCAGCCCGATCAGTACCGAAATCATCAGATGGACGCCGAACCCGACCACGGCCGAGTTGGAGCCGACCATGGACGCGATGACGGGCAGCATGCCCATCATCGCCATGAGAATCCCGAACACGATGCCGCCGGCGATGCCCCCGGCGGCCCCGGCGAGAACGCGCCGGCCGATGCCGGTGTCGGAGGTGTGATGTGAAAGAGCTGGTGCAGAAGCCATGATGGCGACCTTCCATCGAAGAGTTCTTTGCTGACGTCTTCAACGTATGGCCGGTCCGTGCTGCCGTTCAGTAATCTGCGCTACACAGCAGATAAACATCAGGAGCCGCGCCTTCGCCCCGGCGAAGCCAAGGACCTGAATCGGGCGCAGCTGAGCCTGGTTCCACTCACCCTTCCCGCCAGACCCATCAGTCCGCTGGCACCCGAGTAGTAGTGCGTCGTCGTTCTTACAAACGAAGGATTTCAAGAACACCTTGAATCGAGAATGGCGGCGATTCCTGCGAGGGACCCGAAGGCGCCCCGTGCTGCGGGAATCCGCCAATGTCATTTTCCGAAGTGGTCTGCGCGGAATTTCAGAAGTCCTCTGCACGCGTCTCCAGCTGGGGTGATTCTCAACGTAGTCACCGTCCGTGGATCTGTAAATGGGTGCTAGTGCTTTACCCGCAGTATGCGCCGGTGGAGGCGCTGTGCACGAGTTTGGCGTACTTTGCGAGCACGCCCTTGGTGAACTTGGCCGGCAGTGGCTCCCAGCCGATCTTGCGGGACTCGAGCTCAGCTTCGTCCACCAGCAGGTCGAAGGTCCGTGCTGCGATGTCCACACGGATGCGGTCCCCGTCCTTGACGAAGGCGATGGGGCCGCCGTCGACAGCTTCCGGTGCCACGTGGCCGATGCAGAGGCCGGTGGTTCCGCCGGAGAAGCGGCCGTCTGTGAGGA